>NZ_JBPQFM010000033.1:0-65578 GCF_051373225.1 Amycolatopsis sp. w19 | reverse complement strand
GCCGGCGGAACCGCCCGCAGGGCTCTCCGGATGGCTCAAGCGCAGGCAGAAGGTGCAGTCCGAGTACACTGAGATTGGCAGGATCCCGCCGGTGCCGCCCCCGGTCGCGCCCGTCGAGCCGGACCCCGAGCCCGAACCCGAGGCCCCCGTGGAATCCTCAGCGCCGGCGGCACCGCCCGCGGGGCTCGCCGGATGGCGCAAGCGCAGGCAGAAGGTGCAGTCCGAGGACACCGAGATCGGCGGGATCCCGCCGGTGCCGCCCCCGGTCGCGCCCGTCGAGCCGGACCCCGAGCCCGAACCGGACCCGTTCGACGCAGGCCCCCCGACCATGGGTTCTTCCCACCCGCCCCACCCCGCGCCGATGCCGTTCGTACCGCCGCACTCCCTCGACGATCGCGACCGTCAGGACAACCTCGACGACTACGAGCGCGAGTTCGCCGACCCGGCGTATCCGGACGGCGGCCCGGACTTCGAGCGTGACGACTACGGCTACCGCGCCGACGAGTACGAGGACGACTACGACGACGATCAGGCCGAGGAGGTCGTCGACGAGCCCGCGGCGCCCGCCGAGAAGGCCTCGCCGGGGAAGCAGTGGCTGGCGCTGGCCGGTCAGCTCGCCCTCGGCGTCGTCGGTGGTGCCGCGGTGTGGCTGGGCTTCAACTGGCTGTGGGTGAACCTTCCCGCCGCCGCGCTGGTCGCCGCGTTGCTGGTGATCGTCGCGCTGGTGTGGATCGTCCGGAAGATCCGCAAGGCGGAGGATCTGCAGACCCTGGTGCTCGCGGTGCTGGTCGGACTGGTGGTGACGGTCTCACCGGCCGCACTCCTGCTGGTCGCCCGTTAGCGGCCTCGGGAAGAATGCCGGAATGGTTCAGCAGGTTCCGGTAGGCCTCTCGACGGCGTCCGTCTGGCCGTTGCGGGCGGGAGTGGCGTTCGAGCTGGCCGCCGACCTCGGCTACGACGGTGTCGAGGTGATGGTCTGGGCCGACCCGGTCAGCCAGGACGTCTCCGCGTTGCGCCGGTGGTCGCGGCGCACCGGGGTGCCGGTGCTGTCGATCCACTCGCCTTCGTTGCTGATCACCCAGCGCGTGTGGTCGCCGGATCCCGTGGTGCGCCTGCGGATGTCGGTGGAAGCCGCGCAGGAACTGGGCGCGCGCACGGTCGTGGTGCATCCGCCGTTCCGGTGGCAGCGCCGCTACGGCGACGCGTTCGGCGACCTCGTCGACGAGCTCGAAGAAGCCAGCGGCATCGAGATCGCGGTGGAGAACATGTTCAAGGTCCGCCCGCCCGGTGGCTCGCGGACGTCGCGGGTGTCGGCGTTCCGGCCGTCGATCGACCCTACGGACGTAGGGTTTCGCCACTACACGCTCGACCTGTCCCATACAGCGGCAGCCGGGATGGACGCCCTCGCGCTCGCCGATCGGATGGGTCCCGGGCTCGCGCACGTCCATCTGGCGGACGGCACGGGGCTCCCGAAGGACGAGCACCTGGTGCCCGGTCGCGGCATCGAACCCTGCGCCGAACTGCTGGAAAAGCTCGTGAGCAGCGATTTCTCCGGACAGGTCGTGCTGGAGATCAACACCCGGCGGTCGCCGAGCGCTGCGCAGCGGTCGCGGGATCTCGCGGAGTCACTCTTGTTCGCGAGGCTGCACCTCGGTCAGTGACAAAGATCGTCTCCAGGTGCGGAGATTCATTCCTCCCTGCGCCCGAGGCGCTGGTACACGTAAAGTTCCGACCGTGAACCAGCTGCGCTTGTTGATCTCCCGCACCCCGATGGATCGGCTCGTGGCCTGGGTCAGTGCTCGGTGAGCGCGACCGACGAAACGAGCACCTCCTTCGACGAGGCATGCGCGACGAGATCACTGGGTGACGGCACGTTCACGGCGGTACTCCGTACCGAATGGTCGATCGGTGGACACCCCCACGGCGGCTTCCTGATGGCCCTGATGGCACGGGCCGCCCTGTCGTTCCTGCACGAACGCGGGGAGCCGCCGTCCGAGCCGCTCGCGATCAGCGCGGAGTTCCTGCATCCGCCCGCGGTGGGGCCGGTGCTGCTGCGCATGGACGTCCGGAAGGTCGGCAGGCGCGCCTCGGTCGTCGGCGTTCTGCTGGAGCAGCGGGGCCGCAGCTGCGTCGAGGCCAGGGTGACCACCGGACGGCTGCCGATGCGGCGGCCGGAGTGGACCGACGTCCCGGCCATGGCCGCGGAGCCGCCGCCCGGCGCGGTGCCCGTGACCGGCGAGACCTCCGAAGGCCTCTTCAACCTCGCGAAGGGCTGCGAAGTCAGGCTCGACCCGGCGAGTGTCGGCTACCTGCACGGCCGGATCGGCGATCCGCCGAGGATGCGGCTGTGGGTCCGGCCCCGGCACGGGCTCGCGGACCCGTACTTCGCGCTGCTCGCGAGCGACGTGAACCCGCCGGTGGTCTACAACCTCGGCCGGGTCGGCTGGGCGCCCACCGTGCAGCTGACCGCGTTGCTGCGCACCCGGCCGGCGCCGGGCTGGCTGCGGGTGATCGTCCAGAGCCAGTCGGTGCACGAGGCCTGGTTCGACTCGGACGCCCTCGTGGTCGACTCGCAGGGCAGGCTGGTCTGCCAGGCGCGGCAGCTGGCGCTTGCCCCGGCGCCTGGAGCCTGACGGCCGTTTGGCACGCTGAAAGGCATGAGTGTGATCGCCGTTCTGGGTGCCGGGAAGATCGGGGAGGCCCTGCTCTCGGGCCTGCTGCACGGCGGGCACAGCCCGGACGACCTCCTGTTCACCGAGCGGTATCCGGCGCGCGCGGCCGAGCTGACCGAGCGCTACGGCGTGCACGGGGTCGGCGTCGCCGACGCCGCCCGCCGGGCCGACGTGCTGGTCGTCGCGGTCAAACCGCAGGACATCGAGCCGGTGCTGGACGAGCTCGCGCCGCTGCTCGGCGAGGAGTCCCTGGTGGTCTCCCTGTGCGCGGGCCTGCCGACCGCCCTGTACGAGCGCAGGCTGGCCGACGGCGTCCCGGTGGTGCGGGTCATGCCGAACACCCCGATGCTCGTGGGAGAGGCCATGAGCGCGGTCTCCGCGGGTGCGCACGCGACCGCCGAGCACATCGCGGTGGTGAAGGACCTGCTTTCGCACGTCGGGCAGGTCGTCGAAGTGCCCGAGTCGCAGCAGGACGCCGTCACGGCGCTTTCCGGCTCCGGGCCCGCGTACTTCTTCTACCTGGTCGAGGCCATGATCGACGCCGGGATCCTGCTCGGCCTGCCGCGGGCGCTCGCCGGGCAGCTGATCATCCAGTCGGCGGTCGGGGCGGCGAAGATGCTCGCCGAGTCCGACGAACACCCGGTGCTGCTGCGCGAAGCCGTCACGTCGCCCGCCGGGACGACCATCAACGCCATCCGCGAGCTGGAGAAGCACGGCGTCCGCGCGGCGCTTCTGGCCGCCATCGAGGCCGCGAAGGACCGCTCGACCGAGCTGGGCCGCGCCCACGAACCCCGCGTTTAGTCCTCTGGATGCGGTGGTTCGACGTCGAACCACCGCATCCAGAGGACGAAATGCGTAGTCGGACGGGCCCATCCCGGTGACTCGCGTCGCTTTAGCCACACGTGTCCCGCTACTCTCAGGAGAGCACGTGCGTGTCGATACCACAGGTGGGGAAGCCTCGTGGCGCGACACGTGTCGAAGGACACGGTGAATCATGCCGCCGAACAAGAAGGATGATCTGCCCTCAGTGGGCCAGGTCCAGTTCCTGACGGTCGCCGAGGTGGCCACGCTGATGCGGGTCTCCAAGATGACCGTCTACCGCCTCGTTCACTCGGGCGAGCTGCCCGCGGTGCGCGTCGGGAAGTCGTTCAGAGTGCCCGAAAAGGCCGTACACGAGTATCTGCAAGGCGCGTACTTCGACGTGGGCTGAGGCTCGGTCCGCGGAGCACAACGTGCCCGCCCGAGGGCGTCTTCCGGGGCGCGAGTACCCTGGAAGACCGCTCGTGCCTGTGCGCTCCACCCGTTGGACGCTGCGCCGGGCAGCGTGACCGACGACGAAGGAAGGAGCGCTCACGATGGGCTCTGTGATCAAGAAGCGCCGTAAGCGCATGTCGAAGAAGAAGCACCGCAAGTTGCTGCGCCGGACGCGCGTTCAGCGTAGGAAGGCCGGCAAGTAAGACACAGCCGGTGAGTGGCCCGTCCAGTTTCTGGACGGGCCATTCCCATTTCGTGGGCGGTTTCCGCCCATTCGAGTGAGACGTGGATCCCCTCTGCGAGCAGCGGGTTAATAGCATGTAAGCGCTGACTCGACTACCCCTAATGAGCGGTAACATCTCAAGGGCAGCCGCGCGATGCTTCCCATGAGTGCAGGTTCGCGCACACACGGTCGATGGACCAGCGCTCAAGGTCATCAGGACCCCGTGATCGAAAGTCCGAGAACCGCCCAAAAGCCGCAGGGAGTCCTATGCCGTCGAACATCGTGCTCGTGACCGGGGTCGGGGGAGACCTTGGCGGGAAGCTGCTCGCCAGACTCGGCAACAATCCGGGGTTCGAGCGGGTGATCGGCGTGGACACCACGCCCCCGCAGAAGTCGGTACTGCAGCGCATGGGGCACGCCGAGTACGTCCGCGCCGACATCCGCAATCCGCTGATCGCCAAGGTGATCAGCACGGCCAAGGTCGACACCGTGGTGCACGCCTCGTGCACCGCGCATCCGGCGGGCCCGGCTCGCCGGACGGCGATCAAAGAGGTCAACGTCATCGGCACGATGCGGCTGCTGGCGGCCTGCCAGCGCTCGCCGCTCGTGCGCAAGCTCGTGGTGAAGTCGACGGCCGCCGTCTACGGCGCCGGCGCGCGCTCGCAGGCCGTCTTCACCGAGGATTCGGAGCTCATCCCCACCTCGGCCAGCGGCTACGCGAAGGACGCCGTCGAGATGGAGGGGTATGTCCGCGGGCTCATGCGCCGCCGTCCCGACATCACGACGACGCTCCTCCGGTTCGCCAACATCATCAGCCCGGAGATCGACACGGTGCTGTCGCGCTACTTCGCGCTGCCTGTCGTCCCGACCGTCTTCGGCTACGACGCGCGCATCCAGCTGCTTCACGCCTCGGACGCGCTGGCCGTCTTCGAACAGGCGACGCTGAACGACAAACCCGGCGTGTTCAACGTCGGGTCGGAGGGGGTACTCACCCTTTCTCAGGCGATCCGGCGAGCCGGGCGGGTCGAGCTGCCGATGCCCAGCGGCGTCGTGCCGTCGGTCGGCAAGGTGCTGCGCGGAGCGCGGGTGGTCGACTTCTCCGCCGACCAGGTCCGGCTGCTGAACTTCGGCCGCGTCGTGGACATCACGAAGCTCAAGAAGGACTTCGGCTACACCCCGCGGTGGACGACGCGGGAAGCGTTCGACGACTACATCACCGGCCGCGGGCTCCGGCCCGTGGTGGACGGCGGCAAGCTCGCCGGATTCGCGGGCAAGGTGCTGGTGGCCGCGGCGACCGGACAGGCGGCGCACCGGTGAGCAGGCCACACGAGAACTCTCACGAAGGCGAGGCGGAAAACGTGAGCGGCGCTGAAGCGCAGGTCATCCCGTTGCACGGCCCCGGCAGAGAGAAGCCGGACGCGGCCGCGCAGGCGGAACGGGATCTTCGCGAGTCGGAAGAAGCTCAGGACCATCTGGACTCCGAACGCCGGGCCGACGCGCCTGTCGTCGAGTTCCCCGGGGCGGCGCGGGTCTCGCCCGCCCGGACGAGGCCCGCCGACGCGGACCTCCTCCCGGACTCGCTCAGGACGGCGTTGGCGTTCGTGCGTGACCGGCTGACCGGTGACTACACCGTCGACGAGTTCGGCTTCGACGCCGAGCTCACCGAGACCCTGCTGTTGCCGCCGTTGCGCGCGCTGTACGAGAAGTGGTTCCGGGTCGACACGTTCGGCGTCGAGAACCTGCCCGCCGACGGCGGCGCGCTGCTGGTGTCGAACCACTCCGGCACGGTGCCGCTCGACGCGTTGATGACCGCCGTGGCCGTGCACGACCACGTCCCCGGCGGCAGGCACCTGCGCGGGCTCGGCGCGGATCTGGTGTTCCAGCTGCCGCTGATCGGCTCCTTCGCCCGCAAGTCCGGGCAGACGCTCGCCTGCAACGCCGACGCGGAACGCCTGCTGCGCAAGGGAGAACTCGTCGGGGTCTGGCCGGAAGGGTTCAAGGGGATCGGGAAGCCGTTCTCGTCGCGCTACAAGCTGCAGCGGTTCGGCCGTGGCGGTTTCGTCTCCGCCGCGCTGCGGACCGGGGCGCCGATCATCCCCGTGTCCGTCATCGGCGCGGAGGAGATCTACCCGAAGATCGGGGATGTCAAGCTGCTCGCGCGGGTGCTCGGCCTGCCATACTTCCCGGTGACGCCGCTGTTCCCGCTGCTCGGCCCGCTCGGCGCGATCCCGCTGCCGACGAAGTGGAGCATCGAGTTCGGCGAGCCGATCCGCACGGACACCTACGACGCGGACGCCGTGGACGACCCGATGCTGGTGTTCACGCTGACCGACCAGGTGCGGGAGTCGATCCAGCAGTCGCTGTACAAACGCCTTTCGCAGCGGAAGAGCGTCTTCAAGGGCTAGACCACGTAACTCGCGTGCTTGGAGCCGTCACTCGCGTGCTCGGAGCCGGAACTCTCGAGTTCCGGCTCCAAACACGCGAGTTCCGGCCTTAAGCACGCATGTGACGGGTCAGCGCTTCGGCGTTCAGTGTGCAGTGGCGGGTGCGAAAGTGGCTCTCACAACGCCGGCGGGTGTCAGGTGCCGAGAGCGCCGCCCGACTGTGTGGATTTTGGGGCGTTGGATGACCAGAAATCCACACAGTCGCGCAGAGAAGGTCTGATCACGACGAGCCACCCTCACGCGTTTCGTCCTCTGGATGCGGTAGTTGCACGCGCAAGGACCATTCAGAGGACTAAACGCGGGTCAGCGCTTGCGGTAGGCCATGCCCGCCGCGACGGCACCGGCCACGGCACCGACGCCCAGCACCGACGGCACGCCGATCTTCGCGGCCTTGCGTCCGGTCCGGAAGTCACGGATCTCCCAGCCACGTGCCCGCGCGACGTCGCGAAGGCCGCCGTCGGGGTTCACCGCGACCGCGGTGCCGACGACCGACAGCATCGGGACGTCGTTCTGCGAGTCCGAATACGCCGTGCAGCGCTTGAGGTTCAGCCCTTCGCGTGACGCCAGCGCGCGCACCGCGTGGGCTTTCGCGCGGCCGTGCAGCAGGTCGCCGACGAGACGGCCGGTGTAGACGCCGTCCTTGGTCTCCGCGACGGTGCCCAGCGCGCCGGTGAGACCGAGGCGCCGCGAGATGATGGCCGCGAGTTCGATCGGGGTCGCGGTGACCAGCCAGACCCGCTGCCCGGCATCGAGGTGCATCTGCGCGAGCGCCCTGGTGCCGGACCAGATCTTGTCCGCCATCAGCTCGTCGTAGATCTCTTCGCTGATGTCGGTCAGTTCTTGCACGGTACGACCGGCCACAAAGGACAGTGCGCGCTCGCGGTGGGTTTTGATGTCCTCCTTGTTCTCCCGGCCGCCGAGCCGGAATTTCACCTGCTGCCAGACGAATCCGGCCAGATCGGCGGACGTGAAGAACTTGCGCGCGGCCAGGCCGCGGGCGAAGTAGAAGATCGACGCGCCCATCATCATGGTGTTGTCGACGTCGAAGAACGCGGCCGCCGTCAGGTCCGGCGGCGCGGGCGGCGCGGGCGGTTCGAGGGCTTCGGCGGACGCGGTCGCCATGGCGGCCTCGGCCGACGCCTCGCCCGCGAGCTCGGCCAGCCGTTCGAGCTCTTGACTCTTATCCCTGCCCCGCCACACTGACACGCACACCGCCTCCGGAATCCCAGGTGCCTGTGCACAGCGTAGCGAGCGGCCGACCACGCTGTCCCGGGTGTGGCGCCTGCCTCACGTGACACCGAGTCAGCCGATGATTATCGGCGGTAACCCCGGGATGAGCGGCGGAATCGAAACCAGCGGCGGCGGTGGCGTGGTGATCGTCGGCGTCGGCAACGTCCGCGTCGTCGGGCCGGGCGTGGCCACGACGGGCGGCGGCGTGCCTCCCGACGGCGGGGCGAGCGGTCCGGTCGGGGCCGCGGTGTCCACACCGGACGAAGGCGGCACCGAGGTCGGTGTCGGCGTCACAGACGGAGCGGACGACGGCGGGGAAGACGTCACCGGCGGAAGGACCGCGTCGGGGGAGTCGGGGTTGCGGACGCAGTCACCGGCGGCCGGGACCGCGCCCAGCTCGTCGGAAGATCCCGTGGTGATCGTGTAGCAGACCAGACGCGAGCCGAGATCCGTCGTGCGCGCTTGGACCCTCTCGAGGAGTACGCGGGCCGAGTCGAATTTGTCGCGTGCTTCGGCGGGGGCGTAGTCGATCTGGAGACCGAGCCGGTCGGACTGCTGACGTGCCCAGGACCGGAGCTCGGCCAGCCGGGCCTGGCCACCCTGATCGGTGACGAGTGCCGTCAACTGCGAGACGCCGGCGCGGAGGTCGGTCTCGAAATCGGCGAGTCCGGTGAAATACGCGGCGGTGGGCGCGCCCTGCCGGGTCAGCTCGTCCAGTTCTCCGACGCGGTTCGCGGCGAACTCCAAATGCTTCTTCGCCTTGTCCTGCTCGTCGAAGGTGAGCCCGAGCGAGGCCGATTCACCCGCTCGTTTGATGCCGTAGAGCGGATCGCCCGGCAATGCGTCCTTGGACAGCAACAGGGTGATCCCGCCGAGCGCCAGCACGAGCGCGACGGCGGCCGCGGCGAGATTGGCGACGGCGTGACCACGTCGCTTCGGCGCGGCTTCGGATTCGGCGAGGCGTCCGGCGATCTCGTCGCGGATCCGTTGCCGGGTTTCCGCGTCGGGGGCGCCGCCGGCGCCGAGTTCGCGCAAGCCGCCGACGAGCGCGAGTTCGTGCGCGAACTCGTCGTCGTCCGGGGATTCGGTGCCGTCGACAAGGTCGGCGAAGCGGTCACCGTCCGCCCGCTCCCGCGCGAACCATCCCGGCACGCCCACGGCGAAGTCTCCATCTGCTCAGCCCGGTCCTGACACCGGTCTGGCTGAGAAAACGAGCGGGGACGCCCAAGGGTTACGGCAAGGCCGGGTGAGGCATAAATATTGGATCGATGCCGCAACGCGGAGCGTTTCCGTTGAGGGTGGTGGTGGGTATATCGGCGGGCTTAACGCAGTCCTGTGGGCAGAAGTTGTGCCAAACGGCGTACCGCGCGGTGCTGAAGGGCCTTGATGGCGCCCTCGTTGCGCTTCATGATCGCGGCGGTCTCGGCGACCGAAAGCCCCTGCATGAACCGCAGCACGATGCACTCGCGCTGATCCTCGCCGAGCTCGGCGACGCACCGCAGCAGTTCGGCGCGGGTGGCGCGGCTGATGGCCTGCTGTTCCGGCCCCGCGACGGCCTGCACGCCGACGTTCCCGATCGGCGCCCCGTTGGGCTCGGCGACCTCGTCGGTGACGACCTCGAGGCGGAACCGGCTCGACTTCACGTGGTCGAGGATGATGTTGCGCGCGATGGTGACGAACCAGGCGCCAACGTCACGCCCCTGGTAGCTCACCGACGTGATGCGGCGCAGCGCGCGGAGGAACGTCTCGCTGGTGACGTCTTCGGCCAGGTCCCGGTCGCCGAGGCGGAACAGGACGTACCGGTAGACGACGTCCACATAGCGGTCGTAGAGCCGCCCGAACGCGGAGGTGTCGCCGTCCTGAGCGGCGCTGACCAGCTCCCAGGCTTCGGCCTTCGCGGCTTCGGCGGCGGCGTCGCTCTCGGCGGTGTCGCTGACCTTGGGCCGGGCCGACGGCGCCGCGGGGAAACCGCTCCGGCGGAGGATGTGGCCCGCCAGCATCGAGACGGGGTTGGGCGCGGGAAGAGTCACGGTCCACCTCCCGTTCCGGACAGGGAGGACCGGCCCGCATGTCCCACCGCCGCGTGGGCCTGCAAGATCTGCACGTCCGGACTCCCTTTCTCACCATCGAGTGATCAACACCACTCGACGACGCACAGCAGCATACGTGTAGTTACCGCGAAGTAGGTAGCGGTGCCGGGGTTACGGAACTGCGACGAAAGCGAGTGACCCCCATGACGGTGGCCGGGATGACAAACTGGCAACGCCGTTCACTCCAGGGAAGAGGTTCGCAGTTGAGCGCGGAGCAGGTTGCCGATGCAAGTGTGCCCACTTTGCTCGCCGAGGCCGCTCGTCAGTGGCCGGGCAAGGCGGCCGTCCAGGAGACCGGCGGAGGTGTCGCGCTGACCTGGGCGGAGCTCGACAACGCCGCCCACACGCTGGCCCGCGCCCTGCTCGACGCGGGAATCGAGCGCGGTGACCGGGTGGCGTTGCGGCTGCCGACGTCGGCCGCGTTCGCCGTCTCGCTGTTCGGGGCGCTCCGGGCGGGCGCGGTGGTCGTCCCGATCTCGCCGCAGGGGCCGGCCGCGGAACTGAACGGGCTGCTGGAGCACAGCGGCGCACGGCTCGTCCTCGAACGCGAACCCACCGAGGAACTCCCCGACGGGGTGACAAGCCTCTCACCGGCTGTTACCTCGGATGGAGCAGCCGAACCGGTCGACGCGTCCGGCGCCGGTGAGGACATAGCGGTCATCTCGTACACCTCCGGCACGACCGGCCCGCCGCGCGGCGTGATGCTGTCGCACCGGGCGCTGCTCGCGAACCTCGATCAGCTGAGCCGGATCGTCCCGGCGCCGCTCGTACACGGCGACCGCGTGCTCATCACCATCCCGTTGTTCCACGTCTACGGCCTCGGCCCCGGCCTGCTGCAGACCACGGCGGTCGGCGCGACGGCGATCCTGTCCGAGCGTTTCCTCGCCGAGCGCACCCTGGCCGACTGCACCGAGTACCGGGTGACGTCGATCGCCGGCGTGCCCGCGATGTACGCCGAATTCGCCGCGATGGACCCCGAGGAACTCGGCCAGGGCCTGTCCACCGTGCGGCGGATGACCTCGGGTGCGGCGCCGCTTCATCCCAAGATCCTCACCGCCCTCCGCGGCGCCACCGGACTCGACGTCTACGAGGGCTACGGCCTCACCGAATGCGCGCCCGTGGTCACCACGACCCTGGTCACCGGCTACCCGAAGCCCGGTTCGGTCGGGCGGCCGCTGCCCGGCGTCGAGCTCCGGCTCGTCGACAGCGACGGCGACGCGGAGCCCGTCCCGCTGGACCCGGACGACCTCGGCGACGCCTTCGACGAGGACGGCGGCACCGGCCTGGTGTCGATCCGCGGCGCGAACCTGTTCTCCGGCTACTGGCCCGACGGCTCGCACGGCCCCGACGATGAGGGCTGGTTCCGCACCGGCGACGTCGGCTACCTCGACACCGACGGCGACCTGCACCTGGTGGACCGGGCCAACGACCTGATCATCGTCAACGGCTTCAACGTCTTCCCGCACGAGGTCGAGAACGTGATCTCGATGCTGGACGAGGTCGTCGAGGCGGGCGTCGTCGGCGTCGTCGACGAGCGGACCGGCGAGGCGGTGAAGGCCGTCGTCGTCCCCGCGCAGGGCGCATCGCTGTCGGAACAGCAGGTCGTCGAGCACTGCGCCGAGCATCTGGCCGGGTACAAGGTGCCGCACACCGTCGAGTTCGCGGAGTCGCTGCCGCATTCGGCCACCGGGAAGCTGCGCAGGATGCGCCTCAGGTAAGGATTGGGGCATGGCCCACCACGTCACCGTCATGACCCGCACGGGCTGCCACCTGTGCGAGGTCGCGGAACAGGACATCGAGCGGATCTGCGGCGAGCTGGGCGTCGCCTGGTCGGCCCAGGACGTCGACAGCGATCCCGAATGGCGGGCCGAATACGGCGACCGCGTGCCGGTGATCCTCGTCGACGACGCCGAGCACGGCTACTGGCGCGTCGAAGAGGACAGGCTCCGGAAAGCATTGGCGTAACACACTCGTAAGGGGCGATCGGCCGCCCCAACGGCCGATTCGCTCCGAAGATGGAGTCGTGGACGACGAACGCAGGCTCACCTTCCCGCAAGCCGCACTGACCGGGCTCCTGTCACTGGCGGCAGCCCTCGGCGTGGGACATCTCGTCGCGGGTTTCGTCGGGTACACGGCCTCGCCATTCGTCGCCGTCGCGAACTTCGTCATCGACCACAGCCCGCACGCGGTGGTCGCCTGGGCCGAGCGGACGCTGGAGACCTGGGACAAGCCCGTCCTCAAGATCGGCCTTGCCGTGGTGCTGGTGCTGTTCGCGCTGCTCGCCGGGCAGCTCTCGCGCCGCAATCCACTGCCGGGACAGGTGATCGTCGGCGTCCTCGGCGCGGCAGGCGTCGCCGCCGTCTTCGTGCGCACCGACCTCGGGCAGATCGCGCTGCTGGCGCCGGTGATCGCCACCGTCGTCGCGCTGATCGTGTTCACGCGGCTGCATGCGTTCTTCCGCCCGAAGGTGTTCTTCGACGACCGTGAAGGCGAAGGCCCGGACCGGCGCAGGGTGCTGATCACCGGCGCGTCCGTCGCGGCGGGCGCCGGCGTCGCCGCGCTGACCGGCCAGATCGTCGGGACCAGGAAGAACGCGGAGGAGTCGCGGGCCGCCGTCGGCAGGCTCGTCGCGGCGAGGACCGCGCCGCCGATCCCGCCCGACGCGGATTTCGCGAAGCTCGGCACTCCGCCGTACATCACTCCTTCGAAGGATTTCTATCGGATCGACACGGCGCTGGTGGTCCCGCAGGTCCGCACCGAGGACTGGAGCCTGCAGATCCGCGGGATGGTCGACCGCGAAGTCACCTATCGGTATGAAGACCTCCGCTCGCGGCCGCTGATCGAACGCGACGTCACCCTGTGCTGTGTCTCCAACGAGGTCGGCGGCCCGTACATCTCCAACGCGCGCTGGATCGGCATCGACCTGCGGGATCTGCTGAACGAGGCGGGCGTGAAACCCGGCGCCGAGCAGATGTTCGCGACCAGCGTCGACGGCTGGACCTGCGGAACCCCGGTCGAAGCCGCCCTGGATCCGCGGCGCGGCGCGATGCTCGCCCTCGGCATGGACGGCGAACCGCTCCCGATCGAGCACGGCTTCCCCGCGCGGATTGTGATCCCCGGGCTCTATGGCTACGTGTCCGCCACGAAATGGGTGACCGAACTGGAGATCACCACCTGGGCGGAGCGCAAGGCGTACTGGCTCGACCGCGGCTGGGCGAAGGAAGCGCCGGTGAAGACGCAGTCGCGGATCGACGCGCCGGGTTCGGCGGTGAACGCGGGCAAGGTCGTGGTGGCCGGGACCGCGTGGGCGCAGCACACCGGCGTCGCGAAGGTCGAGATCCGGGTCGATCAGGGGCCGTGGAAGGAGGCGGTCCTGTCGGCGGAGACGTCGAAGGACACCTGGCGGATGTGGTGGACCGAGGTCGACGTCGCCGCTGGTCAGCACGAGATCGCCGTCCGGGCGACGGATCAGTCGGGATACACGCAGACGCAGGAGCGCGCCGGGACCGTTCCCGACGGCGCCACCGGCTGGCACACGGTGACGGTCAACGCGCGCTGACGCCTCGGTCACCGTGGTCGTGAGTGGTAAGTGTCGTTAGAACGACACTTACCGCTCACGACCCACGCGCCCGGGCACTGTGGGGTGTGTCATCCCCTCTACCTGTGACTTTGTGCCTGCGTTCACAAGTGGCTACCGTAGATACGTCGCCTCCGAAAGCGCCCGGCATCGAACCGGACTCAGCGCGGCGGGTCAAGAGCCGTTTTCCAGGTTCGGGCGATTCATGTCGTCAGCAGGGACCAGAGGGAGCGGACAAGCGTGGTGTCGCAACGAGGCCGGCGCACCCGGGTGACACCGGACGCCGACAACGCGCCCACCGCGGAGATGCCAGCCGTCGAGACCACCGCCGAGCCGGAAGCGGTCCGCGCGAAGTCCATCCCCGAAGCCGCCGTCGCCCGCCTCGCCGTCTACCTCCGTGTCCTCTCCGGGCTGGCCGAGCAGGGCGCGACGACGATCTCCAGCGAGGAGCTCTCGCAGGCCGCGGGCGTCAACTCCGCGAAACTGCGCAAGGACCTGTCCTACCTCGGCTCCTACGGCACCCGCGGCGTCGGCTACGACGTCCAGGTGCTGGTCAGCCAGATCGAACGCATCCTCGGCCTGACCCGCAAGCACAAGGTCGCCGTGGTCGGCATCGGTAATCTCGGCCACGCGCTCGCCAACTACGGCGGGTTCCCCGGCCGCGGGTTCCCGGTCGAGGCGCTGTTCGACCTCGACCCGGATCTGGTCGGCGTCCCGGTCGGCGGTCTCCCGGTCTCACATCTCGACGAGATCCCCAAAGTCTGCGCCGAACGGCAGATCTCCATCGGCGTCATCGCCACTCCGCCCACCGCCGCGCAGTCGGTCTGCGACCGGCTCGTCGCAGGTGGCGTGCAGTGCATCCTGAATTTCGCCCCGGTCGTGCTGCAGGTTCCGGCACATATCGAGGTGCGCAAGGTCGATCTCGCGGTCGAGCTGCAGATCCTGTCGTTCCACGTCGCTCGTCGCGCCGATCTGGCCGCTAACGGCAACGGCGGAGGGGACAGTGGCCCCGGGGGCGCCGAGAATGGCAGCGTGAACGGCCACGGCAACGGAATGGTGGTGCGCTGAAATGAGCGTGTTGGCGGTCGGGCTTTCGCACCGCAGTGCCGAGCTGAACACCCTGGAGCGCGTCGCGGTCCCCGCGACCGACGTGACCAAGGTGCTCCACGAACTGCAGCAGGCCGAGCACGTCAGCGAGGCGATCCTCGTCTCGACCTGCAACCGCATCGAGGTCTACGCCGTCGTCGAGACCTTCCACGGTGGCCTCAACGACGTTTCCGACGTGCTCGCCCGCCAGGCCGGCATGCAGCCCGCGGACCTCTACGAGTCGCTGTACGTGCACTACGCCGGCGCCGCGATCGAGCACCTGTTCTCGGTCACCTCGGGGCTGGACTCGATGGTCGTCGGCGAGACGCAGATCCTCGGCCAGATCCGGTCCTCCTACGCCACCGCGCGGGAGGCCGGCACCGTCGGCCGCACGCTGCACGAGCTGATCCAGACCACGCTGCGCGTCGGCAAACGCGTCCACACCGAGACCGGGCTCGACCAGCTGGGCGCGTCGGTGGTCTCCGAGGCGCTCGCCGCGGCCGGGGACATCGCGGGCAAGCACGCGCTGATCATCGGCGCCGGTTCGATGGGCGCGCTGACCGCGTCGCAGCTGCGCAAGTCCGGGATCGGCGAGATCACCATCGCCAACCGCACCGAGGCCAGGGCCGCCCGCCTCGCCGCCGCGAGCGTCGAGCAGGGAGTGCCCGCGAAGGCCGTCCAGATGAGCGGGATCGCGGACGCGGTCGCCGAGGCGGACGTCGTCGTCTGCTGCACCGGCGCGCAGGCCGCGGTCTTCACCGCCGCACACGTCCCGGCCCGTGCCGGGCGCCCGCTGGTCGTCTGCGACCTCGGCCTCCCGCGTGACGTCGACCACGACGTCGCCGCACTGGCCGACGTCACCGTGGTCGACCTCGAAACCATCCAGCGCCGCATGCGGGAAGCGGGCACCCCGACCACCGAACGGCAGACCGCGAAGGCCACCGGCATCGTGCTCGACGAGGTGCGCGAGTACCTCGCCGGCCAGCGCAGCGCCGAGGTCACCCCGACGGTGACGGCGCTGCGGCGCCGGGCGGCCGAGGTGGTCGACGCCGAACTGCTGCGGCTGGACAACCGCCTGCCGGATCTCGACGCCGGGGTCCGCGAGGAGGTCGGCCGCACGGTCCGCCGCGTGGTCGACAAGCTGCTGCACGCGCCGACGGTGCGGGTCAAGCAGCTGGCCGCCGAGACGGCCGACACCGACTACGCCAACGCGCTGCGCGAGCTGTTCTGCCTCGACCCGCAGGCGCCCGCCGCCGTGGCGAGTCCCACCGCAACGCCGAAAGACGAGTGATCATCCAGTGAGCAGAGTCATCCGCATCGGGACGCGCGGCAGCAAACTCGCCCTCGCGCAGACCGGCACCATCGCCGACGCCCTGCGTGCCACCGGGGCCGAGGTCGAGCTCGTCACCGTGACGACCCCCGGCGACAAGTCGTCCGCGCCGATCCCCACGATCGGGGTCGGCGTCTTCACTTCCGCGCTGCGCGAAGCCTTGCTGCGCGAAGAAGTCGACGTCATCGTGCACTCGTACAAGGACCTCCCGACGAAGCCGGAACCGGGCATCACGCTCGCCGCCGTGCCGCGCCGCGAGGACCCGCGTGACGCGCTGATCGCCCGTGACGGGCTGACGCTGGGCGAGCTCCCGCCCGGCTCGACCGTCGGCACCGGCTCGCCGCGGCGGACCGCGCAGCTGCGCGCGCTCGGTCTCGGTTTGGAAATCGTGCCGATCCGAGGCAATATCGACACCCGCATGCGCAAGGTGAGCGACGGAGAGCTCGACGCCGTCATCCTGGCGCGTGCCGGACTGGCCAGGATCGGCCGGGCGGAGGAGATCACCGAGACCCTCGACCCGATCCAGATGCTGCCCGCACCCGCGCAGGGTGCGCTGGCGGTGGAGTGCCGGACCGGTGACGTGGACATCGAGCACCTGCTCGGGGCATGCGTGGACGATGAAGGCACCCGTGCCGTGGCGACCGCCGAGCGGGCGTTGCTCGCGGCGCTGGAAGCCGGGTGCAGCGCACCGGTCGGAGCGCTGGCGGAGATCGTCGAGGACCTGGACGCCGAAGGGCGGGTCGTCGAGCGGATCTCGTTGCGGGGTACCGCCGCCGTCGAAGGGGACGGGGACGCGGTCGACATGGTGCGCGCTTCCGCGCTCGCCGACAAGCACGAAGCCGATCAGCTCGGCCGGACACTGGCCGCCGAGCTGCTCGACCTGGGGGCCGGTGCGCTGTCCGGCCCCGCCCAGTGAGTCAGAACGTTGAAGGTAGGGCCGCGCTCGACTGCGGCCGCTCAAGAGGAGAACGCACAGATGACCCCCGCGCGTAAGACCACCGGGCGTGTCGCCTTCGTGGGCTCGGGCCCCGGTGACGCCGGTCTGCTGACCGTCCGCGCTCAGGAGCTGCTCGCCAAGGCCGAGGTCGTGGTGACCGACCCGGACGTCCCTTCGGGCGTCCTGGCCTTCGCCGCCGAGGGCGCCGAAGTGCGCCCCGCCGTCGGCGAGGCCACCGAAGTCGCCAAGGACCTGGTGAACGAGGCCAAGGCCGGACGGCTGGTGCTCCGGCTCATCGCCGGTGACCCGCTGACCCAGCCCGCCGTCGTCGCCGAGGTGCAGGCCGTTTCCCGGACCAGCGCCGTGTTCGACATCATCCCGGGCGTCTCGCCCGGCGCGGCCGTCCCGGCGTACGCCGGCGTCGCGCTCGGTGGCACGCACACCGAGGTCGACGTCCGCGGCGACGTCGAGTGGGCCGCGCTGGCCGCGACCCCCGGCCCGATCGTGCTGCACGCGACGTCGGCGCACCTGGCCGAGGCCGCGTCCGCGCTGACCGAGCACGGACTGGCGCCGACCACCCCGGTCGCCGTCACGTCGAACGGCACCATCAACACCCAGCGCACCCTGGACACCACGCTGGCCACCGTCGCGAACGAGGCGGGCGAGCTCGTCGGCCCGCTCATCGTGACCATCGGCCAGGCCGTCGGCCAGCGCTCGAAGCTGTCGTGGTGGGAGTCGCGCGCGCTGTACGGCTGGAAGGTCCTGGTGCCGCGCACCAAGGAGCAGGCCGGTGAGATGGCGGAGCGGCTTCGCGGCCACGGCGCCACCTCGCACGAGGTGCCGACCATCTCGGTCGAGCCGCCGCGCAGTCCCGCCCAGATGGAGCGTTCGGTCAAGGGTCTCGTCGACGGCCGCTACCAGTGGATCGTCTTCACCTCGACCAACGCCGTCCGCGCGGTGTGGGAGAAGTTCGAGGAGTTCGGCCTCGACGCCCGCGCCTTCTCCGGCGTGAAGATCGCCTGCGTCGGCGAATCGACCGCCGCGAAGGTGCGCTCGTTCGGCATCATCCCCGAGCTGATCCCGGAGGGCGAGCAGTCCTCGGAGGGTCTCCTCGCCGAGTTCCCGCCGTACGACGACGTCCTCGACCCGGTCGACCGCGTGCTGCTGCCGCGGGCCGACATCGCCACCGAGACCCTTTCGGCCGGTCTGCGCGAACGTGGCTGGGAGATCGACGACGTGACCGCGTACCGCACCGTGCGGGCCGCGCCGCCGCCCGCCGAGACCCGCGAGATGATCAAGACCGGCGGTTTCGACGCGGTCTGCTTCACCTCGTCCTCGACCGTGCGGAACCTCGTCGGCATCGCCGGCAAGCCGCACACCCGCACGCTGGTCGCGTGCATCGGCCCGAAGACCGCGGAGACCGCCGTGGAGTTCGGGCTGCGGGTCGACGTCCAGCCCGAGAAGGCCGACGTCCCGCACCTGGTCGACGCGCTCGCCGAGCACGCCGCCCGGCTCCGTGCCGAAGGCGCGCTTCCGCCGCCTCGCAAGGCGAAGCGGGCTCGCCGCTCCTGACGATCGGTTAGTACGTGAAGGCCCCCTTCATTGCGCTAGACGCGGTGAAGGGGGCCTTCATGTACTTGGGCCCGCAGGGTGCGGCCTCAGCTGAAGAACTTCACGACCTCCGTGTACGCCAGGTAAGCGAACATCGCCAGGCAGATCCCCAAAAGCCCGTTCGACAGCCACCGCGAACGCCCTTCCCGCGGCACCCGTGACGTGTTCAGCAGCACCAGCAAGGTCGCCGCCAGGAACGGCATGAACAACGCGCCCAGCACGCCGTAGATCACGGTGAGCTGGAACGGCTGGTCCAGGAACAGCAACGCCATCGGCGGGAAGGTCAGCCACAGCACGTATCCGCGGTACGCGACACTGCGTTCGCCGGCCTTTTTCTCATACGCCTCAACGCTTTCCGTCGTGTTCGCGGGCAGCCGCAGGATGCGCCACCAGTCGGCGAACAGCAGGCTCACGCCGTGCCAGACGCCGATCACCGACGTGAACGAAACGGCGAAGAAGCCGATGAGGAACGGGATCCGCGCCCACTGCCCGTAATCCGCGGCGAGGGTGTCGCCGAGGAACAGCAGGCCCTTGTCGCCCGAGATGATCTTCTGGCCCAGCAACAGTTCCGCGCCGATGATCAGCATCGCGATCACGAAGATCCCGGTCATCACGTAGCCGACGGCGTTGTCGGTGCGCATCATCGGCAGCCACTTCGACGAGCGCCAGCCCTTCGCGAGCGTCCAGTAGCCGTAGGCCGCCATGGTGATCGTGCCGCCGACGCCGCCGACCAGGCCGAGGACGTAGACGAGCGAGCCGTCGGGCAGGGTCGGGACGGCGCCCTTGAACAGTTCGGCGAAATCCGGCACGACGAGGATCGCGGTGCCGACCACGGTCACGAACATGACACCGGTGAGCACCGTCATCAGTTTCTCGATGATCGCGTAGCGCCCGAACCACACCAGTGCGAAGCCGAGCAGGCCGCAGATCATCGCCCAGTACCGCACCGAAATCGCGGGGAAGAGCGCGTTCAGCGGCAGCCCCGACGCGGACATGGCCGTCGCGCCGTAGACGAAGCCCCAGATCACCGCGTAGATGCCGAAGTAGATCAGCGCCCAGATCCCGAGCGTCCGCCAGCCGGAAAGGATCGTCCGGCCCGAGGTCAGATGCCAGCGGCCGACGGCTTCGGCCAGCGCGAGTTTGAAGATCGTGCCGACGAGCACCGCCCACAGCAGCGTGTACCCGAAGCGCGATCCGGCCACCATCGTCGCGACGAGGTCGCCCGCGCCGACCCCGGTCGCCGCGGCCATGATCCCTGGCCCGACCTGGCGCAGCCGTGCGCGCCAGCCGACGGGCGGTTCTTCCAGTTGGTCGGTCACCGTTGAACTCGACATGCCGTGGAAGGTAACCCACGTCACACCGCGGAGGAATCGGACAAAGGTGACTCTTTACCGTTCCTTAGGAAAGGTTCGGCCGTTCACCGCCTCTCAAGCGGGCGGGAGTACCGTCGTGAGGGTGTTTCCCGAACATCGTCCCCGCAGGCTCCGTACCACTCCGGCGATGCGCAGGCTGGTCGGTGAGACGACGCTGCGCCCACGTCAGCTGATCCTCCCGATGTTCGTGGCCGAGGGCGCCGACACGCCCCGCCCGATCTCCAGCATGCCGGGGGTCGTCCAGCACACCCGCGACACACTGCGCAAGGCCGCCGTCGAGGCGGTCAACGCCGGTGTCGGCGGCCTGATGCTGTTCGGCATTCCGAAGACCCGGGACGCGGAGGGCTCCGGCGCGATCGACCCGAACGGCATCCTCAACGTCGCCCTGCGCGACCTGAGGTCCGAGCTCGGCGACGCGACGGTCCTGATGGCGGACACGTGCCTCGACGAGTTCACCGACCACGGTCATTGCGGCGTCCTCGACGCCGACGGCGGTGTCGACAACGACGCCACCCTGCGCGTGTACGCGGAAATGGCACTGGCGCAGGTGGAAGCGGGCGCTCACCTGCTCGGCCCGAGCGGCATGATGGACGGCCAGGTCGGCGTCATCCGCAGTGCGCTGGACCGCGCCGGGCACACCGACGCGGGGATCCTCGCGTACTCGGCCAAGTTCGCCAGCGCGTTCTACGGTCCCTTCCGCGAGGCCGTCGACTCGCAGCTGAAGGGCGACCGGAAGACCTACCAGCAGGATCCGGGCAACGTGCGCGAGGCGCTGCGCGAGATCGAGCTGGACATCGCCGAGGGCGCCGACATGGTCATGGTCAAGCCCGCCCTGTCCTATCTGGACGTCATCAGGGCCGCCGCCGAGGCGTCGCCGGTTCCCGTCGCGGCGTACAACATCTCGGGCGAGTACGCGATGGTCGAGGCCGCCGCGGCGAACGGCTGGCTCGACCGCGAGCGCACGATCCTCGAGGTGCTGACCTCGATCCGCCGCGCGGGCGCGGACATGATCCTGACCTACTGGGCCGCCGAAGCCGCAGCTTGGCTGGACTAGGCTGCCTCGCGTGAGCGACAGCAAAGCCGACGAAACGGACGACGAGCGCCGTAAGCGCGGAATGTCCCCGGATCCGATCCTGCCGGGCCAGAAGCCGCCGAAGATCGTGGTGCCGAAGCCGGTCGCGATCTCGTTCTGGCTGTGGATCCTCGCCGGTGTCGTCCTGGTGGCCGGTCAGATCGCCCTGCTGGTGCTGAAAGACGAACTGACCGAGGGGATCCTCAAGCAGATCAGGGAGAACCCGGTCCCCGGCCAGCCCGCCGACCCGGCGCAGGTCGCGTCCGGCGTGAACACCCTGCTGTGGATGCTGTTCGGCGGTGCGCTCACCTTCGCCGTCCTGTTCGCGTTGTTCGCGTACAAGGCCCGCGAGGGAACGCGGTCGGCCAGGACGGTGCTCACCGTGGGGGCGGTCTTCCTGGTCCTGGTGGAACTGCTGATCCTGCGCGGCTCGCTCAACGTGTTCCTGCTGGTGTCCACGTTGCTGGTGGCGATCGCGCTGGTCCTCATGTACCTGCCCAGCGTCTCCGATCATTTCCCGAAGGTCGGGCGCACGCTGCCATGACCGCCGAGCCGCCCCGCTACGACGAACCCGGCGTCGGCTGGACGGCTTTGCTGTGGGCGCCGTTGTTCGCCCTCGCCGGGCTGCTCGCCGAACTGGCGACCGGCGGCCCGGTCCATTGGCTCGCCTGGATCCTGGTCGCGGTGGGGCTGGTGGCGATCACCGTTCCGTGGGTCTACGCGCGCCGCCGGTACCTTTCGCTCGAAGTCACGCCGGACGGCTACCGGCAGGGCAAGGAAACGCTGGAGGCGGCCAGGATCGCCGAGGTCCTGGAAGACGAGGCGCCGGTCGGATCGCGCGTCCTCGGCGGCGGCTGGACGGTCCCCAAGAAGTTCGGTGAAGTCGGGTTGAAGCTCGAAGACGGCGTGTTCGTGCGAGCTTGGGCGAAGGATCCGGACGCCCTTCGCGAGGCTCTCGGGGATTTGGTGCGTGCTCGCACCACAGAGTCATGAGAAACTGCTCACCGTGATCGACCTTCCCCAGCCGACCGGCGCCGATCTGTGGCCACCGGAGGACTCCCGGCCCGCGGCCCGGCTGCACAAACCCCTGCGCGCCGTGGTGGGGGCCGTCGAGCTGATCCTCGCCGCGCTCGCGGTGTGGGGCGCCTTCGCGTGCTGGAAGGCCGGTGTCGTCCCGGTCGTGATCACCTACGGCGAGACGACGACGCTGGAATCGCAGCGGTATTTCGGCGGCCCGCTCGCCGGCGCCATCGGGTTGGGCGTCCTGGCCGCGATCCTCGTGGTGGACGCGATCCGCCAGTTCCTGCTCGCCGTGCGGGCCAAGGGCCGCAAGCCCAAGGACTAGTTGAGCCAGACGACGGCGGCGTTGACCGCGGTCGAGTACAGCAACCACAGCAGATATGGCACCAGCAGCCAGGCGGCGAGCTTCGAGCGGCGCCCGAACTCCATCATCGTGACGGGCACCATGAAGTCCAGGACGACGACGTCGGCCAGTGCCAGGGCGTGTGCTCCGCCGGCGAAGAACAGCGGCGTCCACAGCAGGGTCAGCAGCAGGCAGACGCCGTAGAAGGCGAAGCCGCGCGTCTCGCCGTCGGTCCGCCAGTAGCCCCAGCCCGCGATGGCGACCGCGAGGAGCAGGGCTGTCCACGTCGGACCGTAGAGCCAGCCCGGCGGCGCCCACGACGGACGGATCAGCGCGTTGTGCGCTTCGGAGCGGGTGGCCACGGCGAGCGCGGCCACGACGCCGACGATCGCCGACATGGCGATGAATCCGGCCAAGGCCTGCCAGCGCAGGCGACGGTGGTGGGTCGGTGGTGACGGCACCGTGGACACGTGGATTCCTCCGCGAGGGTTTCGACGCCGAGTACTTCCCACCCTAGTGGGCCTGGTCACGCCATGCCCGGAACAGACACGACCTGGCGGCGGGTGTCATCGGGGATTTGCGAGACTGGGGAAGTGACTACCGGAGTCGATCAGTCCAAGGCATGGTTCGAACGAGCGAAGGCCGCGATCCCGGGCGGGGTGAACTCCCCGGTGCGGGCCTTCAACTCCGTCGGCGGCACCCCGCGGTTCATGGTGCGCGGCGAGGGACCGTATCTCTGGGACGCGGACGGCGCCCGCTATGTCGATCTCGTCTCCTCGTGGGGGCCGATGATCCTCGGGCACGCGCATCCGGACGTCGTCGCCGCCGCGCGCGAAGCCGCTGTCGACGGGCTGTCGTTCGGCACCCCGACGCGCGGCGAGGTCGAGCTCGCCGAGGAGATCATCGCCCGCGTCGAGCCGGTGGAGCGCGTGCGCCTGGTCAACTCCGGCACCGAGGCGACGATGAGCGCGATCCGGCTGGCCAGGGGATTCACCGGCAGGCCGAAGATCATCAAGTTCGCGGGCTGCTACCACGGTCACGTCGACGCGCTGCTCGCCGAAGCGGGCTCCGGTGTCGCGACCCTCGGCCTCCCGACCTCGCCCGGTGTCACCGGCGCGCAGGCGGCCGACACGATCGTCTTGCCCTACAACGACCTCGACGCGGTCCGGAAGTCCTTTGTGGACAATCCGGACGCGATCGCCGCGATCATCACCGAAGCCGCCGCGGGCAACATGGGCGCCGTCGCGCCGATCGACGGCTTCAACGCCGGGCTCAAGGAGATCGCGCACGAGCACGGCGCGCTGCTGATCATGGATGAGGTGATGACCGGGTTCCGCGTTTCGAAGGCGGGCTGGTTCGGCCTCGACGGTGTCGCCGGCGACCTGTACACCTTCGGCAAGGTGATGTCCGGCGGATTGCCCGCCGCGGCCTTCGGCGGCCGCGCCGACGTGATGGCGAAGCTGGCCCCGGGCGGGCCGGTGTACCAGGCGGGAACGCTGTCCGGGAACCCCGTCGCCGTCGCCACCGGGCTCGCGACGCTGCGCGCGGCCGACGACGCCGTGTACGCGGCGCTCGACGCCAACGCGAAGCGGCTCGGCGAACTGTTCGACCGGTCGCTGACCCAGGCGGGCGTCACGCACACCGTGCAGTACGCGGGCAACCTCGTCAGCGTGTTCTTCAGCGAGAACCCGGTGACGAACTACCCGGGCGCGCAGGCTTCGGAGACCTGGCGGTTCCCGGCGTTCTTCCACGCGCTGCTGGACAACGGCGTGTACGCGCCGCCGAGCGCGTACGAGGCTTGGTTCGTCAACGCGGCCATGGGCGACGCCGAGTTCGAGATCATCGAGTCCGCGCTTCGTGTGGCCGCCCGCGCCGCCGCCGAGGCGGTCCAGGAGTGAGCGCGACGACGATCGTGCACCTGCTTCGCCACGGCGAGGTGCACAACCCGGACAAGATCCTGTACGGCCGCCTGCCCGGCTTCAAGCTCTCCGATCGCGGGCAGCGCCAGGCGCTGACGGTCGCCGAAGCCGTCGCGACGCACGACATCACGCACGTCGTCGCTTCGCCGCTTCAGCGCGCGCAGGAGACCGCCGCGCCGATCGCGGCCGCGCACCGGCTCGACGTGGAGACCGACGAGCGGCTCATCGAGGCGGACAACCAGTTCGAGGGCGAGCGGGTCGCGGTCGGCGATGGCGCGCTTCGCGAGCCGAAGCACTGGCCGAAGCTGGTCAATCCGTTCCGGCCGTCCTGGGGTGAGCCGTACGTCGAGATCGCGCACCGCATGCTCGGCGCGATCCACCGCGCGCGGCGGGCGGCCGAGGGCCACGAGGCGCTGTGCGTCTCCCATCAGCTGCCGATCTGGACCGTGCGGCGGTTCCTGGAGGCGAAGCGGCTCTGGCACGACCCGCGCAACCGGCAGTGTTCGCTCGCGTCGTTGACCAGCCTGGTCTTCGAGGGCGAGGAACTCGTGCGGATCGTCTACAGCGAGCCCGCCGGCACGACCGACCCGAAGGTGACCGGGGCATGAAGCGTGCGCTGGCGGCCCTGGCGGTGTTGATGCTCGTCGTCACCGGCTGCACCACCGGCAAGGACGCCGTCGTCACCGGCGGCTCGTTCAACTTCGTTTCGCCGGGCGGGAAGGTCGACATCACCTACGACGTCGCGGACCGCCAGCCGTCGCCGACGCTGTCCGGCGACGACCTGATGAACGAGGGCAAGCAGCTTTCGATCGCGGACTTCCCCGGCAAGGTCATCGTGCTGAACCTGTGGGGCCAGTGGTGCGGGCCGTGCCGGGTCGAGGCGCCGGAGATGCAGAAGGTCTACGAGCAGACGAAGTCGTCGGGCGTCCAGGTGGTCGGCATCGACCTGCGGGACAACGACCGGGCCCCCGCGCAGGACTTCATGCGGGACAGGAAGCTGACGTACCCGTCGATCTACGACCCGTCCGGGCGGACGCTGCTGCAGCTCTCGGGCTACCCGCGCAACATCATCCCGTCGACGATCGTGCTGGACAAACAGCACCGCGTCGCGGCCGTCTTCCTGCGGGACCTGCTGGCCTCGGACCTGCTGCCCGTCGTCCAGCGCCTGGCCGCCGAACCAGCCTGACCCCCTCCCGCGTTTCGTCCTCTGAATGCGTTCCTTGCGCGTGCAACGACCGCATTCAGAGGACGAAACGCGCGTGAAGGGGGCGGGACCAAGGTCCTGACCGGGTGCGACGTAGGTCCCGTTGGGCCAGCCCCGGCGTTTTCACTCCGACCACACTCCCTACGCTCCTTTGCGTGAACTCCGTTACCGAGCTGGCCCTCTCCGGGCCGCTGCTGCTCGCGGCGGGTGTGGCGCTGCTGGCCGGGACGATCTCCTTCGCGTCGCCTTGCGTCGTGCCGCTGGTGCCCGGGTATCTCGCGTACCTGGCGGCGCTGGTCGGCGCGGACGCCCCCGCGGTCAGCGCCGACGAGGAGCGCAAGAAGGGCCGTTACGCCGTCGTCGGCGCGGCGGCGCTGTTCGTGCTCGGGTTCACCGTCGTCTTCGTGGTGACGCTGGGGACGCTGGTGTGGATCGCCGACGTCGTCCAGCTCAACATGGACCTCATCCAGCGCCTCGGCGGCGTGCTGACGATCGCGATGGCGCTGGTCTTCCTCGGCTGGATCCCGGGGCTGCAGCGCGAGTTCCGCTCGCACCACGTGCCGCGCGGCGGACTGTGGGGCGCGCCGGTGCTCGGCGCGGTGTTCGGGCTCGGCTGGACGCCGTGCATCGGGCCGACGCTGTCCGCGGTCATGTCCATGGCCAGCGCCACCGGCGGCGCGGCGGCGCGCGGCTACGTGCTGATCCTGGTCTACTGCCTCGGCCTCGGCCTGCCGTTCCTCCTCATCGCGTTCGGTGCCCGCTGGGCCGTCCGCGCCACCGATTGGCTTCGCCGCCACGGCCGTCAGGTGCAGGTCTTCGGCGGCGTCCTGCTGCTGGTCGTCGGCGTCCTGCTGGTGACCGGGCTGTGGGGCGACATGACCGGCTGGATCAGGAACACCCTCGTGACCGACATCAGGCTGCCCTTGTGACCACCACCGAATACCGTCAGACCCCGCTCAAGCGCGTCCTCGGTTTCCTGCGCAACACCTGGCGCGGCCTGACGTCGATGCGCACCGCGCTGGTGCTGCTGTTCCTGCTCGCGCTCGCCGCGATGCCCGGCGCCCTGCTGCCGCAACGGAACCTCAACGTCGCCAAGACCGACGAATACATCGCCGCGCACGGCTGGTGGGGCGAACTGCTCGACCGCACCCAGTTCTTCGAGGTCTACGGCAGCGTCTGGTTCTCGGCGATCTACATCCTGCTGATGGTCTCGCTCATCGGCTGCCTCGCGCCGCGCAGCTTCGAGTACGCGAAGGCGATGCGCGCGAAGCCCGTGCTCACGCCGCGCAAGCTCTCGCGGATGCCGCATCACGTGTCCAGCACGACCGACCGGACCCCCGAGACGGTCATGACGGACACGCACACGCTTCTCAAAGGCTGGCGCCGCGTCGAACGCGAAGAGGCCGACGGAAGCCGAAGCATCTCCGCCGAACGCGGGTACCTCCGCGAGACCGGCAACCTCGTCTTCCACTTCGGCATGCTCGGCCTGATCGTCTTCTTCGCACTGGGCAAGATGTTCGGCTACGAAGGCCAGGTCATCGTCCAGGCCGACGGCAGCCCGTGGTGCAACTCCGGCATCCTCGGTTACGACACCTTCAACGCCGGGCTGCGCGTCGACGGCACCGATCTCAACGCGTTCTGCATCCGCTTGAAGGACTTCGAGGCGCGCTACACCGAGAACGGGCAGGCGAACTACTACCACTCCAACATGGAGTACCAGTCCGGCGAGGATCTGCAGACCGGCGCGTGGAAGCCGTACGGGCTCGAGGTCAACTCGCCGCTGCGCACCGCGGGCGACCGCGTCTACCTGCTGAACTTCGGCTACTCCCCGAAGTTCACGGTGACCTTCCCCGACGGCACCGTGCGCACCAACATCACGCCGTGGCGTCCCGCCGACGAGCCGACGAAGCTCTCCGAAGGCGCGACGAAGATCGACCAGCCGGGCATCGCCGACCCGATCGAACGCCGCACCCGTCAGCTCGCGATCACCGGCCTGCTCGCCCCGACCGCGTTCCTGCACGGCAACGTGCTGACGTCGTCGCGGCCCGAGGCGAACAAGCCGGCGGTGGCCGTCGACATCTACCGCGGCGACCTCGGCCTCGACGCAGGCCGCGGGCAGTCGATCTTCCAGATCGACCAGTCGCTCGTCGCGGACGGCAGGCTCAAGAAGCTCACCCGGCAGAACCTGGACCAGGGCCAGGAGACCGTGCTGGACGACGGCACGAAGGTCCGCTTCGACGGTGTCCAGGAGTGGGTCGCCATCCAGGTCTCGCACGACCCCGTGCAGGGCTGGGTGCTCGTCTGCGCGGTCGCGATGCTGATCGGGCTGGCGGGATCGCTGCTGGTCAAACGGCGCCGGGTGTGGGTGCGGGTGACCCCGGCGCGTGAAGGTGAGACGGGTACCGTGATCGAGGTCGCCGGGCTGGCGCGCACCGATCAGGCGGGCTACGGCGAAGAGTTCCAGCGGATCAGCGACAAGCTGGTCCAGGGGCAGAGAGGCAACTAGAGGTCATGCCGATCAACGAGACGCTGTCCCAGTACAGCGACTACTCCTACACCACCGCGGCGGCGATCTACGTCCTCGCGCTGATGTTCGCCCTCGTCGAGCAGGGCTTCGGCGCGAAGGGCAGGCTCGCGGCCGAACGCAGCAAGCAGAAGGCCCGCGAGCTGGTCGGTGCCGGCGGTCCGCCTCCTGCTTACGGAACGCCCGTCGAGACGCCGCGCGAGGTCGGCCGCCCCGAGCGCATCGGCCGCATGGGCGCCGCGCTGCTGGTGCTGGCCGCGCTGCTGCACCTGGCCGCGATCGTGCTGCGCGGGTTCGCCGTGCACCGCGCGCCGTGGGGCAATCTCTACGAATACGGCATGGCCACGACCTTCATCGCCGTCGTGACCTGGCTCGTCATCATGCGGAAGTTCCCGGTCCGCCACCTCACCGGCTTCCTGCTCCTGCCGGTCGTGATCCTGATGTTCGTCAACGGCACGATGCTGTACACGACGGCCGCGCCGGTGCAGCCCGCGCTCCAGTCGTACTGGCTGGTCATCCACGTCTCCGCGGCGATCATCGGCTCCGGGGTCTTCCTGGTGCCCGGTGTCGCGAGTGTCCTTTACCTCTTCCGCGCCGCGCACGACGACAACCCCGCGAAGTTCGCCAAGTTCGCCCCGAAGCTGCCCTCGGCGGACGTGCTCGACCGCATCGCCTACCGCACCACCATCTTCGCCTTCCCGATCTTCACCTTCGGCGTGCTGTGCGGCGCGGTGTGGGCCGAGGCGGCGTGGGGCCGGTTCTGGGGCTGGGACCCCAAGGAGACCGTCGCGTTCGTGGCGTGGGTCGTCTACGCGGCGTACCTCCACTCCCGGGCCACCGCGGGCTGGCGCGGGAAGCGGGCCGCGATCATCAACATCGTCGGTTTCTCCGCGACGATCTTCAACATGTTCTTCGTGAACCTGGTGACGTCGGGCCTGCACTCCTACGCCGGGGGCTGACCGTCGCCGCTGCGCGCGACCCGGCTACCGTCAATACTGAGGTAATGGGGGAAGACGTGCGCGGAGGAGGAATTCAGCGGTGACCGGACCCAGCGAAGAATCGGCTCCTGGCCACCCCGAACCGACCGAGAGCGCCCAGCCCTCGGAGTTGTTCTCCGAGGACAGGACGGACTCGGCGCCGCATCCGGCCGCGAGTGGTTTCGAGGCCGAGCCGACCCAGGTCGTCCAGCCTCAATACCCGCAGCAGGGTCAGTATCCGCAGCAGCAGCCCGCTCCTCCGCTGCCGCAGCCTTCGCAAGGGCAGCAGTACCAGCAGCCCTACGACCAGAACCTGCCTCCGCTGCAGCCTCAGCCTCAGCAGGCGCCGCCGCAGCAGGCCGCCCAGTACCCGCCGCAGCAGCAGTACGCGCCGCCGCCACAGCAACAGCAGGCGGTGCCGGGGCTTCCGCAGCCGCAGGGCAGGCACGCGCTCCCGGACGAACTCGCCACCGCGAGCCTGGTGAAGCCGCAGAAGCGCAAGCCGCAGTCGGGCTGGCGCAAGGCGCTTTACGTCGGCACCGGCAAGCTCGTCAATCCGGGGGAGAGCCCCAAGGACAGGCGCAAACGCGAGCTGATCGCGCAGATCAACCAGCCGCTGCGCGGGTGCTACAAGATCGCGATGCTGAGCCTCAAGGGTGGCGTCGGCAAGACCACCACGACGACCACGCTGGGCTCGACGTTCGCGTCGCTGCGCGGTGACCGGGTGGTCGCCGTCGACGCGAACCCGGACCGCGGGACGCTGTCGCAGAAGATCCCGATCGAGACCACCGCGACCGTGCGGCATCTGCTGCGGGACGCGGACAAGATCACCAGGTACAGCGACGTCCGTTCGTACACCTCGCAGGGCGGGAGCAGGCTGGAGATCCTCGCCAGCGAGCAGGATCCGGCGGTCTCGGAAGCGTTCTCCGAGGACGACTACCGGCGCACGGTCAACCTGCTGGAGCACTTCTACAACATCGTGCTCACCGACTGCGGGACCGGTTTGATGCACTCGGCGATGAAGGGCGTCCTGGACGTCGCGGACGCGCTGGTGGTGGTCTCGTCAGGCTCCGTCGACGGGGCGCGCAGTGCGTCGGCCACCCTCGACTGGCTGGAGGCGCACGGCTACGGCGACCTGGTCAAACGGTCCGTCGCCGTGATCAACTCGGTGCGGCCGAAGGGTGGCTCGGTCGATCTCGACAAGCTCTCCGCGCACTTCGGCGCGCGTGTCCGTTCGGTATGCCGCATCCCGTTCGACCCGCACCTGGAAGAGGGCGCCGAGATCGAACTGGACCGGCTCGACGAGGACACCCGGCTGGCGCTGCTGGAACTGGCGGCCACCGTCGCGGACGGCTTCGGCGGTCAGCAGTATCAGCCGATCCAGCCCTAATCTTTGTCCTCGTCTTTACCTTTGCGCTGCTGCTCACCGAGCTTGCGCAGGAAGTCGGGGTCGTCATCCGGGGCCAAGGTCGGTCGCGACGAGGGCACCCCGACACGCTCGATCCCGAACGCGCGCCACAACACCACGGCGACGGTGAGCGCTCCGATGGCCGCGAGCAGATAGATCATGCTCGGTCCCTTTCCGCGTGGAGGACGTTGCTCAGTCCCACGAGGCTAGCCTCTTTGCCGCGCGCGGGGGGACTCATGGATACCCCAATGTGACGAAGGGCGGTTACGAGCCCTTCGTCACTGGAGTCCTTTTTAGGGGAAATGCCTGGTCAGACCTTGCGAGCGGGCTCGCTGGCGTCGGTGGTCAGCTCGGCGAGGAGCTCGTTCACCTCGGCCTCGCGGAACCGGCGGTGCCCGCCGGGAGTGCGGATCGAGCCGATCCGGCCCGCGGTCGCCCAGCGGGTCACGGTCTTGGGGTCGACCCGGAACAGGGCCGCCACTTCACCGGGGGTGAGCAACCTTCCGCCCATGGTCGCGGTCATTTTCCGCCTCCTTCACGGTTTCGGTGCTAAACCGGAGGCGGGTCCGATGCCCGTCGTGCCGGGTAGCCAACACGGCAATCGTTGCATCTCACCCGTCAGGTACTCGAACGGTTGTCCATAGGTAAAGAGCCCTTAAAGGTCAAAACCGACAACCACGACATGCGTGCGCGGGGACCCCGGTCTTGTCACGGATGTATGAAAACGCGCCCTGATCTCGCGAATCGGGCCGTGGCACCTAAGGTGTAGCGGTGGACCAGGTGGATCGGAAGATCATCGCGGCATTGCGGGAGAACGGGCGGGCTACCTACGCCGACCTCGGCCGGTCTGTCGGGCTCTCGGCTTCATCAGTGCACGAGCGGGTCGGCAAACTCGAGGCCGCCGGCGTGATCACCGGCTACCACGCCATGGTCGACCCCAACACGGTCGGACTCGGGGTGACGGCGCTGGTCGGCATCCACCCCACCGACACCGCGACCGAAGACGACGTCGCGGAGGCGCTCGGGGCCCTCGACGAGGTCGAAAGCTGCTACGCCGTCGCGGGTGACGAGGCCTTCGTCGTCAAGGTGCGGGTGGCGACCGTCGACGATCTGGAGAAGACCCTCGGGAGGCTGCGGCGGATCCCCGGCGTCGGCCGGACGAACACCACCGTCGTGCTCTCCACCCGCTTCGAAGGGCGGCCCAACAACGCGGGCCTGGACGAGGGCCGCAACGGCAACGCGTAGCCTGCGTTGATGTGAGCGATAATCACCTGCCCCGTGACCTGACGCTGTACGTGCTGGCCAGGTTCGTCCTGGTCGGGGTCATCGCGGGGGGCTTGCTGCTGGTCAACGTCCCGCTGCTGGTCGCGTTGCTGATCGGCCTGGTCGTGGGGCTGCCGCTCGGTCTGCTGCTGTTCCGCCCGCTGAACGCGCGCGTGACCGCCGGACTCGCCCGCCGCAACGAAAAGCGCGCTCGCGCCCGTGCCGAACTGCGCTCCCAGCTGCGCGGCGACCGAGCGGACGGTGCAGCGTGAGCCGTCTGCACAGCCGGAGCTGGGTCCGTGAAGCCGTCCGCATCATCGAGGCCGACGCGAACCGCAGCGCCGACACGCATCTGCACGTCTTCCCGCTCCCCGCCGAGTGGGGCATCGATCTTTACCTGAAGGACGAGTCCGTCCACCCGACCGGCTCGCTCAAGCACCGGCTCGCGCGTTCGCTGTTCCTGTACGGCCTGGTGAACGGCCAGATCGGGCAGGACACCGTGCTCGTCGAGGCGTCCAGTGGCTCGACGGCGGTCTCGGAGGCGTACTTCGCGCGGATGCTGGGGCTGCGGTTCATCACCGTGGTGCCGCGCAGCACGTCGCCGGAGAAGATCGCGCTCATCGAGTTCTACGGAGGCGAATGCCACTTCGTCGACCGCGCGCCGGACATGTACCCGGAGGCCGAGCGGCTCGCCTCGGAGTGCAACGGGCACTACCTCGACCAGTTCACCTACGCCGAGCGCGCGACGGACTGGCGTGGGAACAACAACATCGCCGAATCCGTGTACGCGCAGATGCAGTCCGAGCGGCACCCCGTGCCGACGTGGATCGTCGTCGGCGCCGGGACCGGCGGCACGAGCGCCACCTTCGGCCGCTACGTGCGCTACAAGCGGCACACCACGAAGATCGCCGTCGTCGACCCGGAGAACTCGTCGTTCTTCGGCGCTTGGCAGACCGGGGCGCTCGACTACAGCACCGGCATGCCGTCGCGGATCGAGGGCATCGGCCGGCCGCGTGTCGAGCCGTCGTTCGTACCCGGTGTGATCGACGAGATGCTTCAGGTGCCGGACGCCGCTTCGCTGGCGGCCATCCGCGTGCTGCGCGAGCGGACCGGGCACTGGGCGGGCGGCTCGACCGGGACGAACCTTTTCGGCGCGTTCACGCTGATCTCGCGGATGGTGTCGGAGGGGCAGGCGGGCAGTGTCGTCACGCTGCTGTGCGACGGCGGCGAGCGGTACGCGAACACGTACTACGACGACGCTTGGCTGGCGCAGAAGAACATCGACATCGCGCCTTATCTGGAGAAGTACCGGGAGTTCCTGGCGAGCGGGAAGCTCGCTCCGGAAGCCTGAGGGGCTCGGTCGGGGGCGGCTTGTCGGGGCGTTGCGAAAGCCACTTTCGCAACGCGGGGTGGGCGGTCTACCTCAGGTGGCGCCGGATCACCAAAGGGAGCAAGGGACCTTTGCTACCACGTGGGCTACATGTGGTGACCGCACCGTTCCTGGACCACAACAGATAGTGCCTCGAAGCGAAAAACTCAAGGTATGAACGGCCCGTTCATCCCCAGTGACCGAACGCGGCGCGGAAGCTGCGTGACCGGACCTTTCGCGCCCACTGTGTGGATTTCGGGTCATCCAACGACCCGAAATCCACACAGACGCGCATCAAAGGTCCGGTGACGCCTCAGGGCGCCAGGATCACAGCGCCAGCGCGACCGCGGTCAGCACCGCCCACCCCAGCATCGCGAACCCGGTGTCCCGCAGCGCCGGGATCAGCGCCCGCCCCTGCGCGCCGCCGCCGACGGCCTTGACCGACTTCAGCAGCAACGGCGCGGTCAGCAGGCCGAGCAGCGCCCACGGCGTCACGAAGGCGAGCAGCACGCTCACGACATACGGGACGGCGACGAGCACCAGGTAAAGCCGCCGCGTGCCGCCATCACCGAGCCGGGTGGCGAGGGTGCGCTTGCCGGACTCGATGTCGGTCGGGATGTCGCGGAGGTTGTTGGCGGTCAGCACACCGGTCGAGAACGAGCCGACGGCGACCGCGCAGCCGAGCGCGGTCCAGCTCAACTGTCCGGCTTGGACGTACACAGTGCCCAGTACGCCGGCCAGCCCGAAGAAGACGAAGACCGCGATCTCGCCGAAACCGTAGTAGCCGTAAGGCTTCTTGCCGCCGGTGTAGAACCAGGCACCCAGGATGCAGACCGCGCCCATCGCCAGCAGCCACCACAGTCCGCTGATCGCGACGAGCACGAGCCCCAGGACTCCGGCGAGCCCGAGTGCGACGAGAGCGGCCACGAGGACGGCCTTCGGCTTCGCGACCCCGGAGCCGACCAGCCGCAGCGGACCGACGCGGTTCTCGTCGGTGCCGCGGATGCCGTCGGAGTAGTCGTTGGCGTAGTTGACGCCGACGATCAGCGAAAGCGCAACGAGCAACGCGAGAATCGAGCGCGGCCAGGAGAAGCCGTCGAGCGCGATCGCCGCGCCGACTCCGGCGACCACCGGCGCCACCGCGTTGGGCAGCGTCCGCGGGCGCGCCCCTTCGATCCATTCACCAGCAGTCGCCATGCCGCCATTCTGGCCCTGGCCACTACCGGCCGGTATGCGGGGCTCGTCACCTGCCCGGCCATCGCGAGCAGGTGACGAACCGCCCTACTTCAGGTCGTCGATCGTGTCTTCCAGGGTCCAGGTGAGTGTGCCGCTGTTCGGAACGGCGGTCTCCGGTTCGTCCGCCAGCGCGGGCCCGGCCAAAGCGACCAGTCCCATCGTGACGGCGGTGCAGGCCAATACTGTGCGTGTCCAGCGCGTCATATGTAGACGTAAACCCGCGGGTAATGATCGTGTCAACAACGTCCCGGTAATCGGTGGGGAATTCACGACCTTCGTAGGAGATTCCTGACGGCCGCCCTGTCGACCTTCCCGGGGCCCCGCAGAGGGAGTTCTTCGGCGAATTCGACCCGCTTCGGAGCGGCCGCCGCACCGGCCTCTTCACGGCACGCGGCACGCAGCGATTCGACGTCGCAACCAGCGCCGACGACGAGCGCGACGACGGCCTCGCCCCACTCCGGGTCGGGTACTCCGACCACGCACGCGTCCCGGATTCCGGGCTGTGCGGTCAAGATCCGCTCGACGGCCGCGGCGGCCACCTTCACCCCGCCGGTGTTGATCATGTCGTCGATCCGCCCGAGGATCTCCAACCGCCCGTCGGCCGTCCACCGGCCGCGGTCGGAGGTACGGAACCGCCCGCCCTCGAAGGCCTCCGCGGTCAGGTCGGGTCGCAGCCGGTAGCCGTGCGCGAGGACGTCACCCGTGATACAGACCCGCTCGTCCTCGAGTTCGACGTGTACTCCGTCCAGCGGTACGCCGTCGTAGACGCAGCCGCTCGCGGTCTCGCTCATGCCGTACGCGGGCACGATCTTCACGCCCGCTTCGGCCGCGCGCTCGCGGAGCTCGGCGGTGGTCGCCGCGGCGCCGACGATGATCGCGTCGAAAGCGCGGGCGGCCGCGAGACCCGGGCCGCCCGCGTCGAGCAACCGCCCGAGCTGAGTCGGCACGAGCGCGGTGTAGCGCGGGGCGTCCAGTGACAGCAGCGGCGCGGCGGCTTCGGCGAAGTCGTCCGGCCGGAAACCGGCGGCGTGCAGGACGGCCGGTGTCGTCCCGGCCAGGAGCGAGCGGACCAGCACCTGCAGGCCGCCGACATACTGCGCCGGGGTCGCGAGCAACCAGTGCCCCGGCCCGCCGAGCCTCCTGTGGGTGGCGTGAGCCGACGCGGTCAGCGCCGACGCCGACAGCAGCACGCCCTTGGGTTCGCCGGTCGACCCGGAGGTGGCGATGATCGCCGCCGTCCCCGGCTCGGCCGGGCGGGCCGGCTCCATCGCGTCCCGCAGGGCCTCGGACGAGTAGGGGAGGACGGGCGAGCCGCCGTCGAGCGCCCCGGCCAGTGCCGCGGTCAGCTCGACGACCGACTCCGGACTCCCGTCCACCTCCACCGCACGCATCCCGCCACCCTACGTCCGCCCCCGGATCGCGTTCAGCCCGCTAAACGCAGGTCAGTAGTAGTACGGGAACGCCGACCAGTCGGGGGAGCGCTTCTCCAGGAAGGAGTCGCGGCCTTCGACGGCCTCGTCCTGCATGTACGCGAGCCGCGTCGTTTCGCCGGCGAAGAGCTGCTGGCCGACCAGGCCGTCGTCGGTGAGGTTGAACGCGTACTTGAGCATCCGCTGCGCCGTCGGTGACTTGCCGTTGATCGCCCACGCCCAGTCCAGCGCCTCGGCCTCGAGCTTCGCGTGCGGGACGGCGGAGTTGACCGCGCCCATCGCCTGCATCTGCTCGGCCGTGTACTCGCGCCCGAGGAAGAAGATCTCCCGCGCGAACTTCTGCCCGACCTGCTTGGCCAGATACGCCGAGCCGTAGCCGCCGTCGAAGGAGCCGACGTCGGCGTCGGTCTGCTTGAACCGCGCGTGCTCGGCCGAAGCCAGCGTGAGGTCGCACACCACGTGCAGCGAATGCCCGCCGCCCGCCGCCCACCCCGGGACCACGGCGATGACCACCTTCGGCATGAACCTGATCAGCCGTTGGACCTCGAGAATGTGCAGCCGTCCGGCCCTGGCCGGATCGATCGTGTCGGAGGTCTCCCCGTCCGCGTACTGATACCCGGAGCGTCCGCGAATACGCTGGTCACCGCCGGAGCAGAACGCCCAGCCGCCGTCCTTCGGCGACGGGCCGTTGCCGGTGAGCAGGACGCAGCCGACGTCCGAGCTCATCCGCGCGTGGTCGAGCGCGCGGTACAGCTCGTCGACGGTGTGCGGGCGGAAGGCGTTGCGGACCTCGGGACGGTCGAACGCGACACGTACGACACGTTTGCCTGAGCGGCTCTCAGAGGAGCGGTGATAGGTGATGTCGGTGAAGTCGAAACCTTCGACCTCGGTCCACAAGGCGGGGTCGAACAGCTCGGAAACCTGGGCGTCATCCACGTTTGGGAGAATAGGACGTGTGGCCGTGAGTCGTAGTGTGAAACCCGAGGTCTGCCGGTGAATCCTTCCACCGCGCAGGCCAGGGTCATCGTCGACGAACTCGTCCGCAACACCGTGTCCCACGTCGTCCTGTGCCCGGGCTCACGCAACGCCCCGCTGTCGATCGCGCTGTACGACGCGGCCGCCGCCGGGCGCCTCCAGTTGCACGTCCGCATCGACGAACGCGGCGCCGCCTTCCTCGCCCTCGGCATCGCCGCGCGCACCGGCCGCCCGGTCGCCGTGCTGTGCACGTCGGGCACCGCGGCCGCGAACTTCCACCCCGCCGTGCTGGAGGCCGATCGCGCGGGAGTCCCGTTGATCGTGCTGACCGCCGACCGGCCGCCCGAGATGCGGGCCGCCGGCGCGAGCCAGGTCATCGACCAGCACCAGCTCTACGGCAACGCCATCCGCTACTTCGACGAGCTCGCCGTCGCCGAACGCCGTGCCGGGCAGAACTCGTACTGGCGCGGCCAGATCTGCCGCGCCTGGAACGCCGCGTACGGCGAATGGCGCTGCGGTCCCGTGCACCTCAACATCCCGTTCCGCGAGCCGCTGGTCCCTGATATCGACGATGACGGCGAGTGGTACGAGTCACTCGAAGGTCGTCCCGACGGTGCTCGCTGGACCGAGCTTCCCGACTTCGGCGCGCTTCCCTCGTTCGTGGTGCCCTCGGCCAGGTCCGGCCTGGTCATCGCGTGCGACACCGGTGTGCAGGCGGCCAGTGAATGGGCCGAACTGCACGGCTGGCCGGTCGTCTCCGAGACCGGCGGCATCGGGATGGCCGGCGCGACGGCGATCTCGTCCGGCGCGTGGCTGCTCGGTGTCGAGGAGTTCATCTCGCGGCACAAACCCGAACAGGTCCTGTGCATCGGGCGTCCGACGGTGTTCCGGCAGGTCCAGCGGGTGCTGTCCGATCCCGACGTCGAGGTGCTGCTGGTCCGGCCCGATTCGGACTGGCCCGCGCCCGCGCACAACGTCCGCCAGGTCGGCCAATGGTTCGACGAGCCGTCCAAACCGGCCGACCCGGAATGGCTCGCGAGCTGGCAGCGCGCGGACAGGGCGGCGTCGGCCGCGGTGGCCGAGGCACTGGCCGCGGAGCCATGGCCGAGCGGGCTGCGCCTGGCCACTGAACTCGTCGACGCGGTCCCGGAAGGATCGCTGCTGGTCGTCGGCTCGTCCAACCCGACGCGGGACGTCGCGCTCGCCGGACGGCTGCGGCCCGACGTCCTCGTGCACCGCAACCGCGGCGTCGCCGGGATCGACGGCATGGTCTCGACCGCGATCGGCGCCGCGACCGTCCACAGGGGACATTCGTACGCCCTGCTCGGCGACCTGACGTTCCTGCACGACGCGAGCGGCCTGCTGACCGGGCCCGCCGAACAGCGTCCCGACCTGACGATCGTGGTGCTCAACGACGACGGCGGCGGCATCTTCTCCCTGCTGGAGCAGGGTGCGCCGGAGCACGACGCCAGCTTCGAGCGCGTCTTCGGGACGCCGCACGGAGCCGATCTGGGCGCGCTGTGCGCCGGTTACCGCGTGCCGCATGTCGTCGCCGAGACGCTGGCCGAGTTCCGCGAGGCGCTCAAGCCCGCGCCGGGGCTGCGGGTGGTGGAGGTCCGGGTGGACCGAACGCGCCACCGCGAGCTGCACGCGCGCCTCCGTACGGCGGTTTCCTCCGCGGTGCGGGCTGTCTAGCCGATTTTGATCTCAGTCCAGGGGTTAGGAACCCCTCCTTTGGACGTGTCTGGAGCATGATCGGCTGGCTACGTTCGAGCGCGCTGACAAATCCTGGGAGGATTCGCAATGCGCTTGAAGACTCGCGCCGGCTTCGCCGGATTGACCGCGGGCGTCGTCTCGGTGCTGCTCGCCGGCAGCGCGGCCGCCGCACCCGCGCCCGGCTCGATCGGCATCGGCGACCCGTACTACCCGCACGCCGGCAACGGCGGCTACGACGTCGGTCACTACGACCTGCGGCTGACCTATCAGCCCGCGACCGACCTGCTGTCCGGGGCCACGACGATCCTGCTCACCGCGACGCAGGACCTTTCGGCGTTCAACCTGGACTTCGGTCTGAAGGTGTCGAGCGTCCGCGTGAACAACCGGCCCGCGAAGTTCGCGACGTCGACCGACGGCACCGGTGAGCTGACCGTCACGCCGTCGGCGCCGCTGAAGAAGGGCCAGACGGCGACCGTCGTCGTGGCCTACGCCGACACGCCTTCGAAGGTGAAGATCGACGGCTTCACCGCCTGGAAGAAGACCCCGGACGGCGCGCTCGCCGTCGACGAGCCGCAGAGCGCGGCCTGGTGGTTCCCGTCCAACGACCACCCGACCGACCTGGCCACCTACGACATCTCGGTCGAGGTCCCGAACGACGTCGCGGCGCTGTCGAACGGCACGCTCGTGCGCAAGACGGTGCAGCGGCCCGGGTGGACGCGCTGGAACTGGCGCAGCACCAAACCGCAGGCGACGTACCTCACGTCGCTGGAGGTCGGCAAGTTCGAGGTGAACCAGCAGACCACTCCGGACGGTCAGCCGTTCATCACCGCGTACGGCGCCGACCTCGGTGAGTCGCTCGGCGCGGCCAAGGCCAGCGTCGAGCGGACGCCGGAGATCACCGAATTCCTCGCCTCGAAGTTCGGGCCCTACCCGTTCGAGGCGCAGGGCGGTGTCGTCACCACCGGCATCACCTTCGCGCTGGAGAACCAGACGCGGCCGGTCTATGGCGCCCGGGCGTTCCGGTCCGGCTCCAACACCTCGGTCGTCGCGCACGAGCAGGCGCACCAGTGGTTCGGTGACAGCGTCACGCTCGGCAAGTGGAGCGACATCTGGCTGAACGAGGGCTTCGCGTCCTACGGCGAGTTCCTGTGGTCGGAGGAGACCGGCGAGGGCACGGCGGACGAACTCGCGCAGTACATCTACGACTCGGTGCCGGCCGAGGACCCGTTCTGGCAGGTCCTGCCCGCCGACCCGGGTGCGGAGAACCAGTTCGACGCGGCCGTCTACGACCGCGGCGCGCTCGCCGTGCACGCGTTGCGCAAGGCCGTGGGCGACGAGACGTTCTTCCGGATCCTGCAGACCTGGCAGCAGGTGAAGAAGGCCAAGCCGGCGGTGATCCCGGAGTTCATCGCGCTGGCGGAGAAGATCTCGGGCAAGCCGCTGTACGACCTGTTCCAGACGTGGCTGTACACCAAGGGCAAGCCCGCGGTGGGCCCGAACGGTGTTCCTGCCGCGGCTCAGCGGGCCGCTGTGGCCCCGGTCGCACCGAAGTCCTACCCGCAGATCAAGGCGACGCACGAATTCCTCGCCGAGCGACACGCCCACTGACGGGTAGCGATACGCTCGCGGCGTGACGGCCAAGACGGAGCGGGTGAGGCGCATCGGGTGGTATGCCGCCCTCGTTGTCGCCTCACTCGTCACCGTGCTCGGTGTCTCGCTGCTGTTCGCCGCCATCCGCAACGACAACTCGATCGAGGCGGAACTCGGGCAGGCCACGGCCCAGGTCGAGTCGGTGACGTTCGACCGCACGATCATCAACTACGCCACCCCCGACGGCATCATGCACAGCCCGGCCAACGGCGTGCTCTACCCGTCGGGACTGGCCGCCGGTCAGCTGGTGAACATCGAGTACGACGTCGGCGACCCGGAACTCGCGCGGGTGGCCGGCCGTTCGGCGGCGAACACGCTGCTGCCGCTGGGCAGCATGATCTTCTTCACCTGGCTGATCGCCGGCCCGCTGCTGTGGTGGATCCGGCGGCAACGGCTGGCCTACCGGCGCTCGCTCGCCGAGTCCGCCGCCTGATCACGCGAGTTCCGCCTTCAATCACGTGAGTCCCGCGCCCAATCACGAGTGTCGTCCGTCTGATCACGTGTGTCGTCCGATGCGGCACGCGGGCTCGGCGTGCGGAAACGGCGAACTCGCGTGATCAGACGGACGACACGCGTGATCAGACGGCGAACTCGCGTGATTGAGGGCGGAACTCAGCCGACCGAGTCCCGCCACCAGCCCAGGACCTCGTCCGCCACCCCGGGGGCAGCCACCAGGAGCGCGTCGACGGGCAGGGCGGTGTCCTCGCCGTGCCGGTCCAGCACCACGGCCCCGGCCTCGATGGCCAGCGCGACCGAGCCGGCGACGTCCCATTCGCGGTAGCTGTGCAGCACCGCCGCGGCCGCGTGCCCCAGGGCGACCTGCGCGATCGCCAGCGCCGCCGAGCCGAGCACCCGGACCCCGGCGTGCGCGGCGGCGGCCCGTTCGATGAACTGGCCCATCCCCGGCCAGACACCCTTGCGCGTGAGTTCCGTGCAGACGATCGCCCCGGCGGTACCGCACCGATCGGTCAGCTTGATCGGTTTGCCGTTCGCCCGGGCGCCGCGGCCGCGCGCGGCGGCGTAGATCTGGGCGCGGTACGGATCCGCGACCACGCCCACCACCGGCCCCGAAGCGTCGATCAGGGCGAGGCTGTACGCGCACCACGGCACCCCGGCGACGTAGTTCGCGGTGCCGTCGACCGGGTCGACCACCCAGCGGTACTCGGCGACGTCGGCACCGTGGTCGGCGCCGAATTCGCCGCCGACGACGGGGACGCCGGGGAACTCCGCGGTCAGCACGCGCCGGGTGTGGCGTTCGAGGATCCGGTCCGTGTCGGTCACCCAGTCGAAGGGCGAGTCCTTCGGATCGGGCTGGGCGCCCCGGCCGGCGGTCGCGGTGATCACGTCGGTCGCGTCGTTGGCCAGCCGCCCGGCCACTTCGAGGGCCCTCGACACCAGCCCGGGCTCGACGGGCTGAGGCGGCCTAGACGACAGGAGGGTCATGCCTGCCTAGTGTGGCCGAGCCTGGTTTACGGAACACGACCTTGAGATGACATGTCGTCTGTTCCGTTTTTGTTGGCGTGGCCGTCACAACCGGATGCGACAGTGATCCGCGTGCGAGTCGCGATAGTCACCGAAAGTTTCCTGCCCCAGGTGAACGGCGTGACCAACTCCGTGCTCCGCGTCGTGGAACACCTCCGCGGCCGCGCGCACGACGTGCTGATCATCGCCCCGGGGCCGGGCCCCGTCGAGTACCTCGGCGCCCCGGTCGTGCGAATTCCCGCCCTCGACTTCCCCGGCGTGAACTCCCTCCCGGTCGGCGTGCCGACCAGGACGGTGCTCACCGCGCTCGCCGATTTCGGGCCCGACGTGGTGCATCTGGCGTCGCCGTTCGTGGTCGGCGCGCGAGGGCTCGCCGCGGCCAGGCGGCTGCGCGTGCCGTGCGTCGCGGTGTACCAGACCGACATCGCCGGTTTCGCCGCCGCGTACGGCTTCGGCATCGCCGCCCGCGCCGCCTGGCGATGGGTGCGCCGCCTGCACTCGCGGGCCGACCGCACGCTCGCGCCGTCGACGGATTCGGTGGAACAGCTGAAACTGCACGGGATCCCGCGGGTGCACCGCTGGGCGCGCGGCGTCGACATCGAGCGGTTCTCGCCGGTTCACGCCGATCCGGCGTTGCGCGCCGAACTGGCGCCGAACGGCGAACTGCTGGTCGGTTTCGTCGGCAGGCTCGCGCCCGAGAAGGAGGTCGAGCGGCTGACCGCGCTCGCCGGGATCGACGGGATCCGCGTGGTCGTCGTCGGTGACGGGCCGGAGTTGCCGATGCTGCGCGAACGCATCCCGGGCGCGGCGTTCCTCGGCGCCCGGTACGGCGAGGAACTTTCCGCCGCGTACGCGAGCCTCGACGTCTTCGTCCACACAGGACCGCACGAGACGTTCTGTCAGGCCATCCAAGAGGCGATGGCGTCCGGGCTCCCCGTGCTCGCCCCGGACGCGGGCGGGCCGAAGGATCTGGTCCTGCCCGGACGCACCGGCTATCTGCTGCCCGCCGACCGCGCCGGATTCGCGGCGGCGCTGGTGGACAAGGTGAACGACCTGCGCGACGAAGCACTCCGGGCCAGGCTGGGGGAGAAGGCGCGCAAGGTCGTACTCGGCCGGACCTGGCCCGCGGTCTGCCACGAACTGGTCGGCCACTACGAAGCCGTCCAAGGCAAAGTCGCTCGCGCGGCCTGATCAAATGCACATCGTCCAGCTGGCCAACTTCTACGGACCACGCTCGGGCGGGCTGCGGACGGCGCTGCATCACCTCGGCGCCGGTTATGTGGCCAGCGGCCATCAGGTGACCCTCGTGGTGCCCGGGCAGCGCTACGCGGACGAGACGTTGCCCTCGGGCGTGCGCCGGTTTTCCCTTCCCGCGCCACAGATCCCCGGTACCGGCGGCTATCGCGCGGTCGATCCGCATCGGGTGCGCGCGGTGCTGAAACGCCTGGAGCCGGACAGGCTGGAAGTGTCCGACAGGCTCACCCTGCGAGGCATGGGTGTCTGGGCGCGGCGCAACGGCGTGCCCAGCATGGTGATCTCGCACGAGCGCCTCGACCGGCTGCTGGAGCAGTTCCTGATGCCCGAACCCGTCGCGCGGCGCGTCGCGGACGTCGCGAACCGGCGGATGGCGCGGCACTACGACACGGTGGTCTGCACGACGGCGTTCGCCCGCGCGGAGTTCGACCGGATCGCCGCGCCGAACGTGCGGCGCGTCCCGCTCGGCGTCGACCTCGCGACCTTCACCCCGGCCCGGCGCGACGACGGCTGGCGGCACACGCTGACCGGGAACGCCGACGCGCTGATCGTCCACTGTGGACGCCTGTCGCCGGAGAAGCACGTCGAGCGCAGTGTGGACACCGTCGCCGAGCTCACCGAGGCGGGGCACCGCGTACGGCTGGTAATCGCCGGTGACGGCCCTCGGCGGCGTGCGCTGGAGCGGCGGGCGCGCGGGCTTCCGGTGACCTTCCTCGGCTTCCTTTCCGGACGTGGCGACGTCGCGCGGCTGCTGGCCAGCGCCGACGTCTCCCTCGCGCCCGGTCCACACGAGACGTTCGGGCTGGCCGCGCTGGAGGCGCTCGCTTCGGGCACGCCGGTGGTGGTGTCGGCGTCGTCGGCGCTGCGGGAGATCGTGCGGCCCGGCTGCGGCGAGGCCGTCGACGATCGCGCCCCCGCGTTCGCGGGTGCCGTCACCGGACTACTGGAGAGCCCGGAGGACGCACGGCGTGCGGCGGCGCGGGCTCGCGCGGAGGAATTCGCCTGGCCACGGGCGGTGCGGGGAATGCTCTCCGCGCACACTTGATCACCGCAAGATCATTTGTATCTTCTTTGTACAACCGGCATTCATCGTCCCCTCACGCCATCGAGCGAGAGGACGGCACGTGAGGTTCGAAGTACTGGGAACGTTCAGCATCTCTTCCGGTTCGGGGTCGGTCCCGCTGCACGGCCGGATGCGGAGAACGCTCCTCGGCGTGCTGCTGGTCCGGGCGAACACCTTCGTCCCGGTGAACGTGCTCACCGAGGCGCTGTGGGACAGCAAGTGGGAGCCGCGGGCGGTGCCGAAGCTGCACTGGCACGTCCACAAGCTGCGGCAGGCCCTGCCCGAGGGCGACCGGCTCGCCTTCGACAACGGCGGCTACCGGCTGGAGGTCCACCCCGGCGAACTCGACGTCGAGACCTTCGAGACGCTGGCGGGCCAGGCGCTGAAGACCGCGGACTCCGCGCAGCGCGCCTCGCTGATCCGGCAGGCCCTCACACACTGGCACGGAGCGCCGTACGAGGGCCTGGACGTCCCCCTGCTCTCGGACGAGACGATGCGGCTTTCGGAGCACCGTTTGGTCCTGCTCGAAGAGCTCTACCAGGCGGAACTCGACCTCGGACGGCACGCGAGCGCGGCCGTCGAGCTGGCCGATCTGGTGCGGCGGCACCCCTTGCGGCAGCGTGCCCAGTACCTCCTGATGGACGCTCTGTGGCGAGCCGGGCGCACGTCCGACGCGCTGGCGGCGTACCGGCGTGCGCGCCGGATCTCGGTCGATCAGCTCGGCCTCGAACCGGGGCCGGAACTGCGGTTGCTGGAGCGGAGGATCCTCGCCGGCGAGGTCGCGGGGGCCGGTGCGCACCGTGCCCCGGCGTTGCTTCACCGGGCCAGGTGAACCTACGGGCTGTCGCTTTGCTCCCGCTTGGCCGCGATCCCTCAGCGTGAGCGAAGTAGTGTGCGGGGTATGTCCCGAGCGAGTCTTGACAAGGATCCGCACGAAGTCGCCGCCATGTTCGACGACGTCGCGGACGGCTACGACCGCGCGAATTCGTTCATGACCTTCGGCTTCGACCGCCGCTGGCGCACCATCACCGGCCGGGTGCTGGACGCCAAACGCGGGGAGAAGGTGCTGGACCTCGCGGCGGGCACCGGCGTGTCCACCGTCGAGTACGCGCGCAACGGCGCGTGGTGCCTCGCGGCGGACTTCTCGGTCGGCATGCTCAAGGCGGGCAAGCATCGCGGCGTCCCCATGGTGGCCGCCGACGCGATGAAGCTGCCGTTCGCCGACGGCAGCTTCGACGCGGTGACCATCTCGCTCGCGCTGCGGAACTTCGTCGACACCAAGGCCGCGCTCACCGAGATCGCGCGGGTGGTCAAACCGGGCGGCCGTCTGGTGATCTGCGAGGTGTCGACGCCCACATTCCCGCCGATCCGGTTCCTGCACCGGAAGTTCATCGCGAAGCTGCTCACCTGGGTCGGCGCCAGGACCTCGTCGAACCCCGAGGCCTACTCCTACCTGGCCGAATCCATGCTGGCGTGGCCGGATCAGCGGACGCTGGGCGAGATCATCGCGAGCGCCGGGTGGACCGAGGTGGAGTGGCTGAACCTCACGTTCGGCGTCGTCGCCATCCACCGCGCCAAAAAGCCCTCCGTAAACTCGCGGCCATGACACGTCGCAACGCAGACCACGACGCCGAGGTCATCGTCGTCGGTGCCGGACCGGCCGGCTCCACCGCCGCCACGTACCTCGCCCGCGCGGGCGTCGACGTGCTGCTGCTGGAGAAGACCGAGTTCCCGCGCGAGAAGGTGTGCGGCGACGGCCTGACCCCGCGCGGTGTCAAGCAGCTCATCGACCTGGGGATCGACACCAGCGAGGACGCGGGCTGGGTGCACAGCCGCGGCCTGCGGATCCTCACCGGCGAGCTCACGCTGGAACTGGACTGGCCGGACCTGACGAGCTACCCGCCGTACGGCGTTTCGCGGACCCGCCAGGACTTCGACGACCTGCTCGCGAAGACCGCGGTGAAGGCGGGCGCGCGGCTCTACGAGCGCACCACCGTCACCGGTGCCATCACCAGCCCGGCCGGTCGCGTGATCGGCGTCGAGGCGAAGGTCGGCCCGGAGAAGACGCCGGTGAGCTACCGCGCTCCGCTGGTGCTGGCCTGCGACGGCGTCTCCGCGCGGCTCGCGCTGAGCGTCGGCATCCAGAAGAACGAGAAGCGCCCGATGGGCGTCGCGGTGCGGCAGTACTACAAGAGCCCGCGTCACGACGACCCGTTCATCGAGGGCCACCTGGAGCTGTGGGACCGCTCGGACCCGCGCGACCCGAAGCTGCTGCCCGGCTATGGCTGGGCGTTCCCGCTCGGCGACGGCACGGTGAACGTCGGCCTCGGCATGCTGTCGACGTCGGCCGCGTTCCGCAGCACCGACTACCGCGCGCTGCTGCGTCAGTGGCTCGACGGGACGCCCGAGGAATGGGGCTACCGCGAGGAGAACGCCATCGGCAAGGTCGGCGGCGCCGGTCTCCCGATGGGCTTCAACCGCACCCCGCACTACCGCGACGGTCTGTTGCTGCTCGGCGACGCCGGCGGCATGGTCAGCCCGTTCAACGGCGAGGGCATCTCGGCCGCGATGGAGTCCGCGCAGCTGGCGTCGGAGTTCGTCGTGCAGGCGCTGGCGCGGCGCGAAGGACCTTCGCGTGAGCGGGCGCTGGAGGGCTACCCGCGCGCCGTCGCGGAGCTGATGGGCGGCTACTACCGGCTCGGCAACGTGTTCGCGAAGCTGATCGGGAAGCCGAAGGTCATGCACGCGGCGACGAAGTACGGACTGCGGATCAACTCGATCCTTCCGTTGGTCTACAAGGGACTTTCGGGTTGCTACGACGCCAAGGGCGGGGACGGCGTCGACCGCCTGATCGCCGCTCTGGCGCGCGCCACCCCCTCCCCGCGCTGACGCCCCGCATTTCGTCCTCTGACTGCGGTAGTTCGCCCTTCGAACCACCGCACTCAGAGGACGAAATGCTGTGTGCCACGGCCGCCACCACACGTCCGGACCGCTCATGGGCAACCCGGCCCTGCTCAGAGGGTTGTGAAAGCCACTTTCGCAACCTTCAGCGTTGCGAAAGTGGCTTTCACAACGTCCCGTCCGACGTCCCACCGAGCGCTTCGGAAGCGGCCGCAAGCAGTCGACTAATTGCCCTGGTTCCACACGTCTGGACCAGTCACGGGTACTCCGCGCAGTGGTATCGGTCACAGGACAAATGTGGTCAAACAGCCCTCTGAAGCCGATCTTGAGAACGACGTCGCAGGTCACCGGTACCGCACGGGCGACGAAACCGTACTGGCCGTGCGGCCAAGTTAGGGCAGCCTTATAGCACGGGGCCTAGGGACAAGAATGTGAGTCACGTCCTACACTCGCCCCATGCTTTGTGAATCGCTTCACATCCTCGACGGGAGGCTTGTGAACTATTTCACAAGCAAGGGGGCCGTCATGCACGGCCCGTAAGGGTTGCCTAACCCTCGGCGGTGTGACCCAGGTGACTTAGGGTGCCGACCGAGGGAAGCGGTGAACCCCGACTCGAAAACCGCAGCGGCGCGGAAAGGATGGCGAAAACCCCGTGCTGATGTTGCCCGTGCTGTCCCAGGCGAGCACCCCTTCGGTGCCGAACCTGGACATGTACCTCCCCCTGGTCCTCTTGTTCGTCCTCGCTCTCGGATTCGCGGTGCTTTCGGTGCTGCTCGGCCCGCTCGTCGGCCCGAGCCGGGCCAACAAGGCGAAGCTCGCGGCCTACGAATGCGGTATCGAACCGTCGCCGCAGCCGGTCGTCGGCGGCGGCCGGATGCCGGTCGCGTACTACATCACCGCGATGCTGTTCATCCTGTTCGACATCGAGATGGTCTTCCTCTACCCGTTCGCGGTCTCCGCGGACGCGCTGGGCATGTTCGGCCTGGTGGAGATCGTGCTGTTCATCGCGACGGTCGGTTTCGCGTACGCCTACGTGTGGCGTCGCGGCGGCCTGGATTGGAACTAGAGAAGCATGGGCCTCGAAGAAAAACTCCCCAACGGCATCCTCCTGGCCAGCCTCGAAGGCCTGGTGAACTGGGCCCGCAAGAACTCCATGTGGCCCGCCACCTTCGGTCTCGCCTGCTGCGCGATCGAGATGATGACCGTCGGCGGTTCCCGCTACGACATCGCCCGCTTCGGCATGGAGCGCTTCAGCGCGACGCCGCGCCAGGCCGATCTGATGATCGTCGCCGGCCGCGTCACGCAGAAGATGGCGCCGGTGCTCCGCCAGATCTACGACCAGATGGCCGAGCCCAAGTGGGTGCTGGCGATGGGCGTCTGCGCCTCGTCCGGCGGCATGTTCAACAACTACGCCGTGGTGCAGGGCGTCGACCACATCGTCCCGGTCGACATGTACCTCCCCGGCTGCCCGCCGCGCCCCGAGATGCTGCTCGACGCGATTTTGAAGCTGCACGCCAAGATCCAGGACGAGCCGATCAACGCCCGCCGGGCCGCGATCCGCGCCGCCAGCGGTGAGCGCACCGAGCTGATCGCCTCCTCGATCAAGTACGCGAAGAAGTGAGCGACGTGCCCGAAGAAAACTCCCCCGAAACCCCGGAAACCGGCGGCGAGCAGTCCAGCGCCGACCGGCCCGAAGGCGGTCTTGAGCCGCAGGGCACCCGCCCGGCCGAGCCGGTCGTCACCGGTAAAGAGCGCCAGGGCATGTTCGGTGTCCGCGGCACCGGTGACACCTCCGGTTACGGCGGCGTCCGTCTCCCCGCGTACAGCCCGCCCCCGGCGGAGCGCCCGTACGGCGGCTGGTTCGACGAGTTCGCCGACGAGTTCTACGCGGCCTTGGCGGACAACAAGATCCCGGCGAACGCGATCCAGCAGACCACGGTCGACCGCGGCGAGATCACCTTCTACGTCTCCCGCGAGCACCTCGTCGAGATCGCCAAGGTCCTGCGCGACGACGCCGGTCTCCGCTTCGAACTGCTCAGCTCGGTGTCCGGTGTGGACTACGGCGTCGACGTCCCGCAGCGGCTGCACTCGGTCTACCACTTCACGTCGATGACCTACCGGCGCCGTATCCGGCTCGAGGTCACCCTCGACATCGAAGACCCGCACGTCCCGTCGCTGGTCGGGGTCTACCCGACGGCCGACTGGCAGGAGCGGGAGACCTGGGACATGTTCGGCATCGTCTACGACGGGCACCCGGCGCTGACCCGCATCCTCATGCCGGACGACTGGGACGGTCACCCCCAGCGCAAGGACTACCCGCTCGGCGGGATCCCGGTCGAATACAAGGGCGCGGAGATCCCGCCGCCGGACCAGCGGAGGTCGTACTCGTGAGCACCGAATTCCAAGAGGCGGAAGTTCCCGAAGCCGACTCCCGCGACACGACCGAAGGCCGCGTCTACACCGTTTCCGGCGGTGACTGGGAAGACCTCATCGAGGACTCCCGCCACGACGAGCGCATGGTCATCAACATGGGCCCGCAGCACCCGTCGACGCACGGCGTGCTCCGGCTCGTGCTGGAGATGGAGGGCGAGACCGTCACCCAGCTCCGCTCGGTCATCGGCTACCTGCACACCGGGATCGAGAAGAACTGCGAGTACCGCACGTGGACCCAGGGCGTCACCTTCGTGACGCGCATGGACTACCTCGCCCCGCTCTCGACGGAGATGGCGTACTGCCTCGGCGTCGAGAAGCTGCTCGGCATCCAGGCCCCGCGCCGCGCCGAACTGCTGCGCGTGATGCTGCTGGAGATCAACCGCATCGGTTCCCACCTGGTCTACATCGCCACCGGCGGGATGGAACTCGGTGCCACCACGGCGATGACGCTCGGTTTCCGTGAGCGTGAAGAGGTCCTGCACCTGCTGGAGCACCTCACCGGTCTCCGGATGAACCACGCGTTCATCCGCCCCGGCGGTCTCGCGCAGGACATGCCCGCCGACTACCACGAGGTGGTCAGCGCGTTCGTCAAGACGATGGACGAGCGGCTTCCCTTGTACGACAAGCTCTTCACCGGTCAGCCGATCTGGCGCAACCGGCTCAAGGGCGTCGGGTACCTGCCGGTCGACGCGTGCCTCGCGCTCGGTGTCACCGGCCCGGTGCTGCGCAGCGCGGGTCTCCCGTGGGACATGCGCAAGACCGAGCCGTACTCCCGCTACGAGGAGTTCGAGTTCGACATCCCGACCTCCACCGAGGCGGACTGCTGGGCGCGCTACCTGCTGCGTGTCGAGGAGATGCACCAGAGCCTGCGGATCATCAAGCAGTGCCTCAAGAAGCTCGAGCCGGGCCCGGTCATGGTCGAGGACAAGAAGGTCGCCTGGCCGGCGCAGCTGTCGATCGGCAGCGACGGCATGGGCAACTCGCTCGAGCACGTCCGCAAGATCATGGGCCAGTCGATGGAATCGCTGATCCATCACTTCAAGCTGGTCACCGAGGGCTTCAAGGTCCCGCCGGGCCAGACCTACACCTCCGTGGAGTCGCCGCGCGGCGAACTCGGCGTGCACCTGGTCTCCGACGGCGGCACCAGGCCGCTGCGGGTCCACGTGCGCGAACCGAGCTTCGTGAACCTGCAGTCGATGCCCGCGATGGCCGAAGGCGGCCTCGTGGCGGACGTGATCGCCGCCATCGCCTCGATCGACCCCGTCATGGGGGGAGTGGACCGTTGAGCACCCAGCCCGAAACGACACCCACGCCCGAGCCCGGCACCAGCCTGGCCGAGCAGACCCACATCGCCGCCGGTGGCGACGTCGACGTGATCGCGATCGCGCCGGATCCCGCCGAGGCGGAAGGGATCCTGGAAAACGCGAAGCTCGAAGACATCTTCGACGCCGACACCTACGCGAAGGCCCAGAACCTGATCGCGCGGTACCCGCAGTCGCGGTCGGCGCTGCTGCCGATGCTGCACCTGGTGCAGTCGGTGCAGGGTTACGTGAGCCAGGAGGGCATCGCCTTCTGCGCGCAGAACCTGGACCTCTCCGACGCCGAGGTCAGCGCGGTCGCGACGTTCTACACCATGTACAAGCGCCGCCCGTGCGGCGAGCACCTGGTGAGCGTCTGCACCAACACGCTGTGCGCGGCCATGGGCGGCGACGCGATCTACAAGAAGCTCCAGACGCACCTCGGCTCCGACGAGAAGCCATTGGGGCACAACGAGACCGCGGGCACGCCGAACGAGCCCGGCTCGATCACGCTGGAGCACGCCGAATGTCTCGCGGCCTGTGACCTCGCCCCGGTCATCCAGGTCAACTACGAGTACTTCGACAACCAGACCGAGGACAAGGCCGTCGCGCTGGTCGACGCGTTGCAGGCGGGCAAGAAGCCTGCCCCGACGCGCGGCGCGCCGCTGACGAACTTCAAGGGCGCCGAACTGCAGCTCGCCGGGTTCTTCCCGGAGGACGTGCAGCAGTACCGCACGGACGTCGACGGTCCTTCGCAGGCCGTCGAAACCCTGCGGGGCGCGCAGGTCGCGCAGGACCGCGGCTGGACCGCGCCCGCGATGAAGGACGTTCCGCTCCCCGAAGTGGAGAAGAAGTAATGGCCGATCCCATCACTCCGGTCCTCACGAAGCGCTGGCTTTCGCCCAACTCTTGGACGATCCAGTCCTACGAAGCCCTCGAGGGCTACACCGCGATCCGCAAGGCGCTCAAGGCCACTCCCGAGCAGATCGTCCAGCTGGTCAAGGACTCCGGCCTCCGCGGCCGTGGCGGCGCGGGCTTCCCGGCCGGCATCAAGTGGTCCTTCATGCCGCCGAACGAGGACAAGCCGCACTACCTCGTCATCAACGCCGACGAGGGCGAGCCGGGCACCTGCAAGGACATCCCGCTGATGATGGCGGACCCGCACTCGCTGATCGAGGGCTGCATCATCGCCTCGTACGCGATGCGTTCGCACCACTGCTTCATCTACGTCCGCGGCGAGGCGCTGCACTGCATCCGCCGCCTCAACGCGGCCGTGCGCGAGGCGTACGAGGCGGGCTACCTGGGCGAGAACATCCTCGACTCCGGATTCGACCTCGACATCACCGTGCACGCGGGCGCCGGGGCGTACATCTGCGGCGAGGAGACGGCGCTGCTGGACTCGCTCGAAGGCCGTCGCGGCCAGCCGAGGCTCAAGCCGCCGTTCCCGGCCGCCGCGGGCCTCTACGCCGCGCCGACCACGGTGAACAACGTCGAGACCATCGCCAGCGCGCCGTACATCGTCAACGGCGGTTCGAGCTGGTTCCGCGAGATGGGCCGCGAGAAGTCGCCAGGCCCGAAGATCTACTCGATCTCCGGCCACGTCGAGAAGCCCGGCCAGTACGAATGCCCGCTCGGCACCACGCTGCGCGAGCTGCTGGACATGGCGGGCGGCATGAAGGACGGCATCCCGCTGAAGTTCTGGACGCCGGGTGGTTCGTCCACGCCGATGTTCACCGCCGAGCACCTCGATGTTCCGCTGGACTTCGAAGGCGCGGCGGAAGCCGGGTCGATGCTGGGCACGACGGCCGTGCAGGTCTTCAACGAGACCGTTTCCGTGCCGTGGGCCGTGATGAAGTGGACGCAGTTCTACGAGCACGAGTCCTGCGGCAAGTGCACGCCGTGCCGCGAGGGCACGTACTGGCTGGCGCAGATCCTGGAGCGCATGGTCGAGGGCAAGGGCACCAAGGAGGACATCGACACCCTGCTCGACGTCTGCGACAACATCCTCGGCCGCTCGTTCTGCGCCCTCGGCGACGGCGCGGTCTCGCCGATCCAGAGCGGTATCAAGTACTTCCGGGATGAATTCCTGGCTTTGTGTCAAGCAAACAAGCGCGAATTGGTGGGGGCGCAGGCATGACGATCGCACCCGACAAGCCCGGGACGTCCACAGAGGACACTCCGGTCCCCGAGGGCCACGTCAAGCTGGTCATCGACGGTGAAGAGGTCATCGCGCCCAAGGGCGAGCTGCTGATCCGCACCGCCGAACGGCTCGGCACGGTCATCCCGCGCTTCTGCGACCACCCGCTGCTCGACCCGGCCGGCGCCTGCCGCCAGTGCCTGGTCGAGGTCGAAATGGGCGGCCGTCCGATGCCGAAGCCGCAGGCCTCGTGCACCATGACGGTCGCCGACGGTATGGTCGTGAAGACCCAGCTGACCTCCGCCGTCGCGGACAAGGCCCAGCAGGGTGTGATGGAGCTGCTGCTCATCAACCACCCGCTGGACTGCCCGATCTGCGACAAGGGCGGCGAATGCCCACTGCAGAACCAGGCGCTCGCGCACGGCCGCGCGGACTCCCGCTTCGTCGACACGAAGCGGACGTTCGCGAAGCCGCTGCCGATCTCCTCGCAGGTCCTGCTGGACCGCGAGCGGTGCGTGCTCTGCCAGCGCTGCACCCGGTTCTCCCGCGAGATCGCCGGCGACCCGTTCATCGAGCTGCTCGAACGCGGTGCCCACCAGCAGATCGGTACCGCGGAGACCGCCGACGTGCTGGACCTGGCCTCCCGGACGACGTCGGGCCAGCCGTTCCAGTCGTACTTCTCCGGCAACGTCATCCAGATCTGCCCGGTCGGCGCGCTGACGTCGGCCGCGTACCGGTTCCGTTCGCGGCCGTTCGACCTGGTGTCCGCGCCGAGCGTGTGCGAGCACTGCTCGTCCGGCTGCGCCGAGCGGACCGACTTCCGCCGCGGCAAGGTCATGCGGAAGCTCGCGGGCGACGACCCCGAGGTCAACGAAGAGTGGCTCTGCGACAAGGGCCGCTTCGCGTTCCGTTACGCCACCGCCGATGACCGCATCCGGCGTCCGCTGGTCCGCAACGCCGACGGCGTGCTGGAAGAGGCTTCCTGGACCGACGCGCTGCGCGCGGCCGCCGAAGGGCTGGCCAAGGCACGCGACGGCAAGGGCGCCGCGGTGCTGACCGGTGGCAGGTTGACTGTCGAGGACGCCTACGCGTACTCGAAGTTCGCGCGGATCGCCTTGGGCACCAACGACATCGACTTCCGCGCCCGCCCGCACTCGGCCGAGGAGCTGGGCTTCCTCGCGTCGCACGTGGTCGGGACGACGCCGGAAAGCGGAGTCACCTTCGGCGAGATCGAGCGGGCGCGCACGGTGCTGTGCGTCGCGTTCGAGCCGGAGGACGAAGCGCCGATCGTGTTCCTGCGGCTGCGCAAGGCGGCCCGCAAGAACCGCACCCGCGTAGTCCACTTGGGACAGTGGACCACCTCGTCGGTCCGCAAGACCTTCGGCGAACTGCTGGCCTGCGCGCCGGGTGCCGAGGCCGCCGCGATCGACGGCATCGCGCAGCACGCGCAGGACGTCGACCAGGCACTGGCCTCGGAGGGGGCGGTGATCCTCGTCGGCGAACGTGCCGCCGAGGTCCCGGGTCTCTTCTCGGCCCTGCACCGGCTGGTGGAGCGCACCGGCGCCCGGCTCGCGTGGATCCCGCGTCGTGCGGGTGAACGCGGTGCCCTGGCGGCGGGCGCGGCGCCGACGCTGCTGCCCGGTGGCCGTCCGGTCGCCGACGCAGAGGCTCGTGCCGAGGTCGAAAAGGCTTGGGGCGTCACGCTTCCCGCCACGGAGGGCCGTGACACCACCGCCATCCTCAAGGCCGCTTCGGGTCAGGACATCGACGGCCTGCTGGTCGGCGGCGTCGACCCGGACGACCTGCCGGATCCGGACCTGGCCCGTCGCGCGCTCGAGAACGCGAAGTTCGTGGTGAGCCTGGAACTGCGGCACAGCGGGGTCACCGAGCACGCGAACGTCGTCCTCCCGATCGCCCCGGCGGTCGAGAAGGCGGGCAGCTACCTGAACTGGGAAGGCCGCCGCCGCGAGTTCGCCGTCACCCTCGAAGGCACCGGCGCCCTGCCGGACTGCCGGGTGCTCGACACGCTCGCCGTCGAGATGGACGCGGACATCTTCACGCAGACCCCGGCCGCTTCCGCCGCCGATCTGGCCAAGCTGCCTGCCCGTGAGATGAAGGACTCCTTCATTGCAGATTTCGCAATGAAGGACGCTTTCATCGCACGTCCGGAGCCCAAGAACGGCCAGGTCCTCCTCGCCACCTGGCGGCAGCTGATCGACAACGGTTCGCTGCAGGACGGCGAGCCGCACCTCAAGGGCACGCAGCGCGAGGTCGTCGCCAAGCTCTCGGCGAAGACCGCCGAAGGCCTGGGCGGCAGCGTCAAGGTCTCCACCGAACGCGGTTCCATCACGTTGCCGATCGAGGTCGCCGACCTGCCGGACGGCGTCGTATGGCTCCCGGGCAACTCCGACGGCTCGGCCGTCCGCGCTTCCCTGAGCGCGGGGCACGGTTCGGCCGTCACCCTCACCGGAGGTGAGAAGTGACTCCGTTGCTCAGCCAGATGCCGGACGCCGCCGAGCGGGCGGCGCTGCTGGCGGACGACCCGTTGTGGCTGGTCCTGCTCAAGACGGTCGTCATCCTGCTGATCGGCCCGATCCTGACGATCTTCCTGATCGTCTGGGAGCGGAAAGCGGTCGGCCGGATGCAGAACCGTCCGGGCCCCAACCGGGTCGGCCCCGGCGGCTACCTGCAGTCCCTCGCGGACGCGATCAAGCTGCCGTTCAAGGAACAGATCATCCCGGACACCGCCGACCGCAAGGTGTACTTCCTCGCGCCGGTGATCTCCGCGGTACCCGCGCTGATCGCGCTGGCGGCGATCCCGTTCGGCCCGGTGGTCTCGATCTTCGGTGAGCGGACCGTGCTCCAGCTGGTCGACCTGCCGGTCGGCGTGCTGGTGATCCTGGCCTGCTCCTCGATCGGTGTGTACGGCCTGGTGCTGGCCGGCTGGTCGTCCGGCTCGCCGTACCCGCTGCTCGGCGGTCTGCGCAGCGCGGCTCAGGTGATCTCCTACGAGATCGCGATGGGTCTCTCCATCGTCGGCGTCATCCTCTACGCGGGTTCGATGTCGACGTCGGCGATCGTCGAGTCGCAGCAGAGCGGCTGGTACTTCTACCTGCTGCTGCCGAGCTTCGTGATCTACCTGATCTCCATGGTCGGTGAGACCAACCGCGCGCCGTTCGACCTCCCCGAGGCCGAATCCGAGCTGGTCGGCGGTTTCCACACCGAGTACAGCTCGATGAAGTTCGCGATGTTCTTCCTCGCCGAGTACGTCAACATGGTGATCGTCTCGGCGTTCGCGACCACGTTGTTCCTCGGCGGCTGGAAGTTCCCGTTCGTCGGCGCGGACCACGCGCTGAACCAGGGCTGGCTTCCGCTGATCTGGTTCGCCGCCAAGCTGTTCATCCTGCTGTTCGGCTTCATCTGGCTGCGCGGCACGCTGCCGCGGCTGCGGTACGACCAGTTCATGCGGCTGGGCTGGAAGGTCCTGGTGCCGGTCAACCTGGTCTGGATCGTCGTGATCGTCACGGTCCGCGCGATCAAGAACTCGGGTGGCCTGTCCACCCCGCAGATCCTCATCGGCGGCGGCGCGCTCATCCTCGTCGTCGTCATCCTGAGCCTGCTGCTGCCGGACAAGAAGGTCCCGGACGACGACTACGTCCCGGTGACCGGTGGCGGGTTCCCGGTGCCGCCGCTCGACCTGCAGGTTCCGGACAAGACTCCGCGTCAGAAGGCCCTCGCGAAGGCCGAAGCCCGGGCTGCCAAGCGCAAGCCCGCGGCGGTTTCCAGTGGAAGGGAGGCCGGCGATGGGGATGTTTGATCCCATCAAGGGTTTCGGTGTCACCTTCGGGATGATGTTCAAGAAGGTCGCCACCGAGGAGTACCCGGAGGCAGGCGCCCCCGCCGCTCCGCGTTACCACGGCAGGCACCAGCTCAACCGGCATCCGGACGGGCTGGAGAAATGCGTCGGCTGCGAGCTGTGCGCGTGGGCCTGCCCGGCGGACGCGATCTTCGTCGAAGGCGGCGACAACACCGAAGAGGCGCGCTACTCGCCCGGTGAGCGGTACGGCGCCGACTACCAGATCAACTACCTGCGCTGCATCGGCTGCGGGTTGTGCGTCGAGGCCTGCCCGACCCGGTCCCTGACGATGATCAACTTCTACGAGCTGGCCGACGACGACCGGCAGCGGTTGATCTACACCAAGGAAGACCTCCTCGCGCCGCTGCTGCCCGGTATGGAGCAGCCGCCGCACCCGATGCGGCTGGGCGACAACGAGCAGGACTACTACGTCAACGGCCCGGAACTCGCGCGCCCTAAGCCCGCTGAGAGCACGGAGGCCGTCAAGTGATCACGGCTTTCCTCGCGCAGACGGACGTTTCGGCCGGGATCACCACCGGCGAGACCATCGCGTTCTGGGTGCTCGGCCCGCTCGCGCTGCTCGGCGGGCTCGGCATGATCTTCTCCCGCAACGCCGTGCACTCGGCGCTGTGGCTGGTCCTCACGATGCTGTGCCTCGGCGCGCTGTACATGATCCAGCAGGCGCCGTTCCTCGGCTTCACGCAGATCATCGTCTACACCGGCGCGATCATGATGCTGTTCCTGTTCGTGCTGATGCTGGTCGGCCGCGAGAGTTCCGACTCGGTCGTCGAAGTGCTGCGTGGGCAGCGGGTCATGGCGACCCTGCTCGGCATCGGTGTCGGCGGGCTGCTCGCCGCGGGGCTCGCCCGCGCGCTGGCCAACGTCACCCCGGCGCTGCCGCGCGATCCGGCGAACCTCGACGGTGGCGGCCCCGGCGGGCTGGGGCGGCTGATCTTCACCAAGTACCTGTTCCCGTTCGAGCTCACCTCGGCGCTGCTGATCACCGCCGCGCTCGGCGCGATGGTGCTCGCGTTCACCGATCGGCACGCCAAGGGCGGCAAGAAGAACCAGAAGGAACTCGTCGTCGACCGGTTCACCGGCAAGCACGACCGGCCTTCGCCGCTGCCCGGCCCGGGTGTGTTCGCCACGGCCAACTCGGTCGCCACTCCGGCGCTGCTGCCCGACGGCTCGATCGCCAGGGAGTCGCTCTCGGAGATCATCGAGTCGACTTCGGCCGCACAGCTGGAAACCGAACGGAAGCAGGTCGCCGGGACCGACGAAGGCCCCGACGCCCACGCTCTCGTCGGCAAGTCTGAAGGGGAGAAGGAATGACCCCGACGTACTACCTGCTCCTGTCCGCGCTGCTGTTCGCCATCGGCGCGGTCGGGGTGCTGGTGCGCCGCAACGCGATCGTCGTGTTCATGTGCATCGAGCTGATGCTGAACGCGGCGAACCTGTCCCTGGTCACGTTCGCCCGGATCAACGGGTCGCTGGACGGCCAGGTGATGGCGTTCTTCGTGATGGTCGTCGCCGCCGCCGAGGTCGTGGTGGGGCTCGCGATCATCATGGCGATCTTCCGCACCCGGCGCTCGGCCTCGGTCGACGACACCAACCTGCTGAAGTACTAGGGAGCACCGAGAGTGACCGCATCATCGTGGCTGCTGGTGGCCTTCCCGGCTCTCGGCGCCCTTATTCTCTTGCTGGCGGGTAAGCGGGCCAGGGGCTGGGGACACCTCCTCGGCAGCGCGACCGTCTCACTGTCCTTTGTGTACGGCCTGATCCTGTTCTTCACGGCCGACACGAAGGCCACCGCCGACGTCAAGCTGTTCTCGTGGATCCCGGTTTCGGCGCTGCAGGTCGACTTCGGGCTGCGGATCGACGCGCTGTCGCTGACGTTCGTGCTGCTGATCACCGGCGTCGGCATGCTGATCCACTTCTACTCGATCGGCTACATGTCCGAGGACCGCGATCGGTCGAGGTTCTTCGCGTACCTCAACCTGTTCGTCGCCTCGATGCTGATCCTGGTGCTGGGCAACAGCTTCGTGACGCTGTACCTCGGCTGGGAAGGCGTGGGTCTCGCGTCGTACCTGCTCATCGGCTGGTACCAGGACCGCCCGTCCGCGGCCACCGCCGCGAAGAAGGCGTTCCTGATGAACCGCGTCGGTGACGTCGGGCTCGCGCTGGCGATCTTCCTGATGTTCAAGTACGTCGGGAGCACCGGTTACGCCGAGGTGTTCGGCGCCGTCGGCCAGATCCCGACCGGCGCGGTCACCGCGATCGCGATCCTCCTGCTGCTGGGCGCCTGCGGTAAGTCCGGCCAGTTCCCGCTGCAGGCCTGGCTTCCCGACGCGATGGAGGGCCCGACCCCGGTCTCGGCCCTCATCCACGCGGCGACGATGGTCACCGCCGGCGTCTACCTGGTCGCCCGCGCGCACGAGATCTTCAACGCCACCGCGGACGGCCGCCTGATCGTCACCCTCGTCGGCACGGTCACGCTGCTGATCGGGTGCGTCATCGGTTGCGCCTACGACGACATCAAGAAGGTCCTGGCGTACTCCACGGTCAGCCAAATCGGTTACATGATGCTCGCCGTCGGCCTCGGGCCGATCGCCTACGCGCTCGGCATCATGCACCTGGTCGCGCACGGTTTCTTCAAGGCCGGGCTGTTCCTCGGGGCCGGTTCGGTCATGCACGCCATGAACGACGAGGTCGACATGCGGAAGTTCGGCGGGCTGCGCAAGCATCTGCCGGTCACCTTCTGGACCTTCGCCCTCGGCTACCTGGCGCTGATCGGCATCCCGCCGCTCTCGGGCTTCTTCACCAAGGACGCGATCATCGAAGCGGCGCTGTCGCAGGGCGGCTGGCGTGGCTGGGTGATGGGCGGCGCGGCACTGCTCGGCGCAGGGCTCACCGCGTTCTACATGACCCGCCTGATGGTGATGACCTTCTTCGGCAAGGAACGCTGGAAGGAGATCAAGTCCAGCGACGGCCGCGACTTCCACCCGCACGAGTCGCCCGCGGTGATGAAGTGGCCGATGATCATCCTGGCCGTCGGCTCGGTCGGCGCCGGTGCGTTCTTCGCCCTCGGAGACCGGTTCGCCGAATGGCTCTCACCGGTGGTCGGCCCGCTCGAAGAGGGTGGCCACAGTGTCATCCCGCACGCGTTGGTCCCGATCCTCACCGTGGCGCTGTCGGTGCTCGGCGCGGTGGCGGCGTGGTTCTTCGTCGGCCGCAAGGACGTTCCGGTGGAACGCCCCGAGCGGGTCTCGGCCGTGGTCAAGGCCGCGCGCAACGACCTGTACGGCAACACCCTGAACGAGACGCTGGTCGCCCGCCCGGGCACCTGGCTCGCCAGGGCGCTGGTCTACGTGGACAACCGCGGCGTCGACGGCGCGGTCAACGGGATCGCCGCCGCGCTCGGCGGCGGATCCGGGCGCCTGCGCCGCCTGCAGACCGGCTTCGTCCGCTCGTACGCACTGTCCATGCTGGGCGGCACATTCCTGCTTCTGGCGGCACTCCTGCTGGTGAGGTTCTCCTGATGACCTGGGTACTCGCAACCATCCTGCTGCCGCTGGTCGGCGCCGCGGTCGTCGCGGGGATGAAGAAGAACGACAGGCTGGCGACGCTCACCGCGCTCGTGGTGTCGCTCCTGACGTTCCTGCTGGTGATCCCGATGTGGGCGAGCTACGCGCCTTCGGGGGACCGCATCCAGCAGAAGTCCTCGATGGACTGGATCCCGAACTTCGGCATCCACATCTCGTTCGGCATCGACGGCATCGCGCTGGTGATGATCGCGGTCATCGGCCTGCTGGTGCCGATCGTGGTCGGCGCGCTGGGCCTGACCGACAAGCTCCCGGCCGGGCGCTCGGCGGGCGGGTTCCTGTCGCTGATCCTGGTGCAGGAGGCGCTGACCATCGCGGTGTTCGCCGCGACCGACGTCTTCCTGTTCTACGTGCTGTTCGAGATCATGCTGATCCCGATGTACTTCCTGATCGGCGGCTACGGCGGCGCGAACCGGCAGTACGCGGCGGTCAAGTTCTTCCTGTACTCGTTCCTCGGCGGCCTGATCATGCTGGCCTCGGCGATCGGGGCGTACTCGCTCGCGTCGGACAAGCTCGGCAAGGGCAGCTTCGACTGGGAAACCCTCGTCACGGTCGTCCGCGACGCCCCGCTGGGCACGCAGATCTGGCTGTTCCTCGGGTTCTTCCTCGCGTTCGCGATCAAGGCCCCTTTGGTGCCGTTCCACACCTGGCTGCCGGACGCCGCGGGACAGGCGCCCATCGGCGTCGCGGTGCTGCTGGTCGGCGTGCTGGACAAGGTCGGCACGTTCGGGTTCCTGCGCTACTGCCTCCCGATGTTCCCCGACGCCAGCAAGGAACTCGCGCCATGGGTGCTGGTGCTCGCCGTCGCGGGTGTCCTTTATGGATCGATCCTCGCGGCCGGGCAGCGCGACATGAAGCGCTTCATCGCGTACGTGTCGATCGCCCACTTCGGCTTCATCGCACTGGGCATCTTCACCTTCAACGAGCAGGCGATGGTCGGCTCGGTGTCGTACATGCTGAACCACAGCCTCGCCACCGGCATGCTGATCGTGGTCGTCGGCCTGATCGTGATGCGCGGCGGATCCACCAGGATCTCCGATTACGGCGGCATGGCGAAGGTGACCCCGCTGCTCGGCGGGATGCTGCTCATCGCCGGTCTGTCCACTTTGTCCCTGCCCGGCACGAACTCCTTCATCAGTGAGTTCCTGGTGCTGCTGGGGTCCTTTGTGGACTACCCGGTGTACACGATCATCGCGACGGTCGGCATGGTGCTGGCCGCGGCTTACGTGCTCTGGCTCTACCAGCGCGTCATGCAGGGCCCCGTCCGCGGCGACGCCCTGATCGGCGCCGGTGGTGGCCCTGGCACGGCCATGGCTCCCGAACTCGGTGCCACGAAAGCCATCAAGGACCTCGGCGGCCGGGAGATCGCGATCCTGGCGCCGATGGTCGTGCTGATCATCGCGCTCGGGTTCTATCCCAAGCCGGTGCTCGACACGATCACCCCGTCGGTGCAGGCGACGATGTCGTCCGTGCAGGGAGGCAAGTAAACCGTGCTCTTCTTGACTCAGGCGCCACCGGTGCAGGTGCCGTCGATCGACTACTTCGCCGTCACGCCGATCCTGATCATCCTCGGGGCCGCGTGTGTCAGCGTGCTGCTCGAAGCCTTCTTGCCCAAGCACATGCGGTGGCCGTCGCAGGTCTTCCTGTCCCTGGTCGGGATCGGGGCGGCGGGCGTCTTCCTCGCCTGGTACGCCAGCACTTCCGCGCCGAAGGGCGGCGTCACGACCTTCAGCGGCGCCATCGCCGTCGATCGGCCGTCGCTGTTCCTGTGGGGCACGCTGCTGGCGCTCGCGCTGGGTGCGCTGCTGCTGATCGCCGACCGCTCGGTCGAGCCGGGTGGCGCGTTCGTCGCGCAGGCCGGTATCCGCCCCGGCACGGTCCAGGACCGCGCGCAGGTCGGCACCACCGGCATGCAGACCGAGGTCTTCCCGCTGACGCTGTTCGCGCTCGGCGGCATGATGGCGTTCGTCGCGGCCAACGACCTGCTCACCATGTTCATCGCGCTCGAAGTGCTGAGCCTGCCGCTGTACCTCATGTGCGGTCTGGCCCGTCGCCGTCGCCTGCTCTCGCAGGAATCCGCGGTCAAGTACTTCCTGCTCGGCGCTTTCTCGTCGGCGTTCTTCCTCTACGGTCTCGCGCTGCTCTACGGCTACGCGAACTCCGTGAAACTGTCGGACATCGCCAACGCCGCCGCCGGTTCGGACCGGTCGGACACGCTGCTGTTCGCCGGGCTCGGGCTGCTCGCGGTCGGCCTGCTGTTCAAGGGTTCCGTTGGCCCGTTCCACACCTGGACCCCGGACGTCTACCAGGGTGCGCCGACGCCGGTCACCGCGTTCATGGGTGCCTGCACCAAGGTCGCCGCGTTCGGCGGGATCCTGCGGGTGTTCCAGGTGGCGTTCGAGTCGACCAGCTGGGAATGGCGCGGCGTGCTCTGGGCCGTCGCGATCATCTCGATGCTGATCGGCGCGGTGCTCGGCCTGACGCAGACCGACGTGAAGCGCATGATCGCCTACTCGTCCATCGCGCACGCCGGCTTCCTGCTCGTCGGTGCCATCGCGATGACCGAGGAAGGCCTGTCGAGCACGCTGTTCTACCTGCTGGCCTACGGCTTCACCACGCTCGCCGCGTTCGGTGTCGTCTCGTTGGTGCGGGACGCGAACGGCGAGGCGACGCACCTGTCCGCCTGGGCAGGCCTGGCGAAGCGGTCTCCGGTACTGGCGGGTGTGTTCACGTTCCTGCTGCTGGCGCTGGCCGGTATCCCGCTGACCAGTGGCTTCGTCGGCAAGTTCGTGGTGTTCTCGGCGGCCCTGTCAGACGGGATGGCGCCGCTGGTCGTCGTCGCCCTGATCTTCAGCGCCGTCGCCGCGTTCTTCTACCTGCGGGTGATCGTGCTGATGTACTTCTCCGAGCCGGCGCCCGACGGCCCGACCGTCACCGTGCCCGGCGCGTTCACCACCACGGCGATCACGCTCGGCGTCATCGTCACGCTGGTGCTGGGGTTGCTCCCGGCTTTCGCCCTCGACTGGGCGGGCTCCGGCGGGTTCGCCCTCAAGTAGTCCCGTTTCGCGAAAGGCCCCCTCGCTGTCGTGAGGGGGCTTTTTCGTGTCAGGGCGACGTCAGAGCGGTGTCAGGCCGGACCTCGATAGTTCCCTCATGACTTCCTCTTCCTGGACCGGAATGCTCCCCGTCGAAGACACCGCGCTGGCCGTCACGGACACCGGCGGCCCCGGCATCCCCATCGTTTATCTCAACGGCCAGTTCGCGACCCAGGGCTACTGGCGCCGGATCCTCGCCGACCTGGGAACGGACTTCCGCCACATCACCTACGACGAGCGCGCCCGCGGCAAATCGCGGCGTTCGGCCGACTACTCCTTCGAGGCCGCAGTCCGCGACGTCGACGCCGTCCTTGCGGCCCGCGGAGTGGAGCGGGCCGTCGTGGTGGGCTGGTCCTACGGCGCGGTCGTAGCCGCGCACTGGGCCGCCCGGAATCCGGAGCGGACCATCGGCGCGGTGCTCGTCGACGGCGCGTTCCCCTACGACTGGCTGGACGACGCCATGGAACAGCGGATCCGCAAGCTGTTCAAGCGACTGAACCTGGTCATGCCGCTGCTGCGCCCGACCGGTCTGACGCCGCGGATGAGTGCTGCCCAGCAGGCGGAGAGCAACATCGAACTCGGCAAGCTCTCGCGGGAAGCGGAGCTGGGCCCGGTGCTCGACCGGGTGAAGGTGCCGATGCGGTACGTGGTCGCGTCGGGAACCTCGTTCGGCAGCAAGGCGGATGAGCAGGAACAGATCCGCGCCGGGCTCGACGCCGTGACCGCCCGGAACCCGAACATCAAGGTGAGCGCGAAGGTCGAGAGCAACCACGGGGCGCTGCTGAAGAAGGACTTTCCTGCCATCTCCGGGGCAGTTCGTGAGGTCGCCCGCCTCGGGGGATGACTTGCCAGGGCGCACCGGGCAGGTTGCTCGCGATGCCGAAGCCGAAGCCCACACCCCAGGCGAGAGCGCTCGCCGAGGCACTGCGAGTAGCACGGAAGGCCGCCAGGCTGGCCGCGACCGAGGTGGCCGACAAACTGGCGTGGTCCCAGTCGACGATCAGCCGGATCGAAACCGGCCTGCGCGCGGCGTCCGCCGAAGAAGTTTCGGCGTTGCTTGCGGTCTATCAAGTCACGGGGGAGCGTCGGGAGGCTTTGCTCTCGTTGGCCCGCGACAGCGGCCCCTGGTGGTTCGCCGACTTGGCCGTCCAGCGGGAAACGCTTGCACAGTATGGAAAGGAGGCCACCAAGATCGTCGCTTTCGGGACCACGCTGGTCCCCGAGCCGCTCCGAACGCCTGCCTACGCGAGGGCTACGAACTCTTCTTTCGCGGTGCTGGGCCAGAAGAGACTTGCCGCTTACGGTCGAACTCCGGGTCATCCCCTTCGCCGCCGGAGCGTATCCCGGCGGCGACTACGTTCTGCTGGAATTCGGTCCCGCGCGGCCGCTGGTCCACTTGAAACACCGGGGAACCGGGCTGTTCCTGCACCGGCGCTGCGATGTCGCACCCTATGTCCAGTCCACTGTGGACGCTGTCGCGCTGGATCCCGCCCGGTCGGTGCGTCTGATCGAGTCAGTGGTCGAGGCTCGCTCGCAGCGCGGCGAGCTTTTGCGCCAGTAACGTGGGTTCGCCGGGGAGGACGGTGATGTACCGGTTCCGGGGAGAACCGCTCACGTGCATGGCCACCCGGCCGGCGTCGAGGTCGAGATAGGTCAGGTCGTCTGTGGCCTCCGTGCGTCTTCCCCCGTCAGGACGCATGGCCGCGGCGAAGAACCCGACACCGAAATAGGGCTGCTCGAACACTTCGTCCAGTTGCCGGGCCTCCCGGCTTCGAGACGTGGGCTCGTCGTAGAGGTCGTTGCCGCCGTCGCCGTTGAAATCGTCCTGGGGCAAGGAGAACGGGGAGAATCGCGCGGGCGGGTACTCGGGCAGGTTCATCACGAGCGCGGCCGCGCGGTCGGAGGTCCGCACGCCTTTCAGCCACACCCGGTTTCCTTCGCAGATCGCCGTCACCGCGGCGCGCCCGCGCACGGCGACGAGCACGCTGTACTGCTCCGTCTCCGTGCGAACCGTCGCGTAGTACTCGGTGTTCGGCCGGTCGAGTATGTGCAGGACGTCTTCGAAGTCGCTGGTCAGCCGCTTGCCCTCGGTGAACCCGAGCCCTCCGAGCTCCTCGAACGCCGCCCGGTCTTCGCCGTTTCGCGACGACGGCGGGATGTACCGCAGCCCGCCCGCGAAGATCAGATGCGGATCTCCGCATCTGGCGTGACGGAACGCGGTCAACAGTGTGTCGAGCGTGATCTCGACCGGGCGCGCGAGCACCACGTGCCTCCCTCCCCTGGGACTGTGGTGCTACTTCTTCTTCTCGCCGATCACCGGCGGGGTCGGTTTTTCGATATAGCCGCCGAAGGTCTCGTCGGGATCCGGGTTCTGGAGGTACGCCGGAGCCTTCTTCTCCTTGTCCTCCTCGCCCTTCCCGCCGCGCCCAGCGCCCGCTCCCATCGGCATGCCGTTCGCCCCACCACGACCGCCGGCGCCTGCCGCCCCCGCCGTGCCGCGGCCGGCCACGCCCTCGCCGGGCAT
>NZ_JBPQFM010000032.1:0-68077 GCF_051373225.1 Amycolatopsis sp. w19 | reverse complement strand
CCACGGACGCCGCTGCCCCACCAGCACACCCCTCCCAGAAGATCAACGAGACACCACATCAAACCACACTCGAGATCATTCTGTTAGGACCCCTTAGTCCTCTGAATGCGGTTTCACCAGACTGGGCGGTCGCTCCCCGGTACGTGCGTCGCTTCCGTCCACTGTGGATTCGAGCCCGGCAGGGTGCCCGCCATCTTGACCCGGGTGACCCGGCCGAGCTGGCCGTCGACGTCTTCGAGCCACTCGCCGCCGTCGAATCCGGCGGGCCCGGCTTCCTTACGCCCCAACGAGTTCAGCCACTCCCCGGTGCCGGCGAGCGAGGTGCGGACGTGCTGGCTGCCGCCCTCGGTGGCCGCCCGTCGGACGGCGGTCATGATCGCCGCAGCGGTGAGCCAGCCGGTCGCGTGGTCGAGCGCCTGCACCGGAAGCGGTCCCGGACCGTCGAGCCCGGCCGCCTTGCCCCCCTCGTCGGCGATGCCCGACGCCATCTGCACCAGGCTGTCGAACCCGCGCCTGCGTGCCCACGGCCCTTCCCAGCCGTAGGCGGACAGATCCGCGACCACGATGCCCGGGCGCAGTTCGGCGATCGCTTCCGGGGAGAAACCCTTGGCGGTCAACGAACCCGGCCGGAAACCCTGCAGCACGACGTCGGCGCGGGCGATCAGCTTGCGCAGCCGCGAGCGTCCGGCTTCGGTCTCCAGGTCGACGTACGCCGACAGTTTCCCCATCCCGGTGTCGACGGCCAGCGGCGGCACGGTCGGCAGCTGCGCCGAACCGATGTGCATGACGGTCGCTCCGTGCGCGGCGAGCACGCGGCCCGCCACCGGCCCGGCGATGACGTGGGTCAGGTCCAGGATCCGCACCCCGCCCAGCGGCCGGTCGGATTCGAAGAGCCGTACGGGTTCCGATGTCCCGAGCGGCCGGATGTCGGCGACCGGCAACGCGCTCGACGCCTGCCCTTGCTTGTGCGCCAGCCACTCGTCACGCGTGCGCAGCACGGCCGCGGCACCACCCGCGCCGACCACGGCCGACTCGACCTCGTACTTCGACTTGGCCGCCACGACCTTCTCGAACGCCGCCCGCGTCGCGGGAACGCCGAGGCCCCAGCACACGGCGGACACGTGGCGCGGGTAGTTGCAGTGCAGCCGCACCCAGCCGTCGTTCGCGCGGTAGTCGCCGGACAGCGGCGCGCTGAACGGCACCGGCTCCCCGTCGACGCGGACGTAGTGCTCGCTGTGGAACGACGCGGCGGCGTGCCGGGTGTCGACCGAGACCTTGCCCGGCTCGATTCCCCGCAGCCGCAACAGTTCCCCGGCCGCGAGCGTCGCCGCGGCGATACTCGTCGTGGCCGCCTCCTCGACCCGGAAGGTCCCGGGCAGCACCGACTCGGGGCCGGTGACCTCGACGGCGTCTTCGGCGAGGGTGTCGCCGGTGAGCGTGGTCCAGACGCGGGTGTCCACGGAGGCCTTCACTAGGGCAGGAGCGCGATCAGCTCGGCGGGCGCCACCTTCGTCCCGGTGTAGAACGGGATCTCCTCACGCACGTGGAGGCGGGCCTCGGTGCCGCGCAGATGACGCATCAGGTCGACGATGCGGTGCAGTTCGTCGGCCTCGAAGGCCAGGATCCACTCGTAGTCGCCCAGCGCGAACGACGCGACCGTGTTGGCGCGGACGTCCGGGTAGTCGCGGGCCTCCTTGCCGTGGTCGGCGAGCATCTTGCGGCGCTCGTCGTCCGGCAGCAGGTACCACTCGTAGGAGCGCACGAACGGGTAGACGCAGATGAACTTGCGGGCCTCTTCACCGGCGAGGAACGCCGGGATGTGGCTCTTGTTGAACTCCGCCGGGCGGTGCAGCGCGACCTGGCTCCACACCGGCGCCGACGCGCGGCCGAGCGGGGTGTGCCGGAAACCGCTGTACGCCGCCTGGACCTGCTCGATCTCCTCGGCGTGCCACCAGATCATGTAGTCGGCGTCGGCGCGCAGCCCGGAGAGGTCGTAGACACCGCGGACGACGACGCCCTTGGCCTCCAGCGCGTCGAGGTACTCGGTGGTCTCCGCGGTCGCCTTCGCCCGGTCTTCGCCGAGCTTGCCCTGCTCGGCCCGGAAGACCGACCAGGCGGTGTAGCGGATGGTGTCATTGAGCTCGTTGTAGTTCAGCCGCGCCATACCGCCATCTTGGCACTGCCGGTGCTCAGGAGCCTTCGTGGGGCGGTGTGATCCCGGCGATGCGGCGGGCGGCCGCGTCGGCGGTGGCGATGCACGCGGGAAGCCCGACACCGTGCAGCGTCGCGCCTGCCACGGCGAGCCCCGGGACGTCCGCGACGGCGCGCTCGATCCGCTCGACGAGTTCGAGGTGCCCGGTGCCGTACTGCGGGAGCCCGCCACCCCACCTGGTCACCAGCGTTTCGATCGGCGCGGTGGTGACCCCGGTCAGCCGGGCGAGGTCATCACGGACCACGCGCACGAGTTCGTCGTCGTCGGCGTGCAGGGCACCCGGTTCGCCGAAGCGGCCGACGGAGCCGCGCACCAGGACCGGGCCGTCGCCGTACTGCGCCCACTTGCGCGAGGAGAAGGTGAACGCCTTGGCGGCGAACGGTTTCCCGGCCGCGTCCCGCTCACCCGCGCCGATCAGCACGCCGGACGACTCCGGCAGCGCGGTGCCCGGCGGAAGCGCGAGTGCGATCACCGCCATCGACGCCAGCTCGACCTCGGCGAACGCCGCAGATGCCACGCCCGCAACGCCGTCGAGAAGCCGCCGTGCCGAAGGCGCCGGGACCGCGAGAAAAACGGAGTCGGCGTCGAGGTCGTCGACCTTCCAGCCGTCGGCGGTGCGTTCGAGCGCCGTCACCGTGGTTCCGGTCCGGATCTCGGCGCGGGACAGCTCCGCGAGCCGTGCGATCAGCGTCCCGAGGCCGCCCAGCAGGGTGCCGAAGACCGGCGCCGTGCTCGGCGAGGCGGGCATGAGCGACGCCGCGCCTTCGGTGAGCGAACGCGCGCCGCGGTCCACCGCGGAGGCGAGCCCGGGCATCGTCGCGCGCAGGCCGAGCCCGTCCGCTCCCCCGGCGTACACCCCGCCGAGCAGCGGATCGACGAGCCGGTCGACCAGTTCGTCACCGAACCGCTCGCGCAGCAGCGGACCGAGGGGCACGTCGCCGGCGGGCAGTTCCAGCGGAGACAGCGACGCCTCGGCCTCGACCAGGGCGCGCCCCTTCTCCGACAGCACCCCGGCGACCGCGTCGGCGGAGGCGGGAACGCCCATGACCGTGCCCGGCGGCAGGCCGAGCACGGAGCCGCCGGCGTGGATCTTGGCGCGGGCCTTGGTGGGATGGACGAGGCTTTCGCCCAGCCCGATCTCGCGGACCAGGGCGAGCGCTTCGGGACGGCGGGCGAGGAAGGCCTCGGCGCCGACGTCGTAGCGCTCACCGGCGAGTTCGATCGTGCGGAGTTTCCCGCCGAGCGACCCGGTCGCCTCGAAGACGACGATCCGGGCGTCCTCGCCGAGCAGGGTCCGCAGCCGGTACGCCGCGGTCAGTCCCGAGATACCGCCACCGACGACGGCGACCGTCTTCACGGCCGGAGCTCGTGCACCAGCCCGACCACGCGCGTCAGAACGTCCGGGTCGACGCCGGGCAGCACGCCGTGGCCGAGGTTGAAGATGTGGCCGTCGGCCGCGCGGCCCTCGGCGAGGATGCGCCGGACCTCGGCCTCGATGACCGGCCAGGACGCGTGCAGCAGCGCCGGGTCGAGGTTGCCCTGGACCACGCCGCCGCCGAGCCGCCGCACGGCTTCGTCGAGCGGGATGCGCCAGTCGACGCCGACCACGTCGGCGCCCGCGTCGCGCATGGCCACCAGCAGCTCGCCGGTTCCGACGCCGAAGTGGATCCGGGGCACGCCGTAGCCCGCGACCGCGGACAGCACCTTCGCCGAATGCGGCAGGACGAACTCGCGGTAGTCCCGCTCCGAGAGCGCGCCCGCCCACGAGTCGAACAGCTGGATCGCGTCGGCCCCGGCGTCGAGCTGCGCGGAGAGGAAGGTGATCGCCATGTCGGCCAGGCGCCCCGCAAGCTCGTGCCACAGCTCGGGCTCGGAGTGCATGAGCGCCTTGGTGTGCTCGTGGTTGCGGCTCGGCCCGCCCTCGATGAGGTACGAGGCCAGCGTGAACGGCGCGCCGGCGAACCCGATCAGCGGCGTCTCACCCAGCGAGCCGACCAGCAGCCGGACCCCCTCGGCGACCCGCTCCACCTGCTCCGGCTCCAGCACCGGCAGCGCACGCACGCCCGCGGCGTCGCGGATCGGCTCGGCGACGACCGGCCCGGTGCCCGCGACGATGTCGATGTCGAGGCCCGCCGCCTTGAGCGGGACGACGATGTCACTGAAGAGGATGGCCGCGTCGACGCCGTGACGGCGGATCGGCTGGAGCGTGATCTCGGCGAGCATCTCGGGGTCGAAGCACGCCTCGAACATCGAGGTGCCCTCGCGCAGAGCCCGGTATTCGGGCAGCGACCGGCCCGCCTGGCGCATGAACCACACGGGGGTGTGAGCCGGGCGTTCGCCGCGCGCGGCGGCCAGGAACGGCGCACCGGGCAGGGCGCGTCGGGCCGCCGGGACGGTCTGCGCGGGAGAAGCAACTGAAGGAGACATCACGGTTCATGGTGCCATGTGCGCTCGGAGGCCTTACTCTCGGCGCGTCTGCGCCCCGAACCGGACGATCGCGTCTTACAGTCGGTTGGTGACCGCGATGACGTCAGTACCCGATCTCTTCCGTGAAGCCGTCGCGGCGTTGCAATCGGTCCAGCCCCGTCCCGAAGTCCAGCTGGAGACGATGCGCCCGCCGCAGCGTCTGGCGCCGTGGTCCTACGCGGTGAGCTGCGAGGTGGAAGGACCGGCGGACGTCCTGGCGTCGGGGCGGCTGGTGCTGCTGCACGATCCGGACGGCCGGGAGGGCTGGGACGGGGTCCTGCGGCTGGTCATGTACGTCCGCGCGGAACTCGACCGGGAATTGGCGACCGATCCCTTCCTGCCGGCCGTGGGCTGGTCGTGGCTGACCGACGCGTTGGAGACCTCCGGCGCGGAGTGGACGGCGCTGGGCGGCACGGTCACCGAGACCTCGTCGGCCCGCTTCGGCGACATCTCCGGGCCCGCGCGTACCGACGATCTGGAACTTCGGGCGTCGTGGACGCCGACGGACGCCGCGTTGCGGTCGCACGGGCAGGCCTTCTGTCAGGTGATGGCGAGCGTCGTGGGGCTGCCGCCGGTCGGCGTGACGCTGTTCGAGCAGCGCCAGTCCTCCTGAGCCGCAACGACTGCGCGTGAAGGCCCCCTTCACGCGATCCCCAAGTACATGAAGGCCCCCATCCTTGCGTCTAGGTACAGGAAGGGGGCCTTCATGTACTTGGCTCGAGCGGCTCACGTCCAGGGCGCGCCGACGCTAAGCCACCGTCTCCACGGTCCCGACACGCCGGATTCCCATCAATCGAGACATGGCATTCGGGTTATATTGCGAACATCGGCCATCTAGCGCCGCTAGGAAAACTAGCGCGGTAGCAAAGGTCCCTTGCTCCCCTCCACGGATCCGCGAAGGCCTCCTTCGCTACCCTCAAGGTAGGCAAGGAGGCCTTCACGGACAGCCGCGAGCCGCGAAGGGGCCGAAGCGCCTTCGCTTACCCCATTCGCGAGCCCCTCAGGCCGTCTGTACGACGCCGAAAGTCGCTTCAGGGCCATCTGGACTAGACCAGCTCCCACCTGCGCGGAGCCGGTCATTCAGAGGTCTGGACCACCCCGTTCGTGCTAACCCGGCTGTCACCGTCCGCAACAAGATCGAATCCGCTCACGAACACGCCGGAACGCTTCCGGAGCGTTACCATCACGGTCACCGAGCGGAGCGATCACGACTCTCCGCGAAGTTGATCAAGTCCCACGCCGAAGGCACATTCCGGCGGCCCCGCGAAGGTCCCGGGCAGAGGCACCGGCAGGTGCACGGCTCATCTGCACAGTCGGTTGGACCCTGGTAACCCCAGTGCATCGTGTTCTTTCGGCGATGTGTTAGCCACCGGCTGTGTACTAGCCCGATCGTGTTACTACGAACTCCCTGAGTGACCACTGGTTTGAGATAGATACCCATTCGATCCCCCCGCGAAGGCCTCAGGGCGGCTACAGTGCCATCGACGACACCACTTTCGGTCTAAAGCTGGCGCGGCTAAACGGCCGAAAGTCCCGGTGCCGGTCGGGGGGCACGACCGACTCCAGGGAGGTAGTGACGTGGCTACCGTCGGCATTTCTCAGGCCGTCCGATCCACGCCAGCCGGTTCATTGCCGGCGAGCATGGTTCCGCACCCGCGGGAAGAGCTTTTTTCCGTGTTGGTGGTCGATGACCACCCGCTGTTGAGGGAGGCAATCTCAGCAAGACTCGCACAGATGGGTGCGGGCACCGTCCACGAGGCCGCCACGGTGGCCGAGGCGAGGGCGCGAGCACAGGCCACCGGGCCTTGTGACCTGGCGATCCTCGATCTCGGTCTGCCGGATGGCAGCGGCATCGAGCTGGTTACGGAACTCCGTAGCCACGGCTGGCCTCGGGTAGTGGTGCTCGCTTCATCAGACGACCCGTACGCGGTCAGGTCGGCGTTCCAGGCCGGCGCCCAGGCATACCTGCTCAAGTCGGCTTCGCCGGTCGTGGTGACCGACGGCGTCCGCAGGGTGCTCGAGGGCGGCGTCTACGCGGACCCGAGCGTCGCACCGGTCTTGGCCACCGGCACCCGGGTCGCCGGCACCGACAACACCCCGCGCGAGCTTTCCGCGCGCGAGGTCGAGGTGCTGCAGCTCGTGGCCGACGGCCAGAGCAACAAGGAGATCGGCGAGGAACTCAGCCTCTCCGCTCTCACGGTGAAGTCTCACCTCTCCCGCATCGGGCGCAAGCTCGGCACGGGTGACCGGGCTCAGATGGTGGCGCTGGCCATGCGTGCCGGCGTGATCCGCTGACAAAGGCGAACAGCCCTGCGGGGCGGGCGGACCAGGCGCGGTCCGCTCGTCCCGTAGGGTCTTCACCTATGGAAGGCGACCGACCCGGAGCACCGCAGACGGACCCGAAGACCGGCACCGACGACACCGGTGGACCGGTCCTGCTGCGCGAGCCCGCCGAGGGCACTCCACCGGTGATCGCCGACGCGACCGCCCTCGCCGAAGCCTGCGCGAAGATCGCGGGCGGCAGCGGGGCCATCGCCGTGGACACCGAACGCGCGTCCGGCTACCGGTACTGGCCCAAGGCCTATCTCGTGCAGCTGCGCCGCGAAGGTGCCGGTTCCTTCCTCATCGACCCCATTCCGCTCGAAGGGCAGCTCGAACCCCTCGCGGAAGTGCTCAACAACGCCGAATGGGTGTTGCACGCGGCCTCTCAGGACCTGCCGTGCCTCGCCGAACTCGACCTGCACCCGAAGAGCCTGTTCGACACCGAACTCGCCGGACGGCTCGCCGGGTACGAGCGCGTCGCCCTCGGCACCCTCGTCGAACTCCTCCTCGGCTACCAGCTGGAGAAGGGGCACAGCGCCGCCGACTGGTCGAAGCGCCCGCTTCCCGTCGACTGGCTGAACTACGCCGCCCTCGACGTCGAGCTGCTCATCGAGCTGCGCGAGAAGCTCGAAGCCGACTTGGAAGCCCAGGGCAAGCTCGAATGGGCCCAGCAGGAATTCGAGGCCGTCCGCACGGCGCCGCCGCCCGCCCCTCGGGCCGAGCCGTGGCGCCGGACGTCCGGGGTGCACAAGATCCGCAGCGCCCGCGGTCTCGCCGCCGTCCGCGAACTGTGGCAGGCGCGCGACGAGCTCGCCCGCAAACGCGACCGCGCGCCGAGCCGGATCCTGCCCGACAGCGCGATCATCAACGCCGTCACCGCCGACCCGAAGACCGTCGAGCAGCTTCAGGCGCTGCCGGTGTTCAGCGGCCGGGTGCAGCGCAAGTACACCGCGAGCTGGCTGCGGCATCTGCAGGCCGCCCGCGCGCTCCCCGCCGACGAACTGCCGACCCCCGCGCAGCAGACCGACGGCCCGCCGCCGGTGAACCGGTGGTCGGACAAGGATCCCGACGCCGCCGCCCGGCTTTCCGCCGCCCGCGCGGCGCTGTCCGCGATCGCGGAGGACCGGCGGCTGCCGGTGGAGAACCTGCTGTTGCCGGAACTGGTGCGCCGCACCTGCTGGCGTCCGCCGTCGGACCTGAGCGAGGATTCCGTCGCCCAGGTCCTGCGAGACGCAGGCGCCCGGCCGTGGCAGGTCGAGCTGACGGTCGCGGCGCTGAGCAAGGCACTCCACTCCGCCGCCGCCTGACCCGCGTTCAGCCCTCCAGCAGCGCTCGCGCGGAGCCGCGCAGAACGGCGTCCGGCTCCCCGAGCCCGACGAGCCTCAGCACGCTGTCGGCCCCTTCGACGGCGTGCGCCTCGACGTCCAGATCCGGCTGGTCGCGCCGGACGATCGCGATGCTCTCGACGAGCCCGAACACGAGGTCGGTCCGGATCCCCTGGAGGGCGGCCGTGACCCCCGCCGCCGCGACGAGCGAGCCGTAGACGCGTTTGAGCTCCGCCCGTTCGGCCCGGAACCGCGCCAGCCGCGGCGACGAGATCTCCGGCAGCAGGTACAGGGCGCCGAGGTTCTGCCGCGCGCTGCCGAGCAGATGGATGTCCGCGTAGGCCAGCGCCCACAGCCGCGTGCCGACCGGCGCGAGCTTGGCCGACAGCCCGCCCGCGACGTCCAGTGACGGCCGGACGGTGTCCTCCAGCAGCGCCGCGAGAATGTCCTCTTTGGACGGAAAGTGGTAGTAGAGCGACGCCTGGCGCAGTCCGGCGCGTTCGGCGATGGCCCTCGTGGTCGTCGCCGCGTAGCCGGCGCCGGTGAACAGCTCCCCCGCGGCGTCCAAGACGGCGAGCCGCGCCTCGCGCTTGCTCGCCGCGGCGCCGCTGGCTCTCGGTCTGCCCACCCCGGTCGTTTTCGTCATCTATCCGATCCTGCCATTTCTCCGCGAAGATCTTTGTTACGTCCGGCGGTCGGCCCAGGTTACCGAATCCGGTATCTGTTAACACCGCGCTTACCCGGCGGAGATCGGAAGGATCCCGCACGCGCTTAATTTCGGTCAGCCGATCGAAATTCGGCCCTTGAGACAGGAGCCTCCGCAATGCCTTCCGAAGACCTTTCCGCCTTCGGGTACCGCCAAGAACTTCGCCGGACACTGGGCGGTTTCTCCGCCTTCGCCGCCGGTTTCTCCTTCGTTTCCATCCTTACGACGGTGTTCCAGCTGTTCGCCTTCGGCTATTCCTTCGGCGACACGCTCTTCTTCTGGACATGGCCGCTGGTGATCACCGGGCAATTGCTCGTCGCGCTCAACTTCGCCGAACTCGCGGCCCGATTCCCGCTGGCAGGATCGGTTTACCAGTGGGCGAAACACCTCTCCCCCGGATTCGCGGGCTGGCTCGCCGGCTGGATGATGCTGGTGGGCTGCGTCGTGGCGCTCGCCGGTGCCGCGATCGCGCTGCAGGTCGTCCTCCCGTCGGTCTGGAGCGGGTTCCAGCTCGTCGGCGGGGATCCGGCGATCACCTCCCCGACCGGCGCCAGCAACGCCGTCCTGCTCGGCACCCTGCTGATCGTCCTGACGACCGCGATCAACGCGGGCGGCGTGCGGCTGATGGCGCGGATCAACGACGTCGGGGTCGCGGCCGAACTCGTCGGCGTCCTCGTGCTGATCGTCGGGCTCGCGCTGTTCGCCGTCCGCGGTCCGCAGGTCGTGCTCCAGCCCGCGGGTGAGAGCCCGGGAGCCGGTGGCGTGCTCGCCTCGGCCTTGATGGCCGCGTATGTGCTGTACGGCTTCGACACCGCCGCCTCCGTCGCCGAGGAGACGAAGGACGCGCGCCGCACCGCCCCGCGTGCCGTGCTCCGCGCCCTCCTGATCTCCGGGATCGGCGGGCTGGCCGTCGTCATCACCGCGTTGATGGCGGCGCCGAGCCTGACCGACGGGCAACTGGCCGGGAAGGGGCTGCCGTATGTGATCACCGCCGTCTTCGGGGACACCCTCGGCCGCGTCTTCCTCGCCGACGTCGCGATCGCGGTCGTCGTCTGCACCTTGACCATCCAGACCGGCACGGTCCGGTTGATCTACTCGATGGCCCGCGACGGCGCGCTCCCCGGCGCCAAACGCCTTGCCGCGGTGAACGCCCGCACCGGCACCCCGATCGCGCCCGCGGTGCTTTCCGGGGTACTCGCCATCGGGCTGCTTCTGCTGAACCTGGGGAATCCGACGATCTTCAGCACCATCACCGGCACTTCGGTGGTCGTGGTCTATCTGGCCTATCTGCTGGTGACCGGACCGCTGCTGATCCGCCGCCGCCAAGGCCGTTTCACCGCCGAACCCGGCCATTTCTCCCTGGGACGATGGGCTATTCCGGTCAACGTCGCGGCAGTAGGGTACGGCGCGATGATGATCGTCAACATCGCTTGGCCACGAGCCGAGATCTACGACCTGGCGGGCACCGGTTCCGTCTGGGTCCTGTTGTTCCCGATCGAGTTCGTCGGCGCCGCGCTGCTCACCGGCTACCTCTGCTGGCGCCGCCGCTCCGCGCTCACCACGGTTCCCGTCCCCGCGACCTGAAGGAAGGTTCCATGAGCACGACATCGACCACGTACGGCGCTCGCGACCACGCGCGCGCCCAAGCGGGCACGGTCACCGAAGCGATGCCGGCCATCCCGGCGTCCACCTGGCCGGACCCGCCGCCCGGGATCGACCCGGCGAAGCTGACCTGGGCCGAGACCGTCGCCGGCGGCGGCTACACCCACAAGGTCCTCGCCCGCGGCACCGAACTGCGGCTCACCGACGTCGAAGGCGACGCCTGCGCGCATGTGCTGCTGTACAACGCCGACCAGCCTTGGGAACGGCTGAACGTCGCGGACACGGTGAAGGTCCAGTGGAACGCCTATCTCGGCGAGGCGATCGCGCTGCTTTCGGACCAGGCGCGGGTGCTCGCGACCGTCGTCACCGACGAGAGCGGGAAACACGACGCCCTCTGCGGGACGTCCACTGTGGACGGAATCGGGCTGTTCACCCTCGCCGCCGCCAAACACGGCCTCACGCCACGCGATCTCCCGCCGAGCCTGTCCTTCTTCCAGGGCGTCCACGTGGAGACCGACGGCGCGCTGACGTTCACCGGTTCGGCGGGCCCCGGCAAATCCGTGGTCCTGCGCACCGAACTCCCGGTGATCGTCCTGATCGCCAACGTCGCGCACCCGCTCGACCCGCGTCCGGACCGGACGGTCACTCCGCTGCGCGTCCTCGCCCAGCGGAGCACGCCGTCCACACCGGACAGTCCTGAATGGACAGCGTCGCCCGAAGCACAGCGCGCCTTCGAGAACACCGCCGACTACCTCACCGCTAGGGGCCTGGCATGACGACGATCATCTCCGACACCGAGGTCGCCGCGCGGGCGCCGTACTCCACCGTGCTGCGCGAGGGCGAGACGCTCGCGATCATCGACCTCGGCGGCAACCAGGCCGTCGACTTCCTCTGCTACGACGCCGCCGACACGGCGAAGAGGTACAGCGCGGCCGCCACGATCGCCGCGCAGCGCAACATCTTCCTCACCACCGGCAGCGTGCTGCGCACCGGCGAGGGCGCGCCGCTGCTGACCGTCGTCGAGGACACCTGCGGGCGGCACGACACGATCGGCGGCGCCTGCAGCAAGGAATCGAACAGCCTCCGCTACGGCCAGCACACGCGGTACCAGCACGCCTGCGTCGAGAATTTCCTGACCGAGGGCGCGAAATGGGGCCTCGGCAAACGGGATCTGGTCAGCAACGTCAACTGGTACATGAACGTGCCGGTGGAGCAGGACGGCACGCTCGGCATCGTCGACGGCATCTCCGCGCCCGGTCTCGAAGTCAAGCTGCGCGCCGAGACCGACGTGCTCGTGCTGGTGTCGAACTGCCCGCAGATCAACAATCCGTGCAACGGCTTCGACCCGACGCCGGTCCGGATGATCGTCACCGGCGGTGGCGCGTGAAACTGCTCGTCGCCAACCGGGGGGAAATCGCGGTCCGGATCATCCGGACGGCAAGGGAGATGGGCATTCCGACGGTCGCCGTCTACTCCGACGCCGACCGCACGGCCGCGCACGTACGGCTTTCCGACGAAGCCGTCCGGCTCGGCCCGGCGCCGGCGAGGGAGAGCTATCTCCTCGTCGACACCATCATCGAAGCCGCGCTGAAGACCGGCGCGGACACGATCCACCCCGGCTACGGTTTCCTGTCCGAGGACGCCGGATTCGCCAGGGCGGTGGAAGCGGCAGGGCTGCGGTTCGCCGGTCCCACGGTGGACCACCTCGAAGTCTTCGGCAGCAAACACACCGCCCGGGTGAAGGCCGTCGAAGCCGGTGTCCCGCTGCTGCCGGGCACCGGACTGCTGGACACCCTGGCCGACGCCGAAGCGGCGGCGGAGGGGATCGGCTACCCCGTGATGCTCAAGGCCACCGGCGGTGGCGGCGGGATCGGCATGCGGGCCTGCGCGTCCGCCGCGGAACTCCGCGACGCCTGGGAGGCGGTGCAGAGCATCGCGGCCAAGAGCTTCTCGGCTTCGGGCGTGTTCCTCGAACGGCTCGTGACCCAGGCGCGGCACGTCGAGGTCCAGGTGTTCGGCGACGGTACGGGTGAGGTGCTGGCGCTGGGCACGCGGGACTGCACCCTCCAGCGACGCAATCAGAAGGTGCTCGAAGAGTGCCCCGCGCCGGGACTTCCCGAAGCGGTGCGGGAGAAACTGGTCTCGGCGGCCGTCGACCTCTGCGCGTCGGTGCGCTACCGGTCGGCCGGGACGGTCGAGTTCATCTACGACCCGGTCCGCGAGGAGGCAGCGTTCCTCGAAGTCAACACGAGGCTGCAGGTCGAACATCCGGTCACCGAGGCGGTGTACGGCATCGACCTGGTCTCGTGGATGCTCCGGCTCGCCGGCGGCGACACCGGGATGTTCGCCATCACGCCGTCGCCACGCGGGCACGCGATCGAAGCCCGCGTCTACGCGGAGGATCCGGCCGCCGGGCACCGGCCGAGCGCGGGCCTGCTGACCCGCGCCGACTTCCCCGCCGATGTCCGGGTCGACACCTGGGTCGAGGCCGGGGCGAACGTGACGACGCATTACGACCCGTTGCTCGCCAAGGTGATCACGGTCGGCGCGGACCGGGACGAGGCGCTGGCCGCCCTGGGCGAGGCGCTCGGCGAGAGCCGGGTGGACGGGGTCCGGACGAACCTCGGTCAGCTGCGCGCGGTCGCCGCCGATCTGCGGCTGCACGCGGTCGCGCACGACACCGCGACGCTCGACACGATCACCGACCCCGAACCGCGGATCGAGGTGCTGCGGGGCGGCACGATGACCACCGTCCAGGACTGGCCGGGGCGGCTGGGGTTCTGGCACGTGGGTGTCCCGCCGAACGGGCCGATGGACGATCTGTCCCTGCGGCTGGGCAACCGCGTCCTCGGCAATCCCGAAGGCGCGGCGGGCCTGGAGTGCACTGTGGACGGTGTCTCGCTCCGGTTCACCGACGACGCAATCGTTTGCGTCACGGGATCGCCGTCACCGGTGACCATCGACGGCTCACCGGTTCCACAATGGACACCGGTCGAGATCCCCGCGGGCGGGGTGCTCGACGTCGGCACCGGGACCGCCGGGCTCCGCGCGTACGTCCTCGTGCGCGGCGGGATCGACGTGCCGGACTTCCTCGGCAGCGCGGCCACGTTCACGCTCGGCGGTTTCGGCGGGCACGGCGGGCGCGCGCTGGCGACCGGTGATGTCCTCTCCCCCGGGCCGCTGCCGGAGAACGCCGTCAGCGGGCCCGTCCCCGAGGCCGAACGCCCGGTTTTCGCCACGCACTGGGAGATCGGCGCGGCCGAGGGACCGCACGCGGCACCGGAGTTCTTCACCCCGGGCGACGTCGAGACGTTCTACGCCACCGACTGGGAAGTGCACTTCAACTCCGCGCGGACGGGTGTCCGGCTCGTCGGGCCGCGGCCGCGCTGGGCACGGGAGGACGGTGGCGAGGCGGGCCTGCACCCGTCGAACATCCACGACACCCCGTACGCGATCGGCGCCGTCGACTACACCGGCGATCTGCCGATCCTGCTGGGCCCGGACGGGCCGAGCCTCGGCGGGTTCGTCTGCCCGGCGACCGTGGTGACCGGGCAGCGGTGGAAACTCGGCCAGCTGCGGCCGGGCGACACCGTGCGGTTCGTGCCGGTCACCACCGAGCACGCGGGCTCTTTGCGTGTCTCGCCGAGCAAGGCGGTCAAGGCGAGCCGGAAGCCGATCGACGACGGCGGCATCCTCGGGCGTCTGTCCACAGCGGACGAGAACCCCGAGGTCACCTACCGGCGCAGCGGCGACGACAACCTGCTGATCGAGTACGGGCCGATGAAACTCGACCTGGCCTTGCGGATGCGGGTCCACGCGCTGGCCGACCGGCTGGGCAAGGAAGGTCTGGACGGCGTCGTGGACCTGACCCCGGGCATCCGCTCGCTGCAGGTGCACGTCGATCCGGACGTGCTGCCGGTGCCGAAACTGCTCGGGCTCGCGCAGGAGGTGGAGCACGATCTGCCGCGTACCGGCGACCTCGTGGTGCCGAGCCGGACCGTGCGGATGCCGTTGTCCTGGGACGATCCGGCGACGCGTGAGGCGATCGAGCGGTATATGGCCGGCGTGCGCGACGACGCGCCGTGGTGCCCGTGGAACATCGAGTTCATCCGCCGGGTGAACGGTCTGTCCAGTGTGGACGATGTGTACCGCACGGTGTTCGACGCGGAGTACCTGGTGCTCGGCCTCGGCGACGTCTATCTCGGCGCGCCGGTGGCCACTCCCCTGGACCCGCGGCACCGGCTAGTGACCACGAAGTACAACCCTGCCCGCACGTGGACCGCGGAGAACTCGGTCGGCATCGGCGGCTCGTACCTGTGCATCTACGGGATGGAGGGTCCCGGCGGCTACCAGTTCGTCGGGCGGACCGTGCAGGTGTGGAGCGGCTGGCGCCAGCGTGGGTCGTTCGAGCCTGGTTCGCCGTGGCTGCTGCGGTTCTTCGACCGGATCTCCTGGTACCCGGTGAGCGCCGAGGAATTGCTCGACCTGCGGGCGCAGAGTTCGGCCGGGGAACTGGAGCTCGACATCACCGACGGTGAGTTCGCGCTGGCCGACCACGAACGCTTTCTTGCCGACAACGCGGCCGACATCGCCGCGTTCCGGGCGAAGCAGAGTGCGGCGTTCGAGGCGGAGCGGCAGGCGTGGGCGGCGGCAGGCGAGTTCGACCCGCGGCCGGAGCCGGTCGGCGCGAAGGTCCCGACCACGAAGGTCGAGGCCCCGCCCGGCGGGCACGTCGTCGAGGCGCCGTTCGCGGCGACCGTGTGGCGGGTGGACGTCGAGCCCGGCAAAAAGGTCGACCCGGCGGAGACGCTGGTGATCCTCGAAGCGATGAAGACCGAGGCGCGGATCCCCGCGCCCGCCGGCGGCGAGGTCGTCGAGGTGCTCGTCTCGCCCGGTGATCAAGTCGCCCCCGGCACGCCGCTGGTGGTTCTGGGAAGGAGCGCGGGATGAGCGTGCGGGAGCGGGTACGCGCCGCGTACCACCGGATCGCGCGGGTCGACCGGCCCGAGATCTGGATCGACCTGCGTCCCGAGGAGGACGTGCTCGCCGACGCGGAGAAACTGGAAGCCCGTCGCGCGGCGGGGGAATCCTTGCCGCTGTACGGGAAACTCGCCGCGGTCAAGGGCAACATCGACGTCGCCGGGCTGCCGACGACAGCGGCGTGCCCCGAGTACGCCTACTCGCCCGCCGAGGACGCGCCGGTGGTGGCGCGGCTGCGCGCGGCCGGGGCGCTGATCCTGGGTACGGCCAATCTGGACCAGTTCGCGACCGGACTGGTCGGGACGCGCAGCCCGCACGGGGCGGTGCGGAACGCGCTCGATCCGGCGTATGTCTCGGGCGGGTCGAGTTCGGGATCGGCGGTCGCGGTGGCGCTCGGGATCGTGGATCTCGCGCTCGGCACGGACACCGCCGGATCCGGCCGGGTTCCGGCGGCGTTCAACGGGATCGTCGGGCTGAAGCCGACGCGGGGGCTGCTGCCGACGACGGGTGTCGTGCCCGCGTGCGCGAGCATCGACTGCGTCACGGTGTTCGCGCGGACGGTCGACGAGGCGGCGTCCGCGTTCGCCTGTCTCAGCGAGCCCCGGGATCTTCCGGTGCTGAACCGTCCTTTCCGGATCGGCGTGCCTTCCGAGGCCGGGCCTCTCCAGGACGGCTGGGCCGAAGCGTTCGCCGCGGCGGCCCGCTCGTATCGGGACGCGGGCGCGGAACTGGTTCCTGTCGACATATCGCCGTTCCTAGCCGCGGCGCGTCTGCTGTACGAGGGCGCCTTCGTGGCCGAGCGGTACTCGGCGGTCGGCGAGTTCATCGACGCGCATCCGGACGCCGTCGATCCGGCCGTGCGGCGGATCATCGGTGCGGCGAAGGACATCCCGGCGCATCGGTTGTTCTCCGACCTCGCCACGCTCGACGGGCTTTCTCGTGAAGCCTCGGCCGTTTTGTCCACTGTGGACTGCCTTCTGCTGCCCACGACGCCGGAACACCCGACGATCGCCGAAGTCGAGGCCGATCCGCTGGGAGTGAACGCGCGGCTGGGCCGGTTCACGAACTCGACGAACCTGCTGGGCCTGTCGTCGCTCGCCGTGCCCGCCGGGACCGTCGGCGGGCTGCCGTTCGGGGTGATGCTGGTCGGGCCCGCGTACGCCGACCGGATCCTCGCCGACGTCGCCCGCTCGGTGCCGCGGCGGACGCGGATCGCGGTCGTCGGCGCGCATCTGCGCGGACAGCCGCTGAACCACGAACTGACCTCGCGGGGCGGCCGGTTCGTCTCCGCGGGGCCGACGGCGGCCGAGTACCGGTTCTACGCGCTGGACACCGTGCCGCCGAAACCCGGTCTCGTCCGGGTCGCTTCGGGCGGCGAGCCGATCGAGGCGGAGGTGTGGGACCTGCCGCTGAGCGGTTTCGGCGAGTTCGTGGCGGGCATTCCCGCGCCGCTGGCCATCGGCAAGGTGCGGCTGGCCGACGGGAGTGAGGTGTCGGGGTTCGTGTGCGAGCCCGGTGCGGTGGAGGGTGCCCAGGACATCACGGAGTACGGCGGGTGGCTCGGGTACTTGAGCCGTTGACCCGCGTGGTCAGTGGCGATTCGGGTTCTAACCCGAATCGCCACTCACGACCACCTGTACCGAACGGCGGTCTGTCGTGATTGAACGGACGGCACGTGTGATCCGACGGACGACACACGTGATCAGATGGACGACACCCCGTGGTGAAGCCTCCGCCGCGTGTCGTCCGTTCAGACACGTGTGTCGTCCGTCGGATCACGTGTGTCGTCCAGCCCGTCACGCGAGACCGCCGGTAGGTATCCACCACTCACGACCACCCGGACCAGGCGTTTCCGATTTGGTTGGCTTCACCGGACGTTCTGGGAAGAAGCTCACAAACCGTGGCGGCCCGCCGAGGGCTGGGTAGTTTCGGAGTGGTGCCGACCACATCCACCTCCAGCCGCAGGACCGTGATCAGCGTGTTCGCGGCGCTGGGCCTCGTCGTGGCCGCGATGGTGACGCTCGGCGCCACCGGTCTGGCCGTCAAACCGGTGAACGGACAGGCGCTCGCGGTCCTGGAAGAGGTCCCCGGTCCCGAGAGCGGGCCGACTTGCGCCGTCGACAAGCGTTACGTCGACGAAGACACCTTCGGCATGCGCCCGGACGTGATCGAAGCCTGGAACGCCATGCGCGCCAAGGCCAAAGCCCAGAACATCACCCTCTGCGTGAACGACGGAAAACGCAGCCGGGGCCAGCAACAGCGCGAATTCGACAAGGCCGTCGAGCGGTTCGGCTCCGTGGAGCAGGCCAAGAAGTGGGCACTGCAGCCCGAGACATCCATGCACGTCAAGGGAATCGCCGTCGACATCCAGCCGCTTAACTCGGCCTCCTGGGTGGACAAGCACGGCGGCCCGCTCGGCTGGTGCCGCCGCTACGACAACGAGAAGTGGCACTTCGAGTACGACCCGGCCTACAAGACCGCCGGCTGCCCCGCCCCCCTCCCCAGCGCCACCGGCAACTGACCCGGAACTCGGCCTACGCCAGCTTTTCGACGACATACTTCGCGGCCTCGGCGAGTAGCGCTTCGTCGTAGGGAGCGTCCTTCGCCGACTTGCTCGACATGATCGCCAGGACGATCGGTGCCTTGCCCGGCAGCCACAGGACGGCGATGTCGTTCAGCGTGCCGTACTCGCCCGTTCCGGTCTTGCCGGCGATGGTCCAGCCGGGCGGGAGGCCCGCGCGGATCCGTCCGGCGCCGGTGACGGTGCGCTGGAGCAGATCGCGCAGGAAGTCGCGTTTCTCGGCCGACAGCGTGTCCCCCAGCACGATCTCCCGGTAGTCGGCCGCGAACGCCCGCGGCGTGGTGGTGTCGCGAAGGTCGCCCGGGGTGGCCTCGGTGATGGCCGGTTCGACCCGGTCCATCCGCGTGACCGTGTCGCCGAGACCGCGCGTGAACGCCGTCAGCGCGGCGGGGCCGCCGAGATCCCGCAGCAGCAGATTGCCCGCGGTGCCGTCGCTGAACCGGACGGCGGCGTCGCACAGCTGGCGGATCGTCATGCCCGTGGCCACATGCCGCTCGGTGACCGGGGCGTGTTTCATCAGGTCGTCCCGCGAGTAACTGACCCGGGTTTCCAGATGCGACAACGGGTTGCGCTGCAGGACCGCGGCCGCCGCGACACCCTTGAACGTCGAGCAGAAGGCGAACCGCTCGTCGGCGCGGTGCTCGACGGCGCCGCCGCCTCCGGTGTCGAGCGCGTACACGCCGAGCCTGGCGTCGAACTTGTTCTCCAGCTCCATCAACCGGTCGTGGAACTGACGGGTGGTGGGCGGCGGGGGTGGCGGAGGCGACGGCGTGGGCGGGTTCACCCGCGTGCAGGCGGCCAGTGACGCGAGGACCGCCATCCCCAGCAGCACACGACGGGTGACGGCCGGCCCCGGCGAGTTCATCGTGATCCCTCCCCCTGATCACTTCGAACATAGCAATTTCCCCACCGCTCCCGGATCGGCCAAGCGGCCGAGGCGGGTGACCCCGGGAGTGTGCCTTCCCCCACTCGACCGGGCCACCATCCTGGTTACCGACGGGTAACCGGGGCTAGGGTGCGGTCAGGACAACCTCTACTTCAGGAGCATTCGTGGCCGCAGGAGCAACACCGCTCGCGCCGAACGCGCGGTCGGTACGCAATGTCGCCTTCGTCGAAGGGGTGCGGACGCCCTTCGGCAAGGCAGGCGAAAAGGGTATGTACGCCGGCACCCGTGCCGACGATCTCGTCGTCAACGCCATCCGTGAACTGCTGCGGCGGCACCCCGAGCTGCCGCCCGAGCGCGTCGACGAGGTGGCGATCGCCGCCACCACCCAGATCGGCGACCAGGGCCTGACCATCGGCCGCACCGCCGCGCTGCTGGCGGGCCTGCCGAAGTCGGTACCGGGTTTCGCGCTGGACCGCATGTGCGCGGGCGCGATGACCGCCGTCACCACCACCGCGAGCGGGATCGGCTTCGGTGCCTACGACATCGCCATCGCCGGCGGCGTCGAGCACATGGGCCGCCACCCGATGGGCGAGGGCGTGGACCCGAACCCGCGCATCATCGCCGACAAGCTCGTCGACCCGACGGCGCTCGTGATGGGCCAGACCGCGGAGAACCTGCACGACCGGTTCCCGGCGATCACCAAGCAGCGCACCGACGCCTTCGCCGCGCGCAGCCAGGAGAAGTACGCCGAGGCCGTGAAGACCGGCAAGATCGGCCCCGAGCTGGTCCCGGTCGCCACCCGGTCCAAGGAACTCGGCTGGGGTCTCGCGACCGAGGACGAGCCGCCGCGCCCCGGCACCACCGTCGAGCAGCTCGCCGGACTGAAGACGCCGTTCCGCCCGCACGGCCGGATCACCGCGGGCAACGCGGCCGGGCTCAACGACGGCGCCACCGCGGCGCTGCTCGCCGACGAGGACACCGCCCGCGAACTCGGCCTGCCGATCGGCATGCGCCTGGTGGGCTACTCCTTCGCCGGTGTCGAGCCGGAGGTCATGGGCATCGGCCCGGTGCCCGCCACCGAGAAGCTGTTCGCGCGCACCGGCCTGTCGATCGACGACATCGGCCTGTTCGAGATCAACGAGGCGTTCGCGGTCCAGGTGCTCGCGTTCCTCGACCACTTCGGCATCGCCGACGACGACCCCCGCGTCAACCAGTGGGGTGGCGCGATCGCCTGCGGTCACCCGCTCGCGTCCTCCGGGGTCCGGCTGATGACGCAGCTTTCGCGTCAGTTCGCCGAGCGTCCCGACGTGCGCTACGGCCTGACCACCATGTGCATCGGCATCGGCATGGGCGGGACCGTCATCTGGGAGAACCCGGCCTACAGCGACTCCAAGGGGGCGAAGTAACCATGACTTTCACCGCTGAGCAGGCGAAAGCCGCCTTCCCCGACGAGGTCGTCACCAACGCGGTCACCCGGCTGGTGAAGGTGCCCGGGCTCGACAAGCCCGTCGCGCTGATCACCCTCGACAACGGCCACGACCACACCCGGCCGAACACCTTCGGCCCGCAGGGCCTGGTGAGCCTCAACGCCGCGATCGACGCCGCCTTCGCCGCGGAACCCGCCGCGATCGCGGTCACCGGCAAGCCGTTCATCTTCGCCGTCGGTGCCGACCTTTCCGGCGTCGAAGCGGTCGCGGATCCGGCGCTGGCGCGGGAGATCGCGCAGACCGGGCACGACGTGTTCCGTCGCCTCACCGAAACCGAGATCCCGACCTTCGGGTTCATCAACGGCGCGGTGATGGGCGGCGGGCTCGAACTCGCGCTCTCCTGCCACTACCGCACGCTTTCGGAGAACACCGCCGCGATCGCGTTCCCCGAGGTCTTCCTCGGCCTGTTCCCGGGCTGGGGCGGCACGCAGCTGCTGCCGAACCTGATCGGGCCGGACGCCGCCGTGACCGTGATCATCGAGAACGCGCTGGCCCAGAACAAGATGCTGAAGGTCGCGCAGGCGGCGGAGCTCGGCATCGTCGACGAGGTCTTCGGCTCGGCCGACTACCTCGAGCAGTCCCTGCTGTGGCTGGCGAAGGTCGTCAACGGCGAGATCACCCCCGCCCGCCGCGAGATCGACCGCGGCGCGGGCTGGGACGCCGCGATCGCCCGCGCCAAGGCCATTGTGGACGGTCGCACGAAGGGCGCCTCCCCCGGCGCGACCAAGGCCGTCGAACTGCTGGAGCTGGCCCGCGAGAACGATCTGGACCGCGGCTACGCGGCCGAGACCGACGGGCTCGCCGAACTGCTCATGGACGACACCCTGCGCGCCGGGCTGTACTCGTTCAACCTGGTCAACAAGCGGGCCAAGCGGCCGGCCGGCGCGCCGGACAAGTCGCTGGCGCGCAAGGTGAACAAGGTCGGCATCGTCGGCGCGGGCCTGATGGCCAGCCAGATGGCACTGCTGTTCGTCCGCCGCCTCAAGGTGCCGGTGGTGCTCACCGACGTCGACCAGGAACGCGTCGACAAGGGTGTGTCCTATGTGCACGGTGAGATCGACAAGCTCCTGGCCAAGAAGCGGGTCTCGCCGGACGGCGCGAACCGGCTGAAGGCGCTCGTCACCGGCTCGCTCGACAAGTCCGCGTTCGCCGACGCCGACTTCGTGATCGAGGCGGTGTTCGAGGAGCTGGGCGTCAAGCAGAAGGTCTTCGCCGACCTGGAGCAGTACGTCTCGCCCGAGGCGATCTTGGCGACGAACACTTCGTCGCTGTCGATCACCGCGATGGCGTCGCAGCTGAAGCATCCCGAGCGCGTGGTCGGGTTCCACTTCTTCAACCCGGTCGCGGTGATGCCGCTGCTGGAGATCGTCCGCGCGGAGAAGACCGACGACGCCGCGCTGGCGACGGCGTTCGCGCTCGGCAAGCAGCTCAAGAAGTCGAGCGTGCTGGTCAAGGACGCGTCCGCGTTCGTGGTCAACCGGCTGCTGCTGCGGTTCCTCGGCGAGGTGCTGGTGACCGTCGACGAGGGCACGCCGTTCGACGTCGCCGACAAGGCGCTCGAGCCGCTGGGCCTGCCGATGACGCCGCTGACGCTGATGCAGCTGGTCGGCCCGGCGATCGCCCTGCACGTCGGGGAGACCCTGCATGGGGCGTTCCCGGACCGGTTCACCGTCAGCGAGAACCTCGACCGCTTCGTCAAGGCGGGCAAGAAGGGCGTCTGGCAGTGGGATGACAAGGGCAATGCCACCGTCGACCCCGAGGTGGACGAGCTCTGGCAGCGCGGCGACTCGCCGTCGACGTCCGAGCAGGTGCGTGACCGCGCGCTGGCCGCGATCGCCGAGGAGATCCGGATCATGCTCGACGAGGGCGTGGTCGCGGAGGCGCAGGACATCGACCTGTGCCTGATCCTCGGCGCGGGCTGGCCGTTCTGGCTGGGCGGCATCACGCCGTACCTCGACCGGGCGGGCGTCTCCGAGAAGGTCAACGGCAAGCCGTTCCTGGCGCCGGGTGTGGCGAGCGTGCCGCTCTCCTGAGCCTCGACGAAAGGCCACCGTCGGCGATCCCTTGATCGCAGGCGGTGGCCTTTCACGTTTTTCGTGGATTTGATGGCGAGCGGCTACGTTTTCGTGAAAGCCTGAGGTTCGTACGGGAACGTTCGTCTCCCCGGCCATCCCCCGGGGAGACGGGCATCACAGAACGCCGTGCGTTGGCCGTCCGGACATCGTCCGTTCAACGAGGCTCTTTAGCGTCCGGCCGGTGAACAGCGAAAAACCCGGCGTCGACCGCCGCGGATTCCTCAAGCGCGCGGGCCTCGTGTCCGCGGCGGCCGCCGGCGCACCACTCGCCGCGTCCGCACCGGCGGAAGCCCTCGATCTGGATCTGGACCTCGATCTCGGCCTGCTCTTCGGCCGGGACCGCTATCGGTGGCTGGCGGGCGATCACCACATCCACACGCAGTACTCCTACGACGCGATGTACACAGTGGACGGAATCGCCACCGACGCGCGCCGCCACGGGGCGGACTGGGCGGTGATCACCGATCACGGCCACGCCGCGCACGAGAAGTCGTCGGTGGAGCGCACGAACGCCGCGATCCGGGCGGCGCAGCGCGAACATCCCGATCTCCTGCTGTGGCAGGGCATGGAGTGGAACGTGCCGGGCGCCGAGCACGCGACGCTGTTCTTCCAGGCCGGCGCGGCCCAGGCCGCGAAACTGCGCGAGTTCGAGCGCACCTTCGACTGGCGGCTGACCGGGACCGAACCGGGCACGCCGGACAACGAGGCGCTGGCCGTCAAGGCGATCCGCTGGCTCGCGGCCGAAGAGCGGGCACGCCGGATCCACGCGCCGGTGGTGGTGATCAACCATCCACTGCGCAACGGCCGGATCGCCCCGCACGAGATCCGCGCGCTGCGCGACGCCGCGCCCGGCATCGTCATCGGTATGGAAGGCGCGCCGGGAGCGCAGGCCGACGGCTTCCCGAAACCGCTCGGGAGCGGCGGAGGCGCGCGTGGCGGATACGGCAACTCCCCCGGCTCGAACTCGTGGCCGGGCTTCCCGGAGTCGGCCTACCGCACCTACGGCGGCTTCGACTGGAGCACCGCGACCGTCGGCGGGCTCTGGGATTCGTTGCTGGCCGAGGGAAAGCCGTGGTGGATCACCAGCAACTCCGACTCGCACTACAACCGCGGCGACACCCACGTGCGGCCCAGCGTCCCCGACGGCTACTACGACGAGCACGGCGGCTACCCGGACCCGATCGACACCGGCGTCCCGCAGACCCTGCCTCCATACGCGGACTTCGCTCCCGCCGAATTCAGCCGGACGATGGTCGGCGTGACCCGCCGAAGCCACGAAGGTGTGTTGGAAGGTCTGCGCGCGGGCCGCGTCTGGGTGGTACACGGCGGGCTGGCGCAGGAACTCGAGTTCGGCGCGTACAGCGGCTGGAGCTCGGCGACGATGGGCGGCAGGCTGCGGGTCCGGCGCGGATCCGACGTCACGGTGGTCGTCTCGGCGAAACTCGCGGCCCGGCCGAACGGCGGCGGCGCGATCCCGCGGCTCGCACGGCTCGACCTCGTTTCGGGACCGGTGACCGGCCCGGCCGCCGACCGCGACACGCAGACCGCCCCGGGGACCCGGGTTGTGCGGTCGTTCGAGCCGCGGTGGGCGCCCGGGCGGCGGGTCACCTTCCGGCACACGTTCCGCGACGTGCGTGAGCCGTTCTTCGTGCGGACACGCGGAACGGACGGCAAGAAGCACGTGCCCGGCGGGATCGAGCCGAGCGCCGACGTGGTCGGGCAGTCGAATCCGTTCGAAGACCTGTGGCTGTACGGGAACCCGATCTTCGTGGACGTGCGGTAGGCGACCGGGGCCGGGTCTAGGCGCCCAGTTCGTCCGGATCCGGTCCCAGCCGCTTCCCCTGCTCCAGCGTCGCGATCGCGGCGGTGTCGTGCGCGTCGAGCGCGAAGTCGAAGACGTCGATGTTCGCCTTGATCCGTTCCGGCGTGACGGATTTCGGGATCACCAGATGGTCCATCTCGACATGCCAGCGCAGCACGACCTGGGCCGGCGTCTTGCCGTGTTTCTCCGCGATCGTGGTGATCTTCTCGTCGGCGAGCAGGTCCCCGCCGCGCGCCAGCGGACCCCACGCCTCGGTGACGATCTCGTGCTTCACGTGGAAGTCCCGCAGCAACGGCTGCTGGAGCCACGGATGGCATTCGATCTGGTTCACCGCCGGAACGGTCCCGGTCTCCTCGATCAGCCGTTCCAGATGCGGGATCTGGAAGTTCGAGACGCCGATCGCCTTCGCCCGGCCGTCGGAGGCGATCTTTTCCAGCGCCCGCCACGTTTCCACGTACTTGTCCTGCGCGGGCAGCGGCCAGTGGATCAGATACAGGTCGACGTACTCGAGCCCCAGTTCGCTCAGGCTCTTGTCGAAGGCGCGCAACGCCGAGTCGTAGCCGTGTTCGGTGTTCCACAGTTTCGTGGTGACGAACAGTTCCTCACGCGGCAGCCCGCTGGTGCGGACGGCCTCGCCGACGCCACGCTCGTTGGCGTACAGGGTCGCCGTGTCGATGGCGCGGTACCCCGCCTCGATGGCGGTGCGGATCGCGCCGGTGACCTCGTCGTCGCCGATCTTGTACACCCCGAACCCGAGTTGCGGGAGGGACGTTCCGTTGTTCAGCCGAATACTGGGAACCATGCTCGAACCGTAACCCCCGCCGGGGGTCAGGGCAGAGCGGGCAGGTGGACGGTCACCGAAAGGCCGCCGCCCACAACGGGTTCCGCGGACACCGTGCCGCCGTGCGCCTGCACCGCGGCCCGCACGATCGAGAGCCCCAGCCCGGCACCGGTCCGGGCCGTCCTGGCGACGCCGGCGCGGCGGAACGGCTCGAACAGTTCGGGGACCGCGGCCGGATCGAGCAGCCCGCCCGAAGACCGCACCCGCAGCACCGACCACTGTGGACCGGCCTGCGTGACGACGTCCAGCCAGCCACCGTCGACGTTGTGCCGCACGGCGTTCTCCAGCAGGTTGCCCGCGATCCGTTCCAGCAGCGCGGGATCGCCGAACGTCGCCGCGCCCTGGGTCGCGAATTCGGTGCGGATGCCGCGCTTTTCGGCTTCGGTGCGCACCGCGCGCCAAGCGCTCGCGACGATCACCGCGAGATCGACCGGTTCCCTGGCCACCAGTCCCGCGCCGTCCGTACGGGCGAGCAGCAGCAGCGAACCGACCAGCCGCTCGGCCCGCTCCGTCGCGTCACGGACGACACCCGCCATCCGGCGTAATTCGGCTTCGTCCGCTTGCTCGTCGGCCAAGGTGACGTCGAGTTCGGTGCGGATGACGGCGAGCGGCGTCCGCAGTTCGTGGCTGGCGTTCGCGACGAAATGCCGTTGCGCGTCGAACGCGGCCTGCAACCGGTCGAGCATGTCGTCGAACGTCTCGGCCAGTTCCGCGAGTTCGTCCTTCGTGCGGACCTCACCGATCCGCTCCCCCATCGACTCGATCGAGAGACGGCGCGCGGTACCGCTGATCTCGCGCAGCGGCCGCAGGACCCGCGCGGTGAACGTCCACGCGAGGATCCCCGCCGCCAGCACGACGAAACAGAACGCGACCGCGCCGAACAGCAGCACCCGGTTCCTGGCGTAGACCCGCAGATGCTCGGTGACGGCGGACGCGTCGACCTCGACGCCGTCGACGCGCACCGTGGTGCCGGGCGGAAGCTGCGGCACGGCGGAAACCGCGTCGCCGACCAGATTCCAGGTCAGCCAGAGCAGCAGGACGCTGACCAGTGCCACCAGCCCGGTCGCGAGCAGTGTGACCCGCCCGCGCAGGCTGCGGGCACCGGACAGGTTCACCCGCGTGCGGTCCCCTGCTCCGGCACCCGGTAGCCGGAGCCGACGACGGTTTCGATGATGCCCGGCTCGCCGAGCTTCTTCCGCAGGGTCATCACGGTGACCCGGACGGTGGTGGTGAACGGGTCGGCGTTCTCGTCCCACACGCGTTCGAGCAGTTCTTCGCTGCTGACCACCGAACCGGCGGCCGACAGCAGCACCTCCAGCACGCCGAACTCCTTGCGGGTCAGCTCGACCGGACCGCTCGCGCGGCGGACGGTCCGCCTCGCCGGGTCCAGTTCGACGTCGCCCGAAGTCAGCAGCGGCGGCGCGGCCGGGGTCGCGCGGCGGCCCAGCGCCCGCACGCGTGCGACGAGTTCGGGGAAGGCGAACGGTTTGGCGAGATAATCGTCGGCGCCGAGGGAAAGCCCGTCGACGCGGTCCGAAACGGAACTGCTCGCGGTGAGCATCAGGACCCGGGTCAGCTCGCCGGACGCGACGATCTCGCGGCACAGGTCGTCACCGGACATGCCGGGCAGGTCGCGGTCGAGCAGCACGACGTCGTACCGGGTGACGGCGGCCTTCTCGTGCCCGTCGTCACCGGTGAGCGCGATGTCCACCGCCATGCCCTCGCGCCGCAGGCCGCGTGCGATCGCGTCGGCGAGGGGTTCTTCGTCTTCGACTACCAGAATTCGCACGACCCTACGTTGCCACATTTACCTGAGAGTGACCTGATTGGACTCGTGAGTGGTGAGGACGGTTAGAACCGTCCTTGCCACTCACGAGGACCAGCGCAGGGCGTACCACAGCCGCATCCGGGTCTCCGGATCCGCCAGATCCACCCCCAGCGCCCGTTCGATCTGCCCGATCCGGTGCCGGACGCTGTTGCGGTGCACGCCGAGTTCGGCGGCCGTACGGTCCCAGCCGCCGTGATGCGCGAGCCACGTCCGCAGCGTGGCGACCAGTTCGCGGTCACCCTTCCGGTCGAGTTCGCGCAACGGCGCCAGCACCTGGGCGGCGAACCCGGCCGCGGCGCCCGGATCGATCAGCGCGTCCAGCCCTGACGCGCCTTCCGCGACCACCGGCCGTCCCAGCGCGGTGGCCCGCGTCAGCAGCAGCTCGATCTCACCCGCCGCTTCGGGCAGCCGCCCGGGTGGGACGGGCGAACCCACGACCGCGAGCCAGCCGTCGGCGCGGAGCCGGTCGAGATCACCGGCCTCCGGCGCCTCGCGGACGATCGCGTCGAAACGCGGCCCCGGCCGCAGCCGGACGAGCGGGGTGTCGAGCCGGGCGCGCAGCCAGTCGTAGCGGACGGCGACCTCGTTCGGCCCTTTGCGGTACGCGATCCCGGCGACCAGACGGCGTTCGTCCCCGCCGATCACCCCGGTCTCCCCCAGCAGCAGCCCGGTGGCGGTGGCGCCCAGCCCGGCCGCGTCCGAACCCGCGCGGCCCGCCAGCCCGAGCAGCGCCGCCCCGACCGACAGGATCGAGCGGTCCGCGCCGTCGAACCGCTCGACCCGGCCGACCACGACCAGATGCGACGCCGTCGCCTGCGGGTACACCGGCTGCGCGACGACATGCGTGCCATCGGCCAGTTCCGTGGTCGCGCTGCGGATCCCCCGGCCCGCCCTCAGCGTGGCGACCAGTTCCCTGACCTCGCCGGGCAGCGGCGACGGAGCCCCGTGGTCCGCGGCCAGGACGTCGCCGACGCCGACCAGCGCCACCCACGCCCCCAGCCGTCCGGCCAGCGCGCTCGCCAGTTCCCCGAGCCCGTCGCCCGCCGCCCTGGTCAGCGCCTCGCGCGCGACCGCGATCCGGCGCTGTTCCCGCTGCCCCGCCTCGGCGAGCGCGACCGACACCGCCCGGCTGATCGCGAGGAACGGCGTCCGCGGCCGCACGACCAGCAGCGGGAGACCGTGCCGGGCGCACGCCGTCAGCAGGGGCGGGGGCAGCGTCTCGTAGGCGCCGGGCGTGAGCCCGAACCCGAGCGCGGAGATGCCGCTGCCGGCCAGCCGCCGGACGTAGCGGTCGATCTCGGCCGGTTCCACCGGCAGGTTCACCCCGGCGGTGAGCAGCAGCTCCGCCCCGAGCAGGTACGGCACGGGATCCAGCAGCTCGCTGACGTGGGCCCAGCGCACCGGGGCGTCGAGCGCGCCCGGCCGCAGGGTCTCCACGACCGGGTCGAGTGCCAGTTCCGGGTTGCCGACCACGGCGCGTAACGGGACATTCACATCCGAGTCGAACGGATCGCGGCTTTGGGTCATTTCATCCTCGATCTCCGATGACTTCGGATGGATCATCCCATGTCGTTCAAGCCGCGAACGAACCTACGGTGACCCGAACGAAGCGAACAGCCCCAAGTCAAGGAGGACACCGTGGCCGGTGACTACGCGGTGATCGCGCTCTACATAGCGGGCATGATCGGGGTCGGCTGGTTCGGGCTGCGGCTCGCCAAGACCAAATCCGACTACCTCGTCGCGGGCCGCCGCCTCGGCTGGTTCATGTACTCGGGCACGATGTCCGCGGTCGTCCTCGGCGGCGCTTCGACCGTCGGCGGGGTGAAACTCGGCTACACCTACGGCATCTCCGGCGCCTGGCTCGTGATCGCGATCGGCGTCGGCATCCTGGTCCTGCACACGCTGTTCGCGCGGCGGCTGGTGAAATTGCGCGTCTACACCGTCGGCGAGATGCTCGACCTGCGTTACGGCGGCTCCACCAGCACCATCTCCGGCGTGGTCATGTGGGGCTACACGCTGATGCTGACCGTCACCTCGACGCTGGCGTTCGCCACCATCTTCAAGGTCCTCTTCAACGTGCCGAGCTGGGCGGGTATCGCCATCGGCGGCTCGATCGTGGTGCTCTACTCGGTGCTCGGCGGCATGTGGTCGATCACGCTGACCGACATCGTCCAGTTCGTCATCAAGACCATCGGCATCCTGCTGATCCTGCTGCCGGTCTCGATCGTCTCGGCGGGCGGTTTCGACGGCATGGCCGCGCGGCTGGACGAGAGCTACTTCGAGCTGACCGCCATCGGCGGCGACACGATCTTCACGTACTTCCTCATCTACAGCTTCGGCCTGCTGATCGGCCAGGACATCTGGCAGCGCGTGTTCACCGCGCGGACGCCGGGTATCGCGACCGGCGGCGGCGTCATCTCCGGTGTCTACTGCCTCGTCTACGGTCTCGCCGGCGCGCTGATCGGCACCGCGGCCAAGACGCTGTACCCGAACCTCGCCAGCGCGCAGGACGCGTTCGCGACCATCGTCGAGCAGCAGCTTCCCGCCGGGATCCGCGGGCTGGTGCTCGCGGCGGCGCTCTCGGCGATGATGTCGACCGCGAGCGGCGCGCTCATCGCCTGCTCCACGGTCAGCACCTCGGACCTGCTTTCCAAGCTGGGCCTCAAAAAGGCCGTCGACGAGGTGACAAGGAACCGGGTCACGACGCTGGTACTCGGCATCGTCGCGATCGGCATCGCGATGATCGTGGACGACGTCGTCAACGCGCTGACCATCGCCTACGACATCCTCGTCGGCGGTCTGCTGGTCGCGATCATCGGCGGCCTGGCCTGGAAACGCGGTACCCGCCAGGGCGCGCTCGCGTCGATGGTGGTCGGCACCGTCGTGGTCATCACGTTCATGGTCGTCGACGGCGTCGAGGCCAACAGCCCGATCTACTGGGGCCTCGGCTCCAGCCTCGCGGTGTACCTGCTGGTCAGCTTCCTGACCCCGCGTACCTCCGACGAAATCCTCACCGTGTGGACCCGCCGTCTGAACGGCAGCGCGGTCGCCGAAGAAGAGGCGAAACTCGCCGCTTCGCAGTCCTGAAACACCAGAAGGAGACACAGTGCCTGAGCAGAACCCGATCGGACCCGTCGACTCTTCGAGGGTGCCCCGGTTCGCCGGTTTCGCGACCTTCGCGAGGCTTCCGCGGCTCGATCAGGTCGAGCGCGCCGACGTCGCCGTCGTCGGGGTGCCGTTCGACGCCGGGGTGTCCTACCGCCCCGGCGCGCGCTTCGGCCCCTCCGCGCTCCGTGAGGCCAGCCGGCTCCTTCGCCCGTACCACCCGGAACTCGACGTTTCGCCGTTCGCCGAAACGCAGGTGGCCGACGCCGGCGACATCGCGCTCAACCCGTTCAACATCGGCGAGGCGATCGAAACGCTGCAGAGCGAGGCCGAGGCGCTGACCGCGGACGGGACGCGGCTGGTGACCGTCGGCGGCGACCACACGATCGCGCTGCCGCTGCTGCGTGCGGCGGCGAAGAAGCACGGACCGGTGGCGCTGCTGCACTTCGACGCGCACCTCGACACCTGGGACACCTACTTCGGCGAGCCGTACACCCACGGCACCCCGTTCCGGCGGGCGTCCGAGGAAGGCATCCTCGACACCGAAGCGCTGTCCCACGTCGGCACGCGCGGCCCGCTGTACGGCAAGCGGGATCTGGAAGAGGACCGCCGCCTCGGATTCGGCATCGTCACCTCCGGCGACGTCATGCGCCGCGGGGTCGCCGAGACCGTCGACGCGCTGCGCCAGCGCATCGGCGGCCGCCCGCTCTACATCTCGGTCGACATCGACGTGCTCGACCCGGCGCACGCGCCCGGCACCGGAACCCCCGAGGCGGGCGGCATGACCAGCCGCGAACTGCTGGAGATCCTGCGCGGGCTGCGCGACTGCAACCTCGTCGGAGCCGATGTGGTGGAGCTGGCCCCAGCTTACGATCATGCCGAGATCACCGCCATCGCGGCTTCCCACGTCGCCTACGACCTGGTGAGCCTGCTCAGTTTGGGGAAGAGCGCATGACACAACGCATCGGCGGCGACATCGTCGTCGAAACCCTCCACGCGCTCGGCGCGGACACCGTGTTCGGCCTGCCGGGCCAGCACGCGCTCGGCCTGTTCGAAGCGCTGCGGCGCACGGACGACCTGCGCGTCATCAGCTCGCGAGTCGAGAACAATCTGGCATTCGCGGCCGACGGGCACGCCCGCGCCCGGCTCGCGGCGGATCCCGAAGGCCCGGTCCCGGTGACACCGATGATCGTGTCGACCGGCCCCGGCGCGCTGCTGACTTTGGCTTCGCTGCAGGAATCGCGGGCGGCGTCGGTCCCGGTGCTCGGGATCTCCAGCCAGGTCCCGGTCGCCGGGCTCGGCGGCGGACGGCACGGCTACCTGCACGAGCTGCCCGATCAGCAGGCCAGTTTCCGCGATGTCGTGAAGTCGGTGCACGTGGTGCGCACCGTCGGCCAGATCCCGACGGCGTTGCGCGAGGCGTGGGAATCGGCGGCGACCGCGCCCTACGGTCCGGTGTGGGTCGAGATCCCGCAGGACATCCTGCTGGCGCCGACGGATCTGCCGCGGATCACGTCCGTGACCGCGCGGCCCGCTCCGCTCGCACCGCTGCCGGAGCTCGTCACCGAAGCGGCCAAACTCCTTGGCGCGGCAGAGAATCCGGTGATCCTCGCCGGTGGTGGCGCGCTGCGCTCGGGCGCGCACGCGGAGCTGAAGGCGCTCGCGGAGGCTTTGCGCGCGCCGGTGCTGTCGACGTTCGGCGGCAAGGGCGTCTTCGGCTGGGACCACGAGCTGTCCGGGCAGTCGTGGCTGGAGGACTGGCACAGCACCGAGTTCCTGTCGGCCGCGGATGTGCTGCTGGTGCTGGGTTCCGGGCTGGGCGAGCTGTCCAGCAACTACCGCGAGTTCGCCCCGCGCGGCCGGGTGATCCAGGTCGAGGCCGATCTCGGGAAGCTGGAGTCGAACTACCCGGCGCTGGGTATCCACGCCGACGTCCGCCTTGCCCTGCAAGGACTTCTGGAGCAGGTTCCGTTCCGGCAAGCAGACGGCGCCGCCGAAAAGGCGGTGGCGGATCTGCTGACGAAGGTGCGTGAACGCCTCGACGGCCAGCCCCTCGAAGCCGAGCGCAAGCTGATCGACGACATCCGCGCGGCGATCCCCGAAGGCACCCAGACGTTCTGGGACATGACGATCGCGGCCTACTGGGCCTGGTCGGCGTGGAATCCCGAGGGCGCGCCGATCCACACCGCGCAGGGCGCGGGCGGGCTCGGCTACGGCCTGCCCGGTGCGCTCGGCGGTGCCGCGGCGACCGGCGGCCCGGCGCTCGCGGTGTCCGGCGACGGCGGCGCGATGTACGGCATCGCGGAACTGGCCACGGCGGTCCAGCACGGGCTGGACGTCACCTGGCTCATCGTCGACGACGGCGGTTACGGCATCCTGCGCGAGTACCTGACCGGCGCGTTCGGGCAGTCCACCGCCACCGAACTCGCCCGCCCCGATTTCGCCGCGCTGGCGAAGTCTTTCGGCGTCGGCGCGACCGTGTCCTCTTTGGACACCGTCGGGCAGGACCTCGCCGACGCGCTGGCCACACCGGGCCCGTCCGTGGTCGTCCTGCCCGCCCTGCTCAAGATGTTCGAGCCGACCCACCTGGAGAAGAAATGACTCAGGTCCTCAATTTCGTCGACGGCGCCGAGGTACCGGCGTCGGGCTCGCGGACGCTCGACCTGGTGAATCCCGCCACCGGTGAGGTCTTCGGCACCAGCGTGCTGTCGGAGCAGTCCGATGTGGACGCCGCACTGGCCGCCGCCGAACGGGCGTTCAAGGTGTGGCGCAAGAGCACGCCCGCCCAGCGTCAGCTCGCGCTGCTGAAGATCGCCGACGCGCTGGAATCCCGCGCGGAGGAGTTCGCCGAGCTCGAAATCCGGGAGACCGGCAAGATCCGCGCCGTCGTGCTGGACGAGGAGATCCCGGAGTGCGTCAGCGCGCTGCGGTTCTTCGCCGGTGCGGCGCGGCAGCTCGAAGGCACCGCGTCCGGGGAGTACCTGCCCGGGCACACGTCGGCGATCCGCCGGGAGCCGGTCGGCGTCTGCGCGCAGATCGCGCCGTGGAACTACCCGCTGATGATGGGTGTCTGGAAGATCGCCCCGGCCTTGGCGGCGGGCAACACCGTCGTGCTGAAACCCGCGGAGACCACGCCGTCGACGGCCGTCCTGCTGGCCAAGGTCGCGGCGGAGTTCCTGCCGCAGGGCGCGTTCAACGTGCTGTGCGGCGACCGCGACACCGGCCGCGCGCTGGTGAAGCACCCGATCACCGAGCTGGTGTCGATCACCGGGTCGACCCGCGCCGGGATCGACGTCGCCACCGTCGCGGCGGCCGATCTCAAGCGCACGCACCTCGAACTCGGCGGCAACGCGCCGCTGCTGGTCTTCGGCGACGTGAACCTCGCCGAAGCGGCCGAGGGCATCGTCGGCGCGGCGTTCTACAACGCCGGGCAGGACTGCACGGCGGGCAGCCGGGTGCTGGTGGACGCGGCGATCCACGACGAGTTCGTCGCGGAGCTGACCAAGGCCGCCGCCGCGCAGACCCCGGGCGAGGACTTCGGCCCGCTCAACAGCGAGGCGCAGTTCGGGCGGGTCCGCGGGCTCGTCGAGCGGCTGCCCTCGCACGCCCGCGTGGAGACCGGTGGCACCCCCGCCGGCGACCGTGGTTTCTTCTTCTCCCCCACCGTGATCTCGGGTCTGAAGCAGGACGACGAGATCGTGCAGGAGGAGATCTTCGGCCCGGTGATCACCGTTCAGTCCTTTGTGGACGAGGAAGAGGCGGTACGCCTGGCCAACGGCGTCCCCTATGGGCTGGCGTCGTCGATCTGGACCAACGACCTGTCACGCGCGACCCGCGTTTCGGGCGAACTCGACTTCGGCTGCGTCTGGGTCAACACCCACGGGCCGCTGGTCTCGGAAATGCCCCATGGCGGCTTCGGGCACTCGGGCCACGGGAAGGATCTCTCGTCCTACTCCTTCGCCGAGTACACCCGCGTGAAGCACGTCATGACCCGCTTCGCCTGATCGCGTTTAGTCCTCTGAATGCGGTACTTGCGTGTGCAAGGACCGCATTCAGAGGACTAAACGCATAGCTGGAGGTCCCCATGGGTGACAAGGTCACCGAAGTCGAGCAGCACGGCATCGCGCCGATCCCGCCGGAGGAACAGACCTCGCGTCCGCGCGACCTGTTCCGGATGGCGTTCGGCGGCGCCAACACCTTCGCCACCATCATCCTCGGAACCCTCCCGATCGCCTTCGGGCTGAGCTTCTGGGCGGCGGTGGCGGCCACCATCGCGGGCGTGGTCGTCGGCGCGCTGGTGCTGTCGCCGATGTCGTTGTTCGGCCCGCTCACCCGGACCAACAACGCGGTCTCCTCCGGGGCGCATTTCGGCGTCGTCGGCCGCTGTGTCGGCTCCTTCCTCTCCCTGCTTACGGCGATCACCTTCTTCGCCATCTCGGTCTGGGTGAGCGGCGACGCCGTCGCCGGTGCGGCACAACGGCTTTTCGGCTTCGACGGCGGCGAAGTGCTCCGCGGCGTCGCGTACGGCGTCATCGCGATCGCCACGCTGGTGGTGTGCATCTACGGCTACCGGTTCATGCTGCTGGTGAACCGGGTCGCCGTGGTGCTGGGCACGGCGATCATGCTGCTCGGCATCGTGGCCTACGGCGGCACGTTCGACCCCGGGTTCGCCGGCACGGGCACCTACGCGCTCGGCGACTTCTGGCCGACGTGGATCCTGGCCGCGCTCACCACGATGGCGAACCCGATCTCGTTCGGCGCCTTCCTCGGCGACTGGACGCGCTACATCCCGGCGCGGCACAGCCGCCGTTCCCTGCTGGCCGCGCCGTTCCTGGCGCAGGTCGCGACGTTGCTGCCGTTCGGGTTCGGCATCGCCACCGCGACCCTGGTCGCGGATCCGGCCGACTACATCACCGGCCTGACCGCGATCTCCCCGCTCTGGTACGCGATCCCGCTGATCGTCGTCGCGCTGATCGGCGGGCTGTCCACCGGTACGACGTCGCTCTACGGGACCGGGCTGGACTTCAGCTCGATCTTCGTGAAGCTGAGCCGGGTGCAGGCGACGCTGCTGATCGGCTCGCTCAGTGTCGTGTTCATCTTCGTCGGCAATTTCGTGCTGGACATGGTGTCCAGCATCAACGCCTTCGCCACGCTGATCGTGCTGTGCACGTCTCCGTGGATGGTGATCATGATGATCGGTTTCGTGCTGCGGCGCGGGTTCTACGACCCGGACGACCTCCAGGTGTTCAACCAGGGCCGCAAGGGCGGGCGCTACTGGTTCACCCGCGGGGTGAACTGGCGCGCGATGGCCGCGTGGATCCCGGCGACGACGCTGGGCCTGCTGACGGCCAACACCCCGATGATCGCCGGGCCGTTCAAGGACATCGCGGGCGGCGTCGACATCAGCATGGTGGTGACGCTGTGCACGGCGGCGATCGCGTATCCCGTGCTGGTGAAGCTCTTCCCCGAGCCGCGGGAGGTCTACTCGTACGCGGAACCGGTCGCGGAACCGGCCGTCGCGGTCTAGGCGAAGCGGCGCAGCGCCCCGAGGAACAACGCGTCGAAGGCGCGGTCCGGGAGCACCCGGCGCACGAACAGGATCGGCTTCGCCCCGAAACCGGCGGCGTAGCGGGTCTTCGGGCGCCGGGCCCGGACGGCCTTCACGATGACGTCGGCGATCACCTTGGGATGGGAACCGCGCGCGGCCTGGTCGAAGAACTTCGCCAGCGCCTTTGCTTGCGGCGCGTACGCGGTGTCACCCGAGGTCTTCATCAGGTTCTCGATGGCGATGCCGCCCCATTCGGTCTTGATGGCGCCGGGTTCGACCACCACGACGTCGATGCCGAACGGCTTGAGCTCCAGCCGCAGTGAGTCGCTGAGTCCTTCGACCGCGAACTTCGTCGAGTGGTACCAGCCGCCGAGCGGTTCGTAGATCTTGCCGCCGATCGAGGAGATGTTCACGATCTTGCCGGAGCCCTGGGCACGCATATGCGGCGTGGTCAGCTGGACGAGCCGCGCGAGCCCGAACAGGTTGACCTCGAACTGGTACTTCCCCTCCGAGAGCGGCACGTCCTCGAAGGCGCCGTATGAGCCGTAGCCCGCGTTGTTGACCAGGACGTCGATGCGGCCGGACTCCTCGATGATCCGCTCGATACCCGCGACCATCGACGTGTCGTCGGTGACGTCCATCGCGAGGACCTTGACCCCGCGCTCGGCGAGACCCGCCATCCGCTCGACGCGCCTCGCGGCGCCGTAGACCGTGTAGCCCGCGTCCTTCAACGCCAGCGCCGTGGCTTCGCCGATTCCCGCGGAGGCTCCCGTGACCAGTGCGACCTTCATGTCCGTCTCCTAACTAACCAGTTGGTTGCCAATTCAGGTTGCCACGCGGCCGGGCTGGCTGTCAACCAACCAGTTAGTTAGACTGGGTCACATGGTCAGGGACAAGGAAGCGACCAAGCGGAAACTGCTGGACGCGGCGACGACGGAGTTCGCGACGTACGGCATCGCCGGCGCCAGGGTGGACCGCATCGCGAAGAACGCGGGCGCGAACAAGGCGCTGATCTACGCCTATTTCTGCAGCAAGGAAGAGCTTTTCGAGAAGGTCGTGGAGGAGCAGGTGGACCTCGCCATCCGAACCCTCACGATCACGCCCGAGGACCTGCCCGGCTACGCGGGCAGGCTGTTCGACCGCTACCTCGAGCACCCCCAGCTCCTGCGGCTCATGGGCTGGCTGCGCCTGGAGAACGGCTTCGACGCGGCGCCCGAGGCCGAGGTCCGGGCGCACGCGGACAAGGTCGCCGCGATCCAGGCTGCGCAACAGGCTGGCACCGTGCCGGACGACTTCGACGCCGAGGAACTGCTGAGCCTCGTCGTGCACCTGTCGATCCTCGGGTTCTCCTCCCCCACCGCGACGCGCGACCTTGTGGTGCGCGCGGTCGGGCGGATCGTGGGCACCTGAGCCGGGCTTTCGCGCGACCGCCGGGGGTATGCGGCGGTGAACTCTCCCGGGGGGGGGATAGCCGGATCACCCGCCCGGGCTCGATCAGTGGGTCGTGAGTGGCGACTTGTGTTCTCACCACGCCACTGCCACGCTCGCTCGCCCCTGCAGTACATGAAGGCCCCCTTCATTGCGTCTAGCGCAGTGAAGGAGGCCTTCATGTACTTGGGAAGGCGTGAAGGTCGAGTTTCCTCGGCTGAGCCGAGGGAAGGAGGCCTTCACGGACTTGCGATCAACTGCCACCCACATTCAGTAGGTACCTAAGACAGCTTTGGTTCTAACCCGAATCGCCACTCACGACCGTCGACGGCAGGCTCAGCGGCGCGTGTCCTCCGGCGCCGGAGTCCGGCTCGCCAGCTTCGCCGACCACTCGGTCACCCGTCGCGCCACGTCCTGCGCGGTGAGACCGACGCGGGCCAGCACCTCTTCGCGCGAACCGTGGTCGTGGAACACCTGCGGCACCGCGAGATCCCGCAGCGGAACGTCGCATTCGGCGTCGCGGAACAGCGCGGCCAGCGCGGAGCCGAAGCCACCGTGCCGCCCGCTGTCCTCGACGGTCACGACGAGCTTGTGCTGCTCGGCCAGCGCCACCAGTTCGGCCGGGGCCGGGACGACCCAGCGCGGGTCCACCACGGTCACGCCGATGCCCTGGTCGGCCAGCCGGTCCGCGGCGGCGAGCCCGAGCATCGCGAACGCGCCGACCGCGACGAGCAGGACGTCGGCGTCGCCGTCGGGTTTGCGCAGCACGTCCACCGTGCCGACGCGTTCCACGGCGGGCACCGAGTCGATCACGCCGCCCTTGGAGAACCGCAGCGCCGTCGGCCCGTCCTCGACCGCGACGGCCTCCCGCAGCTCCTCGCGGAGCGTGCCGGCGTCGCGCGGAGCGGCGACCCGCATCCCGGGCACCATGCCCAGCAGCGAAAGGTCCCACATGCCGTGGTGGCTGGGGCCGTCCGGACCGGTGATCCCCGCGCGGTCCAGCACCAGCGTCACCGGCTGGCGGTGCAGCGCGACGTCCATCAGGACCTGGTCGAACGCCCGGTTCAGGAAGGTCGAGTAGACGGCCACGACGGGGTGCTTGCCGCCCATCGCGAGCCCGGCGGCCGAGGTCACCGCGTGCTGCTCGGCGATCCCGACGTCGTACCAGCGCTCGGGGTACGCCTCGGCGAACTTGTGCAGCCCGGTCGAGCGCAGCATGGCCGCGGTGATCGCGACGACGTCCTCGCGGTCGGCGCCGATCTTGACCATTTCGTCGGCGAAGACGCCGGTCCAGCTCGGGCCCTTGACCGGCGGCAGGCCGGTTTCCGGGTCGATCGGGTCGGTCTGGTGCATCTGGTCGGCCTGGTTGGTGACCGCGGGCTCGTAGCCGTGACCCTTCTCGGTGACCACGTGCACGATGACCGCGCCACCGAAGGCACGGGCGCTCTGGAACGCCTTCTCCAGCGCGACGAGGTCGTGCCCGTCGACCGGGCCGAGGTACTTGATGCCGAGGTCGGAGAACATCATCTGCGGGCTCAGCGCGTCCTTGAGGCCCGCCTTCGCCGCGTGCAGAGCCGCGTAGATCGGCTTGCCGACGACGGGCGTGTGCCGCAGCAGTTCCTTGCCGCGGTCCAGCACGCGCTCGTAGCCCGGCTTGAGCCGCAGCGACGCGAGGTGGTCCGCGACGCCGCCGATGGTCGGCGAGTACGAGCGGCCGTTGTCGTTGATGACGATGACGACCGGGCGGCGCGGGTTCGCGGCGATGTTGTTGAGCGCCTCCCAGCACATGCCGCCGGTCAGCGCGCCGTCGCCGACGACGGCGATCGCGTGCCTGCCGCCGCCTTCGAGTTCGAACGCCTTGGCCAGACCGTCCACATAGGACAACGCGGTCGAGGCGTGGCTGTTCTCGACGAAATCGTGCTCGCTCTCGCAGCGCGCCGGGTAGCCGGTGAGGCCGCCGAGCTGGCGCAGCTTGCCGAAGCCGTCATGACGGCCGGTGACGATCTTGTGCACGTACGCCTGGTGGCCGACGTCCCACACGATCGCGTCGTCCGGCGAGTCGAAGACGCGGTGCAGCGCCATGGTCAGCTCGACCACACCCAGGTTCGGGCCGAGGTGACCACCGGCGAGCCGCACCTTCTCGACGAGGAAGTCCCGGATCTCCGCGGCCAGCTCGCCGAGCTGGTCCTGGTTCATCCGCTTCAAGTCGGCCGGTCCGTGCACGGACTCGAGCAACGTCACTCTCCCACCTCGCCTGGTTCCTCTTCCGCCGTTCCGACCAGTCTACGGAGGTCGCCTGAGAGTCTTCCGTCCGCCGCGTCACGGGTCACATGTCAGAAAATCACCACTCGGCACCCAAGGGTGTGAACATGGTCTCTTTTGCCAAGTAGCGGTCACGTCAGGTGGCCGCGATAATCGCTGATCGACGGTTGAGCAAGAGCCGGTTCGGAGGGCTTGATGGCGGACTTTTTCATCGGTGGCGAGTGGGTCGACGCGGTCGGCGGTGGTCGCCGGGAAATCCGCTGCCCCGCTGACGGGTCGCTGGTCGCGGAGGTCGCCGAGGGCACCCGTGAAGACACCGAAGCGGCCATCGCCGCCGCGCGGAAGGCGTTCGACACCGGCCCGTGGCCGCAGACGCCCGCCCCGCAGCGCGGCGACCTGCTGCTGAAGGCCGCCGACCTGCTCGACCGCGACGCCGCCGCCTTCGCCCGCGCCGAATCGCTCGACACCGGGAAACGGCTGGTCGAGAGCGAATACGACATGGCCGACATCGCCGCGTGCCTGCGCTACTTCGGCAAGCTCGCCGCGAACGACGCGGGCCGCGTGGTCGACACCGGCAACCCGGACGCGTTCAGCCGGATCGTGCACGAGCCGGTCGGCGTCTGCGGCTTGATCACGCCGTGGAACTACCCGCTCCTGCAGACCATCTGGAAGGTCGCCCCCGCGCTCGCGGCGGGCAACACCTTCGTCCTCAAGCCCAGCGAACTGACCCCGCACACCTCGATCATGCTGATGAAGCTGCTGACCGAGGCCGGCCTCCCCGGCGGCGTCGCGAACCTCGTGCTCGGCGCCGGCGCACAGGCCGGAGCACCGCTCTCGGAGCATCCGGACGTCGACCTCGTGTCGTTCACCGGCGGCCTCGCGACCGGCAAGATCATCGCCGCCTCGGCGGCGGCCACCATCAAGAAGGTCGCGCTGGAGCTGGGCGGCAAGAACCCGAACGTCGTGTTCGCGGACTCGGACTTCGACACCGCCGTCGACTACGCGCTGACCGCGGTGTTCCTGCACTCCGGGCAGGTCTGCTCGGCGGGCGCTCGCCTGATCGTCCAGGAGGAGTGGCACGAGGAGTTCGTCGACGAACTCGTCCGACGCGCCGAACTGATCCGACTGGGTGGACCTTTCGACCCGAAGGCTGAAACCGGTCCGCTGATCTCGGCCGCCCATTTGGAAAAGATCGAACGCTACGTCGCCGCGGCGCTCGAAGAGGGCGCCGTCCTGCGCACCGGCGGCAAACGCCCCGACGATCGCGAACTCGCGAAGGGGCACTACTACCTGCCGACCATCCTCGACAACGTGAAGCAGGGCAGCAGCGCCGTCGTCGACGAATCGTTCGGCCCGGTGCTCACCGTCGAGACCTTCACCGACGAGGACGACGCCGTCCGCATCGCCAACGACACCCACTACGGCCTCGCCGGCGCGGTGTTCACCTCGGACGCCTCCCGCGCGCAGCGGGTCGCGAACCGGCTGCGGCACGGCACGATCTGGATCAACGACTTCCACCCGTACCTGCCGCAGGCGGAATGGGGCGGCTACAAGCAGTCCGGCTTCGGGCGCGAGCTCGGCCCGACCGGGCTCGCCGAGTACACCGAGGCGAAGCACATCTACCAGAACCTCCGGCCCGCACCACAGCGCTGGTTCTCCGGGGAGCCGGCGTCCAACTAAAGAGGGGAAACTGCCGATGAGCAATCCTTCCGACGACGGCTTGGCCGGTTTCGGCTACAAACAGGAACTCGAAAGAACGCTCGGCAATTTCCACACCTTCGCCGCCGGGATCAGCTACATCTCGATCCTGACGGGCACCTTCCAGCTGTTCTACTTCGGCTTCAGCTTCGGCGGGCCGGCGTACTGGTGGTCGTGGCCGATGGTGTTCGTCGGCCAGCTGATGGTGGCGCTGTCGTTCGCCGAACTGGCCGCGCACTATCCGGTCGCCGGGTCGATCTACAACTGGTCGAAACGGCTCGGCAGCCCGCACGTCGCCTGGCTGGCCGGGTGGATGATGCTCACCGCGTCGATCGTCAGCATCGCCGCCGTCGCGCTCGCGTACCAGATCACGCTCCCCCAGATCTCGTCGTTCTTCTCCTTCTCCGGCGACAGCGCGGTGAACGCGGTCATCCTCGGCACGGCGCTGATCGTGTTCACGACGCTGGTGAACGCCTGGGGCGTCAAACTCATGGCGCGGATCAACAGCGCCGGCGTGTTCATCGAACTGATCGCCGCGGTCCTGCTGATCGTCGCGCTCGCGGTGAACATCACCCGGGGCCCGGAAGTCGTCATGGAGACCAACAACACCGGCGCCGACCAGCCGTGGGGGTACTTCGGGGCGTTCTTGGTCGCTTCGCTCGCGTCGACCTACGTCATGTACGGCTTCGACACCGCCAGTTCGCTCGGCGAGGAGTCGCACGACCCTCGCAAGAACGCGCCCAAGGCGATCCTGCGCGCGCTGATCGCGTCGTTCGTCATCGGCGGGCTGATCCTCATCCTCGCGCTGATGGCCGTGGGCGACATCAACAACCCGGAGATCGCGACCGGCGGCCTGCAGTTCATCGTGCTCGACGTCCTCGGGAGCACGATCGGCACGATCTTCCTGCTGGCGGTCGTCATCGCCATCACCGTGTGCAACCTGGCCGTGCAGTCGGCGGCGATCCGGATGATGTTCGCGATGGGCCGCGACAACAACCTGCCCGCCGGGAAGCACCTGGCCCGGGTGTCGCCGAAGACGAAGACGCCGGTGATCCCCGCGATCGTGTCCGGCGTGATCGCCGTGCTGATCCTGGTGGTCAACGTCGGCCAGCCGCAGATCTTCACGGTGATCACCAGTATCGGCATCATCATGATCTATCTGGCGTATCTGCTGGTCACCGTCCCGATGCTGGTCAAGCGCTTCCGCGGGCAGTGGCCGCCGCCGAAGGTGGAGGGCACCAAGTACTTCTCGCTCGGCAAACTGGGGCTGCCGGTCAACATCCTCGGCGTGCTGTGGGGCGGCGCGATCGTGGTGAACCTGGCCTGGCCGCGGCGCGAGGTCTACAACGCGACCGAGCCGTATCACTGGTACCTCGAATGGGGGGCCGTGCTGTTCGTCGGCGCGGTGGCGGTCGTCGGTTTCGCGTATTACTGGTTCGTCCTGCGGCACAAGAGCGGCGTCCTGGCCGATCACGCCGCGGAAGTACATCCCGAGGAGGCAGCACAGTGACCGGAGAGTTCGACTACATCGTCGTCGGCGGCGGGACGGCGGGTTCGGTGGTCGCGGCGAGACTCTCGGAAGATCCGGACGTCACCGTGGCACTCCTGGAAGCCGGACCGTCCGATGTGGACGATCCGGCGGTGCTGGAGCTGACCAAGTGGATGGCGCTGCTGGAATCCGGCTACGACTGGGACTACCTGGTGGAGCCGCAGGAATCCGGCAACTCGTTCCTGCGCCACGCCCGCGCGCGGGTGCTCGGCGGCTGCTCGTCGCACAACTCGTGCATCGCGTTCTGGGCGCCGGCGGAAGACCTCGACGAATGGTCGTCACTCGGCCTGCCCGGCTGGTCCTCGAAGGACATCTTCCCGCTGTACCAACGCCTTGAGACCAACGACGGCCCCGGCGACCACCACGGCCGCTCGGGCCCGGTGACCATCCGCTCGGTGCCGCCGAACGACCCGACCGGTGTCGCGCTGCTGCAGGCGTGCGAGCAGGCGGGGATCCCGAGGACGGAGTTCAACTCGGGCGAGACCGTGACGCACGGGGCGAACTGGTTCCAGATCAACGCACGCGAAGACGGCACGCGGTCGTCGGCCTCGGTGTCGTACCTGCACCCGATCATCGGCAAGCGGCCGAATCTGGAGATCATCACCGGCGCCCGCGTCCGGCGGCTGCTGTTCGACGGCAAACGCTGCACCGGCGCGGAATACCTGGCCGACGACCTGATCCACGGCGTCCAGCTGCGCGCGCGGCGTGAGGTGATCCTGTCTTCGGGCGCGATCGACACCCCGAAACTCCTGATGCTGTCCGGGATCGGCCCCGCTTCCCATTTGCGCGAGGTCGGTGTGGACGTGCTGGTGGACTCCCCCGGCGTCGGCGAGAACCTGCAGGATCACCCCGAAGGCGTCATCCAGTGGGACGCTCTGCAGCCGATGACGACCGAATCCACTCAATGGTGGGAGATCGGCATCTTCACCACCACAGAGGAAGGCCTCGACCGGCCGGACCTGATGTTCCACTACGGCTCGGTGCCGTTCGACATGAACACCCTCCGGCAGGGCTATCCCACCACGGAGAACGGCTTCTGCCTGACCCCGAACGTCACGCGTTCGCGGTCGACCGGGACCGTGCGGCTGCGCAGCCGCGACTACCGGGACAAGCCGAAGGTGGACCCGCGGTACTTCACCGACGAGCACGACATGCGCGTGATGACCTACGGCATCAAACTGGCGCGCAAGATCGCCGAGCAGCCCGCGCTGGACGAATGGGCGGGCACGGAACTGGCGCCTGGCAAGGACGTCAAGACCGACGACGAGATCGCGGACTACCTGCGCAAGACGCACAACACGGTCTATCACCCGTCGTGCACCGCGAAAATGGGCGGCGACGGCGACCCGATGGCCGTACTGGACGCCCGGCTGCGCGTGCGCGGCGTCGAAGGCCTGCGGGTCGCCGACGGTTCGGCGATGCCGTTCCTGGTCGCGGTGAACCCGTGCATCACGACGATGGCGATCGGTGAGAAGTGCGCGGACATGCTGAAGGAGGACGCGCGCTCCTAGGACTCGCTCGTCCGGCCCCCTGGTTTCGGCCAGGGGGCTTTCTTCCTGCCGGAAAACCGGTGGAGCGGCCGCCGGCGGGCCATTACCGTGCTGCCGGACCACATCGCCGAGCCGAGGGCCTGCCGTTGTACACCCTGTGAGACCTCCCGAGCGCTGATTTCGTCGCGCGTCGCGTCTTTCGCGCCGCGCCTCCTTTTGCTGCGGATTTCTCACTGAACGGGTGTACTTCCCATGCTCGAAAACTGGGTGGTCGTTCCCACCTGCCTTCCTGCCGTCCTCCGTCGTTGCCACGCCTGCGGATCCGGGCGTTTCCGGGCGAACGGCAAATTCCGGGTCAACGCCAACCACAAACTCATCGATGTCTGGCTCCTCGTGCTCTGCACTCGATGCGGGGACACCGCGAAACTGACGATCCTGGAGCGGGTGCACGTGCGCTCCGTCCGGCCTGAGCTACTGAAGCGACTGCACGAGAACGACCTCGGCCTCGCCGCCGAACTGCTCCAGGATCCGGCCGTACTCCGCCGTAACCACGTCTTTCGCGAGGCGAGGTCGAGAGACTGATCGAGGAGGGGAAGGTGGTTTCGGCGGCACGGTTGCGGGGGAAGGTTTCCGGGGACTTCACTTTTACGCTGAAACGCTGACCCTTGGGCCTCGCACTCACGTGATCAGCGACGTGACTCGCGTGATCGAAGGCGGAACTCGCGTGATCAGCAGCGGAACACCCGAGTGCGGCCTCCAATCACGCGAGTTACGTCCCTGATCACGCGAGTCACGCCGCTGATCACGCCGCGCCCTGTGTTCCCAAGTCCGTGAAGGCCTCCTTGAAATAACGACGCACAGCACTCAAATCACTCATCAGTGGCAAATGCGCAATTACCGTCGTCGCTTAAAATTACGAATGATTCCACTGCATTTTTCGGTAATATGGAGATGTGCCCGAGACGACCATTCCCGAACTGCCGCAGGAGCTGTGGCGCGCCGGCAAGCTGGAGCTTGCCCACGGCGTGACGCACCTGTTGCAGGTCATGAGAGTGGCCTCCGCCGGAGTGGGGAAGTTCCTGGCGGAGATCGAGTCGCGGGGCGCGGAAGACTTGTACGGCTACGGGAGTGCGGCATCGTGGCTCGCCAATGTCGCCCGGATCTCCTTGGGCGACGCGCAAGACATGGTGAACCGGGCTCTGACCTTGAACCCCGCGCCGAGCGTCGGTGGCGAGGTCGCCGTGTTCGCGCCCGCGACCGCCGCCGCGGCTGAGGACGGCGCGCTCGGGGAGCAGCACATCGACCTGATCCTGGAGATCCTGCGCAAGATCCCGTCCGACGTGCCCGTGGAGGACCGGGCCGGGGCGGAGAAGATCCTCGCCGACCTCGCCCGCGACGCCGGACCGAAACAGATCGCCGAGGCCGGAGCCGATCTGCTCGCACACCTCGACCCCGACGGGAACGAGCCGAAAGACCCCGAGCCCGCCCCGCCGCGTCGCGAGGTGTTCGTCGAGCGCCGCAAAGACGGCTTCTGGAAGCTCTCCGGCCTGCTCGACCCCGAAACCGGCGCCCGCACCGCGGCCGCGCTGGACGCCTACGCGGCGAAGCGGCCCGTCGACGAGTTCGGCCAGGCCGACCACCGCACCCTGCCCCAGCGCCGAGGCGACGCGTGGGCCGAACTCCTCGACCTCGCCATCGCCTGCCCCGACCAGCCGGTCACTTCCGGCTACCGCACGCTGGTGCACGTGACCGTCGGGCTCGATGCGCTGAAGACCGGACTCGGGACCGCGTGCCTCGACTTCGTCGGCAGGATCACCGCTCGCGAAGCCCGGCTGGCCGCCTGCGACTGCCTGATGACCCCGGTGGTTCTCGGCGCCGCCGGCGAACCCCTCGACGTCGGGCGGATGAAACGCTTCGTCACCCCCGGCCAACGCCGGGTCCTGAACATCCGCGACGGCGGCTGCGCGTTCCCTGGCTGCCATCGAGCGCCGAAACACTGTCACGCCCACCATATTCGGCACTGGGCCGACGGCGGCCCAACCGATCTTCGGAACCTGGTCCTGCTTTGTTCCTTCCACCACCGGCTCATCCACCACGGTGACTGGCAGGTCCGGATGACTCCCGAGGGGATACCGGAATTCGTGCCGCCCCAATACCTCGACCCGCTACAGGTGCCACGGCGCAACACCCTCCATCGCGTCGTGACCTGACCTTCGCCCCATCCCGAGGAGCCCGCCGACCGCACCGGCGACGGGCTCTCGGCATGCCCATATCCAGCCCAGAGGCTTGTGTGTCGCGAAAGCCACTTTCAGGACATCACCTGCGTGAGAGCGAGAGTCCGGATGTCGTCGAGGGATGGCAATGAAGGAATTGGGACGTTGAGTGCCGGTCACGCCCCGGGGCGGACGACCGAGTGGGGAAGATCCCGGACGTTGGACGGCCGGAATCTTCCCCACTCGCCCAAGACGACAGCCAGCATTAGCTTCACTGCCCCGCCTCCCTCACCAAAGTGGCTTTCGCGACACGTACCCAGACCCCTGGCCGAGCGGGAAGAAATGCCAACCCATTCCAACCCGAAACGCCACGCAGACGCTTCAAAGGTAAATGGCCGCCGGAGTTCCCCGATTCCCCGTCATCTGGTCCAGCGCCCATGCCCGTCCGAACTCGGCCAACGCGGGGCCCGACCAATACGCGGGAATACTGATCCCCTTCCACAGCGGCATCTTCGGCCCGCTCAGGGTTCCGTGACTGACCTGCACCTGGACCGCGCCTTCCACCCAGGTGAAGACGAAATGCGCGTACATGAACATCCACGCCTGCCTGCCCAGCAGATCACGCGCGAGCACCGGCCCTTCGGAGGGGTACGGCGCCGTGTAGATCACTTGCTTCCGACCGCTGCGGTAACTGATCTCCTGCGCCGTGACACCAGGAGGAAGCATTGAGGGTTCCACTCGATCAGTCCTCCACAATGGTGATCGTGCCGTGCCCGTCACAGCCGGAACAACCTTTTCCATCACAGTCGCCACAGACCGAAGTAAGATAGTTCATGATTTGAGAAAGTTAGCGAGCACGACGACACCCGGACAAGCCGAACGAAGCCACTCCATTCCGACGGATTACAAATCCGGAATTATTGCAGCAACGCAACGCATTCGACGTGGTGCGTCATCGGGAAAGCGTCGAAGGCGCGCAGATCCACCAGCCCGTATCCGTGCTCCTTGAACAGCGCGATGTCGCGCGCCAGGGCGGCCGGGTCGCACGCCACGTAGACGATCCGGTCCGGGGATCCCTCCACAATGGACTCCACGACGGCCTTGCCCGCGCCCTTGCGCGGCGGGTCGAGGACGACGACGTCCACCGGTTTGGGGGCATCGGCCAGCAGGTGTTCGACGCGGCCGGAGCGCCAGCGGACCTGCGGGAGGTCGGCCAGGTTCTCCTCGCCGTCGGCGACGGCACGCCGTCCGGATTCGATGGCCAGGACCCGTCCGCGCGGGCCGACCTGTGAAGCGAGCACGGACGCGAAGAGGCCGACGCCGGCGTACAGGTCCCAGGCCACGCCGTCGCGCGGTGCCTCGGCCCATTCCGCGACGACGGCGGCGAGCGCGTCCGCGGCGGCCGGGTGGACCTGCCAGAAGCCGTGGGCGTCCAGGCGCCAGTCGCGGCCGGCGGCGTGCTGTACGGCGATGCCGCCCGCCAGCTGCCGCGACCGGGTCTTCCCGTGGACCGTGGACAGGTCGCGAAGGTGCACTTGTCCCTCGCCGTCCTTGGTGACCTCGATTTCGCTGCCGGGCCGCCAGTTGCGCGACACGACGTCGTCGAGCGCGCCGGGGACGGTGATCGGGCAGTCGTCGACCGCGATCACGCGGTGACTGTGGTGCGCCCGGAAGCCCGCCTTGCCGTCCTTGCCCGCGACTAGCCGCACGCGGCTGCGCCAGTCCAGCGGGCCACCGTCGAGCGCCTCGACGACGACGTCGCGCTCGATCCCGGCGAGCCGCTTCAGCTGCTCCATGACCACGGCGGCCTTGAGTTCACGCTGATGCTTGGGCGTGGCGTGCTGCCAGTCGCAGCCGCCGCACTCCCCCGGCGCCGCGAGCGGGCACGGCGGCTCCACGCGTTCGGGGGATGCTTCGAGGACCTCGATCGCGTCGGCGCGGCAGAACGAGCCGCCCTTGTCCTCGGTGACCGTGGCCAGCACCCGCTCGCCGGGCAGCGCGTGCCGGACGAACACGACCCGGCCCTCCGTCCGGGCGACGCAGTGCCCGCCGTGCGCGACCGCGCCGACCTCCAGCTCGATCGTTCGTCCGAGCCAGGTGCCGGTCGACGCGTCCACACTCATTCTGCTTTTTCCTTGTTCTTCTCGGGTTGCTTGACGACCGGGGAGAAACCGCGCCGGACATCGCCTGCCGCCGGACGCGCCTTCCGGTCGCGTTTGATCGCCTTTTCCGACGATTCGAGCTGCCACGGCACGCTGGTCACCATGACGCCGGGCTGGAACAGGAGACGTCCCTTGAGCCGCAGCGCGCTCTGGTTGTGCAGGACCTGCTCCCACCAGTGCCCGACCACGTACTCGGGGATGAACACGGTCACCACGTTGCGCGGATTGTCGCCGCGGACGCGCTTCACGTAGTCCAGCACCGGTTTCGTGATCTCGCGGTACGGCGATTCGATCACCTTCAGCGGCACCTTGAAATTGTGGTCGTCCCATTCCTGGACGAGTTTGCGCGTCTCGACGTCGTCGACGTTCACCGTGACGGCTTCGAGGACGTCCGGCCGCACGGCCTTGGCGTAGGAGACCGCACGCAAGGTCGGCAGGTGCAGTTTCGAAATCAGCACGATCGCGTGGTTGCGCGAAGGCAATACCGCCGGTTTCCGGTCCATTTCGCGCAATTCCTCGGCAACCCGGTCGTAGTGCTTCCGGATCGCGGTCATCAGCACGTAGATCGCCACCATCGCCGCGATCGCGATCCAGGCGCCGAGGAGGAACTTCGTCACCAGCACGATGATCAGCACGGTGCCGGTCATGGTGAGGCCGATCGCGTTGACCGTCTGCGAACGCCGCATCCGTCGCCGCACCGTCGCGTCGGTCTCCCTGGCGAGCAGGCGGTTCCAGTGCCGGATCATGCCCGCCTGGCTGATCGTGAAGGAGACGAACACCCCCACGATGTAGAGCTGGATGAGCTTGGTGACCTCGGCGTCGAACGCGATGATCAGCACCAGCGCGAAGGCGGCGAGGAACAGGATGCCGTTGGAGAAGGCCAGCCGGTCGCCGCGGGTGTGCAGCTGACGCGGCAGGTAACGGTCCTGGGCGAGGATCGAGCCGAGCACCGGGAAACCGTTGAACGCGGTGTTCGCGGCCAGCAGCAGGATGATGCCGGTGGCGAAGGAGATGTAATAGAACGCGGGGGTGAAGTCGGCGAACACCGCCTGCGCGATCTGCGCGACGATCGTCTTCTGCTCGTAGCCCGCCGGAGTGCCGGTGAGCTGGGTTTCCGGGTGCTCGGCGAATTTGACGTCGGTGATGATCGCCAGCGTGATGATGCCGACCAGCATCGTCACCGCGAGCACACCCATCATCAGCAGGGTGGTCGCGGCGTTCTTCGATTTCGGCTTCTGGAACGCCGGGACGCCGTTGCTGATCGCCTCGACCCCGGTCAGCGCCGCCGCACCGGAGGAGAACGTGCGCAGCAACAGGAAGAAGAACGCGAAACCGGTCAAAGAGGCTTCTTCGTGCAATTGGAAGTCCGCGCTCTCGGCGCGCATGTCGGCGCCGGAGGCCGCCTCGATCAGGCCCCAGATCACCATGCCGAGGATGCCGATGATGAACCCGTAGGTCGGGATCGCGAACGCTTTGCCCGATTCGCGCACTCCGCGCAGATTCAACGCGGTCAGCACGACCACGATGATGACCGCGGCGATCACCTTGTGCTGCGCCACCCACGGAATGGCCGACCCGATGTTCGCCACGCCGGACGACGTCGACACCGCGACGGTGAGCACGTAGTCGACCAGCAGCGCGCTGGCGACGGTGAGACCGAATTTGCCGCCCAGGTTGGTGTTCGCGACTTCGTAGTCGCCGCCACCACTGGGATAGGCGTGCACGTTCTGCCGATAGGACGCCACCACGACCAGCATGACGAGCGCGACGGCGACGCCGATCCACGGCGCGAACGCGTACGCCGACAAACCGGCGACGCTGAGGGTCAGAAAGATTTCCTCAGGCGCGTAGGCGACGCTCGACAACGCGTCGGACGCGAAAATCGGCAGCGCGATGCGCTTCGGCAGCAGCGTATGCGAGAGGCGGTCACTCCGGAATGGACGTCCGAGGACGAGCCGCTTCAATACGGTCGGGAACTTCGACACCGCAGAAGACTAACGGTCCGCCCCCAAGGTAGGTTCGGCGCTGGTATGTCTGGGTACCTGCGGACGGGTGAACGTCCGACGACGAAGGAGGCAGGGCGTGCACGTGGTGATCATGGGATGCGGCCGGGTAGGCGCATCCCTGGCCGCGGCGCTGGAGCGGCTGGGGCACGAAGTCGCCATCATCGACAAGACCCAGCAGGCGTTCCGGCGGCTCGGCAGTGATTTCCACGGTCAGCAGGTGGTCGGCGTCGGTTTCGACCGGCAGGTGCTGATCGAGGCCGGGATCGAACGCGCGGGGGCTTTCGCGGCGGTGTCCAGCGGCGACAACTCCAACATCATCTCGGCGCGGGTGGCCAGGGAGAACTTCGGCATCGACAAGGTCGTCGCCAGGATCTACGACCACAAACGCGCGGCGGTCTACGAACGGCTCGGCATCCCGACCGTGGCGACCGTGCCCTGGACGACCGACAGGTTCCTGCGCACCCTGCTCCCCGACGGCGTCGCCTCGGAGTGGCGGGATCCGTCCGGCAGCGTGGCGTTGCTGCAGCTGCCGCTGAACGAGGGCTGGGTCGGGCACAGCGTGCGCGACCTGCAGGACACCACCGGCGCGCGGGTCGCGTTCATCATGCGGTTCGGCACCGCCGTCCTGCCCGACACCAAGGCCGTGATCCAGGCGGACGACGTCGTGTACGTCGCCGCGAAATCAGGCACTGTCAGCGACGTGACCAGCGTCGCCGCTCGCGAACCGGAAGAGGAGAACTGATGCGGGTCGCGATTGCCGGGGCCGGCGCGGTCGGCCGGTCGATCGCCGCGGAGCTGATCGACGGGCGCCACCAGGTGATGCTCATCGAACGCGAGGCCGACCAGTTCGAGCCGCACACCGTCGAGCAGGCGGACTGGGTGCTGGGCGACGCGTGCGAGGTCTCGATCCTCGAGGAGTCCGGGATCGAGGAGTGCGACGTCGTGATCGCCGCGACGGGCGACGACAAGGCGAACCTCGTGGTGTCACTGCTGGCGAAGACCGAGTTCGCGGTGCGCCGGGTGGTGGCGCGGGTCAACAACCCGGCCAACGAATGGCTGTTCAACGACGCCTGGGGCGTCGACGTCGCCGTCTCGACCCCGCGGATGCTCGCGGCGATGGTCGAGGAGGCGGTGAGCGTCGGAGATCTGGTGCGGCTGATGACGTTCCGGCAGAGCCAGGCGAACCTCGTCGAACTCACCCTCCCGGAGGAGACGCCGCTCGCGGGCAAGGCGGTCAGCGAGATCAACCTGCCGCGGGACGCGGCGCTGGTGACGATCCTGCGCGGCGACCGGGTGATCGTGCCGCAGCCGGAAGACCCGCTGGAGCCGGGTGACGAGCTGCTGTTCGTGGCGACGTCGGACGTCGAACCGGAGATCCGGACCGCGCTGGGCTATTAGTTGTCGACGGCGGGCGCCTGCGCGTACTTCGCGCGCAGGCGGGCCTCGACCTCTTCGTCGGTCTCTTCGCGCGGGGCCTCTTCGGCCTGCGCCTTGAGATGCTTGTCCGACCGCCGCACCGCCCAGACGACGGTGAGCAGGCCGAGCGCGTACAGCGGGTAGCCCATCGCGATCTTCGCGAAGGCCAGCCAGCCGGTGTAATCCTCGTCGTAGAGCCAGCGCTGGACGACGAACCGGGCACCGAAGATCAGCGCCATCGCGGCGGTCGCGATCGAGTAGGAGATCAGCGACTTCTTGTCCTTGCGCCACGCGTGGCCGCTGCCGTTGAGCGCGTTCCACACCACGCCGGCGAGCGGCCAGCGGACGACGATCGACAGCACGAAGACGCCGCAGTAGACCAAGCTCGTCCAGATGCCGAACAGGAAGAAGCCCTTGGCCGAACCGGTCCGGTAGGCGATGAACGCCGCGATCGCGACGCCGAAGAACCCGGAGATCGCGGGCTGCAGCGGCTCCTTGCGCACGATCCGCAGCACGGTGATCGCCACCGCGCTGCCCACCGCGGCCCAGATCCCCACCGTGAGCCCGAAGATCGCGTTCGCGATCACGAACACGATGACCGGCAGCGAGGAATAGAACAGTCCGGACAGCCCGCCCATCTGTTCCAGCAGGGTGGGCTGGGGCTTCTTGTCTTCGGTCTTCTCTTCGCCGCCGACGGGTTCAGTCACGATGCGGGATCAACTCACAGGGCTCTGAAGTTCGTAATAGGGGTTGTAAAGCACCTTCTGACCATCACGTTCGGCCATCCGGCCGCGCACCTTGATGGTTCGCCCGGGTTCGATTCCGGGGATCCGGCGGCGTCCGAGCCAGATTAGCGTCACACCCTGTGTGCCGTCGAACAGCTCGGCCTGCAGGGTCGCCGCCTCGTTGGTCGGGCAGAGCTCCACACTGCGGAGTCTGCCGAGCACCGTCACCTCTTGACCCGACCGGCAGTCGCAGGCGCGCTGCGCTCCGCCGGCCTCGGATTTTTCGGACAGATCGTCGGCGTCGAGATCCTCGACGTCGCTGGTCAGCTTGCGGACCAGCCGGCTGAAGTAGCCGCCGTCTTTGGCGGACATAACGGTGCTCCTGTGCTCCGGGGCCCCCGACTTGAACGGCCCGTGCGTAATCCAGCGTAACTGTGCTCGGACCAGGACAACGGGTTTGGGAGAAGATCGCAACGTGACCTCCGCTATTCCGCCTACGACGGCAGTAGTACTCCCCGGCACCGGGTCCGACGAAGTGTTCGTGCGCGCCGTGTTCGCCGGTCCGCTGCGGGCACTCGGCATCCGGTTGCTCGCCCCTCCGCCGCCCCCTGGCGAGCGGGTCGCGGAGGGCTATCTCGAGGAGCTGGACAGGCTCTCCGACGAGCATGGTCCGCTGCTCGTCGGCGGCATCTCGTTCGGCGCGCACCTCTCGGCGGAGTGGGCGGCACGGAATCCGGGCCGCTGCACCGGCCTGCTGGCCGCGCTCCCGGCCTGGAACGGTCCGGCCGGGCGAGCACCCGCGTCGCTCGCCGCGCGGCTGTCAGCGGATCTGGTGGCCGAAAACGGGGTCGACGGCGCGCTGGCGAAATCCTCCGACGGCGTCCCGGAGTGGCTCGCGGCGGAACTCGGCCGCGCGTGGCGGCGGCACGGCGACGGGCTGGCGGCGAGCCTGCGCACGGCGGCGGCCCATCCCGCGCCGTCGCTCGAAGACCTCGAGGGTCTCGACGTGCCCGTGGGGATCGGCGCGTGCGTGGACGATCCGATCCATCCGGCGGAGGTCGCCCGCGCCTGGGCGGACGCCCTGCCGCGCGCCGAGGTCGGCGAGTCGACGCTCACCGCACTCGGCGCGGACCGGGAGTCACTGGGCCGGGCGACCGTGCTGGCCTGGTTGAGGGCTGCGCGCCGCTAGCCCGGCACAGGCCAGCAGGCGATGCACGGTCTCCCCAAGGGCGCCCCGCGCCCGACGGAGACTTCACCCGTCGCGCGCCCTCTTTCGGGCCGAAGGCCCACGAAAACGCGATGAAGGGGCGCCCTCCACCCATAACGTGAGTTGCGAGCGGCCCAGCGCCCCTTCGACGCGCTTTTCGTCAGCGCGCGACAGACAAATCAGCCCTGCTGCTCGGCGATGTGCTGCGCGACGGCGTCGGGCAGCGTGATGGTCAGCGGGGTGCGGACCGGCATCGGCGCGTCACCGCGGTCGACGATGGTGTGCCGCACGATCTCCCGCAGCACGGCGGGCGCCTGCGACGCCTGCGACTGCGGCCCGGCGATGACGCCGCGGAGCATCCAGCGCGGGCCGTCGACCCCGACGAACCGCAGCGCGACGTCGCCGACGATCGCCGACAGCTCCAGCCCCCACTCCCCCATGCCGACCGAGACCTTGGCGCCGTCGGCCCGCAGCTGCTCGGTGAGCTCGGTGCTGACGTCCTTCCACAGGCCGCCGGACCGCGGTGCCGCGTAGCCGCTGACGGTGATCTGGCCCTGTTCGGTGACGACGTGCACCGCGCGGACGCCGCCGCTCTCCGGGTCCATCTCGACCTGGACCTGGGAACCGTCGGGCACCGGCACCTTCACCGAGCCGAGGTCGATCCTCGGGATGCCGTCCTCGGGCGCGTCGGCGAGGTCGAAGGGGCCGTCGGAGGTCTCCGACAGCTGCGACTCGATCTCTTCGTCGGCGTCGTCGGCAACTGGACGCTCGTCGACCTCGGGCGCGGCGTGCCGTCCGGTCGGCTTCGCGCGCTTGCGTCCGAAAATCCCCACTAGTTCTCCGTTCCTTCCCTGGCTCCGGCTCCCAGTGTGGCGTGTCCGCCCGTGGAGCCATACCCTCCCTCGCCGCGCTCGGACGGCTCGAGCTCGGCGACCTCGACGAACTCGGCCTGTTCGACCCGTTGCACGACCAGCTGGGCGATCCGGTCGCCGCGGGTGAGCACGACCTTCTCGGAGAGATCATGGTTGATCAGGCAGACGCGGATCTCACCGCGGTACCCGGAGTCGATCGTGCCGGGGGTGTTGACGACCGAGAGGCCGACGCGGGCGGCGAGACCCGAGCGCGGGTGGACGAAGCCCGCGTACCCGGGCGGCAGCGCGATCGCGACCCCCGTGCCGACCACGCCGCGTTCACCGGGCGCGAGCACGAGATCCGAGGTGGTGACGAGGTCGGCGCCCGCGTCGCCGGGGCGCGCGTAGGCGGGGAGGGGGACCGAAGGATCGATCCGGGAAAGCAGTACCTGAACGGTGGACACGGGCGGCGAGACTACCCTGAAGAGGTGGTTGAAAGTGTGAGCGCGGCCGAAGGCGGCGACGTCAAGCATTCAGAGCGGCTCTATGTCCCGTGGTGGGGCTGGCCGTTGCCGCTGCTGGGCGGCGGGCTGCTGGCGGCGGAGATCGACATGGGCTACCCCGGGCTCCGCGGATGGCTGCCGTACGTGGTGCTGATCCCCGCGGTGATCGCGCTGATGGTCTCGCTCGGCCGGTCTCGCGTCCGGGTGACCGGCGGCGCCGAGCCGGAGCTGTGGCTGCGCGACGCGCATCTGCCGCTCAAGTTCGTCGGAGACGTCGACGTCATCGACAAGGAAGCGAAGCGCAAGGCACTCGGCCGCGACGCCGATCCGGCGGCGTTCGTGCTGCACCGGGGCTGGGTCGGCCCGGTCGTGCGGGTCTGGCTCACCGACCCCGACGACCCGACGCCGTACTGGCTGTTCAGCACCCGGCATCCGGAGAAGGTGGCCGCGCTGCTCCGCCACCCCGCCTCGAAGTCCTAGACACAGAAAGGGGGCCGACCATCCGGTCGGCCCCCTTTGTTCCTGTTTCAGTCCCCGAAGCCCCTGTCGCGCCGTCCCCTGTGCCCGTAGGCTCAGGCGCAGTCACGGCAGATGAGCCGGCCGCCACTCTCCTCCGCGAGCCTGCTGCGGTGGTGCACCAGGAAGCAGACGGAGCAGGTGAACTCGTCGGCCTGCTTGGGCACGACCTTGACGGTCAGGTCCTCCCCGGAAAGTCCGGAGAGGTCCGCGCCCGGCAGCTCGAAGTTCTCGGCGGTCGCGTCCTCGTCGACGTCCACGACGCCGGACTGGTTTTCGTTACGCCTTGCCTTCAGCTCTTCCAACGAGTCTTCGGCCAGCTCGTCGGCTTCGCTGCGGCGCGGAGCGTCGTAGTCGGTCGCCATTAGTCCCTCACCCCTGCGATGCTTTCGATGTCAGATGGCCCGGACCCGCGAGCGCGCGGCTCGTGAGTCCTTCGTGCCGCTGGTTAACGTCCCAGCGCCCCTGTTTGTGCCCGGCTGGGCAGTGAGCGAGGTCTCTCTTTTGCGCCTCTTACTGCCGCCTGAGCCCGCGAAGGGTAGCTCACGTCGATACCGGCTCTGCAACGAGTCAGACATTGCTGCGATTACGTCACCCAACAGGGGGAACCCCGCTGTCAAGACGCCTGTCGTCCGAATGGGTTGCCCCCGCGTCGGGTACCTCACCCCTTGGGCCCGGCTGCTTGCCCGGAGTGGCCATCGCGTGGTGCTATCCGGAGGCCCGCGCCGATCATCCGCGCCGCAACGCATAGGCTGATCGGACACGATGGTGAGATGAAGCACCGTCCGGGGATCCGGGCTTTGGGGAAGGGACTGGCAGGTGGCGTCGGGGAACGGCATCGGGGACCGCGGGGCGAGGCCGTATCGCAAGCACAATCCGCTGCCCGCGCTCATCGTCATCGGGGTGATGGCGCTCGGCGCGGTGATCGTCTGGGTGAACGTCGTCGCGAGCAAGTCCGACGTCGACGCCAGGGTCCGCTGCGACCCGCCGCCCGTGCCGCAGCAGGGTGTCACCTACACGCCGCTGGCGCACAACGGCCTCGACGACCGCGCGCCGGTCCCGCCGGACAAGGTCGCCGTCCAGGTGCTCAACGGATCCCAGGTGCGCGGGCAGGGCGGCATCGTCACCAGCACGCTCCGGGAACTCGGTTTCTCCCAGATCGTCGAGCCGGACGTCGACCCTGCCTACAAGAACGCGGAAGCCAAGTGCCGCGGCCAGATCCGCTTCGGCGAGAACGGCGCCGCGGCGGCCCGCACGCTGAGCCTGGTGGTCCCGTGCGCCGAACTGGTCAAGGACAACCGCAAGGACGCTTCGGTCACGCTCACCACCGGCACCCTGCTCGGCGACATCCGCCCGAAGGCGGAGGCGCGCCAGGTCCTCGACCAGCTCACGAAGTGGTCGAAGGCGCAGCAGGGCAGCGGCGGCGGTGAGCAGTCCGCGGGCGGCGGTGCCCCGGTGATCGACCAGGCACTGCTGAAGGCCGCCCGCGAAGCCCCCTGCTGAGGCTCTCTCAAGCGCTATGAAAGGTCCTTTCCTTGCAAATTTTGCAAGGAAAGGACCTTTCATAGCATTCAGATCGTGCCCACACCCGAGTCGATGAGCGCCTGACGCAACGGCGCCGCGATCGACGGCGCCACCGCGAACGTCGCGTCCGGCCCCAGTTCCGTGTCCTCCCCCGGCAACGACACCCGAGCGCCCGCCTCGGCCGCGATGAGCGCGCCTGCGGCCCAATCCCAGTGCCCGAGGCCGTGTTCGACGTAGGCGTCCAGCCAGCCCGCCGCGACGGCGCACAGGTCGAGCGAGGCAGCCCCGTTGCGCCGGACGTCCCGCACCCGCGTCGCCAGTTCCGCGACGAACCGGGCCTGCTTCGTCCGCCGTTCCACCTTGTAGGCGAATCCGGTGCCGACGAGCGTCAGATCCAGCCGTTCCGGCGCGTTGACCGACAGCGGCCGCCCGTCGAGGAACGCGCCCTGCCCCCGCGCGGCGGTCCAGCGGCGCCCGCTGACCGGTTCGACGACGGCGCCCGCCACCGACACCCCGCCGACCTGCGCGGCCACCGACACGGCGAACCAGGGCAGCCCGTAGAGGAAGTTCACCGTCCCGTCGATCGGGTCGACCACCCACGTCACGCCGTCGCCGGCGACGCCCCCGCCCTCCTCGCCGAGCACGGCGTCGTCCGGGCGCAGTTCGGCGAGCCGGGCGCGCACCAGCCGTTCCGACTCGTGGTCCACGGCGGTCACCACGTCGGTGTCGGCGGATTTGGTGTCCACGCGCACCTCGCGGCCCGCGTTCATCCCGGTCCAGGCCTCGTGGACCAGTTCGGCGGCCTCGCCCGCGACACGCTCGGCGACACCCTTCAGCAACGTCTCGTCAACTCCCACGTCCGCCATGTCACCACATCCGGTTAAAGTCTCCGAGGCAGGCTTCTGAATCGTGCGAGAAGGGACCACGTCCGTGGTGGAGGCGACCCGAGGGTTCGGTATCGACATCGGCGGCAGCGGGATCAAGGGCGCGCTGGTGGACTTGGCGCAGGGACAGCTGATCGGCGACCGGATCCGCATCGACACGCCGAAGCCGTCGACCCCGGAGGCGGTGGCGGACGTCGTCGCCGAGATCACCGGCCAGGCGGGCTGGGACGGCCCGGTGGGTGTCACGCTGCCCGCGGTGGTCAAGAAGGGCGTCGCGCACACCGCGGCCAACATCGACCGCAAGTGGATCGGCACCGACGCCGACGCCCTGTTCGCCAAGCGGCTCGGCCGCGGCGTCGACGACATCGCGATGCTCAACGACGCGGACGCCGCCGGTATGGCCGAGATCCGCTGGGGCGACCCCGTGGCGCGGCGCGGCGTGACGGCGCTGCTGACCTTCGGCACCGGTATCGGCAGCGCGGTCTTCCAGGACGGCAAGCTCGTGCCCAACACCGAGTTCGGCCACATCGAGGTCGACGGTCACGATGCGGAAAAGAAAGCCGCGGCGTCGGTGAAGGACAACGAGGGACTCTCGTATCCCGAATGGGCGGAACGGGTGAACAGGTATCTCTCCGTGCTGGAAAACCTGATCTGGCCGGATCTGTTCATCGTCGGCGGCGGGGTCAGCAAGAAGTCGCACAAATGGGTCCCGCTGCTGGACATCCGCACCCCGGTGATCGTCGCGTCGCTGCAGAACAACGCGGGCATCGTCGGCGCGGCGGCCGCCGCGGCGGAGGGCATCGAGCACTGACGCGACCGCGCTGACATCCACCCCGCGGATGTCACTTCGGCGCGTCGCACGGCGTGTCGCGCCCGCCGGTCGGTGGTCCGCGCCGCGACGCTGTCACGTATCGTCGTTACAATGGAACACGGCCCCCGGCGGCGGCACTCACGAGAACGAGGGAAACCGCAGGCCGAGGGGTGTTCCCCGAAGTTTGAGGCAGCCGAGACCATCACGCCTCGGCTCGTCATGATCGACCGCTGCGAAAGGGCGTAAGTGGCAGCCGCAAGAACCGCAACCCGAAGCGGGACGAAGACAGCGACCGCAGCCGGCGAGCCGGCCGACGAGGCAGCCACCGACGCGGCGAAGCCCGCGGCGCGCAAGACCGCCGCCAAGGCGGCCGGCGCGAAGAAGGCCCCGGCGAAGAAGGCTCCGGCCAAGAAACCCACCACCAAGGGTGCCAAGACCGAAGACGGCGATCCGGAAGACGGTCCGGTAGAGCTCGACGAAGCCGACCTCGAAACCCCGGACCTCTCGGACCTCGAAGAGGTCGAGGTGGACGTCGTCGACGCTTCCGTCACCGAGGAGACGGACGAGGACGCGGAGTCCGAGGAGGACGTCGAAGAGACGCCCGCCCGCGGGCGCCGCACGTCGACCGACAAGAACGCCGGAAAGACCTCCGACAACCCGGACTTCGTCTGGGACGAGGAAGAGTCCGAGGCGCTGCGCCAGGCCCGCAAGGACGCCGAGCTCACCGCTTCGGCCGACTCGGTCCGCGCATACCTCAAGCAGATCGGCAAGGTCGCCCTGCTGAACGCCGAGGAGGAGGTGGAGCTCGCCAAGCGCATCGAGGCCGGGCTCTACGCCGCCGAGCGCGTCCGCAACGCCGAGGAGGAGGGCGAGAAGCTCGTCACCCAGATGCGGCGCGACCTCAAGTGGATCGTGCGCGACGGTGAGCGGGCGAAGAACCACCTCCTGGAGGCGAACCTCCGGCTCGTGGTCTCGCTGGCCAAGCGCTACACCGGCCGCGGCATGGCGTTCCTGGACCTGATCCAGGAGGGCAACCTCGGCCTGATCCGCGCGGTCGAGAAGTTCGACTACACCAAGGGCTACAAGTTCTCCACGTACGCCACCTGGTGGATCCGTCAGGCGATCACCCGCGCGATGGCCGACCAGGCCCGCACCATCCGTATCCCGGTGCACATGGTCGAGGTCATCAACAAGCTCGGCCGTATACAGCGTGAACTGCTGCAGGACCTCGGCCGCGAGCCCACCCCCGAAGAGCTCGCGAAGGAAATGGACATCTCCCCGGAGAAGGTCCTCGAGATCCAGCAGTACGCCCGTGAGCCGATCTCGCTCGACCAGACCATCGGCGACGAGGGCGACTCGCAGCTCGGTGACTTCATCGAAGACTCCGAGGCCGTCGTCGCGGTCGACGCGGTGTCGTTCACGCTGCTGCAGGACCAGCTCCAGTCGGTGCTGCAGACGCTGTCCGAACGTGAGGCGGGTGTGGTGCGGCTGCGGTTCGGCCTCACCGACGGCCAGCCGCGCACGCTCGACGAGATCGGCCAGGTGTACGGGGTGACCCGTGAGCGCATCCGGCAGATCGAGTCGAAGACGATGTCGAAGCTGCGTCACCCGTCGCGTTCGCAGGTGCTGCGCGACTACCTGGACTGAGCCCAGGGTTCACGGAAGACCCCGTCACCGTTTCGGTGGCGGGGTTTTTCGCGTCCGGTGTCGAATCGCGGCCCGCCCGTTCGACGCGTGGGTATGACGAAACCTCACGCCACCAAGAACCTCGACCGCTACGGATCCGCGGAACTCCCCTGGAGCCGCGCGCGGGACGTCCTCGCCGAGGACACCCCGACCGCCGACCTGACCTTCTTCGTGACCACCGTGCGTCCCGACGGACGTCCGCATTCGGCGGGCGTCGGCGCCGTCTGGGTGGACGACGTCCTGTACTTCAAAGGCGGGCCGGGCACCCGCCGGTCCCGCAACCTGGCCGCGAACCCGGCGTGCGCCGTTTCGGTGCGGCTGCGGGGAATCGACCTCACGATGGAGGGCGAGGCGCACCGGGTCACCGATCCGGCGACGCTGGAACGGGTCGCGGCGGTCTACCGGACGGGCGGCTGGCCCGCGACGGTGGAGGGCGACGCGCTCACCGCTCCCTTCAGCGCGCCCAGCGCGGGGGCGCCGCCCTGGTATCTGTACCGGCTCACCCTGCAGCGCGCGATCGGCGTGGCGGGCGCCGAGCCCCATGGCGCCACCCGCTGGGACTTCACCCCGTGAACCCAGCGGTCCGTGAAGGCCTCCTTGAGGGACTTGAATCAGCGCTGCGGTGCGAAGCGCCTCCGTTGAGGGTGGCGGCGGGGGCATGGATGGACCCTCAAGGAGGCCTTCACGGACTTGGGCGGGCTCAGGCGCGGCCAGTCAGGGTGGTCCACGGGACGTGGACGGTGACCCGCTCCCGGAGCTGTTCGTTCATCAGCCACAGTTCCCCCGTCGCCGGCCAGTACGACAGGTTCTGCGAGTTCACCGGCGCCCGGCCGCTCAGCCGCGACGTCGAGGTGCCGCCGACCCCGCCGTGCAGGCACGAAGGATGGTCACCCCCCACCCCGGCGTACTCGGGGCACACGCCGGTCATCACGAAATATCCGTTACGCGCCACCGCTCCCTGCATGCCCCACACCGGCGACACGAAGCCTTCCTTCGCGTGCACGGTGCCGTCGGCCGACACCTTGGGCAGCCCGGTCGCGCGGTCGAACGGCCACCGCAGCACCCGGCCGCCCGCCGCGTTCGGGAGGTGCTCCGAGGTCACGATCGAGCCGTCACCGTGGTCGAACGACATCGTCGCGAGACACGGCCGGATCCCGGGCGCGTTGGTGCAGGCACCGCCGCCGGGGTACCAGTAGGCGCCGATCTGCGGCATCGCGTAGTCGTAGAACGCCGCGTGGTACTTGCCGTCCGGGCCCTTGCCGACGACGCCGGAGCTGTCGTCGACCTTCCAGAAGTGCGTGGTGTCGAAGACCCGCACCACTCCCCCGGTGGTCGCGACGAACAGCCGGTTCCCGATCCACGTCATGCCGTGCCCGTGCCCTTGCACGACGGCGAAGTTGTCGTTCGACGTCGGTTCGACGAGCAGCACGTGCCGGTAGCCCAGCCCGGTCGCGTCCACAAAGGACAGACGAACCATGGTGTCGCCGGGAGTGTGCCAGGACGTCGCCACCACCCGTTTGCCGCCGACCTTCCCGGTCGCCGCGTCGGCGTCGCCGGAACCGGTCAGTCCCTGCGGGATCCAGTCGTTGGTCTTGTCGTCGTTGGCGTCTTCCCAGCAGAAACCCGCCGGGTTCAGCGCCGCCGCGAGATACGTGGCGTGGCACAGCGGCCGCGCCTTCCGGTTCGCCGACGACAGGATCTCCGGCAGCCCGCGTGCCGGAAGGTGGTTCTCCAGCGCGGCGATCCGGGCGCCGTAGGTGCCGAAGCTCGAACCGGAGGTCCAGCGGAAACCGTCGACCGTGGCCGCGTCCATCTTCGGGAAGGCGGCCGCGGCGGAGGCCACGCCCGGGATGAACGCGAACACCAGCAGGAGCGAAGCGAGAAGTCCCAGCCTCTTCATGCCCGCGAGCCTCCCGGCCGCGCGCATACTTTCGATACAAACCGCTTCAGGACACGGAAAGCCCGCGCTCGGCCAGGGATTCCTCGACGCGCAGCCGTTCGATCTCCCGGTCGAAACCCTCCGGCAGTTCGGCCAGCCGGTGCACCACCTCGACCTCCCGGCAGGCCTGGACGAGCAGCGCGTCGTACGCCTGCCTGGTGCCGTACCGGCGGACGGCGGAGGCGCCGGACGGAAGCTCCGCCAGCTGCCGGTGCACCCGGCGGAGATCGGCGGCGAGTTTCTCGATGGGCGGCCCGGCCGGGAGTTCGGGTCGACGGCGGCCGCGCCACCACCGCAGCCCGGCCGGCACCTTCAGCGCGCACCAGAAAAGAACCGAAGGCGCCACGGCGACCACGGCGTACAGCGCGACAGGCCCGATGGCCATGACTCATGGTAATCCCGCGCGGAGCACCGGAGAAACCGCGAATCCGGGCTATATTCGCGACTGTGCTGACCGAGGGCTACCGCTACCCGGACGCCGGCGACCACGTCACCGGTGTGTTCATCCGACGGCACGAACCCTACGACGGCTACTGGACGGCCAGCGAGGACCGCGCGCTCGGGAAGGTCGCCGAACGGCTCACCGAGATCCTCCCCCCGCGCGAGCGGGTCAAGGCGCTCGACGCCGGCTGCGGCGAAGGCCGCCTTCTCCCCTGGCTCGCCCGGTTCTCCGCCGACGTCACCGCCGCGGATCCCGACCCGGACCGGCTGGCCAAGGCACGCGAGACCGTCGTCGAAGACACCGAGTTCTCCTTCGCCGTCTCGCCGATCACGGATTTGGACGGCGGCCCGTACGACCTCGTGATGTGCAGTCACGTCATCCAGCACGTGCCGACGCCGGACGTCGGACCGATCCTGCGGCGGCTGGCCGGGATCACCGCGCCCGGCGGCGTACTGGTGCTCGCCTACAGCCGGTCGCCGATCGGGCAGGGCACGTTCAGCCTCGACAGCGTCGAAGCAGGCGACGAAGTCCGCTCACGCCGGGTATCGCGCGAAGAGTTCGACCAAGCACTGCAGGACGGCGGCCCGGCGCTCCCGGTGCGCCATCTGGACCCGGCGGAGATCGCCGCCGACGCGGCCGAAGCGGGCTGGCGCACCGAGTGGGAATGGACGTACCACGTCCTCGACGATCTCGGCCCTGCCGACGAGCACATCGACCGCGACGAACTCGTCAACGCCTCCGGCCCGCTGCGCCGCCATCTCGGCCGGGACCTGATCACGGTGCTGCGCCGCCCATGACCGCGGTGCTCCTCACCTTCGCGTGGGCGGTCCCGCTGTCGGAGCGGGAGGCCGGGAAGGTACTGGACGGCGGACGGGACCGCGGCCTGCTGGCCCACCTCGACGGGAAACTCGGCGACGAGTGGACGGCGGCGGAGAATTTCCTGGCCAGTTACACGACACCACCGCGAAGACGGGTGCTGCGCAAACGCAGGCTCGCGATCCGCGTCGGCGAGACCGGCCTGCCGTGCGAACTCGTCGTCACCTGGCATCCCGCCTACCACGCGATGACGCTGGTCCTCGCCACCACGATCACCGGCGCGGCGGCGGACGGGCCCTCCGCCGAGTTCGACCTCGCCATCGCGATCCTGCAAAGCCTTCAGGGCCGGGAGACGTCGAACGGGGAGAAAGGGCTGCACGGCCGCTACGGCGAGAAGACGTTCCCTTCGCTCCTCAAGGCCGTCACCCACGTCTTCGAGGACCTGACCAGGGGTTGCGACCTCTCCGAAGGGCTCGGCCGCAAGGGCTGGTGCGTCGAACTGCGGTCCCACGACGGGCATCCGCCCGCCCAGCGGGTCGCCGCCGATCCCCGGCCGTTCTACGGGATGGCGACCAGCGACGAGGGCTGGCGGTTCGTGCCCCGCGAGGTCGCCAGGGACGCGCTCGGCCCGTCGTGGGGCACGCGGTCCTTCGTCGCCGCGTACACGATGGCGGGCGGGATCGTCTGCCTCAACAGCAAGGATTCCGAATACGTCGAGCACCAGGCCGAGCTGATGCGCGGCCCGTTCGGCGACGCCGAACCGTATTTCGGCATCGACAGCGAGATCGGCGGGCTCGACCACGGGATGCTCTTCATCCTCGAACGCGTCCTCATCCGGATGGCGCTGGCCGACCAGTGGCTGGCGTCGATGAAGCAGACCGGGAGCCGCACCCGGCTGCTGCGCGGCTCGCTCGACGACATCCTCGAAATGCTGCATTCGGTGCTGCCGCCCGAGATCGATTCCCTGGAGCGCCGGCTGGTCACCAGCATGGGCGTGGAGCGGATCATCGCGCAGCTCGACCGCCAGGCCGAGGCGATGGACGAGGAGACCAGGTACGCCTACGAGAACACGGTGAGCGCGCGGGTCACGCGGCTCACCGTGGTGACCGTCGTGCTGACGGTCGTCACCATCGTCCTCGGGGTCCTGCAGGTGCTCGTCTCACTCTGACCGGCGCCCCTTGCGGGCGCGTTCGGCGAACAGCACCGCCACGCCCGCGGCCACCATCAGCGCGCTCGCCACCACGTGCATCCCCGGCGGGAGAAGGTGCAGCTGGACGAACCAGCTCGGGTTCGTACTCCCCAGCAACCGGTTGATCAGTCCACCACCGCCCTGCACCAGCAGCAGGATCCCCAGCAGTTCGATCATCGTCGTGCCCCTTCCCCGACCCGGTCCTTGGGTGAGAACTCCTGCCACAGCGGCCCCGTGGCGAACCAGATGGCGGTCACGACCCCCAGCCGTGGCAGCCAGCCCCACAACGGGTCGGCCTGCGCGGTGCCGCCCGCCATGACGATCAGCAGGAGCAGCACCCCGGCGGCCAGCCCGCAGGCCAGCACGCATTTGAACCAGTCACGCCATTCGGCGCGCCGCTGCTCCCGGCCCCTCGGCTTGGGCGGCGGTGGCGGCCCGCCCGCGAACCGGTGCGCGAACCGCACGTCGGCCCACTTGATCATCGAATGCCCGAACACCACGCTGAAGCCCAGGTACACCGCGGCGAGGCCGTGCACGAAGTTCGCCGTGGCCCCGTTGCGCAGATCGATCACCGTCGCGACCAGCACGACGACGTCGATCACCGGGGTCAGGAGCAGCAACGCGACCCCGGTGCGCTTGAGCTTGAGCGGATAGCGGGCCACGAGGCCGGCGAGGATGGCGACCCAGAAGCCGATCTCCCCGCCGGCGATCACGGCCGCCATCGGGTTTTCCGCGATGAAGTCCCAGATCTTGTTCACGAACCGAGTCTGGCTCGTGAACCGGGGAGGCCGCGTCGGCGAACGGCACGAGATCATCGTCATCAGTTCGTAGGACCCCGTGACCGGTGCCGGTGTGCTGGGATGGAACGGTGCCCACGTTCGTCCCGCGCCTGAACCACCTCGCCGAATGGAAACAGGACCTCGTCATCGCCTTCGGCACCTGGGTCCTCGGCGTGCTCGTGTACCTCAGCGGGATGCACGTGCTGCTCGGCGGCAAGGACGACACGCCGCTGTGGATCCGGCTGACCGAGCTGACCGTGTTGTGCCTCCTGCAACTGCTGCGCCGCAAGGTCCCTTTAGGACTGCTGTGCGGGCTCGTCGTCCTCGGCGTGGACGTCGCGCTCGGTCCCTCGCTGCCGATCTTCGTCATCTTCACCGACTTCCTCTACGCGACGACGCTGTACGGCTCACGGCGCGTCAGCCGGGCGATGATCGGTGTCGCCGCGGTCGGGACGCTCGCGGCGGTCTGCCTGGCGCTCCTCTTCTCCGCGCAGTGGCGTACGGCGATCCTCATCGCGTTCGCCTTCCTGCCGTTCCTGGTCACCCCGGTGTGGTGGGCGGCCAACGTCCGTCAGCAACGGGACATCGCCGACAACGAGCGGGCGAACGCGGTGCAGCTGGCCACGATCGGCGAGCTGGACCGGAAGGCCGCCGTGGCGGGGGAACGGTCGAAGATGGCGCGGGATCTGCACGACGTCATCGCCGGGCATCTCTCGGCGATCGCGATCCAGTCCGAAGCCGCGTTGTCCATGGCCACCGCCGACCCGAAGCTGTCCAGGAAGGTGCTGGAATCGGTGCGGGAGAACAGTGTCAGCGCGCTGGAGGAGATGCGCGCGATGATCGGGCTGCTGCGCGCGGACACCGAGATCGAGCCGACCGCGCCCGCCCGGCTGGCCGAACTGTCCAAACTGGTCGAATCGGCGCGGGCGAGCGGGCTGGCGGTCGAACTCGGTGCCGTGCCGGAGCGGTCCTCCGACCTGCCCGCCGCGGTCGACCTGACCGCGTACCGGATCGCGCAGGAGGCGCTGACCAACGCGATGAAACACGCGCCCGGCGGGCGGGCCGTCCTCGACATCCGGTCGAGCGGCGGCATACTCACCGTCGAGGTGCGCAATGATCTTCAGCCGGGCCGCCCCGGCGACGGCGGGACCGGTCTCGGCCTGCTGAACATGCGGGAACGCGCCGCCGCGGTGGGCGGCACCTTCACCGCCGGGCCGTCCGGCGGCCGCTGGCTGGTCCGCGCCGAACTGCCTCTGGAGGGGTCTTGAGCGACGGGAACATCAGGGTGCTGGTCGCCGACGACCACGGCGCGATCCGTGCCGGGCTGATGATGATCCTCGGCAACGCCGAGGGTATCGAGGTGGTCGGCGAGGCCGCGGACGGTGCCATCGCCGTCCGCCAGGCGAAGGCGCTGAAGCCGGACGTCGTGCTGATGGACGTGCGGATGCCCGGCGTCGACGGCATCGCGGCCACGCGGGAACTGACCGCGGAGGGGTTGTGCGAGGTCCTCGTTCTCACCACCTTCGATCTCGACGAGTACGTCCACGCCGCGCTGCGGGCGGGCGCGGCCGGGTTCCTGCTGAAGTCGGTGGAGGCGTCACGGCTGATCGAGGCGGTGAAGCTGGTCGCGGCGGGCGAAGGAGTGCTCGCGCCGCAGGTCACGCGGAAGCTGATCGCCGCGTTCGCCGCCGGGACCCGTGAACCCTCCGTCGCCCCCGCCGGGCTCGAAGACCTGACCGAACGCGAACGCGAAGTGCTGGCGTGCCTGGGCGGTGGCCTGTCCAACGCGCAGATCGGCACGCGGCTGCACATCGGCGAGACGACGGTGAAGACGCACGTCTCCCGGGTGCTGACGAAACTGGGGCTGCGGTCGCGGGTGCAGGCGGCGATCCTGGCGCAGGAGAACGGTGTCGTGCTGGAGGGGTGAACTTCCACCACGACTGTCGCGCGTGGGCTGAAGGCTCCCTTCACCGCGTCTGATGCGGCGAAAGCTCCCTTCGCCTCCGCCGGATACGGGGTCGTGGTCGGAAGTCCGTGAAGGCCTCCTTGAGGGACTCTGGGTCCCTCAAGGAGGCCTTCACGGACTAGGGCGTGTCCTGTAAGTCATTGGAGCCAGAGCACGATCGCGGCGATGGTGAGTTCGGCCTGGTAGTAGGCGGCGCGTTTGGCGTAGCGGGTGGCCAGGTCGCGGAACT
>NZ_JBPQFM010000031.1:0-72722 GCF_051373225.1 Amycolatopsis sp. w19 | reverse complement strand
GCCGCGGGCGGCGGGACGGCGGCGGCGCTGCTGGGGACGGCCGCGGCGGCGCTGCTGGCTCCGGCGGTTCGCGGGCGCGTTCTGCGCGCTGTTCACGGTGTGGCCGACCAGCCTGCGCGTGATGTACCGGGCGTTGATCGGGCGGCCGTCGGCGTACCGGCGCCCGACGTCGCGTGCGGTGCGGCCGATGATCTTCGGGATGTGCCGGACGGCGCGGCGGGTCGCCGGGTTCCGCCACAGCTTGCGCCCGAGGTTGACCGCGCCGCGGATCAGCTGCGGACCGTGTTTGACGATCTTCGGCGCCGCCCATTTCGCCGCCTGGAACGCCAGCGGCGCGAGCGCGCCGAGGAAGGCCTCCGCCTCGTCCTCGGTCTCGGCGTTCTCGGCCTGGAAGGCCAGTTGCGCCATCATCTCGGCGTCGGGATAGACCCGCCGCGCCGGATGCGTGAAGTCCTCGTCCTCGGATTCGAGTTCGAACTCGTCCTCGAGTTCGCGGACGACGGCCTCGAACTCGGACTCGAATTCGTCTTCGTCCTCGTACTCGCCGTAGACCTCGTCCTCCAGTTCGTCTTCGAGCTCCCGGGCCAGGCCGCCGAGCTCGTCTTCGAACTCGTCCTCGTCCTCGAATTCGCCTTCCAGTTCGTCCTCGAGTTCGTTTTCGAACTCGGCCTCGAGTTCACGGCTCAGCTCGTCTTCCAGCTCGCCGTCCACTGCCGCATAGCCACGGCTCATAACCGTTCTCCTCTGCTCCGGTGAAAATCCGCGATCGCCGGCGCGGTGCGTCGGTGAGCACTCACCCGACACTGCCCGCGCACCCGGGGGCACCGGTAGTCACACGTTCTTGCGTGACATGAATCGACTAGTTCGTACTTGTCACACAAACCGACGATGCGCTTTTCCTGTCGGAGGGGTTTGCTAGAGAAGGAGGGAGACCTAGAGGGGGGAGGCCGGTCTATGTCCACGAGCCCGGTGATGGGATTTCCTGCGTCGTCGCTACACGATCTCGCGCGGCAGCGGGCGACGGTCGTCACGGAGGACGAAGCCGTACGAAAGCTGGCGAGATCACTCGTCAGACGTGTCATGGAACTGAACGACGGAGGCGCCGTGCAGCGGAAACCGCTGCTCGACCTCACCGAACACGGCGTCAGATGCCTGCTCGTACCGGTGACGCCGGAACCGCACGACCTGCTCAGCCCGCGCGAACACGAGGTGGCGCGCATGGTCGGCCGCGGCTATACGAACAAGCAGATCGCCGGCGTACTGGAAATCAGCCTGAACACGGTTTCCGCGCATATGCGCCGGATCTTCACCAAACTGGGGGTCGGCTCGCGGGCGGCGATGGTGGCCGCGTTGACCGGTGAGAATCTCGCCGCCGGATGAGGCGGGATTCCCACGCGAGACCGCACTCACGTGATCGAAGGCGGAACTCGCGAGTGCGGCCTCCAAACACGCGAGTCACGTCCCTGATCACGCGAGTCACGTCTTTGCTCACCGACATTCGCCTTGTCCCGTAAAGAAACCGCGTACTAACCGAGTGCGGCGCGAAGCCGCCGGTCCCGTTCTTCCGGGGTCTGCCGAGGGCAACTGGCGCACTTCGGATTGCCGGCTTCGTAGATCAGGCAACAGGAAGCACGGCGCACCACGGTGTTTCGTCCCACCCGGGAGAACCGCGGCTCCGGCAGCCCGAGCCCGATCGCGGCCACGAGTGGTGCCGCCAGCGCGATCGCCCGTTCGGTGTCGCCGGTCCACAGCAGGCGGTTGCCGATGGAATCCGTCGCGATCGCGCCCAGCGCGCGTGGATTCGCCTTGGTGACGGCCGAAATCGTGCCGATCGCGGTGCTCAGCGTTCCGGCGAACGCGGCACCGAGTTCGGCCAGGCCGCCGTCGAGGGCCCGGGAAGACCTGGCGCCGGTGAAACGGCCGTCCGGGACGAGGTCGATCGTGACGGCGTCGAGTGACGGGTCCAGGGGTTCGCCGCGGACGAGGGATTCCACCGAAGGAGCGACGAGGACGGAGGAGAGCGAGTACCACCAGATCGTGCCGAGCACTTCGGGTCGTGAGCAGCCGTAGAGCTTCGCGGCGCCGCCGATGCGGGCGCTGACCCAGGCGGCGTCGGCGAGCAGTGTCGCGGGTGCCTCCATCAGGACACCGGCCGGTACAGCGTGACACTGAACGAAGTGGTGACGTCCACCGATCCGGTGATCGCGTCGAGGCGTTCACGCCGGCCGTCGCGGTGAAGGTGATGTGCGCTCGGGCCCATCTCCACCACCTGACGGATCTGGGCGGGCTCCAACGCCACCTGCTGGGTGACGTCGTGCCGATCCACCCGGGTGAAGCGTTCGCCGAGGGTGTCCTCCAGCCGCGCGTCCTTGCTGCCGTCGACGGAGATCACCAGGTCGCCCAGCTCCCGGAGGTGACCGGGGTTCGGCGTCGCGACGACCAGCAGCCCGTCCTCGGTCAGGACGCGGTGGAACTGCGGGGCGTTGCGCGGCGCGAAGACGTTGAGGATCAGCGACGCGCTCGAGTCCGCCACCGGCCACGGCTCCCAGAGATTCCACACGGCCGCGCCCGCGCGCGTGTGCGCGCGAGCGGCCCGGCGCAGGGCGACGGCGGAGACGTCGAGCGCCAGTCCGTACGCGGCGGGGACGGCGTCGAGCACGTGCGCGAGGTAGTAGCCCGTGCCCGCGCCGGCGTCGATGACCATCCCGTTCTCGATGTGTTCCGAAGCCACCTTCGCGAGGGCGTCGGCGAGAGGCAGGTAGACGCCCGACGAGAGGAGGTCGACACGGGCCGCGACCATCGGCGCCGTGTCCGCGGTGCCCGCCGGGATGCGTGCATGCAGAAGGTTGACGTAACCCTGCTTCGCCACGTCGAACGAGTGGCCTCGATCGCAACGCACCGTGCGCTCGGTTACCCCGACCGGGTCACCGCAGACCGAACACCGCAACGACCGGACGATCGCCGGTGGCAGAGGGTCATGGCCGGATACACGCGCGTTCATGTCCCTATTCGACCACGAGGTTTCGCAACCGGACAGAACGCACCAGGTCACCGGAAACCTGGCCGTAACAACGCCGCACCGACAGTTCACGCGGGTGAAACCTGAATCGCCGCCCGAGGAAACACCCCGGTCCAAAGATTCCTGCGCAGTACACCCCAGGCACGGGAGGAAGATTGTGCTGAACGCAGGAGACACCGCATGGGTGTTGATCAGCGCCGCGCTGGTCATGCTCATGACACCGGGATTGGCGTTCTTCTACGGCGGCATGGTCCGCGCGAAGAGCGTTCTGAACATGTTGATGATGAACTTCATCGCGCTCGCCGTAGTCGGTGTCCTTTGGACGCTGTACGGCTTCACGATGGCCTTCGGCAACGACGTGGGCGGCGGGTTGCTCGGGAACTTCGACTTCGCGGGTCTCTCGACCATTTCCGGCAAGCTCGCCGGATTCGCGACCGCCGCGACCAGCACCACGCCCGAGGTCGCGTGGCCCGGCGCGGACGCGCTGCCGCTGTTCGCCTTCGTGATGTTCCAGCTGATGTTCGCGATCATCACGCCCGCGCTGATCTCCGGTGCCATCGCCGACCGCGCCAAGTTCTGGGGCTGGACGCTGTTCGTCGCGGTGTGGGTGACCATCGTGTACTTCCCGGTCGCGCACTGGGTGTTCTCGTTCAACGGTTTCATCAGCGCCGATTCGGTCGGCGGCTGGATCGCCAACCAGCTCAAGGCGCTCGACTTCGCCGGCGGTACGGCGGTCCACATCAACGCCGGTGCGGCGGGTCTCGCGCTCGCGATCGTGCTCGGCAAGCGCAAGGGCTGGCCGAAGGGCACCGGACGCCCGCACAACGTGCCGTTCGTGCTCCTGGGCGCCGCGCTGCTGTGGTTCGGCTGGTACGGCTTCAACGCCGGTTCGGCGCTGGCCGCCAACGACCTCGCCGCCGTCGCGTTCACCAACACCACCGTCGCGACCGCGGCCGCCGTGCTCGGCTGGCTGATCATCGAGCAGATCAAGGTCGGCAAGCCGACCACCCTCGGCGCCGCTTCCGGTGCCGTCGCGGGTCTCGTCGCGATCACCCCGGCGGCGGGTTTCGTCAGCCCGCTGGGTGCCATCGCCATCGGTCTCATCGCCGGTGCCCTGTGCGCCCTGGCGATCAGTCTCAAGTTCCGCTTCGGTTTCGACGACTCCCTCGACGTCGTCGGCGTCCACCTCGTGGGTGGTCTCGTCGGCACGCTGCTCATCGGCTTCTTCGGCACCACCAGCGTCAACTCGCTCGGCGTCGACGGCCTCTTCTACGGTGGCGGCCTCGGCCAGCTGGGCAAGCAGGCGCTCGCGGCGGCCGTGGTCCTCGGCTACTCGTTCGTGCTGACCTTCGTCATCGGCTGGGTGATCAAGAAGCTCGGCGGATTCCGTGTCAGCGCGGAGGACGAGGTCAGTGGTATCGATGAGGCCCAGCACGCGGAGAGCGCGTACGACTTCACCGGTTCGGGCGGCGGCCTCGGCCAGCCGAGCTCCATCCCGGTCAAGACGTCCACCGGAACCGCGGCCACGAAACTCGAGGAGAGCAAGGCATGAAGCTGATCACCGCGATCGTCAAGCCGTTCACGCTCGACGACGTCCGCTCCTCGCTGGAGCAGCTGGGCGTGCTCGGCATGACGGTCAGTGAGGTACAGGGCTACGGCAGGCAGAAGGGCCACACCGAGGTCTACCGGGGTGCCGAGTACTCCGTGGACTTCGTGGCGAAGCTGCGGGTCGAGGTCGTCACCGACGACTCCAACGTCGAGAAGGTCCTCGACGCGATCACCACGGCCGCCCACACCGGCAAGATCGGTGACGGCAAGATCTGGGTGACGCCGGTGGAGACGGTCATCCGGGTACGCACCGGCGAGCGCGGCTCGGACGCCCTATAGGCGCCCACGATGGCCGACGGGGGTGAACTGGTCAAGGCCACCGAGCGTTTGCTCGAGGGCAGGCACGGGAGGCTAGGGGCGGCCGCGTTGCGCGCGGCGTGCGTCGACCTCTACGAATTCTGGTTGGGCAAGGGCGCTTCGGCGGCCGGCGTCGACACCGCTGAACCCGGTGTCGCGCTGGCCGCCGTCGGCGGCCTGGGGCGCAGCGAACTGGTGCCCTTCTCCGACCTCGATCTGTTGTTGCTGCACAACGGGAACTCGCGGGTCGGCGAGATCGCGGACGCGATCTGGTACCCGCTGTGGGACGCCAAGATCGGCCTCGATCACTCGGTCCGCACGCCGGGTGAGGCGCTGAAGGTGGCGTCGGAGGATCTGCGGACCGCGATGGGGCTGCTCGACATCCGCCACATCTCCGGGGACGCGGAGATCACCGCCAGGCTGGCGGCCGCGGCACGGGACCAGTGGCGGCGGACCGCCCGGAAACGGATGGACGACCTGTCGGACGCGGTCCGTCAGCGCTGGGCCCGCAGCGGCGAGATCGCACAGTCCGCCGAGCCGGATCTCAAGCACGGCCGAGGCGGGCTTCGTGACTTCGCCGTCCTCGAAGCCCTGGCGGCGGCACAGCTGACGGCGAGGCCCGGTGAGGAACTGCTGGCGGCCAAGAGCCTGCTGCTCGACGTCCGGACGGAACTGCGCCGCGAACTGCGCCGGGAGCGGGACATCCTCAGCGCGCCGGAAGCCGAGACGGTCGCGGGCGAACTCGGCTTCGGCGATCGGTTCACGTTGGCGCGCAAGCTCTCCGGCGCCGGGCGGACGATCGCGTACGCGGTGGATGTCGCGCTCCGGTCCACTGTGGAGCCACCGAAGGCGCGGTTCGGCCGCCGTCCGGTGCGGACGCCGCTCGACGAGGGTGTGGTCCTGCACGGGAACGAGGTCGCGCTGGCGCGGGACGCCTTGCCCGCCAAGGATCCGGCCCTGCTGCTGCGGGTCGCCGCCGCGTCGGCCCGGATCCGCAAGCCCATCGCGCACGGGACCTTGCGAGCATTAGCCGACACCGCGCCCGAACTGCGTGCGCCATGGCCTGCCGACGCCCTCAAGGCGCTGGTGGAACTACTCGGCGCGGGCGAGGGACTCGTCGACGCCGTGGAGGCGCTGGACCGCACGGGCCTTTGGGCCCGGCTGTTCCCCGAATGGGGTGCCGTGCGGGATCTCCCGCCGAGGTCGCCGGTGCATTCGTGGACCGTCGACCGGCATCTCGTGCGGGCCGCGGTCGAGGCGTCGAAACTGACGACCACCGTTTCGCGGCCGGATCTGCTGCTGATCGGCGCGTTGCTGCACGACATCGGCAAGGGCCGCGACGCGGACCATTCCGAACTCGGCGCGAAGATCAGCGCGCAGGTGGCGGCCCGGCTCGGGTTGTCGCCCGCCGATTCGGCGCTGGTGTCGGCGATGGTGCGGCATCACCTGTTGCTGCCGCATACCGCGACGCGGCGGGACATCAGCGATCCCGCCACGATCCAGCGGGTGACGAAGACACTCGACGAGAACCTCGTCCTCCTGGAACTGCTGCACGCCCTGACGACGGCCGATTCGCTGGCCACCGGGCCGGGCGTGTGGACGGACTGGAAGGCGCGCCTGCTCGCCGAACTGGTGTCCGGTTGCGAAGAAGCGTTGCACGGCAAGGGTTTCGTACCGCCGGAGCCGATGGGCGCCGAACAACGGGAGCTCGTGGCCGAAGCCGTCGCGTCCGGCCGCGGCGAGGTGCGCATCACCGCCGCCGGCAAGGTGGTGACGGTGGTGCTCGCGGTCCCCGCTCGCGCGGAACTGCTGGCTCCCGCGGCCGGGGTGCTCGCGCTGAACTCGCTCGAAGTCCACGCGGCGGTGCTGCGCGGGCACGACGGGGGACGGGCGGGAGTCTTCACGGCGTCACCGAAATTCGGCTCGCTGCCCGACGTCACGCTGCTGCGGGAGCAGTTCGCGCGGGCGGTGGCGGGGACGCTGCCGCTCACCCAGCGGCTCGCGGCGAAGGAACGGGACTACGGCGGAGGGGAGGCGCCGTCGGCCGGGGCGAAGGTGATCTGGTTCGACGACGAGACCAGCGGGCGCGACACGGTCGTCGTCGAACTGCGGGCCGCGAACCGGATCGGGCTGCTGTACCGGGTCGCGGGCGCGTTGCGCCGGTGCGAGGCCGAGGTGCGGTGGGCGAAGGTGGCCACGCTCGGTGGTGCCGTCGTCGACTCGTTCGCCGTCGCGCCGCGGAGTGGCCGGGTCGACCAGGCGTGGCGGTCGAAGGTCGAAGCGGCGCTGCTGGCGGCAGCTTCCTGACGTTCGGGGTGTCGTGCGGGTCACGGAAGGTGGCGGTGGCAGGATGTGCGCGGTCGAGACCTGAAGGAGCCGGAAGGGGTGAGCGCGTGCCCGGTCCACAACGTGTCACGCTGCCGCCGACCGTGGTCGCCTCCCATCTCCGCGCATGCGCGGACGATCTCGCCGTCTCCCTCACCGCCTCCGGTCCCGCCGCGACCGTGCCCGAGCTGCTCAAAGTGGTCCGGCACCTCGTCGCGGGCCAGCAGGCGCTGGCCATCGCGCTCGAAGGTATGGCGGGCCGGGTCGAAGGGGGCGGAGAAGGCGCGCTGGCCACCGCCCCGATGGTCGACGTCGAGGTGGTCGCCGAAGTGCTCCGTGCGGCGGCCACCGCTGTCGACTGTTCGGCCGAGGCGCTCGCCGAATCGCGTCCGTCATTCGAATGTGTGAGCGATTCAGTAGCCCCTGACACCCGTTTGTAGCTGTCCCGCCGCTTCGGCGCGTGGATACGCTGACCAGGCGGAGGTGGGCCATGCGCGCGGTGTGGAAAGGCACGATCGGATTCGGGACCTACGCCATTCCGGTGAAGGCGTACAGCGCGACCGAGGAGCACAACATCCCCCTCCACCAGGTGCACGAGCCGGACGGCGGCCGGGTGCGGGTGAAGTGGGTCTGCGAGGTCGACGGCGCCGAGGTGCCCGCGGCCGAGATCGCGAAGGGGTACCCCGTCCCCAACGGCGACGTCGTCCTGCTGACCGCCGGTGATTTCGCGTCGCTGGTCGCGCCGACCACCCAGTCGATGGACGTCGTCGGCTTCACCCCGGCCGACCAGGTCGACCCGATGTACTTCGCGCGCAGCTACTACCTGGAACCGGAGCCGGCGGGCACCAAGCCTTACGTGCTGTTGAGCGAGGCGCTGCAGCAGTCCGGGCGGATCGCCATCGTCAAGGTGACCTTGCGGCAACGCGAGACGCTGGGCGCGCTGCGCGTGCGGGACCAGATCATTCTGCTCGAGACGATGCTGTGGCCCGACGAGATCCGGCGGCCCGACTTCCCGTTCCTGCACGAAGACGTCGATCTGCGGCGCGGGGAACTGCGGAACGCGGTCTCGCTGATCGAAGACCTCACGCGGGATTTCGAGCCCGGCCGGTACACCGATCGCTACCGTGAGGCGCTCGAAGCGCTCATCCAAGCCAAACTGGACGGCGACGACGTCCTCCAGCCGACCGCGGCCGAACAGGCGGAAGGTGTGACGCGGCTGCTGGCCGCCTTGCAGCAGGGCCCGGTCGAGAAGGCCAAGGACGCGGCGGACAAGGCACGCCAGGCGCGGACGCGGGCGAAGCGGGCTTCGTCGTCGGCCAAGACCAGTTGAGTAGATCTACTCAGGGGGAGTTGAGGGTCTTCACGCTGCCGTGACCCCAGGGTGACCGGGCATGGTTATGCCATCGCGCGGAGAGAGCGCGGGCAGCGAATCGCCTGGTACTGGGGGTCCGGCGATACCGAGTCCCGCGAAGCTCGCCAAGTGTGCTTACGGTCGGCTCGCGGGGAGGCGAGCCTTCCGTAGGGGCTCCGGTACCGGTCTGCGAGGGGCGATCGGTCCCGGAGCCCTGTTTGCGCGCTAGAGCCGCTTGGCCGCGCGGAACGCCTTCGCGTAGGTGCCTTCGCCGTCGATCAGCGAGGTGCCACCGGCGTCGCCGAAGGTCGGCCCGTTGGCGACCTTCCGGCTGGACAGCACTCGCCGCCTGCCGTCACTGTCGAGTCCGAGATAGATGCCGGTATGCGAAACCCGGGGCCCGAGCGCCGGCTCCAGGTTGAAGAACAGCAGATCGCCGGGCTGGAGGGCCGCGTAGTCCGTGGCCTGCCTCCTGGCGTCCTCGATCAACGTCGTGCCCGGCCCGAGCTCCGACATCGCCCAGGCGCGCCGCGGCAGACCTGGCCCTTTCGTGTTGGTTCCCAGCAGCGGGTAACCCGCGCGGTAGCCGTAGACCATCCGTACGAAGCCCGAGCAGTCGAGGGAACCGAACCGGGCGCGCTCCGCCTTTTCGTGTTTGTCGGGGAAATCCCAGTCGACGCCGAGATAGTCGTAGAAGTCGGACTTTTCAAGCCGCCCTTCGGCACTGTCGGGCCCGAAGGACGCGTCACCGGCTACGCGAAGCTTCTTGGTTGTCTGGGGCGGGGCGCCTTCGGAGTACTGCAGGGCTATGGCCAGCAGATCCGGTGACGTGTCGCCGAGGGCCTTGGGCAACCAGTCGCGGAACCACCCCTCACGCTCGGCACCCGCTTTCCACGGCTCGGGCGCGAACCGGATCCACGCCGACGACGTGACGGTGACCGTGGTGAACTTCGGTTCGGCGAAGGTCCGGCTCTTGCCGGACAGCAGCACCGAGCGCGACCCGTCGGTGAAGGACGCCAGCTGGGTGCCGAGGGAATCCCGGACGACCGTCCGGGCGGGGTTCTCGAGCCGTTCGTAGGTGTACCCGCCGATCGCCGCGTCGCCGCCGGGAGGCGCGGACGCCGACACCGCGGTGATGTCCCGCGGCTCCTCCTTCGCGACGTACACCGCGGCCGTCCCGGACACGCCGATCACCGCGACCAGCACCCCGATCCGGATCGCTTTGCGCATCGACGTCCTCACAACGTGGGAACCAGCCCGACCAGCACCCCGCTGATCAGGATCGCGTAACTGGCGAGGCTCACGCCCCCGGTGGCGAGGACGGTCGCCGCCGGCGGTTGCCGCACCAGCTGGTAGGCCACCAGGCCGGGGACCACGAAGCCCAGTGTCTGGTGCACGAACAGCAGCGGGAAGTCGGCCTGCAGGACGAGCAGCAGGGTGGTCTGCAGGACGACCCCCAGCAGGACCACCGCGGCGAACAGGCGCTTGCCGTAGAGGATCACCACCCGCTGCAGGATCTTGGTGCCCACGTAGGTCAGCGCGGTCATCAGCACGATGATCGCCGCCCGCCGGAAGTCCTCGACGATGGTCAATGCGATCCAGCCAGGGGTGATCATGCCGCCGGGGGACAGGTTCGTGGTCAGGTAACAGACCAGCGACAGCAGCAGCCCGATGGCGAGCCCGATGGTGGCGACCTCGGGGGAGAGTGAAGTGGTGAGCATCAGGAGGCGATCGTTTCCAGTTTCGCGAGTTCGTCGATGAGCAGTTCGCCCTGACCGTGGATGTTGCCGATGGCGATCAGCGACGCTTGCCGGTCGACGCCACCGATGATCTTGCGCAGCAGTTCCTCGGGAGGCCGTGAGCCGCCGAGGTCGACGACGCGGTCCTGCCATTCGCCGGGGATCGCGATCCGGGCGCTGCGCGTCGGCTCGCCGATCAGCACCACCCGTTCCGGCGCGACCCGCGGGATCAGCGCGCCCATCTGCCCGTTGCGTTCGACGCGGTCGGGGCGGCAGTTGATGATCACGTGCAGCGGATCGGCGATCGCCCCCTGCGCGCGAAGCTGATCGATGTTCATCAGGGTCGATTCGGGATCGTTCGCGGCGAAGACGTTCGCGAAGCGCACCTGGCGCCGCCCGGCGCGATAGCGGTGGACCTGGAGCACTCCGGGGTCGGGCGGGGCGGCCCACATCCCTTCGAGCGCGAGGCGCCGGTTGACCTTGAGCAGATCGGCCACGGCCAGCGCGATCGCCACGTTCTCCTTGAACGTGATCCAGCCGAATCCGCGCATCTCCTCGTCGGTGACGCTTTCCGGATCGACGGCGATCAGACGGCAGTCCCGCTTGTCGGCCTCCTCCTGGAGGATCGCGAGACGGTCCTTCTCCGCGGTGAGGCAGATCCCGCCGACCGGCATCGACCGGCTCAGTGACCGCGCCACGTCGTCCAGCGTCGGGCCCATTTCGGCGAGATGGTCCTCCCGGACGTTGCACAGCACGCCGATGGTGGACCGGATCAGCTTGCTCTGGTTGATCTCCTGGAGATCCGGCATCACCGCCATGCACTCGATCACCAGCGCGTCCGGCCGGTACGCGGCGGCACGGCGGACGATGCCGATCTGCTCGACGACGTTGGCGATGCCGAACTTGCGGTAGACCGGCTCCTCGCTGCCGTCGGGATGGATGAACCTGGCCGCCGTGCCGGTCGTCTTCGCGGTCGTCACGAGACCGCCGCCGCGCAGTGCGCCCGCGCAGAGGCGGGTGATCGACGATTTCCCGCGGATGCCGTTGACCAGCACCCGGGTCGGGATGCTGTGCAGGTTCCGGTAGTGGCGGCGCTGTTCGGCGATACCCGCGGCGAGCATCGCCGACGACGCCACGAGAAGCACGAAGTAGAGGAAGGTCATTTCCGGCCCCGTTCCGCCGGCTCGGGCCGCCGGTTTCCCTGGTGCCGCCGCGGCTGCGGGCGGGGTTTCAGCGGCTGCGGTTCGCGCCGCCGGACCGGCCGGGGGTGACCGCGGACCGGCTCGTCCTCGATCCGCTGGAGCAGTTTGGTTTCGTCGGTCGCCGCTCCGGCAGGCCGCCGGACCTCGCCGAGCCGCGTCTTGCCATCGGTCAGCGCCTGGCGGCAGATCTCGACGCAGGAGGCGATGGTGCCGATCTCGTCCTGGCGCTGGGGATAGACCACGGCGCCCATCCCGACGCCCTTCGCGATGGGCACGGCGGATTCGGCCACCCGCCGCAATGGCCGGACGACGACCAGCAGATGCCAGGCGAACAGCATCAGGGCGACGACCGCCGTGAGGAGCGCGGCGACCCTGGCCCCCGACCGGACGGTGTTGTCCGCGACACCGAGTGAGGAGACCGGCTGGTCGGCGACGACGACCCAGTTCAGGTCGGCGACGCTGCCGTCGTCGGCGAGGCGGCTCGCGACCACCAACGACGAATCGGTGCTTTCGCGGGCGTCCTCGCCGGACTGCGCGGTGGTGACGTTCTTGACCAGCACGGAGTCGGTGAGTTCGGAGAAGGCCAGATAGCCCTGGGTGTCGGCGATGGTGCGCTTGCCTTCGTCGACGACGCGTACGCGACCACCCGCCGAGCCGAGCACCGACGCCATCCTCGGGATGTCGTACTCGCCGACCACGACCTTGCCGGAGTCCGGGAGACGTGCGAAGGCGTACACCACGGGCACCCGGCCGCTGGTGTTGTGCTGGTGGATACCCGAGCCGTCGGGCAGCTTCCCGGGATCGCGCAGCGATTCGCGCCCTGCTTGGTGAACTACGTTGCCTTCTTCGTCGGTGACGTAGACGCTCCGGAACCGGTTTTCGTCCTCGGCGAGCCGTTCGAGCATGCCGTTCAGCCGGTCCGGCCGTTCCGCCGAACCGAGCCGGGCGACGGAGCGCAGGTCGCCGAGCCCCTGGGCGAGGCTGCGGCGCAGGGTCTCCGCCGAATGCGTGACGCGGCCGCCGTACTCGCCGAGCACGGCGGGGGAGACCGTGGCGTGCTGGCGGCCCAAGGTCGCGGCGACGGCGACCGACCAGCCGAGCAGCGCGAGCGTGACGACGGCGACGATCACCTGCGCGGAGACCACCGGCTTCACCTTGTCGCGGGGTCTGCGCCTGGCCAGTTTCGACCGGTACCGTTCGACCGCGCGGGTCAGCCGGTTCACTTCGCGGATCCTCGATTGCCGTACCGGTTCGTCGAGCGAGCCTGCCGCGACCGCGAGGGCGTCGGCGCGCAGACGGAGGATCGGCTTGACGACGGCGCTCCGCAACAGCACGAACCCGGCGACGGCGAGGACCAGCAGCGCGGCCGCCGGCAGCAGACCCGGCCACCGCGCCGGCGCCGGTTCGACCGGGAACCGGCTGAGCGTGACGACCGCCAGCCCCAGGCTGCCCGCGGTGCCGTCCGAGGTGATCGGGGCGTAGGACACGACCGGTGCGAGCCGCTCGCCCGAATCCGTCGCGGTGCCGCTGAGCACCCCCGATTCCCCGGCCGCGGCGGCCGTGGAGGCGCGGGCGAGCAGATCCTGTGCGACGCGGTCGGTCGCGGGCACTTCGTTCCCGGACGAGAAGAGCGGCACGCCGTCCGGGGTGACCAGCCGGATCTGCCGCACGGGGCCCTTGTCGAGTTCCGCCGAAAGACCGCGCAGCGGCGTCGAGACGACGAGGAGCCTGCCTGCGCGGTCGCCGGTGAGCGGCAGGGCGGTGAGGACGAGGGGGCTGTCGCCGGGCCGGGCGATCGGGCGGACGGTGAGGTTCGTGACGTCGACGCCACGGAGGTTTTCGACCGCGACCGGCTCGCCGTGGGTGGCCACGACCCGTTTCGCGGCGGGATCGAACACGGCGATTCCACGCCAGTCCGGGTAGGTCTTGCCGAGGCGGGCGAGCACGGCGTCGTCGCCGCCGTTGTCGAAGACGCCGGAATCGGTGGCGACGCGGAGGTCCCCCGCCGCCGAGGTGGCCGACGTGGCCAACGATTGGGCGAGGGCGGCGGTCGCGCGTTGCCGCCCCGCGGTGACCTCGTCCGGGAGCTGCCCGCCCGAGTCGGCGCGGAGCAGTGAGAGCGGTCCGGCCGTCGACAGGTAGACGGCGGTGAAGGCCGCGATCATCACAAGGAGGACGAAGGTGGTGGCGGACGCCACCCCCACACCTCGGGGGAAACCCGCCTCCGGGATCTGGTCGCGCAGGCGCGCCGCGGGGTCGGGCTGGTCCTTCTGCCGCTTCACTGGCCCTCGTGTCTTTCGGTAATCGGCTGGTTCGCGGCGCACGTCGGCCAGTAGCGAAACGTGTTCCCGATCAGGTCACACCGAGGTATCAAAAGTGTTAGTGAGGACGTTACAACTCCGCCGAGTGTCGGCAAAATGCACCTGGCAGTACCCATTCGGGTCAGTCAGTAGAGTCCGGGTGGTGATCGGCCGAACTCGAATGTTGCTCAGCGTGACCAGTGTCGCTCTGGCTCTGGCCTTGGTGCTGACCCTCGTGCTGGTCCTCGGTGACGACGAGTCACAGCGACCCCCTCTCGACCCGGAGGCCGACCTGAGTTCACTGCTCGCCGGATTCACGTCGTCGCTTTCCGCTGAGCAGGACTACCGGTCACCCGGGGCGGGTGAACGCCGGACGGCCGCGGCCGGTTTCGCCGCGTTGCTGGACGCCTCTCCCGAGGGAACGGCGAGCCTCGGGAAGCTCGGATTCGCGGTACGCGACGGGACGGACCGGCAGACCGGGCGGCCTTACACGGTCGCGGTGAACGAATCCGGTACCGAGCGATCCTGGGGTATGTACCTGATCGACCGGTCGGCCCCGCCGTCGCTGGCCGTCGAGGTCCCGCATCCCGTGTCGGATCTGCGGACCGAGTCGTTCGGTCTCGACTACTTCCGCCAGGTGCCGGGCGCGGTGCTGCTGATCGCGGGCGCGCACCGCAAGGCGGACGACGGCCGCGCGGACGTCGCGCACGAGGTGGATTCCGTGTTCCACGTGGTCGCCACCACCCTCGCCGGACGGGGGCTGCCGCAGATCCAGCTGCACGGCTTCGACGACCAGAACCTGCCCGACGACGACATCGTGCTCTCGTCCGGCGCGACCGTCGCCGGCCCGCCCGCCCACCGCGCCGCGGATCGGCTCGAAGCCGCCGGTCTCGACGTCTGCCGGGCCTGGGCGTCGTCGTGCGGGGCATTGGAAGGGACGAAGAACGTGCAGGGCAAGGCGGCGGCGAAGGACGGCACGGTCTTCCTGCATGTCGAGATGAGCCGCACCGTCCGGGAAGCCGGCACCGCGAACGTCATCCGGGCTTTGGTCGAAGCCGACCTTCGCAAAGCCTGAACGGGTCTTCGCAACCGTGTCAACGCCGGCCTCGGACACCGACTACCCTGGGAAGCCGCCGGTTCGTACCGGCGAGCCACAACGACCCAGCTGGAGCGTGCACACCCGTGTTCGACACCCTCTCCGATCGGCTCACGTCCGCCCTGCAGACGCTGTCTCGCAAGGGCAGGCTCTCCGACGCCGACATCGACGCCACCGCGCGCGAGATCCGGATCGCGCTGCTCGAGGCGGATGTCGCGCTGTCTGTGGTCAAGGACTTCATCGCCCGGATCAAGGAGCGCGCCAAGGGCGCCGAGGTGCACGGCGCGCTGAACCCGGCGCAGCAGGTCATCAAGATCGTCAACGAGGAACTCGTCACCATCCTCGGCGGCGAGACCAGGCGGCTCACGTTCGCGAAGAACCCGCCGACGGTCATCATGCTCGCGGGTCTGCAGGGTGCCGGTAAGACGACGCTCGCGGGCAAGCTCGCGATGTGGCTGAAGAAACAGGGCCACGCGCCGATGCTGGTCGCGTGTGACCTCCAGCGTCCCAACGCCGTCACGCAGCTGCAGGTCGTCGGAGAGCGGGCCGGGGTCGCGGTCTTCGCGCCCGAGCCCGGGAACGGCGTCGGCGACCCGGTCGACGTCGCCCGCCGCGCCATCGACGAGGCCAAGCGCGCCCAGCACGACATCGTCCTCGTCGACACCGCCGGCCGTCTGGGCGTCGACGAAGAGCTGATGAAGCAGGCCGCGGACATCCGCGACGCCGTTTCTCCGGACGAGACGCTGTTCGTCGTCGACGCGATGATCGGTCAGGACGCGGTCACCACGGCCGAAGCCTTCCGCGACGGCGTCGGCTTCACCGGCGTCGTGCTCACCAAGCTCGACGGTGACGCCCGCGGTGGTGCCGCGCTGTCGGTCCGCCAGGTCACCGGCCAGCCGATCCTGTTCGCCTCCAACGGCGAGAAGCTCGAAGACTTCGACCTCTTCCACCCGGACCGGATGGCCAGCCGGATCCTCGGCATGGGTGACGTGCTCAGCCTCATCGAGCAGGCCGAGCAGCACTTCGACCAGGAGAAGGCCGAGCAGACCGCGGCCAAGCTCGGCAGCGGCCAGCTCACCCTCGAAGACTTCCTCGAGCAGATGCTCGCGGTCCGCAAGATGGGCCCGATCGGCAATCTGCTCGGCATGCTGCCGGGCGCCGGGCAGATGAAGGACCAGCTCGCGCAGGTCGACGACAAACAGCTCGACAAGCTGCAGGCGATCATCCGCGGGATGACCCCCGCCGAGCGGGCCGACCCGAAGATCATCAACGCTTCGCGCCGCGTGCGGATCTCGAAGGGGTCCGGTGTCGCCGTCCGCGACGTCAACGACCTGGTCAACCGGTTCTTCGAAGCGCGCAAGATGATGGCGCAGATGGCGGGCCGCTTCGGCTTCGGCGGCGGAGGCGGCGGCAGCAAGAACCGCAAGGGCAAGAAGGGGAAGAAGGGCAAGGGGCGCGGCCCGACGCAGCCCAAGGTCCGCGGCGGCTTCCCCGGCGGTATGCCGATGCTGCCCCCGGGCGGCGGGATGCCCGGTGGGGGGATGCCCGACCTTTCGCAGCTCGGCGGCATGAACGACGTACCCGGGTTCGACCCGAAGAAGTTCAAGCTGCCGAAGGACAAGTAGCCCGTGGAGGCGCTGCACCTGGCGGGTGTCGTCCTGCCGGACGGCGAGCACCGTGGGCTGTGGGTCACCGGTGGCCGGATCACGACCGAACCGGTCGCCGGGGCGGAAACCGTTGTCCGGGAAGGCTTTCTCGTTCCCGGACTGGTCGACGCGCATTGCCATCCCGGTATCGGGGTCGGTGGCGCGACCACCCTCGAAGAGGCCACCGAGCAGGCGATCACCGATCGCGACGCCGGGACGCTGCTGATCCGCGACTGCGGGCTGCCGATCGACGTCCGGCCGTTGCAGGAACGGGCCGATCTGCCGCGGATCATCCGCGCCGGACGGCATCTCGCCCTGCGCAAGCGCTACATCCCCGGCCTCGGTATCGAACTCGAAGACCCTTCCCAGCTGCCGAAGGCGGTCGCCGAACAGGCCCGTGACGGCGACGGCTGGGTCAAACTCGTCGGCGACTGGATCGACCGGGGCATCGGCGATCTCGCGCCGCTCTGGCCTGACGACGTGCTCGCCGAAGCCATCGCGGTCGCGCACGCCGAGGGCGCCAAGGTAACGGCGCACGTGTTCGGCCAAGCCGCGTTGCCCGGTCTCATCGACGCGGGGATCGACTGCCTCGAACACGGCACGGAGCTCTCGGCGGACCAGCTGGGCGTCCTCGCCGAGCGGGAAATCGCGCTCGTGCCGACCCTGATCAACATCGAGAACTTCCCCGGCATCGCGGACAAGGCGGGCAAGTACCCGGTGTACGCGGACCACATGCGGGCGCTGCACGCCGGCGTGGGGGAGATGGTCTCGACGGCGATCGAGGCCGGCGTCCAGGTGTACGCGGGAAGCGACGCGGGCGGCATGGTCGAGCACGGCAGGCTCGTCGACGAGATCGAGGCACTGCACAAGGCGGGCATGTCCGCGGAGCAGGCGCTCGCTTCGGCTTCGTGGGCGGCTCGCGACTGGCTCGGCGTACCGGGAATCGTCGATGGCGCTTCGGCCGACCTGCTCGTTTACCCGTCCGATCCGCGTGAGGATCTCGCGGTGCTCCGCCATCCGAGCCACATCGTGCTGCGTGGCAAGATCTACGCCTGACCCGACTCCATCCGTGACGGGAGCGGTACCTAGCGTGGAGGCGTGGTGGACGACGGGCAGGCTCGCGAGCGTCTGGTACTCGGAGCGCACTGGGGATTCGTAGCGTTCTTCGCGGGCATCGCCGGATACCACCTCGTCACGCTCGTCATGAGCTTCCTGATGTCGGGCCGCTTCGGCGGCTACGACCCGCTCGAACTCCGTGACGTCGGCCCGCTGCTGATCCTCGCGTTCCTGCCGACCCTCGTGCTCGGCCTCGGCCCCGCGGTCGGTTCACGCGTCTGGGGCCAGGGTCTTCGCGCGGACTTCGGACTCAAGCCCACGTGGCGCGACGTCCGGATCGGGCTCGCCTGCGGAGCCGCCGCTCTCGCCGCCGGCTATCTCCTCAACCTGCTCCTGCTGGCCGTCTACGGGACCGACAGCGACGACCGGGCCTTCTCCGACGTCTCGCCCGGGCCGATCACCGAACTGTCGGGAACCACCGAAGGCGACACGATCTGGCTGGTGCTGGCCGCGGTCATCGTCGTCCTCGCCGCTCCGGTCACCGAAGAACTGCTCTTCCGCGGCACGCTGTGGAACGCCATGGGCTTCCACCGCCTGCCTTCCTGGGTGATCCTGCTGGTCACCGCTCTGGTGTTCGCCCAGTTGCACGGGGAGGCCGCGCGCACGATCGCGTTGTTCGGCCAGGGCATCGCCATCGGTCTGGCCCGTTATCTGTCCGGCCGGGTGAGCGCTTCCGTGATCGCGCACGCGGCCAACAACCTCCCACCGGCTGTATTGCTCTTCGCGGCGAGGTGATCGCCGGTCCAGGCGGTTAGAGTCTTTGAGTAACCGAACGATCACCGGAGGATCGGCGTGACCGTATCTCAGCCCAGGGAGCCGATCCCCGAGGCCGCGCCGCCGGATGAGCTCCCAGAAGAAGTCAGTGCCGGAGGTGAGGTGGCCGCGCCCGGCACGCCACCGCCGCATCGCTGGGGATTCGGGGCCTTCCTCCTGGTGGAGGCCGTCCTGCTGGCGTCGGCGGCGTTCATCAGCGTCCTGCTCGGCGACGTCCAGCCCGGCCAGCCCCTGCCGATGCGCATGGTGCTGCTCGGCACCATGCTGCCGACGATGATCGCGGCGGGCGTGGCGCTGCTGATCACCCGGCTGCGGGGCAACGGCCCGTTCATCGACCTGCGGATCGGCTGGAGCTGGGCCGACGTCAAGGTCGGCCTCAAACTCGGGGTGCTCGGGCTCGGGTTCACCTCGCTCGCCGCCTGGGCCTGGACGCAGGTCGTGGGCAACGAGAACGCGACCTCGGCGATCAGCGCGCTCGTCGAGGATCGGCGGATGTCGGTCTCGGCCGCCGTCGTCATGTTCATCTACCTGTGGCTGGTCGGGCCGATCTGCGAGGAGATCATCTACCGCGGCCTCCTGTGGGGCGCGGTCGAGCGATTGACCTGGCGCACCGAACGCTGGGGGAGGATCGCGGCGTTCCTGGTCTCCACGGCCGTTTTCGCGGCGAGCCACCTCGAACCGCTGCGCACCACGTTGCTGCTGGTGATCGCGATCCCGATCGGGCTGGCCAGGGTGTTCACCGGGCGGCTGCTCGGCAGCGTGGTCGCCCACCAGGTGAACAACTTCCTCCCGGCCGTGACCATCCTGCTCGCGTCGCTCGGGATAGCCGCGTTCTGACGGCCGGTCGGCGTCTGGCAGAATGTACGCTTGCCTGCTTTGGCCGGACCCTCTCACCGCGCCCGAGCTCACCCTTCGGGTGTGCGCAGCCGTGTCCCCACTCGGCTGGCGTGCGCCTTCCACATGCATCAGAGAGAACTGAGGAGTACCCACACCCGTGGCCGTCAAGATCAAGCTGCAGCGTCTCGGCAAGATCCGTGCGCCGTACTACCGCATCATCGTCGCCGACGCGCGCACCCGCCGTGATGGCAAGGCCATCGAGACGATCGGCAAGTACCACCCCAAGGAAGAGCCGAGCTTCATCGAGGTCGACACCGAGCGGGCCCAGCACTGGCTGTCCGTCGGCGCCCAGCCGACCGAGCCGGTCCAGCGCATCCTCGAGATCACCGGTGACTGGCAGAAGTTCAAGGGTCTCCCGGGCGCCGAGGGCACCCTGAAGGTCGCCGAGCCGAAGCCGTCGAAGCAGGACCTGTTCAACGCCGCGCTCGCGGCCGCCGGTGACTCGGCCTCCGCCGAAGCCACCACGCCGAAGAAGAAGTCCGCCCCGAAGAAGGCCGAGGCCGAGAAGGCCGAAGCCGCCGAGGGTGACAAGGCCGAGGCGTGAGCTTCCTCGCTGACTCCCTCGAGCACCTGGTGCGCGGGATCGTCGACAACCCGGACGAGGTCCGGGTCGAGCTGCTGACCACTCGCCGTGGCCGCACGCTCGAGGTGCACGTGCACCCCGACGATCTCGGCAAGGTGATCGGCCGGGGCGGTCGTACCGCGACCGCCCTGCGCACCGTCATGGGCGGCATCGGTGGCCGCGGCGTCCGCGTGGACGTCGTCGACACCGATCGCTGACCAAGGACTGAACGGGATGGACGTCGTAGTCGGCCGTATCGCCAAGGCGCACGGAATCCGCGGGGAACTCGCGGTGGACGTGCGCACGGACTCGCCGGAACAGCGGTTCGCGGTCGGTTCGGCCGTCACGACGAAGCTGCGTGACGGCAGCAGCAGAGACCTCACCATCGCAGCCGCCCGCGAACACAGCGGGCGGCTGCTGGTGCGTTTCGAAGAGGTGCTGACCAGGGACGTCGCGGAGACCCTCCGCGGCGCGCTGCTGATCGCCGACACCTCGACACTGCCGCCGACCGAAGACCCCGACGAGTTCTACGACCACGAACTCGAAGGCCTGCGGGCCGAACTCGCCGACGGCACCGTCGTCGGCAAGGTGCTCGAAATCGTGCATTCGCCCGCCGGTGAACTGCTGTCGATCGAGCACGACGGACGTGAGGTGCTGGTGCCGTTCGTGAAGGCGATCGTCCCGGCCGTCGACGTCGCGGGCGGCCGCGTGGTCCTCGACCCGCCGGAAGGCCTGCTGGACGCCTGATGCGCCTCGACGTCGTCACGATCTTCCCCGAATACCTCGATCCGCTCCGCGCCGCGCTGCTCGGGCGCGCGATCGACCGCGGCCTCATCGAGGTCGGCGTCCACGACCTGCGGAACTGGACGCACGACGTCCACCGCGCCGTCGACGACGCCCCGTACGGCGGAGGGCCCGGCATGGTGATGAAACCGCAGATCTGGGGCCCCGCCCTGGACGAGATCTGCGGCGAGAACACCCGCCTCGTGGTCCCGACCCCCGCCGGACGGCCCTTCACCCAGGCCATGGCCCACCAGTACGCCGCCGAGGAACACCTGGTGTTCGCCTGCGGCCGCTACGAGGGCATCGACCAGCGGGTGATCGACGACGCCGCGCGGCGGATGCCCGTCGACGAGGTCTCCATCGGCGACTACGTGCTGGTCGGCGGCGAGGCGGCGGTGCTGGTGATGGTCGAGGCCGTCGTCCGGCTGCTGCCCGGGGTGCTCGGCAACTCCCGCTCCGCCGAGGAGGACTCGTTCTCCGACGGGCTGCTCGAAGGCCCCAGCTACACCCGGCCGGAGGTCTGGCGCGACCTGGCCGTACCCGACGTGCTGCGCTCGGGAAACCACGCGCTGATCGACCGCTGGCGCCGCGACCAGGCGCTGGAACGCACCGTCCGGCGCAGGCCCGAACTGATCGGCCTGCTGCCGGAAGGTAGTCTCGACAAGCACGATCTCAAGGTCCTCGACCGGTTGGACGAGGGCAGCGACCAGGCCGGGTCGAACACCTGATTCCTGGTCTGCAATACTTGACAGGTTGGCGTGAGCGGACGCGCGATAACTTGACAGGTGCTGTCAGTACGAGTCAAGGCCGCGAGGTTCGCCGGAACGCCATCAGCCCCCGGGGAGGTCGCAGTGCCCGACACTGCGCGCCCAAGCTGCACGTAAGCCATACGAAGACGAGGACGGACCACCGATGAACACCCTGGACGCGCTGGACGCGCAGTCACTGCGTTCCGACATCCCGGACTTCCGACCGGGCGACACGCTCAAGGTTCACGTCCGCGTCATCGAGGGCAACCGCGAGCGCAACCAGATCTTCCAGGGCGTCGTGCTGCGTCGCCAGGGCGGCGGCATCCGCGAGACCTTCACGGTCCGCAAGGTGTCGTTCGGCATCGGCGTGGAGCGCACCTTCCCGGTGCACTCGCCGAACATCGCCGAGGTCGAGGTCTTCAAGCGCGGCGACGTCCGCCGGGCGAAGCTGTACTACCTCCGCGAGCTGCGCGGCAAGGCCGCCAAGATCAAGGAACGCCGCGAAAACCGCGAGACGACCTCCGCCAAGTAGGTAGCCACCCGGTTACAGGTAACCTGGCGTCGTGGTCGAACCCGTGTCCCAGAACACCTCCGAAGACGAGCCCGATCGCCCCGAAGAGGAGCGCCCCACGCGGGCCTCCCGCCGGGGCCGATCCGGTTCCAAGAAATTCGGCAAGGTCAACAAGAAGCGGTCGTTCTGGAAGGAACTGCCGATCCTGATCGTCGTCGCGCTCGTGCTGACGATCTTGATCCAGCAGTTCCTCGCCAAGGTCTACATGATCCCCTCGGGATCGATGGAGACCACTTTGCACGGCTGCTCGGGATGCACGGGCGACCGGATCCTGGTCGACCGGATCACGTACGACTTCACCGATCCCGGCCCTGGCGACGTGGTGGTCTTCAAGGGCCCGCCCGCCTGGGTCGGCGAGATCGACACGCCGGAGTCCAGCAACATCTTCGTCACCGGATTCCGCACGCTGGGTTCCCTGATCGGGTTCGCGCCGCCGGACGAGCGCGACTTCGTCAAGCGGATCATCGCGGTCGGCGGCCAGACGGTCCAATGCTGCGACAACAACCGCGTCGTCGTCGACGGCAAGGCACTCGACGAGCCGTACGTCCACTGGGAAGAGGGCATGGCCCCCACCGAGCGGACGTTCGAGCCGGTCAAGGTGCCCGCCGGCTACGTCTGGGTGATGGGCGACAACCGCAACAACTCCAGCGACTCCCGTATCCAGGGTGGCGGTGGGGTCAACGGTGCCGTCCCGGTGGACAACATCATCGGCAAGGCACGGGTCATCGTGCTCCCGCCCGGCCGCTGGGGTGGCGTTTCGGACCACAACCCGCAGGCGAACGCTCAGCCGCTGGCGCTCGGCGCCCCGGCTTGGCAGCAGGGGCTCCCCTTGGGAGTCGGTATCGCCGCGGCGTGGCCCGTGCTCTTCCTCGGCAGGCGGATGTCGGCCGGAGTGCGCAAGGCGGTCGACCGGAGGCGGTAGGGCCTTGAGAGTTCCTGTACCGCTCACACCGGCCGAGCCGCTTCGGCCGCCGCGGGCAGTGGTGCGTGGCGACCTCTTCTGGGGTTTGCAGGGTGCGCTGGACCGGCGGGGCCTCGGGCCCGTCGCCGGAGTCGACGAGGCAGGGCGCGGTGCTTGCGCCGGCCCGCTCGTCGTGGCCGCCTGCGTCCTGCGTCCCGGTGATGCCGCCCGCTTGCCCGAGCTCACCGACTCGAAGGTGCTCACGGCCAAGGCCCGTGACCGGGTGTACGACCGGGTCGTCCAGCGAGCCGTCGACTACTCGGTCATCGTCATCCCGGCGGCCGAGGTCGACCTGTTCGGCATCCACGTCATGAACCTCGAAGGCATGCGGCGAGCCGTCTCGGCGCTGCGGAACACGCCCGGTTACGTCCTGACCGACGGGTTCCGTGTGTCCGGGCTGCCCGCTCCGAGTGTCCCGGTGATCAAAGGCGACAAGGCCGTCGCGTGCGTCGCGGCGGCTTCCGTGCTGGCGAAGGTCACCAGGGACCGGATCATGAGCGACCTGCACGACGTCCACCCGCACTACGGTTTCGACGTGCACAAGGGGTACAGCACCACCGACCACGGCGCCGCGCTGGACACTCACGGTCCGAGTCCGGTCCATCGCTGGTCGTACGCCAACGTGGCCACCGCGGCCGCCGCGCACCGGGTGCGGCCGCCTCACCCGGTCGTGCTGACCGTCGCGGCACTGGAAAACCCGAGCGTGCCGATACGTGCCCTCGGCCCGTACGTGGGTAACAATGAACGCTCCGCCGCTGGAACAGCAGCAAAATCGCGAGGAGGGGCGCGGATTTCATGAGCGCAGAGGATCTCGAGAAGTACGAGACCGAGATGGAGCTCTCGCTTTACCGCGAGTATCGCGACATAGTCGGCCAGTTCTCGTACGTGGTGGAGACCGAGCGGCGGTTCTATCTGGCCAACGCCGTCGACGTGCAGGTGCGCGACGGCGGCGGCGAGGTGTACTTCGAGGTCCGCATGTCCGACGCGTGGGTCTGGGACATGTACCGGCCCGCCCGGTTCGTCAAGCACGTCCGGGTCATCACGTTCAAGGACGTCAACGTCGAGGAACTCGACAAACCGGATCTCCGGCTGCCGGAAGACGGACCGTTCTCAGGCTGATCCCCCTAAGTACGTGAAGGCCCTCTTCACGGCGTTTGGCGCCGTGAAGAGGGCCTTCACGTTTCTGCCCGGGGCCACATAGCACAGCCCACCGACGATCCCGCCCGACAAGCCCCCATGGCGGCCGAACCATCCACAACACCCCGGTTGTCCACAGGCGCCCAAATCAGGTCTGTCCCCCACCCCCTCACCCTGGCAGCGTTGATCGCACACGCACTGTGACGATCGCTGAGGGGGATCGAGATGACGAGCACGGCCGAACAGCCGCCCGCCGGGGCACCACGGATCGAACTGGGCCGCTGGGGAGAGGACCTCGCGGTCCGGCATCTGGAGAAGAGGGGCTATGTCGTCCTGAGCCGCAACTGGCGTTGTCGTGACGGCGAACTGGATCTCATCGCGACCGACAGGAAACGCCTCGTCTTCTGCGAGGTGAAGACAAGGACGGGGCTGGGTTTCGGCACCCCGGCCGAGGCGGTGACCCCGGACAAGGCGGATCGCATCCGCCGTCTCGCTTATCAATGGCAGCGCAAGTTCATGCTCCGCTGGGCCCCGGTCCGCTACGACATCATCGCGATCGTCGCCTCGCCTGACGCCCCGCCTAGGGTGCGGCATATCAAGGCGGCGTTCTGAATGGCGCTGGCGAAGGCCTGGTCGGTCGCGCTTCTCGGCGTCGAGGGCAGGATGATCGAGATCGAGGCCGACATCGGCGGCGGATCGCCGAAGGTGACGATGGTCGGCCTCCCCGACACCGGGCTGAAAGAGGCCAAGGACAGGGTCCGTTCCGCCGTGCGCAATTCCGGGCGGACCTGGCCGGACGAGAGGGTGATCCTCGGCCTGTCGCCGGCGAATCTCCCGAAGGTGGGGTCCGGCTACGACCTGGGGATCGCAGCGGCGGTCATGGCCGCCACCGGCTCGGTTCCCGCGACGAAACTGCTGAACACCGTGCTGCTCGGTGAGCTCGCCCTCGACGGCTGGGTACGGGCGGTCCGCGGGGTCCTGCCGGGGCTGCTGGCGGCGCGCAACGCCGGGTACGGACGGGCCGTCGTTCCCGCCGAGTCGCTGTTCGAAGCCGCTCTTGTGGACGGGCTGGAGGTCGGTGGAGTAGCGCGGCTGAGCGACTTCGTGGACTGGCTCAAAGGCGAAGGGGAGCTCACCCTCCCCGAACCGTCCGTCGTCCAGGCGCCGCCACAGGTACCCGACCTCGCCGACGTCGTAGGGCAGCCGGAAGCGCGATGGGCGCTTGAGGTGGCCGCGGCCGGTGGGCATCACCTGCTCATGACCGGCCCGCCCGGGGTGGGCAAGACGATGCTCGCGAAACGCCTTCCCGGTCTGCTTCCGCGACTGACCGCCGAAGAGTCGCTGCAAGTGACAGCGGTGCATTCGATCGACGGTTCGCTCTCCCGCGCCGAACCGCTCGTCACCGTGCCGCCGTTCGTCGCGCCGCATCATTCGATCAGCGTGCCCGCCCTGATCGGCGGCGGAAGCGGCCTGGCCGTGCCCGGCGCGATCAGCCGCGCGCACCGGGGAATCCTGTTCCTCGACGAGGTGTGCGAGTTCGGCCAGGAGCGGCTGGAGTCGCTGCGCACGGTGCTCGAAGAGGGCGAAGTGCGGATCGCGAGGGTCAAGGGCGCCGTGCGGTACCCGGCACGTTTCCAGTTGGTCTTGGCGACCAACCCCTGCCCTTGCGCTCCGGCGAAGGACGCCGACTGCACATGCTCGGCGACCGTGCGAAGGCGCTACTTGGGCCGCCTGTCCGGGCCATTACTCGATCGGGTGGATCTGCGGGTTCGGCTGCGCCCGCTGTCCGCGCTCAGCGCGCATCTGAGCGAGCCGCCCGAGGCGTCGGCGGCCGTCCGGGAGCGGGTGCTGGAGGCACGCGAGCGTGCCGGGAAACGCTGGGCGGAGCAAGGCTGGCTCACGAACGCGGAAGTGCCCGGTCCCGCGCTGCGCCGCGAGTTCGCCCTGCCGTCGCAGGTCACGGCGCTGCTGGATCGCGCGTTGGAGCGGGGCGCGATCACCGCGCGCGGCGCCGACCGCTGCCTTCGCATCGCTTGGACGCTCGCCGATTTGAAGGGGGCCGACAAGCCGGAGGCGGACGAGGTCGCGGCGGCGCTGAACTTCCGGGAGAGGTCATCCGGATGAGTGAACTCGAAGCCGAACGCCTCGCCCGGTCGTACCTCCTGCGTGTGGCCGAGCCCCCGGCACCCGCTTTGGCCGGTTTCGTGGGCGAATTCGGCCCTGTCGCCGCCGCGGAACGGGTGCGTCGCGCCGACTGCCCGCCGAAGGTGCGCGACGAGACGGCCGCCCGGCGAGTGCACGACTACGCCGAGCGGGATCTGGAGCGCGCCGCGGCCGACGAGACCAGGCTCGTCATCCCCGAAGACGACGAATGGCCTGCCTGGCCGTTGCTTTCGCTGGCCGTGGCGCAGGGCAGGGGCGTTTCCGGCATGGCGCCTCCGCTGGCGTTGTGGGTCCGCGGTCCGGTCAAGCTCGGCGAAGCGGTCGACCAGGCGATCGCGATCGTCGGCGCCCGCGCGGCGACCGGATACGGCGAGCACAACGCGGCCGAAGTGGGCTATCACCTCGCGAGCCGGGGGATCCCGGTGTTCTCGGGAGCGGCGTTCGGCATCGACGGCGCCGCCCACCGGGGCGCGTTGAGCGCGGACGGGACGACGGTCGCCGTGCTCGGCTGCGGAGCCGACGTCGAGTACCCGGCGCAGCACGCGACCTTGTTGCGCAACATCGGAAAGGTCGGCGCGGTGGTCAGCGAGTATCCGCCGGGCACCACGCCCGCGAGGCATCGGTTCCTCGTCCGGAACAGGCTCATCGCGGCGCTCACCGAAGGGACCGTCGTGGTCGAGGCGGGCAGGCGCAGCGGCGCGCGGAACACCGCGAGTACGGCCGGGGCCCTGGGCAAGGTCGTGATGGCCATGCCGGGCCCGGTCTCGTCGGGGATGTCCGCCGGCTGCCACGCGCTGATCCGCGAAGGCGAGGCCACGCTGGTGACCTCGGTCGACGAAATCCTCGAGACCGCCGGACGGTTCGGGGCGGAGGGGACGGATCCGTCGAAACCGCGCCACCGCACCGATCGGCTCGGTCCGGAGGCGCTGCGCGTGCACGACGCCCTGTCCACGCGGTCGGCGAGACCCGAGGAAAGACTCGCGGCCGAGTCGGGCATCCCGGTCGAACGCGTCCGCTCGCTGCTTCCCGAACTGGAACTCGACGGCTTCGCGGAAAGGAGTGACGCAGGGTGGCGAAAACGAGCTGCCAAGACCTGACTGGCCTACACCTGAGGCGCCATCCCGGCACGATCCGACCACGGACACCGCAACAGGGTGCGGCGATACTTGACCATCCGCCGTACATCGCGCAGCGTGATCGGCATGCCGTCGACCGAAGGTCCCCACGGCACGGGGAAACGCGCCCGCAGACCCGATCTGCGCGCCGCCCGTGCCGCGCTGCCGGAGCCTGTCCGGAAGCTGATCGACGACTACGAGCGGCACCTTTCCCTGGAACGAGGGCTCTCCGCGCACACCGTGCGTGCCTACCTCGGCGACGTGGTGTCGCTGCTGGGATTCGTCGACGGGAACGGCGGCCGGTTCGAGGAACTCGACATCGGCACACTGCGCGGCTGGCTCGCCCGGCAACGCGAAGAAGGGGCCAGCCGGACGACGCTGGCGAGGCGTGCTGCGGCGGCCCGCACCTTCACCGCCTGGGCCCACCGAGGCGGGGCCCTCGCGTCGGATCCGGGTGGACGCCTGGTGGCGCCCCGCGCGCACCGCAAGCTTCCCGGGGTCCTCCGCGCGGAGCAGGCGAGTGACGTCATGCGCTTCTCAGCCGCCGGTGCCGAACAGCGCGACCCGGTGGCTTTGAGGGACAGTGCCATCGTGGAACTGCTCTACGCGACCGGCGTACGCGTCTCGGAACTGTGCGGGCTGGATGTGGGCGACGTCGACTTCTCCCGCCGGGTCGTGCTCGTACTGGGCAAGGGTGGCAAGGAACGTGTCGTGCCGTTCGGCGTCCCCGCCGAAACGGCCTTGCGGGCATGGCTGGACGAGGGCAGGGGAAAGCTCGCCGTCGAAACGAAGGAGCCGGGGAAAGCGGCGCTCTTCCTGGGGGCGCGGGGCGGCAGGCTCGACCCGCGGGCGGCCCGGCGGATCGTCCACGACGCCGTCGGTTCGGTGCCGGGCGCGAACGACATGGGGCCGCACGGCCTGAGGCATTCAGCGGCCACCCATCTGCTCGAAGGCGGCGCTGATCTTCGAAGCGTTCAGGAACTGCTTGGTCACGCTACGCTGGCTACAACGCAGCTCTACACTCATGTGACCGTCGATCGGCTGAAGGCGATCCACGACCGCGCGCACCCCCGGGCCCGATGATGCCGGGGAGAACTCGGCAGGTGACCCGGCGGCCCGGACCGGCGGCGCACGCGCATCCGCACGAGCACGGAGACCACGCTGAGTCGCATGCTGAGAACGGCGGTCCGATGACCGCCGACCCACATGTCACCGAAGCCGCCGGGAAACATCGTCCCGGCGGGGACGGTCCTGCCGTCGCACCCGAAGCACGGACCGGCTACGAGGTGGACGCCGGGATCCAGGCGCTGTGGCGGGAGTTCACCGAGTCGCCGGACCAGGTCGTGCGCGACCGGCTCGTGCTGCACTACGCCCCGCTCGTCAAGTACGTCGCCGGCCGGGTCGGCACCGGGCTGCCGACCCACGTCGACGTCGGTGACCTGATCCAGTCCGGGATCTTCGGCCTGGTCGACGCGATCGAGAAGTTCGAACCCGCCAGAGGGCTGCGGTTCGAGACCTACGCCATGCAGCGCATCCGGGGCGCGATCCTCGACGATCTCCGGTCCCAGGACTGGGTACCGAGGGCGGTCCGCAGCAAGGCCCGCGAGGCCGAGCGCGCCCTGGAACGCCTCGGCGCCCGGCTGAACCGCACACCGACCGACGCCGAACTCGCGGCCGAGCTCGAAATCAGCGTCGACGATCTGCGCGAGTTCTACGGGCAGATGCAGCTGACCAGCGTCATCGCACTGGAAGACCTCGTCGCAGCGGGCAAGGACAGCGGCTCGCTGGTCGACACCCTGCCCGACGACGGCGCCGTCGACCCGGTGGCCGTCCTGGTCGACCAGGACAACCGCCGCCAGCTGGCGCAGGCGATCGCGCAGCTCACCGAACGCGACCGGATCGTGGTCGGTCTCTACTACTTCGAGAGCCTGACGCTCGCCGAGATCGGCAAGGTCCTCGGCGTCACCGAGTCACGGGTCAGCCAGCTGCACACCCGCGCCGTCATGCGGCTGCGCGCCAAACTGGTCGAGCAGGCCTAGCCCCCCACGCGCCACGGCGAGTCCCGCCTCCAATCACGCGTGTTCGCTCCCCAATCACGTGTGTGCGCCGTCCAATCACGTGTGTGCGGCCCCCAATCACGCGTGTCCTCCGCTAGGACACACGAAGCACGGCATTTTGCGGAGAAGAAGCACGTGGCGGCACCGCGGAGGACGGCCATCGCGCTCCCGCACCCGAGACGCCGCGGCGACGGAGGCGGCCCGGCTGCCCGAGCCGTTCCGCACCGGTCACTCAATCTCCTTCCCAGGGTTTGAGCCGGATCTCGGACGGCTCGCCGATCAAGGCGAGCGGATCGACGTACTCCTCGCCCCGCCGGACGCCGAAATGCAGGCACGCCGGCTCCGGGCAGCCGGGATGACCCGGAGCGAGCGTCCCGAGTACCTGTCCTCGGTAGACCTGATCACCCGCGGTGACCGTCGGGACGAGTGGTTGGTAGGTGGTGCGAAGCCCTCCGTCGTGGTCGATCGACACCACGCCGCGGCCCGCCACCTGCCCGGCGAACATCACCACCCCTTCGGCGGCAGCGAGCACGTTCGTGCCCGGTGCCGCGGCGAGGTCGACGCCCCGATGGCCGGGCCCGTACGGCGTCGAGGGCGGCTCGAAGTACCTGGTGACGCTCGGTACCGGCGAGAGCGGCCACGAGAGTCGGCCTTGCGGGGCGGGCGCGCCTCTGGCCGTTCCCGGCATCGCCGCCGACGCGAAGATCGCGAGCAGGGTCGCGAGGATCGCGAGGCGGGGAAGCCGCCGGGGACGCCCAGGGCGGCGGTGCCTCCCGCCGGTGCGGTCGAGGGCGAAGGAGTGCCTGGTGACGGGGCGGGAACAGGTCGTCATGGTCATGTGTTCCAGGCTGGGGGACCGGCGTGGCGTGCGGGGCGCGCCGGGGGAATCTGTGGATAACCGAGGCGGTTGTGGACAACCCCTCTCATCAGGGGCTGCCGGTGCGGTACCCGGTGGCGACAGGGAGTAGACTCTTTTGCGCGGTCCGCGGCAGCGGACTGACTTCGCGTGCACGTGCGCGCTCCCGATGGCCGATCTCCTCACGGAGGGTCAGGACAGGCGGGGGCACACGGCCCGGCGGTCCCTGAGGTCACTTCGCCACAGGGTCCGGGCCCGAGCATCGGCACCAGGGCGATCGGCCACCCGGCCGAGAGCGACGAACCGAGCAAGCGCGTTCCGGCGGAGCCGGGCGCGCACGACACAGAAGAGGTTGATTCCGGCAATGGCCGTCGTCACCATGAAGCAGCTGCTCGACAGCGGCGTGCACTTCGGGCACCAGACCCGTCGGTGGAACCCGAAGATGAAGCGCTACATCTTCACCGAGCGCAACGGCATCTACATCATCGACCTGCAGCAGACGCTGACGTACATCGACCGTGCGTACGAGTTCATCAAGGAAACCGTCGCGCACGGCGGCACCATCATGTTCGTCGGCACGAAGAAGCAGGCTCAGGAAGCCATCGCCTCCGAGGCCTCGCGCGTGGGCATGCCCTACGTGAACCAGCGCTGGCTCGGCGGCATGCTGACCAACTTCCAGACGGTGCACAAGCGTCTCCTCCGCCTGAAGGAGCTCGAGTCGCAGGAGCAGACCGGTGGTTTCGCCGGCCTGACCAAGCGCGAAATCCTCACGCTCACCCGTGAGAAGGACAAGCTCGAGAAGACCCTCGGCGGTATCCGCGACATGGCCAAGGTGCCGAGCATCGTGTGGATCGTCGACACGAAGAAGGAGCACATCGCCGTCGGCGAGGCTCGCAAGCTGAACATCCCGGTCGTCGCGATCCTGGACACCAACTGCGACCCGGACGAGGTCGACTACCCGATCCCGGGTAACGACGACGCGATCCGTTCGGCCGCGCTGCTGACCAAGGTCGTGGCCGAGGCCGCCGCCGCCGGTCTGATGGCCCGCTCCAGCCGCAACGGTTCCTCCGCCGACGCCAAGCCCGAGGCGGGCGTCGCCACGGACGAGCCGCTGGCCGAGTGGGAGAAGGAGCTGCTCGCCGGCTCCGAGACCGCCGCCGCGGACGCCAAGGAAGCCGCCGCCGCGACCGACGCGCCGACCGAGGCCCCGGCCGAGCAGGCCACCGCCTCCTCCTGATCCACCCGCTCGTGGGGCCGCCTCCGGGCGGCCCCACGAGTGAATTCCCCAAAAGACTTTCTCGTACCTGAAAAAGGACGGACACACCCACGATGGCGAACTACACCGCCGCAGACGTGAAGCGTCTCCGGGAGCTGACCGGCTCCGGCATGATGAACTGCAAGAAGGCGCTGGAGGAGAACGACGGCGACTTCGACAAGGCCGTCGAGTTCCTGCGCATCAAGGGCGCCAAGGACGTCGGCAAGCGCGCCGAGCGCGCCACCGCCGAGGGCCTCGTCGCCGGTGACGGCGGCGTGCTGATCGAGCTCGACTCCGAGACCGACTTCGTCGCGAAGAACGAGGACTTCCAGGCCCTCGCCGCGAAGATCGTCGAGGTCGCGAAGGCCGAGAAGACCAGCGACGTCGAGAAGCTGAAGGCCGCCTCGCTCGACGGCAAGACCGTCGAGGAGCAGGTCCAGGAGCTGGCCGCCCGTATCGGTGAGAAGCTCGAGCTGCGCCGTGTCGCCGCCTACGAGGGCACCACCACCACGTACCTGCACCGTCGCGGTGCGGACCTCCCGCCCGCCGTCGGCGTGCTCATCGAGTACACCGGTGAGGGCGAAGCCGCCGCCGAGGCCGCTCGTGGCGCCGCAATGCAGGTCGCCGCGCTCAAGGCGAAGTACCTCACCCGCGAAGAGGTCCCGGCCGAGATCGTCGAGAACGAGCGTCGCGTCGCCGAGGCGACCGCCCGCGAAGAGGGCAAGCCGGAGCAGGCCATGCCCAAGATCATCGAGGGCAAGGTCAACGCCTACTACAAGGACAACGTCCTGCTCGAGCAGCCGTCGGTCAAGGACAACAAGAAGACCGTCAAGGCCCTGCTCGACGAGGCCGGCGTGGCCGTGAGCCGGTTCGCCCGGTTCGAGGTCGGCCAGGCCTGATCCAGGCGCGGAACACAAGAACCACCACTGTGCCCCGTCTCCGTCCATCGGGGACGGGGCACAGTCGGGTTTCAGAGCATTAGGGAGGGCGACATGGGTGTCCGGGTCGAAGGCGGATACCGGCGGGTGCTGCTGAAACTGGGCGGCGAGATGTTCGGCGGCGGTTCCATCGGGGTCGATCCCGATGTGGTGCACTCGGTCGCCCAGCAGATCGCCGACGTCGCGCGGACGGGCGTGCAGATCGCCGTCGTGATCGGCGGTGGCAACTACTTCCGCGGCGCGGAACTGTCGCAGCGCGGCATGGACCGCGACCGCGCGGACTACATGGCGATGCTCGGCACCGTCATGAACTGCCTGGCGCTGCAGGACTTCCTGGAGAAGGAGGGCCTGCCCACCCGGGTGCAGACCGCCATCACCATGGGGCAGGTCGCCGAGCCGTACATCCCGCGCCGCGCCGAGCGTCACCTGGAGAAGGGCCGCGTCGTCATCTTCGGCGCCGGGGTCGGCATGCCGTACTTCTCGACGGACACCGCCGCCGCGCAGCGCGCGCTCGAACTCGGCTGCGAGGCCGTCTTGATGGCGAAGGCCGTCGACGGCGTCTACACCGCGGACCCGAAGAGCGACCCGACCGCCGAGATGTTCCACGAGATCAGCCACCGCGAGGTGCTGGAACGGGACCTCAAGGTCGCCGACGCCACCGCGTTCAGCCTGTGCATGGACAACAACATGCCGATCATCGTGTTCAATCTCCTCACCGAGGGGAACATCGCCCGTGCGGTCAGCGGTGAAAGGATCGGCACCCTGGTCGACACCCCCGCCGACGGGGTGCCCGCGTAGTCCTGCTCTGATCTCCGTAATCGGTACGCATACACAACAACGGGAGTTGCCGTGATCGACGAGACCCTCCTCGACGCCGAGGAGAAGATGGAAAAAGCGGTGTCCGTCGCCAAGGAGGACCTGTCGTCGGTACGCACCGGCCGGGCCCACCCCGGGATGTTCTCGCGCGTTGTCGTCGATTACTACGGCGCGCCGACCCCGCTGAACCAGCTTGCGGGCGTCAACATCCCCGAAGCCCGGATGGCGTTGATCAAGCCTTACGACCAGACCTCGCTCAACGCCATCGAGAAGGCGATCCGCGAGTCGGACCTCGGCGTCAACCCGAGCAACGACGGCAACGTGATCCGCATCGTCATCCCGCAGCTCACCGAAGAGCGCCGCAAGGAGATGGTGAAGGTCGCCAAGTCCAAGGGTGAGGACGCCCGCGTCTCGATCCGCAGCGTCCGCCGCAAGGCCAAGGAAGAGCTCGACCGGATCAAGAAGGACGGCGAGGCGGGCGAGGACGAGGTCGTCCACGCCGAGAAGGAACTCCAGAACCTCACCGACACCTACACCCACAAGGTGGACGAGCTGGTGAAACACAAGGAAGCCGAGCTACTCGAGGTCTGATGAGCCAGGTGAGCGAGGAACGCGAGGACCGGGTGGAGAACCCGGAACCGGTTCCGGCGGAGAAGCCGGAACCGGTGCAAAAGGTTTCCCGCGCCGGCCGTAACCTGCCCGCCGCGATCGGGGTCGGGCTGCTGCTGGGCGCGGCGATCGTCACGTCCCTGCTCACCGTGCGCTTTCTGTTCATCGGCATCATCGCGATCGCCATCGCGGTCGGCACGATCGAGCTGGCCGGGGCATTGAAGCGCGCGGCGGGCATCCGGATCGCCCTGGTCCCGGTGCTCGTCGGCGGTCAGGCGATGATCTGGCTCGCGTGGCCGTACGGCCGCGAGGGCGCGTTGACGGCGTTCGTGCTGACGGTGCTCGTCTGCCTGCTGTGGCGGTTGCCCGGCGGCGCGGACGGGTATCTGCGCGACATCAGCGCGTCGGTCTTCGCTACCGCGTACATCCCGCTTTTCGGCGCCTTCGCCGCCATGCTCGTCCCACCGGCCGACGGCGTCGGCCGGGTGCTGGCGTTCATGATCGGTGTCGTCGCCTCGGACACCGGTGGCTACATCGCCGGTGTGCTGGGCGGCAAACACCCGATGGCGCCCACGATCAGCCCGAAGAAGACCTGGGAAGGTTTCGCCGGTTCCCTCGTGGCCGGTGTCGTCGCCGGCGCGCTGACCCTGAGCCTCCTGCTCGACGGCCACGCCTGGCAGGGCGTGCTGTTCGGTGCGGCGATCGTCTGCACGGCGACGCTGGGCGACCTCGTCGAGTCGCTGATCAAACGCGACCTCGGCGTGAAGGACATGGGGAACATGCTGCCGGGGCACGGCGGCTTGATGGACCGGCTCGACTCCTTGCTTCCTTCGGCCGTCGTCTCCTGGTTGCTGCTCTCGGCGTTCGTCCCCGTCTAGCCTCTGCCCGGCTCAGTCGTCGTAGGGATCGTCGACTTCGGCGGTACCCCAGCCCTCGACGGCCCGGGAGTGGTCGATCACGGCGAAGACCGAACCGTCCGGGTCGGCGAGGATCGCCATCCGGCCGTACGGGGTGTCGTAGGGCTGGACCACGACAGCACCGCCGAGCATCAGCGCCTGGCCGGCCGCGGCGTCCGCGCCGCGAGCCGGGTCGAGGGCGAAATAGACCATCCAGTGCGGGGGAGTGTCCGGCCGGTATTCCGAGCCCATCACGTACCGGTACAACACCGGTTCGTGCTCGATGAGCCATGCGGCGTAGTCGAGCGCCGCGCCGTCGCCGATCTGGTGGCTGGTGTAGTTGAAGAGGCGGCAGTAGAAGTGGTCCGCCGCCGCGCCGTCGTGGGTGTTGAGATCCGCGCCGCTGAAGGTGTTCGGCACCCCCGTCGCGAACTCCCAGGTGGCGGGCGGCTCCCAGAAGACGACGTGCGCGCCGCACGCGTCGATGGCGTGCACGATGTTGCCCCGCTGGGGGATCGCCATCGGCCCGAGCGTGACCCGGCCACCGAGACTGTCCACCCATTCGGCGGCGGCCGCCGCCTGGTGCACCGAGATGTGGACGCTCCAGCCGGACGGTCCGTCCGCGCCCGCGCGGTACAGACCACCGGTCGGGACGCCGTTGAGCGTCGCGATCGAATACCGGCCGGTCGGCGTCGCCGGATCACGCTGGACGGTGAACTCCCAGTCGAAAAGCCCGCTGTAGAAGGCTTGTGCGGCCGCTTCGTCTCTGCACGCGAGCTCGATCCAGCACGGGATTCCCGAAGGTATGACGGAAGTGTGGGCGGCCGAGCCAAGCGACATGCGGTTCTCCCTTACCGGTGGGAGTAAAGTCTAGTCGCTGACCGCATTGTTTCCGTCAAAGATTTCGGCCCGGATACCCCGGAACCCGGCCCGGTGTCCCTTCGTTGGAGCTTCCGTGCGCTGGTTTCCCCGAGCCCTCTCCTCCCGCCGCGGCGGCGAGGAGGTGCTGCCGAGTCCGAACATCTGGTACTACCAAAAGGCCTACGAGGTCGAAAACCGCGCGCAGGACGTCGACGACGAGATCTGGCGCGTGCTCACCGGGGCCCGCGATTGGTCCGGGGCGGACGTCCTCGACATCGGCTGTGGTGACGGTTTCCACCTGCCGCGGTTCGCCGCGACGGCGCGGTCGGTGGTCGGCGTCGAACCCCATGAGCCGCTCGTCCGTGACGCGCGGAACCGGGTGGAGCGGCTGGCGAACGTCGAGGTGCGGCAGGGGCGTGCGCAGCGGCTTCCCTTGCCGGACGCGGCTTTCGACGTCGTCCACGCCCGCACCGCGTACTTCTTCGGCCCCGGTTGCGAACCCGGTCTTCGCGAAGCGGAGCGGGTGCTGCGCCCGGGTGGGCTGATGATGATCGTGGATCTCGATGTGACGAGTGAGCCCTACGGCCGCTGGATGCGGCTGGATCTGCCGCACTACGACCCGCCCGGGGTCGAGAAGTTCTTCGCGCGTCAGGGATTCGACTGCCGCAAGGTGATGACGCGGTGGCTGTTCGAAGACGCCGCCGCGATGGAAGCGGTGCTGAAGATCGAGTTCAGCGCTCCGGTCGCGGCGAAGGCGATCGCGGAGGTCCGGCGGCTCAACGAGGTTTCGTCAGGTACCGGGGAGAAGCAGGTGACGCTGCCGGTGGGCTATCGCGTGCACACACGCGCCAAGCCCACCGGCCTCGTCGTGACTGGTCACTCCGTGTCCTCGTCCGGAGTGGCGTCCTCGGCCTCACCGAGGATGCCGTAGATCGTCCGGCGTGCCTCGTTGAGCACGTCGACGGTGCGGGCCTGCTGGCTTTCGCTGCCGGCGTGCATGACCTGGGCGACCGCCGCGGCCAGCGTCGCGCCCGCCTTGCGCAGGTTGACCTCGACCGGGTCGACGTCGTGGGCGATCTGCTCCCACGGCGGGACGGCGTCCTGCTGCTCGGCCGCGGCGCGGCCGGATTCGGTGAGCTCGAACAGCTTCTTGCCGTTCTCGTCCTTACTGATCACCAGGCCTTCGTCGGCCAGCAACTGCAGCGTCGGGTAGACCGAGCCGGGGCTCGGCTTCCAGAAGCCGCCGCTGCGTTCGCCGATCTCGCGGATGATCTCGTAGCCGTGCCTCGGCTGCTCTGAGAGCAGCGCCAGGATCGCGGCGCGGACGTCACCGCGTTTGCCGCGCCGTCCGGGGCCACCGCGGCGTCCGTGCCGGTGCCGGTGGCCCGGTCCGCCCGGGCCAGGGGGGAAGTCGCCGAAGCCGCCGCGAGCCCAAGGCCCGAAGGCGGGTCGGCCGTGTTCTGGAGGGAAAGGTCGTCGTCGCATGAGCTGAATCCTCTCTTCGTAATGTTCCGACTCATTCACGATATATCGGAAACAGTCGTACGACAACCCTCTTTGAGTGATCTGGGTCTCAGGAGAGGTCGAGCGCGAGCAGGTCGATGCCGCCGGAGTCGAACTCGCCGACCTTCCGCCATCCCCAACGGTCGTAGAGCCGCCGTGCCGGCGCCTCGACGCGTGACGCGAGTACGGCGAACCGTTCGGGCCGCTCTTTCAGCAGGTCGTCGAGCAGGGCGTGGCCAAGCCCTCGGCCACGGAGCTCGGGAACGAGTGCCAGCTCGTACACGTAGAACAGCTCCTCGCCGTCGAGCCACGAGGGAGCCGGAGCCGTCGCACGGCCGGGCCACCAGCCGGCTTCTTGCCGGACTCCGTAAGCGAAGCCGCCGATCGTTCCGGCTTCGCGGACCATCGTCATGGCGAACCCGGCGAGCGCGGCGTGTTCGGCGAACAGCACGCCGAACCGGGCGACGTCGTCCTCGTCTTCGAGGTAAGGCGGTTCGCGGTAGACGCGGCGGTAGACGTCGGCCAGCTCAGAGCGCATGGTTCAGTCTGCCCAGCACCACGATCGCAACGCCACAGAAGCCGATCAGCACCAGCCACGGCAGAGCCGGACCGTGCGACAGCAACCAGGTGAACATCGCCGGGGCGATCACCCGCGCCGCGCTCCACACGAGTTCTTCGAGGCCGAGATAGCGGCCGCGCAGCCGCGCCGGGGCGATCGCGACGGTCAGCGCGCTGCTGGTCGGCGCCTGGAGCAGTTCGGCGCAGGTGAAGACGATCATCGCGAGGGCGAGCACGAGGAACGCCGCCGTGGACTCTCCGGTGGGTACCAGCGCGAACAGGGCGAACGAGATCGCCCAGACCGCGGCCGAGAGCCGGAGTGTGCGCGGCATGCTTCGCCGCTCGACCCGGCGTGACACCACGGTCTGCGCGAGCACGATCAGCACCGTGTTGACCGTGAACAGGACCCCGGGCTGCCAAGCCGGCAGCTTCAGGCCGTCGAGGACGTAGGCGCTCAGCAGGACGGTCAACGCCAGGTCGCACAACGCGAAGACGAAGACGGTCACGAGAACGCCGCGAAAGATCCGGTCGGCGAACACCTTCCGGTAGCCGCCGGCGGGAGCGGCCTCCGGTTCGGTCTCGCGCGGGGTGCCTGCCGGGGCGCGCCACGACGCGACCAGAACCGCGGCGACGACGAAACTGGCGGCGTTCACCAGCACGATCGCCGTGTAGCCGGCGGTGCCGCCCCACGCGACCATCGCCGCGCCGAGGAGCCCGCCGAGCCCGATGCCGACGTTGCGCAGCGCGCGTTCCATCGCATACCAGCGGGCGCGCTGGCCGTCATCGGCCACCTGCGCCACCAGTGCGCCGGTCGACGGCCAGAACATGCCCTCGCCCCAGAAGGTCACCGCGGCCAGGACGACCAGATGCCATGCCTCGTCGGCGAAGACGTAGCCGGTGAAGGTCACCGCCCGGATCAGGTTGGCGGTGATCACCATCCGGCCCGGTCCGAACCGGTCGATCAGCCGTCCCGCGAGCGGCCCCGACGGCAACGCGATCAGCGCCGCGATCGACAGCGCCGCTCCGACGGCCGTCAGTGACAGGCCCTTGGCCGCGTGGAAGTACACGACGGCGAACGGGAGGAACAGACCGGTCCCGAGCGCGTCGACGCTTTGCGCCGCGATGAGCGGGAACCGGCCGCGTGTGCTCGGGAGACCGAGCAGGTCCGCGGTGGCCATCACGCGTGGGGAAGCGGGAAGACGTTGAGTTCGTGCTCGGCGAGAGGTTCGTCCCGCCAGCCGAGTTCCACGGCCGCGTCGGCGATCCTTCCGTTCCCCCACAACGGCGATCCGGCGGGGAAGTTCGAAACGAGGCCCGGCACGAGCGTATGCGCGGCGTGGAATCCGGCGGCCGCGACGTCACAGGTCGTCAGGTCGACGCTGATCACCTCGAACCCCCGGCCTTCGACGCGGGCTTGGTAGGCCTTGAGCCGCCGCTCGCCGAGGGCGGGAAGGTCGGCCCAGTCGCGGCTCGGCAGGTCCATGACCCACGGCTTCACTCGCTTCGCGGCCCGTGGGTCGAGGTAAATCTGTTGCTGGCAAAGGAGATCCGCGACGTCGGCGAAATCGTGGCGATAGGAGTCCAGGTAGCGCCGATCGGCCCGGTGCGGTTTGAGGTTGTCCAGATGTGGCAGGTCCCGGCGCATACCGGACAGCTCGCGTTCGTCGTCGAGTGCGTGGCAGGTGTGCTGGAGGGTGAAGCCTTCGGCGAGCGCCTTCTTGGCGGCCTCCAGTGCGTCCGGCCGGGCCGCGAAGCCGATCGACAGCCAGCGCTTCACCCGGTCGAACACCGCCGCGGCGATCACCGGGACGTCGAACTCGTTGTCCAGGTGGATGAGCGCGACCTCGTAGTCGTCGGTGGCGTCGGCGATGAGCGACCGGATCTCGTCCGGGATCGAGAGACGGCCGAGTCGTGGTGCGTTGGCCCACCAGAGCATGGTCGTGTCGCGCTCGAGAACCTCTTCGAGGCCGGACGTGACGGCGTGCTCCTCGGTGGTCCCGCTCGCGAGGCCGGCGATCAGAGGGTCGGCGAAATGCGCTTCCCCGGGTCGGCGTTCGTTCGAGAACAGGAAAGCCGGGATCCACACGGGTTCGCCGGTGGTGTGGGAGAAGCCTTCCACCCACGAACAATCCGTGTCCCGGGTGAGCGGCGCGAACGGGAACCCCGGCGACCGGTACTGCGAAGCCGAATAGAGGTTCAGCCGTCGAGGGTCGACCGCGGGTACGCCGTAGCGGAGGAACTGGTTGTAGCTGCCGAAGCACACTTCGCGCTCCGGAGCGAGCCAGCTTCCGCAGTACCGCTCGACCGCTTCGCCGATGGCCGACTGCCGTGCGAGGTCGAAGTCGTACCACGACGTGCCGAAGGCCTGACGGTCGTTGGGCCAGTTCGTCACCCGGCGCATGTCCGCGACGTCGACCGCGCAGACCCGCAGCCGGGCGGGCATTCCCGGAGTGGGCGGGATTTCGCCGACGCCGGTCACGATCCCGGTCTGATCGTCCACCAGCAGCTCGGGATCGGTCACGGTGGGAACGGTCCGGGCCCGGTCGGGGACGGGAAGGATCGGGCGGCGGATCTCGGTGAGGTCCGCCGGGTTGAGTTCGATCTCGCCGGTGGTCATGGCGGATCGCCCGCCGGAGAGCCAGCGCTCGAGATGGACGGCGAGGGTGGTCAGCGCCCAGCGGGCGTCGCCGGGCCGAAGCGGGGTGGAGTCCGAGGAGGCGGAAAGGAAAGCCTCGACGACGCGCGGGTCTTGCGCGGCGGAGCGGCGCCGCGCGACGACGTCGGCGAAATCGATGCCGCCGGGCGTGATCGCGGGTCCGGCGATCACCCGGCCGCGTTCGCGGCGCAACGGAAGCCAGCGCACCCCGCTTCCGGCGCACAACGCGTCCAGCGCGATCAATTCGGTGTAGGCGGGGTGATCGAAGGCGGAGACCACGACGGTATTGTTCAGGTCCATTTCGGACAGGTCATGAAAATAGGGGACCGTTTCGACGCTGGCGTACCCGACCGCGTCGAGGATCTCCGCCAGCGGCTCGATGAGCACGGGCGAGCCGGTGAGAACGATCGAGGCGGCGGCGACGTCGCCGGCCTCGGTGCCCCGGTCGGGACGGAGGCAGCCGTCCGCTTCGAGGATGTCCATCATTTCCGCGTAGTCCGGATCCATGCCGTCCAGCAGCTCGGCGCGGGTCCGGGTGCCGTCGCAACGGCTCGCCCAGGCGCGGAATTCCCCGGTGGGCGCGGCGATGTAGAACTGTCCCCCGTTGGGCGTGACGAGAAAGCAGAGCTCTGGTTCGAGATCGGTGATCTCGATCCCGTCGAGCCGCGGTCTGACCTCTTCGGACCCCATGGCAACCCCATCGTTTCCTGGACTCCCGCCTCGCCGCCGCGATCCCCGTGGCCGGGATCGCGGCGGCGCGGGCGGCTTGTCGGCCGGTTACTTGGCGGCGGAACGGTTGTGCACGACCGCGCGGTTGTGCACGACGGCGCGGTTGTGGACGACCGCGCGGTTGTGGACCACGGCGCGGTTGTGGACGACGACGGCGGCGGGACGCTCGAAGGTCGAGATCATGGTTCCTCCTGTAGTTCACTCGGGGTCGTCACGCTCCGTGGCGCGACATGAACAAGTCTGGCGCCGGACGTGACCCCCGGACGTCTCCTGATGTGCGATCCGCACGATCCGGCGTGAACGACGCAGGGGTCGGTCCGGGCACGGTTCACGTGACCTGGGGAACAGCGATCCGGGGCGGCCAGGGCGCGTCGCAGGTGGACATGGGACACTGGTTGGGCTATGACTGCCCTCCCTCTCGTCTTCGACGCGCCCAAGCGCGGCCTCCCGCCGCGCCACCTCGCCGATCTCACCGCCGCCGAGCGGGCCGCGGCCGTCGCCGAGCTGGGTGAGAAGCCGTTCCGCGCGAAGCAGCTTTCGAACCACTACTTCTCGCGGCTCACGGTGGACCCGGAGGAGATGACCGACATCCCGGCGGCGTCGCGGGAGAAGCTCGTCGGCGATCTGATGCCGACGCTGCTCACCGAGATCAAGGCGCTCGCCTGCGACGACGGGACCACCCGCAAGACCTTGTGGCGCGCGCACGACGGGACGCTGCTGGAGAGCGTGCTGATGCGCTACCCGGACCGCGCGACCCTGTGCATCTCGAGCCAGGCGGGGTGCGGAATGGCGTGTCCCTTCTGCGCGACCGGACAGGGCGGCCTCGACCGGAACCTGTCGACCGCGGAGATCGTCGACCAGGTCCGCTCCGCCGCCGCCGTGATGCGCGACGGACAGATGCCCGGCGGTCCCGGCCGCCTGTCGAACATCGTCTTCATGGGCATGGGCGAGCCGCTCGCGAACTACAAGCGGGTGGTGGCGGCGGTCCGGCGGATCACCGATCCCTCGCCGGAGGGCCTCGGGATCGGTCAGCGTTCGGTGACCGTGTCGACGGTGGGTCTCGCGCCGGCGATCCGGAAGCTGGCGGACGAGAAGATGCAGGTGCGCCTGGCGGTTTCGCTGCACACGCCGGACGACGAACTGCGGGACACGCTGGTGCCGGTGAACGAGCGCTGGTCGGTGGACGAGGTCCTGTCCGCGGCCCGGTGCTACGCGGACACTTCCGGCCGCCGCGTGTCGATCGAGTACGCGCTGATCCGGGACGTCAACGACCAGCCTTGGCGTGCCGAACTGCTGGCGAAGCGGCTTCGCCAGCACCTGGGCCAGTTGGTGCACGTGAACGTGATCCCGCTGAACCCGACGCCGGGAAGCAAGTGGGACGCCTCGCCGAAGCCGGTGGAGCGGGAGTTCGTCCGGCTGGTGAACGCGGGCGGTGTGGCGTGCACGGTGCGTGACACGCGTGGTCAGGAGATCGCGGCGGCGTGCGGTCAGCTCGCCGCCGAGAACTGAGTTCTTCCTTTCAGTGATGGAGATTTTGTCGTGATGTATGCCCCCAGCCTGTTGGACCCGGCTGCGGAGGAGCTCAAGCTCGCGGACGTGCTCGGCCATGGCGCGACCGGTGTCGCGCGCGAGGCCAGGACGTTGCTCGGTGAGCGGTTCAGCTCGGTGACCTTCATGTACGTCCTGATGCGGGCGTTCGAGGTGGAGTACACGGCGGCGCGGGACGCTTCGCGGTGGCACGAGTTCCACGGCGGACCGTATGCGCTGTCGGACGCCGACCTCGAAGCCCTGCTGGCGCCCTGGCTCGGGGCACCGGCCGCGTCGATCACCGCGTAGGCGGGGATCGACGCGACCGTCCTTTGTGGATGGTCAGTGCGGAGTCGGCCGGTAGACGAGCTCCTGGACACGCCCGTCGAACGTCCGGCTCTCGAGCAGTTCGAGGTCGAAGTCGGCCGCACCGCGGAAGATCGCGTCCGCCCCGGTTTTCCCGGTGATCACCGGGAAAACCGTCACCTGCACGCGATCGACCAGGCCGGCGGCCATCAGCGCCCGGTTCATCGACAGGCTGCCGTGCGAGCGCAGCGGCACTGCGGACTCCTCCTTGAGCCGGGCGACGACGTCGACCGCGTCCCCGCTCACGACGGTCGCGTCCGGCCAGGCGAGCGGCTCCCGCAGGGGCGTCGAGACGACCGTCGCCGGCAGGTGCTTCAGCCGCGAGACCCACGGATCCAGCGCCTCGACGTCCGGGATCTCAGCGTTGAGCATCTCCATGTTCGTCCGGAACGTGGTGGCGCCGAAGACCATCCGCTGCTCCTCGGAGTACAGGGCCAGACGGTGTTCGAGGAATTCGGGGCCTTGCTTGCCCCAGTAACCGCCCCAATCGCCGGTGTGGGCGCCGTAGCCGTCGAGGCTGGAAAAGACGTCGAACGTGTAGGTCGCGGTCATGATGCTCCTTCGGGTGAGTTCGTCTCTCACCCTGGCTACGAACGCGGGCGGCGCGGATAGACATCGTCGGCGGAAAAATCTTCGCGGGACGGCGAACTGGCAGGATGCGGGCATGTATTGCCTGCGAGCCGTCATCGTCACCGAGTCCGCACGGCGCCGAGTGCTCGATTCGCTCGAAGGCGCGAGGCTCGTGCCGCTCGGACAGGACCTGTCGCTGATGCCGGTGGCCGAGACGCGATTCGACACCGGCCCGCTCGCCGAGTGCTCCGAGCACGGGGCCGTGGCGTACGTCGAAGCCGAGTACTTCGGTGGCGCCGGGACGCAGTTCGCTCAGGTGTGGGAAGGCGGCGAGACCGTTCTCGGCCCGCTGCAGGTCGACGAAGACGAACCCGACCCGGCCGACGGCAGCCCGATCTCCCAGGCGCTTCGACGGCTGGGCGTGCTCAAGGGCGACCACTTCGACGAGTTCGACGCCGTCGGTCTCGGCAGGCATCGCGACACCGACGACTGGCTGTCCGCTTAAGCCTCCTTCGCGCTGGGCCGGACGGACCAGTCACGCGGCGGTCTTCACCCTCGGCGGCGACACTCGATGGAGACTCTGAGGAGGTGGACCGGATGTCCACGACCAAGGCGAGACAGGTGCGCCACAACAAGGCCGTCCAGGTGCTCGGACGGATCGGCATGGGCTGCTACGGACTGGTGTACCTGCTCATCGGGTACCTGGCGGTGCGTGTCGCCGTCGGCGGTGGCGGACAGGAGGCCGACGGACGCGGCGCGATCACCGAGGTCGGTTCGACCCCGGTGGGCGGGGTGCTGTTGTGGGTGCTGGCGGTGGGACTGGTGGCCTACGGCCTGTGGCAGGGATTGCTGGCCGCCGTCGGCTACACGTGGATCGACAAGCAGCGCACTCGCACCGTCAAGCGGGTGACGTCCGGAGTGCGCTGCCTGGTGGGGATTTCGCTCGGCGTGTACGCGGCCAAGGTCGCCTTGGGGGCGGGGGAACAGGGCAGCGGCGACCAGAAGCAGCAGGAGTTCACCGCGTGGCTGCTCGGATTGCCCGCCGGCCCGTTCCTGGTGATCGTGGTGGCCGTCATCGTGTTCGGCGTCGCGGTGGGCTCGGCGGTGAAAGGGATACGCCGGACCTTCGAGCAGGACCTCGACCTCGCGAAGCTCCCGTCGGGGACCCGGCGATGGGTGGAGCGGCTGGGCAGGATCGGTTACGTGGCAAGGGGTGTCGTGTTCGGAGTGGTCTCCGTACTGGTCGGGTACGCGGCGTTGACGCATGACCCGTCCCGTTCCGGCGGGCTCGACGCCGCCCTGCGGACCTTGGCCGCCCAGCCGTTCGGCACCGTGCTCCTCATCGTGGTGGCGGTCGGGGTCGCGGCCTTCGGTGTGTACTGCGTCGGGGCGGCACGAGCACAGCGTGGATGAGCGCCGTCAGGCGTGGTCGGAATCCGGCGAAGATTCCGCCAGGGAACCCAATGCGGCGGCGGTTTCCCTCGTGCGGCGCCGGTGACGAGTACGTTCTTGCTCATGCGTGAACTCCCTTGTTCGCCTGGGCGAGACACCGGGTTCAGAGCGCGGACGCGGCGCGATAGTCCCTCGGTGAAGTGCCGAGAAGCCGGGTGAACATCGTCGAGAACGCGGCGGGGCTCTCGTAGCCGAGCGAGGCGGCGATCGCGGCGATGGGCAGGCCGTCCGACAGCAGTGACAGGGAATGCAGGACGCAGGCCCGCTGCCGCCAGCGGGCGAAACCCATCCCGGTCTCCGCGGTGAAGAGCCGGTTCAGCGTCCGTTCGCTCACGTGCAGCCGGTTCGCCCACTCGCTCGCGGGATCGTGGATGTCCGGAGCGTCCAAAAAGGACTCACATTGGGCTCGCAGCCGTTCGTGCTTCGGCAGCGGGAGGTCGAGCCGGACCGGCGCGGACCGGCGGATCTCGTGCAGGGTCAGGCCGATGACCGCGGCGTCTCGTCCGCGAGCGGTGTACAGCTCCGGCACGCCGACGGCCTCGTTCAGGAGTTCCCGGAGCAGCGCGGACACTTCGACGACCTGGCAGCGGCGCGGGAACCACGGCACCGCCTTCGGCTCGATGTACAGGCTCCGGGTGCTCACGGTCGTCGTGAACACCTGATGGACGGTCTCCGGCGGGACGAGTACCGCGCGCCGGGTCGGGATGGTCCACGTGCCGTCGGCCGTTTCGACCCGCATCGACCCGGTCGCGCTGTAGAGGAACTGCGCCCGCCGGTGCCGATGCGGGAGGATCCGGTGCCCCGGTGGGTAATCGGTGCGGATCGCCACCACCGCGCGGTCGAGATGGTCGACCTCGTCGATGGGGATGTCACGCACCTCACCGAGACTACGCCGGGTGTCCGATCCACGAAAGAAACTGGCGACCTTTCGAATGCCCGCCGTGCCGCCGAGGCCTACCGTCGAGGGAGTGCTGATCGAGATCTCGGTGCTCCTCGGGTTCGGTTGCCTGAGCGGCGTCACCACCGTCCTTTTCGGATTCGGCGGCGGGTTCATCACCGTGCCCGTCGTCTACGCCTTCGCGCTCGCGGATCCGGAGCACGCACAGGACGCGATGCACGTGGCGGTGGCCACGTCGACCGCCGTGATGGTGGTCAACGCCGGGAGCGCGACCCTCGCCCAGTTGCGGACGGGCCGGCTCCGGCGCGACTATCTGTGGCCGCTCATCGCCTTCATCGGTTTGGGCGCCGTGCTCGGCTCCTTCGCCGCCACCGTGGCCGACGAGGGTGTCCTGCGCTGGCTCTTCGTCGCCTACCTCGCGCTGACCATCGCCGACAGCGTCGCCCGTAAGGGCTTCGTGAGCAGGCGTGAGGACGACGGACCGCGTGCTCTCGGCGGGGTCACCACCATCGCGGGCGGGACCGGGATCGGTGCCGTGGCGAGCTTTCTCGGCGTCGGGGGCAGCGTCCTCACCGTGCCGCTCATGCGGCGCAAGGGACTGCCGATGGCTGACGCGACCGCGCTCGCGAACCCGCTGAGCCTGCCCGTGGCGGTGATCGGCACGGCCGTCTACGCCTTCGCGGCGACGGGCACGTCCTCGGGCGGCGCTCACGTCGGCTACGTCGACCTCGTGGCCGCGGGCGCGCTGCTGTGCGGATCGCTCCCGACCATCGCCGTGACGCGCCGCGTGGTCGGCCGGATCCCGGACCGCGCGCACGCGATCGCGTACCTCGCCCTGCTCGCCGCCGCGCTGATCGCCATAGTCATCCGATGAGTTTTCGGTAAGTCAAGTCTTGACAAGGCGTATCGAAGGTGGGAAAGGGTTATCGCCAGGCAAAGATCCGACGAATCCTCTATCTCTTTTCCGGATCTTGCGCCAAGATCTCCCGCATGAAACTGAGATCGATCACCAAACGCATGTTCGTTCTCGGGCTGCTGACGGTTCTCGGCACCACCGGGGCGACGTCGGTGGCCACCGCCGAACCCCAGGCACCGCCCTCGGACGTCAACGCGACCGGGAAGCCGCGCGGCGGCTGGGAACCGGTCGGCCCGAACAGCGTCGGCGGGATGCTCGCCGTTTCGCCCGCCGGCCTCGCGATGATGCAGCCGAGCCCGCCCGCCCTGTGGCTCTCCGGCGATCGCGGCGCATCCTGGAGTGTGCGCCGCGGACTGCCGCAGGACACCTCCATCCAGGGATTCTTCGTCGATCCGGCGAACCCGGACCGGATGCTCGCGGTGGGCAACAAACCGGCGGGCTTCCTCGGGGAATGGCGCGGCATGCTGGTGCGGACCACCGACCGCGGCCAGACCTGGGAAACCCTGCGCGAGTGGTACCCCGACGGCGCGTTCGGCATGGCCACGGACCCGACCGGCCGGGTCGTCGTGGTGCAGAACATGGATTCGCTGAGCGTCAGCACCGACGGTGGCGAGCACTGGAACGACGTGCCGAGGACCTGGCCGCGTGAGGGCAACGCCTCGCCGGTCGGCGCGCTCAAGCTCACGATGGTCGGCGACGACGCCTACCTCACGACAGTCCTCCCCGAGTACGCCCTTTGGGTGGTCCGCGGGGTCAGCGGCAAGGAACCGCAGGCCGAACTCGTCTACCGGACCAACGGCGAGATCAACCAGGTCGCCTCGGACGGCAAGCGCTTCGTGGTCACGGTCGGCCCCGAACTGCACGGCTCCACCGACGGCGGCAAGACCTGGACGGTGCTGCGGCGCGATCCCGGCGAGCAGACCCTGCGCGAACCGCGTTTCCTCGGTGGACGGCTGTACGTGTCGACGTATAACGACATAGACGTCAGCGCGGACTTCGGCCGCACCTGGTCCCGTAAACCGGTACCCGCGGCGGGCGAAGGCGTCAGCGACATGATCGACCTCCCCGCCGGGCCGGGCAAACCCGCCACGACGCTGATCTCCTCGCTCTATCGAGGCGTGTACGCGGACGAAGGCAAGCGGGGCTACCAGCAGATCGGCGTCCCGGGCGAATCCATCCGCGACCTCGTGACCACCGGGAACCTGCTGCGCGAGAGCGTCGTCGCGGCGGGTGTGCAGGAGATCTACAACACGCCGCTCCCGCGCGGAAAGGTGGCCGCGACGGACCGGGTCTGGCAGTCGCACCCGGCCGACCGGCTGCACGAGGACGCGCGTCTGTCCGTCTCGCCGGGCCGCCCGGACGTCGTCTGGCAGGTGACCCGGAACGGGTTCTCGCTCGACGTGCTCCGCAGTGGCGACGGCGGACGGACCTGGGAATTCGCGGCGAAGGCGAAGGAAGGCCTCCCCAGGGCGATCTTCGCCCACCCGGCCGACCCGAACCGGGTGCTCGTCTCGGCCTTCGCTCCCAGCGGCTACGTGCTCTACCGCAGCAACGATGCCGGGAAGACCTGGGAGAAGCTCGCGACCGACAACGGCTTCATCGCGTTCGCCGGTGATCCGTGGAACCCGGACCGGGTCTGGGGCGGGGACTCCGACGGCCTGTCCCGGTCGGACGACGGCGGCAAGACCTGGACCCACGTGACCAGCCAGCCGGTCAGTTCGATCTCGATCAGCCGATGGGGTGGCGGCCGCGTGCTCATCGGCGGCGCGGGCATCCACCTGAGTGAAGACGGCGGCAAGACGTTCCGCCGGGTCTTCGACGGCGAGGACCCCCGTGAGATCAGCCGGATCCTGCCGCATCCGTTCGACTTCCGGGTGTGGTTCGCGAGCAACGCGACCGGCGGCGGCGTGCTGCGCAGCACGGACTTCGGCCGCACCTGGTCGCCCGTGCCCGGCGCGCTGCCCGATTCCAGGGTGCTTTCCCTGGCGATCAGCGCGGACGGCCGGTATCTGTTCGCCGGCACCGCGCAGTCCGGCGCGTACCGGTTGACGCTGTACTGAGTCCGAGACGCTTCGTGGCCGGAGGAAGTTCCGGCCACGAAGCGTTTACGCGTGCCTCGCCGGATGTCAGAGTCGGGGACATGGCCATCGATGTCGCCGCCCTCCGGCTCCAGTTCCCCTCCCTCGCCGACGGAACCGCCTTCTTCGACGGACCCGCGGGTACCCAGACACCCCGGCCCGTCGCCGAGGCCATCGCCGGGACGCTGACCGGTCCGTTGTCGAACCGGGGCAAGGTCAGTCCGTCCGAACTCAACGCGGAGAACGCCGTCTCGGGCTTCCGCGACGCCTACGCGGACTTCCTCGGTGTGCCTGCCGAAGGCGTCGTCCACGGCCGCAGCGCCACCCAGCTGACGTACGACTTTTCCCGGCACCTGGCCAAAAGCTGGCGCGAGGGCGACGAGATCGTCGTCAGCCGTCTCGACCACGACGCCAACGTCCGGCCGTGGGTCCAGGCCGCCGAACGCGCCGGAATGACCGTCCGTTGGCTCGACATCGACCCCGAAACCACGGAACTCGACCTCGATTCCCTCGTCCTCACCGAACGGACGAGGCTGGTCGCGGTCACGGCGGCCTCGAACGTCCTCGGCACCAAGCCGCCGATCCGCCGGATCGCCGATCTCGCCCACGACGCCGGGGCGCTGGTGTTCGTGGACGGAGTGCACTACGCCGCCCACGAACTGGTGGACGTGCCCGCGCTCGGAGCGGATTTCTTCGTCTGCTCGCCGTACAAGTTCCTCGGCCCGCACTGCGGCGTGCTCGGCGCGTCGCCCGCCCTGCTCGAAACCGTCGAGCCGGACAAGCTCGTGCCGTCGCCCGACACCGTGCCCGAGCGATTCGAATTCGGGACGCTGCCGTACGAGATGCTCGCGGGCGCGACGGCGGCGGTGGACTTCCTCGCCGCGCTGGACCCCGGAGCGGGCGGATCACGGCGAGAACGGCTCGCGAATTCGATGAACTCGTTGCACGAGCACGAAAACACGTTGCGCGCCAGGCTGGAGGAAGGGCTGGGCGACGCCGTCACCGTCCACTGCAAGGCGGCGGACCGGACCCCGACCGTGCTGATGGGCCTCGGTGGCCGGGAGCGCGAGGCACAACGGCATCTCGCCGAAAGGAACGTCGTCGCGCCGGCGGGATCCTTCTACGCCCACGAGGTCTTCGCGGCCTTGAAGCTGGAGGATCCGGCGCTCCGGGTCGGGCTGGCACCGTACACCAGCATCGACGACGTCGACAGGTTGCTGGACGGGCTTTCGACGTTCGGGTGAAGACGGGTCGTGGTGTTTTGGGTGGTTCTATTGAGGAGTAAGTCAAAGGTGCCGGCGGCGAATTGGCCGGGGCGGGTGAGTGACCGGGGCGAAGGCTCCCTTCGCCGCATTAGACGCGGTGAACGGAGCCATCGCCCCTCATCGACCCCGACACGTTTGCCTCGTCTCTCCCCGGCAACTCGAACACTCACGGCCCCGCGCCTGTCCGAGCCATCTGTGGCAGCTCATCGGCTGATCCTCGCTTTGGGGCCGATCACAAGACTCGTCCGCCCGATCTTGTGATCGGCCCCATGGACGTACGGTGACCGGGCCGACACCCTGAGAGGAACGCCGTGGGCAACGGGGTCCAGGCGGAACGGGACGGGTGGCCATCATGGGGAGACTTCGCGCACGGACACTGATCGCCGGGATGGTCGCGCTCGCCACCGTCGGCCTCGCACCCGCCGCGACGGCCGCGACCGGTATCGACACCCGATGGAGCGAACCAGGCCCCTACGCGGTGACCGTCGAAGCCCTCGACAGCGCCCACACCGTGTACCGGCCTTCGCGGCTGGAGAGGCATCCGGTGATCCTGTGGGGCAACGGAACCGGCGCGAACCCGAAGACGTATGACGGCCTGCTGCGGCATCTGGCCTCCCACGGTTTCGTCGTCGCGGCGGCCGACACGCCGAACGCCGGTTCGGGACAGGAGATGCTGGCCGGTGCCGCGACCTTGATCGCCGAGAACTCCCGTCGCGGCAGCCGCTACGAAGGGAAGATCGACACCGCGCACATCGGCGCCACCGGCCATTCGCAAGGCGGCGGCGGAGCGATCGCCGCCGGCGCCGACGCGCGCGTCACCACCACGATCCCGATCGAACCGGGGCCGCAGGGCTCCGCCACGGCACTCAAGGGTCCTTCGTTCTTCCTCGGCGGCCAGTTCGACACCATCGTCATTCCCGGGCTGCTGGTCATCCCGCGCTACCGCCTCACGGACCAGGTCCCCGCGATCTACGGCGAACTCCGCGGCGCGACCCACTTCACGCCCGTCGGCGACGGAGGCGGGTTCCGCGGTGCCATCACGGCGTGGTTCCGGTTCTGGCTTTCCGGTGACGAGCGGGCCCGCGCGGAGTTCTTCGGCCCCTCCTGCGGGTTGTGCCGGGACGGCGCGTGGTCCGATGTCCAGCGCAACACGAAGGCGCTGGCCGTTCCGGGAGCATGATCGCCGTTCTTGTCGGTGGTCCGGGCTAGGGTCTGCCTCAGCAGCCTGACCTGGAGGGATACCCGTCATGACCACTCTCGACAACCGGCCGAACACCGCGCTCCTCGTCGTCGACGTCCAGAACGCCGTCGTCGACGAGGGCTACGAGCGCGACGCCGTGATCGCGAAGATCGGCGGTCTCGTCGGCAGGGCACGGCGGGAAGGCGTCCCGGTCGTCTGGGTGCAGCACTCCGACGACGGGCTCGTGCGAGGAAGCGAAGAATGGCGCATCGTCGGCGAACTGAACCAGGAGGAAGCCGAGCCGGTCGTCGAAAAGTCCTACGGTGACTCGTTCGAGGACACCGACCTGGAGAAGGTGCTGGCCGAACGCGGTGTCGGACGGCTCGTGGTCGTCGGGGCCGAGACCGACGCCTGCATCCGTTCGACGCTGCACGGCGCCATCGTCCGCGGGTACGACGCGACGCTGGTCGGCGACGCGCACACGACCGTGGACAAGACCGAGTGGGGCGGAATCGCACCGGAACTGGTCATCGCGCACACGAACCTGTACTGGCGGTATCAGGCCGCGCCGGGCCGAAAGGGAGGGACGGTGATGAGTGAAGACGTCGATTTCAGCGGCTGAGCGGCTTCACGGCGTTCCCGGCCAGTGAGCGAGTAGCAGACCGGCGTCACCGGCGAAAGTGTTGTGGCAGTGGGACTTCGCCGCCTGCAGCACGCGGCGGGCGATCTCGGGCGGCACGTGTCCGGCGTTGGCGCCCAGGCTCCCGGCGAGAGGGAACCGTGCGCCGTCGGCGGAACGCGCCTCCGAGAGGCCTTCGGTGTGCAGGACGAGGAGATCTCCAGGCTGGAGTCGGGCGGTCGAGACCCGGCCTGGCGTCCCGGCGCCGAACGGCGATCGCGGCAAACTGTCCACTGTGGACTGTTCGTGCCCGCTGCCGAACACGAACGGTGCTTCCCCGCCCGCTTCGAGGTGGCGCACGTCCCCGTGGGCGAGGTCCACTTCGGCCAGGGTCCCGCGAACTGACCCGCCGACACCGAACTGCGTCGAAAGCGCTTTGTCGACAGCGCTCTCCTGGCCGTGCAGGCCCTGGCCCTCACGGCGGGCGGACCGGTAGGCCGCGAGTGCCGCCGACACCACCAGGCCCGAGGACTCGGTGTCGCGGCCCGCGTCGAAGATCGCCAGCCATGCCGTCGTTGCGGAAAGGGCGTAGTCGAACGTGACGCCGCGAACGTCGTAGGCGGGCTCGACTCCGCCTGCCACCACGACGTCGCGCGTCGCCGCCGTCAACGGGGGCAGGTGCTGCCAGAGCAGTTCGGCGGTGGGATCGCGCCTCCGTCGTCGGCGAGTCATGTCGAGGCCGTCGCCGTAGCGCATCGCGGCGGCGATGAGGTGGCCGGACAGCGACGCGAGCCAATGGCATTGAGTGCGCAGCGAGGGGTCGTTGAGGTCGGTGTTCGGGCCGGCTTCGACCTCGAGCACGCCTACGCGCTCGTCGCCGTCCAGCAGCGTGGCCCACAAGCGCGGCCCGGCGGAGTCTTCGGCCAGCACGGTGTCCGCCTGCCGATACGCCTGACCGGCGAGGCTGGTTTCGATCGCCTGCGGTACCCGGCCGGGCGACTGCTCGGGAAACGGGATGAGCCGGTGCTGGTCGTAGTCGGCGAGGTAGACCGCTATCCGGAGGTCCAGCGCGCGCCCCGCCGCCGCGATGACCTCGGGCAGCCGCTCCGGGGCGACCCGGTGGGCGCCGTCGAGAAGGCCCACCAGCGCGGCCAGCGGACCGCGGGGGCGGGTGTCCTCACTGGGCTCGCGGCTGTACGGTGCCCGTCTCGCGCCGGAGATCTCGTCGAGGCGCTCGTTGACCGCGTGGGCCACCATGTCCCGTTGGATCCGGGGCAGGGGGAACAGTCCCTGCAGGAACGCCTCCAGTTCGACTTCGCTGACGTCACCACCGAGCGCGAAGTACCTCAGCCACAGCTGCTCCACCGTGAGGCCGGTGCGCGCGAAGCAGGCAGCGACGATCCGTCGCTGCTCCTCGGCCTGGAGCGAGGACAGAATGACCACCCCCGGAGTGCTCGGTGTTACGGGGCCTGGGTACCAACCGGGACCCCGGATGAAACATGACCGACAAGGCGTCGCGTTACGCCAGGTGGCCGATCGGTTCGTCGGCCGCGTGCCAGGAAGAGACGATCCACGACGGGCCGAACGTGGGTCGCGGTAGGCGGGGTGATCGCATTCGGCTAAGGTCGGCTTCCGAAAGCGGTTCTGAGCGTTGAGAAGTTAGCGCCGATCCGCCGGTAACCGGGTTGGTTGCGGCGGTTGATGGTGCGCGCTCGGCGCCGGTTCTCGCCGGTGGCTCCCGTGGTGCATCACGCCGATGTGCAGAAGTGGGAGAGGCGGGCTTTGGACGATGAAATCGACTGGCAGCGGGACAAGAACCGATTCGTCGAGGATGTCGGCGACGGCGAACTGCCGGTGACCTCTGAAAACGGCGCCCGGCTCCTCGCCGGGCCACTGGTCAACCAGTTCGTCTCCCTGACCAGGGCGTTGCTGGATTCCGGTTCGATCGCGGCGGTACTCGAACGGGTGGTCTTCGCGACGCGTGATCTGGTGCCGGGCGCGGATCTGGTCAGCGTCACCCTCCTCGATCCCGACGGCGGGTTCCACACGCCGATGGGGACCGACGAGATCGCCGGCGAACTGGACCAGCTGCAGTATCAGTACGGCGAGGGTGCCTGTGTCGAAGCGGCGCGGGTTTCGGGACCGGCGGCGGCCTTCAGCGACAACCTCGCGGAAGACGCCCGGTGGCCGCGTTTCGGCCCTGCCGCCGCGGCGCTCGGGTTCCACTCGCTGGTGTCGACGGCCTTGCTGCCGGAAGCGTCGAGTTCGCAGCTGTCCGGCGCGTTGAACGTCTACTCGCGCCGTCCGCACGGCATCGCCAGGGCCGACCGCGACGTGCTGCTGCTTCTGGCGACGCACGCGTCGCTGGCTTTGGCGACGACGCACGCGGTCACGCGCGGGCAGCTCCAGGAGGAGCAGCTCCAGCAGGCGCTCGACAGCAGGGACGCGATCGGGCAGGCCAAGGGCATCCTCATGGCACGGCGCGGGATCGACGCCGCGGAGGCGTTCGAGGTGCTGCGGCATACGTCGCAGAACATGAACGTCAAACTCCGGGAACTGGCGGAGATGCTGTCCAAGCGGCATACGGAACTGCAATTGCCCGACTGAGCGGGACGGCCGCTACTACGATCGCGATCATGGGTTTCGGCGAACTGGAGTTGTCGCGGACGTTCGAGTGGCGTGGCCGTTCGGTGGCGTGGGAGCGCCTCGGCGAAGGCGCCCCGGTGGTGCTGTGCCACGGGACACCGTGGTCGGCGCAACTGTGGGCGCCTTTCGCGCGAGCGCTCAGCGAGGAGTTCGCCGTCCACGTCTGGGACATGCCCGGATACGGTCGTTCGTCGAAGGATCCCGGCCACGCCGTCGATCTCGGCACGCAGGGCGAGCTTTTCGCCGACCTGCTCACGTATTGGGGGCTGGCCGCCCCGCACGTGATCGCCCATGACTACGGCGGAGCCGTTTCGCTGCGCGCGAAGCTGCTGCACGGTGCGGAGTACGCCTCGCTCGCGCTGGTGGACGTCGTCGCGCTGCGGCCATGGGGTTCGGAGTTCTTCCGGCTCGTCGCCGAGAACGCCGAGGTCTTCCAGGCGCAGCCCCCGACGGTGCACAAGGGTGCGCTCGAGTCCTACATCGGGACGGCCTCCCAGCGAGGTCTCACCGGCGCGCAACTGGCCACCCTGACCGGGCCTTGGCTGGACGAGGAGGGGCAACGCGCCTTCTACCGGCAGATCGCCGAGGCGGACGTCCGGTTCACCGATGAGATCCAGGACCGCTATCCGGAACTCGAGTTGCCGGTGAAGGTGATCTGGGGCGCGGACGACACTTGGATACCGGTGGATCGCGCGGAACAGCTCGCCGACGCGATTCCGGGTGCCCTTCTGGACGTCATTCCCGATGCCGGGCATCTGATCCAGTACGACGCGCCGGTCGAACTGGCGTTTTCCCTGCATCGGTGGCTCACCGCGGAAGTGGGCCGGTGGGGACCAGCCGGGAGCGGACGCTGAAAGGCGCCGCCAAGATCAACATCGTTGCATTCGGATATTAGAAGTCGTCTACGTGATATCCGGCCACGTAGGCGCTCGAAAGCAGTGCGCCGTGACATTCCGCGGTCGACGGGCCGAAACCGATCGGCACCCAATGGCCGACGGTGTACCAAAAGGAGGATCCGGACGCGCAGTGGGCGACCACCCGGTACGTTTCCGAGTGTCTCGGCAGCGAGAAGCAGGTCATCGAAATGCCCTCACCGAAGAGGATTCCGTAGCGACTGCTGTCGCATCCGTAGGGCGGGAACTGGCCTTCGGTCGCCGCGGCGGCCGGCGAGGCGGCCAGGAATCCGGCCGCCGAAAAGGCGGCCATGACTAAAGCGGCGATTTTCTTCTTCATTGTTTCTCCCGCGTCTGGTTCCCAGTGGAAAGGCCAGATTAGCCGCACGGAAGAATTGTCGTGAATTCATCGGGCAGGTGAAACGAGAACGCGTGCGGTGAACCGCGCTGCTCCGAAAGGGCGTCGCCGCCCCTCTTCTGAGTTCCCGGCTCCCCTTTTGGCCTAGCGCCGCCGGTACTGTGCCGGAGACGTGCTGGTGGACCGGTCCTCATAGGACCCGGCCCGGCCGCGGTCGACGTGGAACGTCGTCAGGGTGCTCACCGGGGAACGCGGGTCGCGCCGGTCGCCGATCACCCGCATGTGCGTGCTCCAGCGGCGCGGGGTGACCTCGTAGACGTCGTAGCCGTACCGGTCGCCTTCGAAGTACTTGAGGTGCGGGTTGGCCGCGCCCATCTTCGGTCCGTTCGTGGCGTTCCACTCGGGGGAGTAGGCGCCGGAGGTGACCGAGTGCGCGGTGAACTCCGTGCCGATCACGGGGGTGGTGGGATCCGCGAAGTCCGGGCGGATGTCGTCGACGAACGCGGAATGCCAGTCGCCGGTGATCACCACGAGGTCTTCGAGGCCGCTCTGTGCCACGTGGGTCAGCACCTCCTTGCGTTCGGCGAGGAAGCCGTCCCACTGGTCCGTGAACATGTAGCCGCCGCCGGGCTTCGCCAGCTGGCTCAGCATGATCGAGTTCACCCAGCAGTGCCAGGCCTCGCCGGCCCCGGTCACCTGGTCCTTGAGCCACGCCTTCTGGTCCGCGCCGAGGATCGTGCCGTCGGGCAGGTTCTGCGCCGAGCGGTACTGTCGCAGGTCCAAAATGGACAGGTCGAGGAGGTCGCCCCAGCGGCGCTGACGGTGGATCCTCGGCGTCGAGGGGTGGTCCGGGCGCACCGGCATATGCTCGAACCAGGCCTGATACGCCGCCGAGCGTCGCGCCCGCAACGACGGGGTGGTGCCGCTGTAGTCGTTGACGACCTCGTGATCGTCCCAGGTGATGAACCAGGGGTGGGCCGCGTGGGCGTCCCGCAACGAGGGGTCGGACTTGTAGAGCGCGTGGCGCCGCCGGTACGCCGGCAGGGTCAGCACCTCGGGACCTTCGTGGTCGCGCAGCGGGTTGCCGCCGACCTGCCCGTGTTCGTAGACGTAGTCGCCGAGGTGGACGACGAAGTCCAGCTCCTCCCGCGCGATCCCGGCGTGCGCCGCGTAGAACCCGTCGTGGAACGCCTGGCAGTTCGCCGAGGCGAACCGCACCCGCCGGACCGGCCCGACCGGCGCGGTGCGGGTGCGGCCGATCCGGCTGACCTTGCCGAGCGCGTGGAAGCGGTAGTAGTACTGCGAGCCCGGCTCCAGCCCGGACACCGGCACGTGCACGCTGTGTCCGGCCCCGGCGGTGGCGGCCGCCGTCCCACGCGCCACGCGACGGCGGAAGCCGCGGTCGGTGGCCACCTCCCAGCCGACCTCGACGGTGTCGTCCAGCGGCTGCTCGAACTCCATCGGTTTCGGCGCGAGCCTGGTCCAGAGCGCGACGCCGTACGGGACCGGGTCGCCGGACGCGACGCCGAGCGTGAACGGCGCCTCGTCCCAGGTCGCGCCCAGTGCGACGGCGGCCTCCTCGGCCTGCGCGACCGTCATCCGCGAACTCAACGGCCAGGCCAGCCCCAGCGCACCGGCGGTGGCGGCGCCTCGCAACAGGTCCCGGCGGTTGACGGACATCGGTGGTCTCCTCGGCGCTCGGCGGATCGCTCTCCGATACCGAACACCGCCGAGATGGCCGGAGGTCGACGCGGGGGAGAACATCAGACGGTGATGACGACCTTGCCGCTCGTATGCCCGTCCCGCACGTAGCGGACGGCTTCGGGCGCCTCGGCCAGCGAATAGGCGCGGTCGATCACCGGCGTGACCTTCCCCGCCTCGATGAGCGCGCGCAGCGTCTGCAGATCGTCCTGGTTCTCCGTGGAAATCAGGCCGCGGAGCTTCTGCTTCACGAACGGCCCGAGCACCAGCGCCCGCAGAGTGCGGCCCACCGCGCCGATCCATTTCCCTTCGGTCTCCCCGCCGACGAGGACGAGAGTGCCTCGCGGAGTCAGGGACTTCCGCAGCGAGGTCAGCGACCGGTTGCCGGCGGTGTCGACGATGAGGTCGTAGCCGCCGCCGAAGTCTTCGCGGGTGTAGTCGAAGACCCGGGGCGCGCCGAGCGAACGCACCAGGTCGACCTTGCCCGTGCCGCATACGCCGTCCACTTCGGCGCCGAACGCCTTGGCGATCTGCACCGCGAAGGTGCCCACGCCGCCGCCCGCGCCGATGATCAGGACCTTCTGCCGGGGCGCGACCCGGCCCCTGTCCCGGAGCGCTTGGAGCGCGGTGAAGGCCGAGATGGGAACGGCGGCCGCCTCGTCGAAGCCGAGCCGCTCCGGTTTCCGGGCGATACTGTCCACTGTGGTCAACGCGTACTCGGCGAAGGATCCCTGACAGGTACCGAAAACCTCGTCGCCGGGCCGGAATCGTGTCACTTCGCCGCCGACGGCGTGCACGACACCGGCGAAGTCCATCCCGCGAACGCGGGCCTTCGGTCTCCGTACCCCGAAACCCATCAGACGCACCAGATACGGCGAGCCTTCCATGAGGTGCCAGACGCCGGGATCGACCCCCGCCGCCCGGACTCGCACGACCACGCCGTCCGGTCCTGCTTCGGGTTCGGGCAGGTCGGCGGGTTGCAGGACGTCGGTGGTGCCGTACTCGTTCTGGACGATCGCCTTCATGGCTGCCTCTTTTCCTAGTCCGGGTACTGGAAAACATCGTCGAGCCCGACGCCGAACGCCCGGGCGATCTGGAACGCCATCTCGAGTGACGGCGAGTAGCGGCCTTGCTCGATCGCGATGACCGTCTGGCGCGTCACGCCGATCCGGTTCGCGAGTTCGGCCTGGGTCATCTCGCCCTTGGCGAATCGCAGGGCGCGGATGGAGTTCGTGACCTTGGTCGGTTTCACCACGCCTGGAACCCCTCGCGGTATGCGGCGATCTTCGCGAGCGAGCCGAGCAGGGAGGAGCACACGAAGGCGAGGTAGACGGTGTTGGCGATCCAGAAGTGGTCCAGTTCCGCCATCGCCATGACGAGCGCCGCGACACCGCCGATCACGACGAACGACTGTCCTATGTGGTCACTGAACCGGCCGATCTCGCGGTCTCGCTGGTCTTTGCGGTCGTCGTCACGCGGCGCGGCGATCGTCACGGCGATGTTCAGCACGATCGTGGCCGCGATGGCCGCCCCGATCGTCCACAGCAACGTCGCCACGTAGGAGACGTCGACGAGCGGGCCGGAGCCCGCTCGGCTGAGGACGACGATCAGATACACCACGTAGGCGCAGATCGTGACCACCGCGGTGATCCACGCGCGTTTCTCTTCCAGTGCCACGAAATCCAAGGTAAAGAGTTCTGGACATCATGTCAAAGATTCTTTACTTCGACACCGAGAACTAGTTCGTGATACAAATAGTGCGTACTGCGAACTCAAGGAGTGGTGATGGCACTGTTCGGATTCGGCCTCGAGACCGGCGTCGGCGAGGTGGACGACCTTCTGCGGCACGCCGAACAGGCCGACCGCGCGGGACTCGACCTGGTCAGCTTGTCCGATCACCCGTACTTCGCCGACCGGCTGGACGCCTACGCGGCACTGGGCGTGATCCTCGGCAGGACGTCGCGCGTGACGGCCGCCGTCAACGTCACCAACCTGCCGAGCCGTCCCGCGCCGATGCTGGCGAGGACGATCACGTCGCTTTCGGCGCTCTCGGGCGGCCGCGTCGCGCTCGGGATCGGCGCGGGCGGGCTCTGGCGGGAGATCGCCAAGCTCGGGGTGGAGCACCGGACGCCCGCCGAGGCGGTCCGGGCGATGGGGGAGGCGATCACCCTGATCAAGGCGCTTTCCGGAGGCGGGGCGCCGGTGACGTTCGAAGGGGAGTTCTACTCCGTCGACGGCTTGGTGCCCGCCGCCGCGACCGCGCCGCCGGTCTGGACGGGCGCGGTCGGGCCCAAATCCCTCGCGGTGACCGGGAAACTGGCCGACGGCTGGATCCCGGGACACGCCGCGGACTGGCTCAGCCCCCGGTTCGCCGAATCCCGTCCGGTGATCGACCAGGCGGCCGTCGACGCGGGCCGGGACCCCGGTGAGATCGCGACCATCTACAACTTCCCCGGCCGCATAACGGAAAACCCGGTGGCGTCCCCGCGTGACGACGACGGGCGCTGGATCGGTGGTTCACCGGAGCAATGGGCCGAGGAACTGGTCTCGGCGGTGCGCGACCACGGCGCGGCGGGGTTCATCTACTTCCCGGTCGAGGACGGAACCTCCACCGACAGCGCGCTCGGGCGCTGGGGGAACGAAGTCGTCCCCGCGGTTCGCGAGGAGCTGGCGCGGGGCTGACCACGATCGCCTCGTGAGTGGCAAGGTACGTGAAGGCCCCCTTCACTGCGCTGGACGCAGTGAAGGGGGCCTTCATGTACAAGCCAAAGGGGCGGAGACCCGCCGGTGTCAGGCGTCGATGGTGAGGGTCTCTTCGAGGGTCGCCCGGTGCGTCGGCTTCGCCTCTTCGTAGCGGCGACGGCCCTCGTCGGTCACGACGACGAAGATCCCGCGCCGGTCCGATTCGCAGAGCGCGCGCTGGACGAGGCCCTCACGCTCGAGACGGGCGACGAGCCGTGAGGTGGCGCTCTGGCTCAAGTGCACGACCTCGGTCAGGTCGGCCGCGCGGCATTTGCCGACCACGCAGGTGACCAGCCGTTCGAGGGCTTCGAACTCGGTGACGCCGAGCCCGTGGCGCTCCTGCAGCCGGCACTCGAGCCGACCGAAGACCGCCGCATGCCGGGCGGACAGGTCGTGCCACTCCCGCAGCAGGTCTTCTTCGGCGACGTCGCTCACGCGGCCCAAGTTAGCATGCACATGAATTTTATGCAAAGTCATTAAATGCACTTGCATTAGATGCGTGTGCATGTACTGTACGGATCATGAGTTCTTCCGTGCAGCTGTCCACCAGCTCGACAAGGTGGGACGCGCGCCTCTGGGGTGTCCTGCTCACTGTGTCCGTTGTCGTCGGCCTCGACGCGCTCGACGTGTCGATGGTCGCCGTCGCCCTCCCGTCCATCCAGGCCGACATCGGCCTCTCCACCGGCGCCTTGCAGTGGATCATCAGCGCCTACGTGCTCGGCTACGGCGGCCTGCTGCTCCTCGGCGGCCGCACCGCCGACCTGCTCGGCAGGCGCCGGGTCTTCCTCGTCGCCGTCGCGGTCTTCGCGCTCGCTTCCCTGCTCGGCGGTCTCGTCGACGACGGCGCGCTGCTGATCGCCACCCGCTTCATCAAGGGCCTGGCCGCCGCGTTCACCGCACCGGCCGCGTTGTCCATCATCACCACGACCTTCCACGAAGGTCCCGCCCGCAACCGGGCGATCAGCATCTTCGCCGTGTTCGGTGCCAGCGGTTACTCCGCGGGCCTCGTCTTCTCCGGCCTGCTCACCGAGGTGGGCTGGCGCTGGACGTTCCTGCTGCCGGTGCCGATCGCGATCGCCGCGCTGGTCGCCGCGATCAAGCTGATCCCGTCCTACGAGCCGCAGACGGGCGGTGGCTACGACTTCCCCGGCGCGATCACCGGTGCCGCCGGTTCGCTCCTGCTGGTCTTCGCCGTGGTCGAGGCGCCGGAGATCGGCTGGGCCGCGCCTCGGACGCTGATCTCGTTCGCCCTCGCGCTCGCCCTGCTCGCCACCTTCGTGTTCATCGAGAAGCGCAGCAAGCACCCGCTGCTCCGGCTCGGCATCCTGCGCTCGGGTCCGCTGGCCCGCGCCAACCTCGGTGGCGCGACGTTCTTCGGCGCGTACATCGGTTTCCAGTTCGTGGTGATGCTGTACCTGCAGAACGTGCTGCACTGGTCCGCGCTGCAGACCGCGCTCGGATTCCTGCCCGCCGCGCTGATCGTGGCCTTCGGTTCGCCTCGGATCGAGCCACTGATCGACCGGCTCGGCACCCCGCGCACGATCCTCGCCGGTGTCGTCGCCCATGTCATCGGGTACGCGCTGTTCCTGCGGATCGACGAAACCTCCAGCTACGCCGGCTCGGTGCTGCCGAGCATGATCCTGCTGGGCATCGGCTTCATGCTGGCGTTCTCGTCGCTGAACATCCAGGCGACCAACGGCATCTCCGACGACGAGCAGGGGCTCGCCGGCGGACTGCTGAACACGTCGATCCAGGTCGGCGGCGCGATCGGGCTCGCCGTGGTGACCGCGGTCCTGACCGGCAACTCCGGCGGGGCCACCGGCCCGGCGGCGCTGCTGAACGGTCTGGCGCCCGCGCTGACCGTCGTCACCGGCATCGCCGTGATCAGTGTCCTGGTGGCGCTGTCCGGAGTCGTCGGGCTGCGCAAGGCCGAAGCTCGCTCCGCCATCGCCGAGCCGGAGTACGCCGCGGCCGAATGATCAGGGGGTGAGGTGCCCCTTCCCGCGCTCGGGGGCGGGAAGGGGCCCTTCGCTACCAGCGGATCGGCAAGGATTTCAGCCCGTTCTGGAAGTTCGACCGCAACCGCACCGGTTCACCGGCGAGTTCGGCCTCGCCGAGCAGATCCAGGACCGCTTCGAACATCGCGCGCAGCTGCACCCGCGCCAGCTGGGCGCCGAGGCAGAAATGCGGACCGTGCCCGAAGGTCAGGTGGTCGTTGGGAGTGCGGCCGATGTCGAAGCGGTCCGGGTCCTCGAAGACGGTCTCGTCGCGATTCGCGGCGGAGAACCAGACGACCACCTTCTCGCCCGCGCGGATGTCCACATCGGACAGAACGACGTCCTCGGTCGCGGTCCGGCGGAAGTGCATGACCGGCGTCCAGAAGCGCAACATCTCTTCCACCGCACCGGGAAGCAGCGAACGGTCGGCCAGCAGCCGCCGGTACTGATCCGGATGCGACAGCAACGACAGCATCCCACCGGGGATGCCGTTGCGCAGTGTTTCGTTGCCTGCCACGGAAAACAGCCAGAACAGGTTCTCGAACTCCGCGATGGACACCCGGCCGCCGTCTTCCACGTGCCCCATCAGGTTGCTCATCACGTCTTCGCCGGGATGCCGGCGTTTGTACTCGCCGAGCGCGGTGGCGTACGCGTAGAGATCCGGCATCCCGGCCCGCGTGCGCGGATCGGGCATCGCGCCGTCCGGTCCCGGAACCGGCCGCACCGCCAGCGCCGCCCGCGCGAGATCGGTGACGTCGCCCGCGTCGACCGTCGCGCTCACCGCGTAATCGGCGTCCTGGTAGCCGATCACGCGATTGCTCCAGTCGTACATCAGCCGCCGGTCCTGTTCGGGGATCCCGAAGACCTCGGCGAGCGTCAGCAACGGGAGATCGGCGGCGAGGGTGGCGAAGTCGCACTCGCCGTTGTCCCGGACCCCGGCGATCAGCTCCCTGGCCCAGCCCTGGATCCGCTCGGTCAGCCTGTCGACCGCGCGCGGCGTGAACGCCTTCGTGAGCAGGCCCCGCAGCCGGGCATGCTCGGGCGGATCCATGTTGAGCATCATCCGCCGGACGTATCCGAGATCCTGCTCGGTCGCCGGATCCCGGATCTGTGTCCCGCCGAGGTGCGACGAGAACTGCTTCGGGTTCTTCAGCACGTGCTTGACGTCCGAATGCCGCAGCACGGCCCAGAAATCGTCCACGCGTACGACCGGCGACTTCCGGCGCAGCGCCGCGAGGTGCTCGTACGGCACGCCCCGCGTGTACACGTCCGGATCGGTGATCACGGCGTCGACACTAGCCCGCGCACCGGGGACTGAGGAAAGATCCGTCCGGTGGACAAGCTGAAGATGCGCACCGCCGGAACCGAAGGCCCCGCCGTGCTCCTGTTGCACGGCCTCGGCGCGACGGGCGCGGTCTGGGACGGCCTGATGCTGCAACCCGGCTACCGCTGGCTGGCGCCCGACCTGCCAGGGCACGGGGCCTCACCGCACTCGGCGCACTACTCGTTCGGCGGGTTGGCCGCGGCGGTCGCCGAGGCGCTCCCGGAACGCGGTCCGCTGCTGGTGATCGGCCACTCCCTGGGCGGCGTGGTCGGGCTCGTGCTGGCCAGCGGGTGGTTCGGGCTCCGGGTCGACGGGTTGCTCGCGGTGGGCGTCAAGGTCGACTGGAGCGAGACCGACCTCGCGAAGGCCGCCGACATGGCGGCGAAACCGCCCAGGGTGTTCCCGGCCCGCGAGGACGCCGAACGAGCGTTTCTCAAGATCGCCGGGCTCACCGGCCTGGCCGAAGCGGATCCCGACGGCATCGTCGAAACCGAGGGCGGCTGGCGACTGGCCCTGGACCCCCGCGCGTTCGCGGTCGGCGCTCCCGACATGCCCGGCCTGCTCGGCGCGGCGCGCTGCCCGGTCGCCCTCGCCGCCGGTGAGCACGACCCCATGAGCCGGCCCGAACAGCTTCGCGCGCTCAGCGATGCTTCCGTCGAGCTTCCCGGACTGGGTCACAACGCCCACGTCGAAGACCCGGCCGTGCTCCTGGCCTTCCTCGGGCAATTCGTCCTCTGAATGCGGTAGTTCGCCGTCGAACCACCGCATTCAGAGGACGAAACGCGGGGGTGGCTAGCGCCGAAGGCGGCCGAGGGTCGCGATGCCCTCGGCGATGTCGCTCGCCGGGCTCGCCCCGTACCCGAGGACGAGGCCGGGATTCATCGGCCGCTGACAGTGCCACGACAGCGGCTGCACCTTCACCCCCTGCTCCAGCGCGGAGGCGGCGAAGTCGAGGTCGGAGAACTCGCCGTCGAAGGTGATCGTCAGATGGAGCCCGGCGGCGGCGCCGTGCACCACGGCGTCCGGAAGATGCGTCCGGAGCGCGTCGATCATCGCGTCCCGGCGGCGGCGATGCCGCTTGCGCACGAACCGCAGCTGCCGTTCCATCTCGCCGGATTCCATGAGATGCGCGAGCACCAGCTGCGGGAGGACGGCGTTGCCGAGGTCGGCGAACCGTTTGGCCGCGACCACCTCGTCCCGGTATCGCGGCGGCACCAGCATCCAACCGACCCGGAGCGCGGGCGCGAGCCACTTCGACACACTGCCCGCGTAACAGACCTGCTCGGCGAGCATCGAGCGCAGCGCGGGGACCGGCGGGCGGTCGTAGCGGTGCTCGGCGTCGTAGTCGTCCTCGATGATCAGCCCGCCGTCCGCGGCCCAGCGCATCAGCTCGCGACGGCGTTCCCCGCCGAGCACGACACCGGTCGGGAACTGGTGCGCGGGCGTGAGCAGCACGGCGGGCGCGCCGCTGCGGACGAGTTCGTCGACGTCGATCCCGTCTTCGTCGACCCGGATCGGCGGTGTCGCCAGCCGCCGGTCGTGCAGATGCTGCCGCGCGCCCAGCGAACTCGGATCCTCGATGGCGATCTCGGACATCCCGTTGTCGCGCAGCACCTGCGCCAGCAAACCGAGACCCTGCGCGACACCGGCGACGATCAGCACGTCGTCGGCGTCGGCGGTGATGCCCCGGGTGCGGGCGATCCAGTGCGCGATGGCCAGCCGCAACGCGGGCGCGCCCCGCGGGTCGCCGTAGCCGAAGGCCGCCGCCGAGAGGTCGTTGAGCACGGTGCGTTCCGCGCGTAACCAGGCGGTCCGCGGGAACGCCGTCAGATCCGGCACGCCGGGGGACAGGTCGATCCGCGCCGGGGTCGACCGCAGCGAGTCGAAGACGCCGATCCCGGGCGCGGGCTGGAAGATCGTGCCAGCGGCCGGGGGACCGGGTGCCGCCTGCTCCTTCGTCCGCGCGGGCGCCGCGACGACCACCGTGCCCGCGCGGCCGCGTCCGGCGACGTGACCGTCTTCGACCAGCCGCTGGTAGGCCTCGGTCACCACCCCACGAGAGACCCGCAGGTCCGCGGCCAGCGCCCTGGTCGCGGGCAGCCTGCTGCCGACCGGCAGGCGGCCGTCGGAGATGGCGTGCCGCAACCGCGACGCCAGCCAGTCCGACCGGCGCCCCGGCGGTGCGTCCCCGATGTCCAGCTGCAGGAAGTCCGAGCCCTCGGCAGTCACCGGATCATTGTGTCATTCGGGGTCGTAGGCGAGGTTCGGGCGGAGCCACTGTTCCACTGTGGACAGTTCGAGGCCGCGACGGACCGCGTAGTCCTCGATCTGGTCCTTGCCCAGCCGCCCGACGGTGAAGTACCGCGAAGCAGGGTGGGCGAAGATCAGCCCGCTGACGCTCGCCGCCGGCGTCATCGCGAACGATTCCGTCAGTGCCATGCCGAAGCTGCCCGCGTCGAGCAGGTCGAACAGCTCCTGCTTCTCGCTGTGATCCGGGCTCGCCGGGTAGCCCAGCGCCGGGCGGATGCCGCGGAACTTCTCGGCGTGCAGGTCTTCCAGCTTCGGATCGGCGTCCGGTTCGAACCAGTCCCGCCGCGCCTGGAGGTGCAGATGCTCGGCGAACGCCTCGGCGAGCCGGTCCGCGAGCGCCTTCACCATGATGGCGCGGTAATCGTCCTGCTTCGCCTCGAACTCGGCCGCGAAATCCTCGGCACCGAGGATGGTGACCGCGAAGCCGCCGAGGTGATCGCCCGCGCCCGCCGGGGCGATGTAGTCCGCCAGGCAGCGGTTGGGCCGCGACAGCGGTTTCTTGGTCTGCTGGCGCAGCATCGGGAACTTGACGCCCGATCCGAGGATGATGTCGTCACCCTCGGAGTGCGCCGGCCAGAACGCGTACGCGCCCTTGGCCTGGAACCGCTCCTCGGCGATGATCTGGTCCAGCAGGGTGTTCGCGTCTTCGAACAGCTCGCGCGCCACCGGGTTGTCCAGGATCGCCGGGTACTTGCCCTTCAGCTCCCAGGCCAGGAACAGGAAGGTCCAGTCGATCATTTCGCGCAGCTCGGTGAGCGACGGCGAGACGTACCGGACGCCGGTGAACGCGGGCGTCGGGATGTCGTCGAAGGAGACCTTCTCCGGGTTGGCCCTGGCCTGCTCGACCGTCAGCAACGGCGTGCGCTGCTTGTTCGCGTGCTGCACACGCAGGTCTTCCTGGTCCTCGCGGTTCTTCTTGTCGAGGATTTCGGCGCGGTCCGCGTCGAGCAGGTCGCCGACGACGCCGACGACGCGGGAGGCGTCGAGGACGTGCACTGTCGTGTGTTCGTACGCGGGCGCGATGCGGACCGCGGTGTGCTGGCGCGAGGTGGTCGCACCGCCGATCAGCAACGGCAGTTTCAGCCCGCGCCGCTCCATTTCGGCGGCGACGTTGACCATTTCGTCCAGCGACGGCGTGATCAGGCCGGAAAGCCCGATGGCGTCGGCGCCCTCGGAAACGGCCGTGTCCAGGATGACCGAAGCCGGGACCATCACACCGAGGTCGATCACCTCGTAGTTGTTGCAGCCGAGGACGACGCCGACGATGTTCTTGCCGATGTCGTGCACGTCGCCCTTGACCGTCGCCAGGACGACCTTTCCGTTGCCCTGGCGGGTTTCGACGCGGCCTTCGAGGCGCGCCTTCTCCTTCTCGGCCTCCATGAACGGTTCGAGGTAGGCCACCGACCGCTTCATCACGCGCGCGCTCTTGACCACCTGCGGCAGGAACATCTTCCCGGATCCGAACAGGTCGCCGACGATCTTCATGCCGTCCATCAGGGGGCCTTCGATGACCTCGAGCGGCCTCGGCAGCTTCTGACGCGCTTCCTCGGTGTCTTCTTCGATGTAGTCGACGATGCCGTGCACCAGCGCGTGGCTCAGCCGCGCCTCGACCGTGTTCTCCCGCCAGGAGAGGTCGACCGTGCGCTGGGTTCCCTTGCCGTTGACCGTTTCCGCGAACGTGACCAGCCTGTCGGTGGCGTCCTCGCGGCGGTCGAAGAGCACGTCCTCGACCAGTTCCAGCAGATCCTTGGGGATGTCTTCGTAGACCGCGAGCTGCCCGGCGTTGACGATGCCCATGTCCAGCCCGGCGCGCACGGCGTGCAGCAGGAAGGCCGAATGCATCGCCTCACGCACGACGTTGTTGCCGCGGAAGGAGAACGAGAGGTTCGAGATACCGCCGCTGATGTGCACGCCGGGGCAGCGTTCCTTGATCCGCGGCAGCGCGTCGATGAACGCCTTGGCGTACCCGTTGTGCTCGGAGATCCCGGTGGCGACCGCGAGCACGTTCGGGTCGAAGATGATGTCCTCGGCGACGAAACCGGCCTCACTCGTGAGCAGGTCGTAGGCACGCCCGCAGATCTCGACCTTGCGGTCGGCCGTGTCGGCCTGGCCCTGCTCGTCGAAGGCCATCACGACCACGCCGGCGCCGTAGTCGCGGATGCGGCGGGCCTGCTGGAGGAACTGCTCCTCGCCCTCCTTGAGGCTGATGGAGTTGACGACCCCCTTGCCCTGCACGCATTTCAGCCCGGCTTCGAGGACCGTCCAGCGCGAGCTGTCGATCATGATCGGCAGCCGGGCGACCTCGGGTTCGGTGGCGATGAGGTTCAGGAACGTGGTCATCGCCTTTTCGCTGTCGAGCAGGTCGGCGTCCATGTTGACGTCCAGCAGGTTCGCCCCGCCGCGGACCTGCTCCAGCGCGACGTCGACGGCGGCCTGGTGGTCGTCGGCCTCGATCAGCTTGCGGAACTTGGCGGATCCGGTGACGTTGGTCCGCTCGCCGATCATGACGAACCCGGTGTCCTTGCCGATCTCGAACGGCTCGAGCCCGCTGAACCGGGTGTTCGCCTTCGGCTCCGGGACGTGCCGCGGCGCCATCCCGCGGACGGCGTCGGCGATCTCCTTGATGTGCGCGGGGGTCGTGCCGCAGCAGCCGCCGACGACGTTGACCATCCCCGCCGTGGCGAAGTCGCCGAGCAGCCCGCCGGTCTCCTCGGGCGTCTGGTCGTACCCGCCGAACGCGTTCGGCAGGCCGGCGTTGGGGTGACAGGCCGTGTACGTGCCCGCGAGGCGGGACAGCTCGGCGATATGCGGGCGCATCTCCTCGGCGCCCAGCGAACAGTTCACGCCGACGAGCAGCGGATCCGCGTGCTCGATGGAGCTCCAGAAGGCCTCGACCGTCTGCCCGGACAGCGTCCGGCCGCTCAGGTCGACGATCGTCACCGAGATCCACAGCGGCAGATGCGGCGCGACGTCACGCGCGGCGGCGATCGCGGCCTTGCAGTTGAGGGTGTCGAAGATCGTCTCGATGAGCAGCAGGTCCACGCCGCCTTCGGCGAGCGCCTTGATCTGGTCGGCGTACGCGGCGTACACCTCGTCGAAGGTCACGGCGCGGAACGCCGGGTCCTCGACCTTGGGGGACAGCGACAACGTGACGTTCAGCGGTCCGACCGACCCGGCGACGAACTTCCCGCCCGCCGCGTCCGCCGCTTCGCGCGCGATCTGGGCGCCGCGGAGGTTCATCTCGTACGCGAGATGCTCGAGCCCGTAATCCGCCTGGCCGATGGTCGTGGCGGTGAACGTGTTCGTCGTCGTGATGTCCGCGCCGGCGTCCAGATACTGGCGGTGGATGTCGAGCACGACGTCCGGCCGGGTGATGTTCAGCAGGTCGGGGTCGCCGGTGATGTCACGAGGGTGATCCTGGAACCGCTCGGTGCGGTAGTCCTCGGGCTTGAGGCCGGCGTTCTGGAGCATCGACCCCCACGCGCCGTCGAGCACCACGATGCGCTCGTTCAGCAGCTTTCGCAGGGCGGTCGTTTCCATCCAGCGCTCCTCCCATGTCGTGGGAGGCGCCCTTGCGGTGAAGTCCGGGGCCGAGCGTGGCGGACCCCGCGGTCCGTTGCAGCGCCTCTCGACCTTGGCGACCAGAGTACCGGACCCGCACAAGGGCGCTTCGCCTGAATTGCTCAGCCGCTGGCCAGGGCGGGTTCGGCTTCCCGGATCGTGGGACGAGGCGGTGCGGGCCTGCGGCGGGCGACCAGTTTGCGGCCGACGTCGATCATCGGCACCTCGACCCAGCGGTAGAGGACGTCGGAGATGACGAGGGCGACGACGGTCACGGCGATCGCGGTCAGGGTCCGGTGGATGCCCAGCTGGGGAATCGACAGCGCGACCACCGTCGCCGCCACCCCCTGCAGGAGGTAGACGGAGTACGACCGCTCGCCGATGAACCGCATCGGAGGGGTGGAGAAGAGCCAGGCGATCGGGCCGCGCGGGATCAGCGACGTGACGAACAGCGCGACCAACACCGCGTACGTGGTGCCGCCGATCGTGCCGCCGTCTTGGAAGAAGGCCTCGATGTCGGTGATGTGGATCTGGAGGACGACGAGAACCGCGAGCAGGACGAAGCAGGCGATGGGATGGGTGAAGACGCGGAGGACCGCGAAGCCCTTGCGGTAGTGGAGGCCGATGGCGAGCGCGCAACCGATGATGATCGGCGAGTAAGCGCCGGCGTAGGGCATCACCGGGATCAGGGCGATCATGAGCGCGATCAGGCCGATCGCCAGACCCAGCCGCTTCGGGAAGCTCAACGCCGCGATGCCGAAGGCCAGGAACGGCCAGACGAGGTAGAACTTCTGCTCGACTCCCAGCGTCCACGACTGACCGAAAGGTGCGTTGTGGGCGAATTCGTTGGTGAAGGTCAGGAAGTACGGCATCGCTCCGGCGAGCCCACTGGAGGCGTACTGACCGCGGAGATAGGTGAACACGATGATGATGCCCAGAACCGCGAAATACACGGGAAGAATGCGGAACGCACGACGGATATAGAAGTTCGCGAGCGAGATCCTGCCGTTTCGGTCTTCTTCACGCAGTGCCAGCGTGGTGATCAGAAAGCCGGAAAGAACGAAGAAGAGGTGGACGCCGATCCACCCGTTGGCCATGGCCCACGACGGTCCTCCGTAGTGGAACACCACCACGAGGAGCGCGGCGATCGCGCGCAGCCCGTCGAGGGCCGGGAATCTCTTCGTGGACAGGTACTGCTCGTGCGTCATCATGCTTGAACCCCCAGGAACGTCACCGGTAGTCGGGCCGATGCGGATGCGTCACTCTAAAGGGTGAAATACTGGTTCCTGTGAGGGGGCTGTGTGTTTTCTGTGTGTAGTAAAGGCCGCTACAGCGTGTTCCGTTATTTGGTAACGGTCGACCATCATCAATGGTGATCTGTTTCCTTGAAAGCGGATCGCCACCTTCATGATCAAGTGTCGTTGCCGGATATCGGCAACGGTGGTTTCGTGCATCCGGTGAGACATGTGGTCGTGGGACTGCTCGGTGCTCTGCCCGCGCGACTCGCCGGGGTCGTCGAAGGGCGGATTGTCGTTTTCGGATCGGATGGAGGAGAGTCGATGTTCGCTTTGCGCGCGGTCTGTGGACCTGTCCACCGATTGCGGGGCGGACCTTTCCTCGACGGGGCCTACGAAGTCGATCAACAGGGACGACTTCGACTCATTCGCCCGTGACGTCGGAGAAAGGTAGTGATGCGTTCGATCGAGCTGCGCTCGGCCGACAACCACTCCGTATGGTGGTTCCACGGCAGCAGTACCCGAAAGTGCGGATGGTCATGGCAGCAGTGATCAGGCTCGGTGGTGAGCAGGTCTCGGTCGGCGACTTTCTCTCCACCGCGGTCTTCGAGGATGACAGGTCGACGAAGGTCGATCTGCGCATCGTGATGATCCTGCGTTACGAACGGCCGGTCGAGCTGCTGGACTCGCCGCACAGCGCGAAGATCGAACTGGCGGGCGTGGGTGGGCTCGAAGGAGCCCGGCAACTCCGAGGCTGTCCGCAGTGAAACGGAATTCCCGGCGAACCGGCTGGATTTCGACGCTGATTTCCGTCATTGACGGAGGTTCGGACCGGATCGATCACCATCCGTGTCCGCGTTGCGAGAAGAACCGGTTGGAAGTCAGGTATCTCGGCTATCCGGAGAGTCGTCTCGCCACGGTCCATCTCTGGTGTAATGCGTGTCTGCACGGCATTCAGATCTCGCGTGCCCGCGCTCCGGAAGGGATGACGCTGTACCCGATCAAGGATCCGGCGTCGGCCGACGGGATTCCCGACTTCGTCCGGCATCAGCCCTGAGCGTGCTCGCCGAATTCTGCGGGTTGAGATCCCTACCCTTGATCAGAAGCCCACGGTCGCCTTCTGGATCTTCACCGGCTTCGCGGGCAGTCCATCGGCAGGACCGTTCGGATCCGTCGGGATGATCCCGTTCGCCACGATCCGGTCCAGCACCTCCATGCCCCGCACGACCTTGCCCATCACCGAGTAGTTCTTCGGGATGTTCGCGAACGAGTGCACGATGAAGAACTCGCTGCCGTTGGTGCCGGGGCCCTGGTTGCCCATGGCGATGGTGCCGCGTTCGTAGGTCTCGGTGCCGTCGACCTCGTCCGGGAACTTGTAGCCCGGCCCGCCCTTTTCGGCTTCGTAGATGTCTCCGCACTGCAGGACGCCGAGGCGCGAGGAGTTCGTCAGGCGCCAGCACTGGCTGCGGTCGTAGAAGCGCTGCAGCGCAAGGCTCGCCAGGTTGTGGACGGCGCACGGAGCGGCACCGGCGCGGTTCAGCCGGACGGTCACCGGGCCGTAGTTGAAGCGGAAGGTGACGTCGACGGTGCCGCGAGTCAGCGCGAAGGGGAGCGGCGGCAACACCGGGCGGGCCGCGGGGTTTTCCGGTGTCGGCGTGAACTCGCAGCGCACGATCGGCAGGGACGCCGTGGCGGGCGCGGCGGTGGCGACGCCGGGCAGGAACACGGCGGCGAGAGCGGAAACGACAGCGGTGACACCCCAGCGCAGCTTCATGAGGGGGAACCTAACCCAAAAGGATGGTCGTCGGGTAGCCGTTCACGCCTCGCCAAGTACATGAAGGCCCCCATCCTTGCGCCTAGGTGTATTGACCTGGGAGGTTGGGGACGCGGCTGGCGGGTGGTTTGCCGGCGAGTGCGGTGTGGCCGCGGTGGTGATTGT
>NZ_JBPQFM010000030.1:0-74668 GCF_051373225.1 Amycolatopsis sp. w19 | reverse complement strand
CGGGCGACGGCGGCTCGGGCAGCGCGATGAGCGGGCTCGCCGGCGGAGCCGCCGGTGCCGCGGGCGCGGCGGCGGCCAAGGGCGCGATGCCGATGATGCCCATGATGCCGATGGGCATGGGCGCGGGCGGCGACATGGGTTCCGGACGGCGGATCCCGCCGTGGCTCGTGGAGACCGAGAACGTCTGGGGCCAGTCGTCCCCGGTCGCTCCCGCCGTGCTCGGCGAAGAACCCGAACAGTACTGATTTTCCCGACCAGGAGAGGCGGCTCGGTGATGGCATCCAGTGCGGGCGGTTACCGAGTCGCCCCCGCCAGGCTCGAAGCGGCGGCGGCCGAACTAGAACAGCGCGCAGGCGTGCTCAAGACGGCGCAGACCGCGCTGGCGGGTGAGAACGTCCCGGCGACCGCGTTCGGCCAGGTTTCGGCTTCCAGCGCGGCTTCGGCCACGTACACCAAGACGATCAAAGACGTCTCGGGCAAACTCGACGGCCAGATCACCAAGGCGACGGTGATCCATCAGGGACTGACGGCCGCGGGTGGCGGATACCGGCGCGCCGACGTCCAGGTCGCCGCCTCGTACCGGTCGCTGATGCCGGAGAACCCGTTGCCCAAGGCCGGGAATCCGGCAGGCGTCGGCGGCGCGGCCGACAGCGGATCGTGGGCCACCGCGATCGCCGAGAACCGCACGAAGGTCACCGACGCGCTGACGGCCGAACGCGAGCGGCTCGCGAACCTCCTGGCACAGGGCGGGAAAGCCGACGACATCGCGAGCGCACGTACGCGGATCGCGCTCTACGAGGACATCCTCGCCAACGACCGGCAGATCCTGCGGTTCGACCCGTCCGGGAACGGGCGCATCGTCGAACTGGTCGGCCGCATCGAGCCGGGCACCCGCAACGTCGGGTTGTTCGTCCCCGGCGTCAACACCTCGTTCGACAACTTCCAGAGCTACGCCGACCTCGGCAAGAGCCTGGTCGCCGCGGACGCCACCGGCCGGACCGCGATGGTGGTCTGGGCCGACGGGGTCTTCCCCCAGAACGTCGTCACGGAAGGCCCTGCCGCGCACTACGCGCAGACGATGGCGCCCGATCTCAAGGCGTTCGGCGACGAACTGCGCGGCCAGATCGACAGCCACGCCGGACCGGGTGTGGTGGTCACCGCCGTCGGGCACAGCTACGGCGGCGCGACCGTGGGCCTCGCCGAGCAGCTGGGGCTCAGGGCCGATCAGGTGCTGCACGTCGAGTCCGCGGGCATGGGACACGGGATCTGGAGCCCGAGCGACCTCCCGGCCAGCCAGGCCGGTGTGCAGCGGTACTCCATGACGGCCCCCTTCGACCCGATCGTGATCGCGCAGGGCAACGCCGGCCTCATCGAATGGCTCGGCGCCGGGCACGGAGCGGACCCCGACCGCTTCCCCGGCGTCGTCGAACTGGAAACCGGCCGCGACGCGAACGGCGATCTGCAGTGGGGTTTCGATTCCCACAGCGGTGTGCTCAAACCGGGTTCCGATTCGTGGAACAACATCTACGGTGTGATCACGGGCGGCGCGGTCACGCACGAAGGCTTCACCGGCGGCTCGCTGCGCGAGATGGTCATCGAAGGCGTCGGACGAGGCTTGTGAGGGACTGTTCATGATCACGAAGCACACCGAACTCGACCCGCTGGCCGAGGACCTCACGGCGGTCATCGACGGTGTCGCGGGCACCTTCGGCACCACCGCGGAGCGCACCGTGGAAGGCGAGCTGGACTGCGACCCCACCCAGCCGGGCCGGTCGCTCTGCTGGCAGTACGGCCTCCGCGTGGACGACGCGACCGACGCGATCCGCAAACTCGTCGACGACGTCCTGCCCATGCTGGAGAGCCAGGGCTGGCGGTGGCGCGACCGCAGCAACCCGCGTGAGCTGATCGCGCAGTTCAGCCGCGACGGCGCCGACTTCAACGTGCACGTCTCCCGCGTCGGCGACGGCGTGGCCATCGTGGGCTCGACAGCCTGCGTATCCGTCCCCTAAAACCCCAGGGGGTCGCGAAAGACCTCGTGGGCGGTGGCGGTGTCCCCCAGTACACCGCTGCCGCTCACGAGGCGCGGAATCGCGAAGGTTTCCAGCCCCGGCGCTTGCCCCGCCGGACCGCCGCCACCACGACGCCCGCCGCGATGGCGAGGGCCACCCCGGAGATGGCGAGCACACCGGAGACCTTGTCCGCCCTGGTGGGTGCCGGAGCCGCCGCGGGGACCACGAAGGTGTCCGGACCGACGCTCGGCGGCCCTCCCGGGCCGGGCGTACCGGCGGGGATCGAGGCGGAAACGGCGGCGTAGGCGTCGATCGCGCCCCAGCCCCGGCGGGGATCGTGCCCACCGCTCGGGCCCCGGTGCGCGGTCAGCGTCAGCCGCGCGACGACCTGCTCCGGCGACAGCTCGGGGTGATACGCGCGCACGAGCGCGGCGACCCCGGCGACATGCGCGGCGGCCAGGCTCGGGTCGCTCACCGGCCACCGGTGCGCCACCGTCCCGCCCGCGCCGGCGGACGTGCTGACCAGTTCGGCGCCGGGCGCGGAAATCCCCACGTACGAACCGGATTCCGTCTGCACGGCCTCGCCCGCCTGATTCGTCGAACCCACGGCGAGCACGCCCGGCGTGGCCGTCGGGTACGACGTCTGGCCCTGCTGGGTCCCCGCGGCGGGCGAGACGATCAGCGCGCCCTTCTCCTTGGCGCGCGAGACGGCGCCGGTCAGCGCGGGGCTGTCGGAAGCGGCCGGGACGGCGATCAGGATGATCCCGGCGCCGCGGTTCAGCGCGGTTTCGATGGCGCCCGCGAGCTGCCCGGGATCGCCGCCGCCGTTCACCTGGGTGTAGCGGATCGGCAGGATCTTGGCGCCGGGCGCGATCCCGGTGAACGTCGTGGACGGATCCGGTTGCGCGCCGACGATCCCGGCGGCGATCGTGCCGCGTCCGTCGCAGTCTTCGGCCTCGGTTCCCTGCCCGCCGAGCAGTTGCCCCGGCGCGAACTGGCCGTTGCCGCCGTCGACGCCGGTGCCGATCACCGCGACCAGCTGGCCGGTGCCGCGGGACAGCGGCCAGAGCCGCACGGGATCGATCAGCCGCTGTCCCCACGGGACGGCCGCGGTGTAGGTGCCCGTCGGGTTGGCGCACTGCTCGGCGACCGCCGTCGACGGGACGGGGGTGCCGAGCAGTGCCATGAAACCGACGCATCCCGCGACGGCACTTTTACCGGCAAAGCCCACCATTCCTCCAGAATCCCCTTGTCACACAAGGGAATTCTAGTGTTTCACCTCAGCGCAGGTCCATCCCCAGGTCGAGCGCGGGTGAGGAATGCGTGAGCGCCCCGACGGCGAGGAAGTCCACACCGGACTCCGCGTACGCCCGCGCGACGTCGAGCCGCAGACCGCCCGAGGATTCCAGGCGGGTCTTCGGGGAAACCTCGTCACGCCGGTCGACCGCTTTCGCGCATTCGTCGGGTGTGAAGTTGTCCAGCAGCACCTCGTCGGCGCCCGCGGTGAGCGCCTCCTCCAGCTGGGCGAGGTCGTCGACCTCGACCTCGCAGTGCAGTTCGGGCGCGTGCTCGCGCGCGGCGGCGAGCGCGGCGGTCACCGAACCGGCGGCGACCACGTGGTTGTCCTTGATCAGCACCGCGTCGCCGAGCCCGAGCCGGTGGTTCACCCCGCCGCCCGCGCGGACGGCGTACTTCTCCAGCAACCGCAGCCCGGGCAGCGTCTTGCGGGAATCCCTGACCCGGCAACCGGTTCCCTCCACCGCGGCCACCCAGGCGGCGGTCGCGGTGGCGATACCGGACAGGTGGCACAGCAGGTTCAGCGCGGTGCGTTCGGCGGTGAGCAGGCCCCGCACCGGACCGCGCACGACCAGTGCGGGCTCACCGGCGGTCAGCCGATCGCCGTCGTCACGGGCGGCCAGGATCTCCAGGCTCGAACCGAGCACGACGTCGAACACCGCCAGCGCCACCGGGATCCCGGCGACCACCCCGGCCGTCCTCGGCGTGAGTTCGGCCAGCGCACGCGCGGATTCGGGCACGGTGGCGTTCGTCGTCGCGTCGGGCCCGTACCGCAGATCCTCGGCCAGTGCCGTCGTGACGACGCGCTGCACGTCGGCGACGTCGAGGCCGTGATCGGCCAGCGCCTTGACGACCCACGGGGAGAATTCGCTCATGCCACACCCTCCAAAGCGATCGGATCGGCCAGCACCGGCTGTCCCGACGGGCTGAGCCGGATGAGCTGACCGCGCTGCCAGCTGTCGTCGTCGCGTTCGGGGAAGTCGGTCCGCACGTGGCAGCCGCGGGATTCCGTCCGGCGCGCGGCCGCCGCGACCAAGGCCTCCGCCACCAGGGTGAGCGCCGCGTCCTCCACGATCCTCGGTGTCCACAAAGGACTCTCTGTCACGGACAGATCCAGCACCGAACCCACGACCGAAAGACCTTCCGCGTCGCGGCCGATGGCGGCATACCGGCTCATCGCCCGCTGCAACGCGTCACGGTCGGCCACCGGCGCCTGCACTGGAGGCGCGAGCACACCGCGACGCGGATCGGCCAGCCGCCCGATGGCGAAATCGGCGGCGATCGCGTCGGCCACCCGTCGCCCGACCACGAGGCCTTCGAGCAAACTGTTGGAGGCCAGGCGGTTCGCGCCGTGCAGACCCGTCCTCGCGACCTCGCCCGCGGCGTAGAGACCTCGAACACCGGATCGTCCGTCCACAGTGGTCACCACGCCGCCACAGGCGAAATGCGCCGCGGGCGTGACCGGGATCGGCTCCTTTGCCGGGTCCAGACCGATCGCCGCGCACGCCGCGTGCACGGTCGGGAACCGTTTGGCGAAGCCGGAAATCCCGGTGGCGTCGAGGAAGACGTGGTCGTCGACACCGCCGGGCGCCTGCACCATGCGGCGCGTGATGGCCGCGGAAACGACATCCCGGGGCGCGAGATCCCCGAGCGGGTGGACCCCGCGCATCACCGAGGCACCCGTCGCGTCGTGCAGGGTCGCCCCCTCGCCGCGCACCGCCTCGGTGACCAGCGGGAGCCGGCCACGCGCGCCGGGCGTGAACAGGACCGTCGGGTGGAACTGGACGAACTCCACGTCCGCGACCTGCGCTCCCGCGCGCAACGCCAGCGCCAACCCGTCCCCCGTGGCGAGTTCCGGATTGGACGTCGCCTGATAAAGCTGCCCCAGTCCGCCGCTGGCCAGCAGCACCGCGGGCGCCCGGACGACACCGGGCACACCGTTGTGGTCCAGGACGGTCACCCCGACGACCTCGCCCGCGGGCGTGCGGATCGCGTCGACGGCGATGTGGTGCTCCAGCACCGGGATCCGCCGTCCTCCGGCCGTCGCGACCAGCGTCCGCTCGACCTCGGCGCCGGTCGCGTCGCCACCCGCGTGGATGACGCGGAACGCGCTGTGCCCGCCTTCCCGGGTACGGGCAAGTTCGGGCCGCCCTTCTGCCGCGGCGTCGAAGCGCGCCCCCTCGGCCCGCAGCCGGGCCACCGCGGCCGGACCGCCGGCGATGATCGACCGGACGGCGCCGGAGTCGCACAGCCCGGCACCGGCGGTGAGCGTGTCCTCGGCGTGCTTGCCGACCGAGTCGCCCCGCTCGTGCTCGCCCTCCAGCACGACCGCGATACCGCCCTGCGCCCAGCGGGTGTTGCCGTCGGAGACCGTCGCCTTGGTGACCACCAGGACGTGCAGGCCGAGCTCCTGCGCGCGCAGCGCGGCGGTGAGCCCGGCCACCCCGCTGCCGATCACCACGAGATCGGCGGCGGCCTCCCAGACCGGGTGGGTTTTCGCCTGGAGAGCGGTAACCGGGTCGGTCATTCTCCGCCGCCAGGCTGCCCGATCTCGATCATGCGCTGCACGGAAGCGCGGGCACGGGCGGCGGTTTCGGCGTCGACGTGGACCTCGTCGGCCCCCTCGCGCAGCGACCGCAGCAGGGCGGCAGGCGTGATCATCTTCATGTACCGGCAGGACGCCCGGTCGTTCACCGCGCGGAAGTCGATCTCCGGCGCGGCCTTGCGCAGCTGGTGGATCATCCCGATCTCGGTGGCCACGAGGACCGACTTCGCCTTGGTGTCGCGGGCGGCGTGGACCATGTCGCCGGTCGAGAGGATCTTGACCCGCTCGGGGGCGACGGCGCCCTCGCCCGCCAGGTACAGCGCCGAGGTCGCGCAGCCGCATTCCGGGTGGATGAACAGATCGGCGTCCGGGTTCTCCGAAGCCCGCTCGGCCAGCTCGGCGCCGTTGATCCCGGCGTGCACGTGGCACTCCCCGGCCCAGATGTGCATGTTCTCGCGGCCGGTCACGCGTTTGACGTGCGCGCCGAGGAACTGGTCCGGCAGGAAGAGAACTTCCTGGTCAGCGGGGATGGAGGCGACCACGTCGACGGCGTTCGACGACGTGCAGCAGATGTCGGTCTCCGCCTTGACCTCGGCCGTGGTGTTCACGTACGACACCACGACCGCGCCGGGGTGCTCGGCCTTCCAGGCACGGAGCTGGTCGCCGGTGATCGAGTCCGCCAGCGAGCAGCCCGCCCGCGCGTCCGGGATCAGGACCGTCTTCTCCGGCGCCAGGATCTTCGCCGTCTCGGCCATGAAGTGCACGCCGCAGAAGACGATGGTGGACGCGTCACTGCTCGCCGCGATACGGCTGAGCGCGAGGGAGTCGCCGGTGAAATCGGCGATGTCCTGGATCTCGGGGACCTGGTAGTTGTGCGCGAGCAGGACGGCGTCGCGTTTGCGCGCGAGGCTGCGCACCTCCTCCGCCCAAGCCGCGTCGGCGACCACGCCACCGTACGGGGTCAAGTCGTTCTGCAGAGTGCTCGTCATCGTTCTGGCCCTCCTGGACCTGTCTCCGGTTTTCGCCTTATAATCGAAAACCGTGCGAAGTCATCTTAACACCCAGACCCCCCTCGCCCACGAGGTCTTGGGAGCGGTCCTTCAAGTGCGCTCGGACACACTCCGGGTCCTGCTGTGGCGGCGCGCGCTCGATCCGCACCTGGGTCGCTGGTCCCTTCCCGGCGGCAGGCTTCGCCCGGATGAAGACGTCGAGGCGTCCATCCGGCGGCAGCTCGCGGAGAAGGTCGACGTACGCCAGCTGAAGCATGTGGAGCAATTGGCGGTCTTCAGCGCGCCGGACCGGGTGCCGGGCCCCCGCGTCGTCGCGACGGCGTTCCTCGGCCTCGTACCGTCCGATGTGGACCCCGAGATCCCCGAAGACACCGAGTGGCACGACGTTTCCGAGCTCCCCCGGACGGCGTTCGACCACGAGTCCATCGTCCTGCACGCACGGGACCGGCTCCGTTCGAAGCTCTGCTACACGAACCTCGGCTTCGCGCTCGCCCCGGAAGAGTTCACCGTTTCGGCGTTGCGGAGGCTGTACTCGGCTGCGCTGGGTTACCGCGTGTCCGCGACGAACCTGCAGCGTGTGCTGTCCCGGCGCGGGCTGCTCCTGCCCACCGGCCACACCGCTCCGCCCGGGCGCAGCGGCGGCCGTCCGGCGGCGCTGTTCTCCTTCGCGGGCAAGGGGATGCAGATCACCGACCCGTTCGCGGTGTTCCGTCCGCCCACCCGGAAGTGACCGCCCTGCGAACTCCTCCCGGTCCCCGTACCTTGAACGGGTGACCGAGCCGAGCGAGGAGTCCACCGGGAAGGCGATCTTGCCGCTGTTCCCGCTACAGACCGTGCTTCTGCCCGGAACACACCTTCCGTTGCACATCTTCGAACCGCGGTACCGGCAGCTGATGGCCGACCTCGTCGCCGAAGTCGTCCCGGACCGCGAGTTCGGGGTAGTCGCGCTGCGTTCGGCGATGATCAGGGAGGTCAGCGGGCCCGAACACGTCCACGAATTCGGCTGCAGCACGGTGTTGCGCGAGGCGAAACGGCTGCCGGACGGCAGATTCGACGTCGTCACCACCGCGCGGCGCCGGTTCCGGCTGCTGGAGATCGACCGTGTTTCCGCGCCGTACCTGATCGGCTCGGTCGAATGGGTGCCCGACGACCGCATCGCCACGGTGCACGGCGACACCGTGACCAGGCTCGCCGACGTCGCGAAGGCCGCGCACCGGCGCTACTGCGAGTCCGCCTGGAACGACGAAGACTGGACCACCCCGCCCGAAGACGGCGACATCGCGGCGCTCGCGTACCGGCTCACCGCCGACTGCCTGCTCCCGCTGGAGGACCGGCAGCGCCTGCTGGAGGAGACGAACCCGCTGCGGCGGCTGCGGATCGCGTGCCGCCTGCTGACGCGGGAGGCCGGGTTCCTGAGCACGCTGGGCGCGGTCCCGATGCCGCCGGGGGAACTCGGCGAGTTCACGCGCCCCTCGAACCTGAACTGAGCCCCTCCGGGGAGGGTGAAGGGCGCTCTGCCCGCATGTCGTGTGGCGAAAGCTCCCTTTCACCACACGAGACGCGGTGAAAGTCCCGTTCAGCCCACCCTCCCCGCCCCTGGTGCTATGAAAGGTCCTTTCCTTGCAAATTTTGCAAGGAAAGGACCTTTCATAGCACTCGCGGGTCGCTGCTCCCGTGTCATGAAAGGGCCGTTCAGGACAAGAAACGTCCTGAACGGCCCTTTCATGACACCTGCGAAGCGCTACTTGCCCGACTCCGAAGAACCCCCATCCTCCGCCCCGTTGCCGGTACCGAACTTGCTCCACACCTTGCCCGCCGCCCCGGACACCGCCTCGCCGACGTCGCTGAACACCTTCGTCAGCGGGTCGGTCGAGCTGTTCCAGGAGTCCTTGTACGACTTCGCGGCCGACTTCAGGTCGTCGGTCCAGGTGGACGAAGGCGCGTCCTCGTCACGGCGCGGGTACTCGCCGGCCAAAATCCCCCGGTACTCCTCGGACGCGGCCCACTTCTGCAACTGGGCGGCGCGCACGACGGCCAGCGGATGCGACATCGTCTCGACGTAACGCAGCTTCAGGTAGCTGTCGCGGATGTCGTCGACCGACTCGTACTCCGACGCCTGCTGCAGGAACGCCGGGATGTCGATCTTCGACGGGTCGATCCCGCCCGCGACCAGGATCTGCGAACGCAACGCCGCCGTCGGGTCCTGCGAGCACAGCAGCCCGGCGCGGTCACAGGACAGTTCGGCCTTGCGGTACCACTCGCGCAGCGCCGCGATGACGACGCGGATGCCGATGGCGCTCACCGGCGTCCACGACATCGACATCTGCAGGCCGATCAGCCGGATCATGATCGTGCGGTACACCGCGTGCCCGGACAGCACGTGTCCCATCTCGTGCCCGATCACGAACCGCAGCGACGCGAGGTCCATCGCCTCGACGGCCGCGGTGTTGAGCACGATGAACGGCTCGTCCATCCCGATCGTCTGCGCGTTGACCTCGGGACTGCGGGCGACGAACAGGTTCGGCACGCGGTCGAGGTCGAGTGTTTCGGCGCATTCGTGGCGCAGCCTGTCCAGCTCCGGATACTGCTTCGGGCCGACCCGGATCGCGGACGCGAGCGCCATGAGCCGCTCGCCGCGTTCGGCGTAGAAGCCCGAAACCGCCTTCACGACCTGCGCGAACCCCGGAACGGCGCGCAGGGTGGCCAGTGCGCCGCGGTCGACGGGGTGTTCGTACGCGCGCGGGCTGATACCCGGGAAGCGGACGGCGTTGTGCCGGGAAACCTCGATGTCGTCGGTCAAGAGAAAGCCCCCTAGAGATGTGTCCTGGCCCACCCTAGAGGAAATTCGTCAGCCGAGGCGGCGGCCCAGGTCTTCCCGTCCGTTCCACGCGGTCAGCAGCGTGTACGCCAGCGTCGTCATCAACGGCGCGGCGAGCATGATCCACGGGGATTCGATCTGCGGCGCCTTCGCGATGACGTCGCCGACGGCGGGCGCCGCGCCGATCTCGTAGCGGCCGTTGGCGAACGAGACGCCCATCGTGGTCCCCAGCCAGCCCGCGAGGGTCGCGCCGCCGGTCGCGGCGATCAGCACGACCGGCCCGCGGCGTTCCCGCAGCAGCCAGGTCACGATGCCGATCAGCAGCCCGGCGCCGAGCGCGAGGAAACCGTAGACGGCGAGGTCGTCGAAGCGGTGCCAGCTCTCCAGCTCCAGCGGGGCGAGGCCGCCGTGGTCGTTGATCACCCGCATCCGCTGGGGCGGCGCCATCCGCGCCCACAGCCAGGCCAGCGGGAAGCCGAGCAGCCCCGCCGTCGACAGGACGCTGACCGCCGGCAGCAGATCGGCCTTGACGACGACCTTGGGGAACGGGCGGCGTGGCCTCGGCAGTACGGGCACCGACCAGGGGTCGGGCACGCTGGAAGACAGGTGCGCCGGTTTACCCGTCGTCTCGCCCAACCCCGGACTCCTCCCTCGAGCTGCTTGTGCAGAGCGTAACCAATGACGCCCCCTGCGCACGCGACCCGGCACATATCGCCCCGCGTTTCGTCCTCTGAACGCGATGCTTGCGCGTGCAACTACCGCATTCAGAGGACTAAATGCGGGAGTCAGCCGGCGAGTTCACCGTGACGGCTGCACCGGGCCGTCCAGCCGACCGGGGTGATCTGGACGACCATCCGCCGCGCGCAGTACGTGCAGTACCGCGGCGGCTCGAGTGCCGTTCTGGGGTTGTGGCAGGCCGGATGTTCCGCGCCACCGTCGGACGTCTGTCCACAGTGGACGCAGTACGCCGCTGGGTCAGAGGACGTCACTGATCGCCTTCACCGGCATCTTCAGCTCGTCGAGCATCGCCAGATCCGCGGTGGCCGGGCGGCCGAGGTTGGTCAGGTAGTTGCCGACGATGATCGCGTTGATACCGCCGAGCATGCCCTGCTTGGTGCCCAGGTCGCCGAAGGTCAGCTCACGGCCGCCGGAGAAGCGGAGCAGCGGGCGGGGCATCGCGAGCCGGAACGCGGCCACGGTGCGCAGCGCGTCCTTGCCCTCGACGACCTCGTAGCCCTCGTACGGCGTGCCCGGCTGCGGGATGAGGAAGTTCATCGTGCACTCGTCCGGGTTCAGCTCGGCCAGCTGCGCGGCGAACTCGGCGCGCTGCTCGATGCTCTCCCCCATGCCGATGATGCCGCCGCAGCAAACCTCCATGCCCGCCTCGCGGATCATGCGCAGGGTCTCCCAGCGCTCTTCCCACGTGTGCGTGGTGACGACGTTCGCGAAATGCGAGCGCGCGGTCTCCAGGTTGTGGTTGTAGCGGTGCACGCCCATCTCGACGAGCTCGTCGACCTGCTCCTGCGTGAGCATGCCGAGCGAGCAGGCGATCTGGATGTCGTTGCCGTCCTCGCGGATGGCCTTGATCCCCTCGCGGACCTGCGAGAGCAGCCGCTTGTCGGGGCCGCGGACGGCGGCGACGATGCAGAACTCGGTCGCGCCGGTCTCGGCGGTCTGGCGGGCGGCCTTGACCAGGCCGGGGATGTCCAGCCACGCCGACCGCACCGGCGTCGGGAACCGGCCGGACTGCGAGCAGAAGTGGCAGTCCTCCGGGCAGCCGCCGGTCTTGAGGCTGATGATGCCCTCGACCTCGACCTCGGGGCCGCACCAGCGCATCCGGACCTCGTGGGCCAGCGCCAGCAGGTCGGTCAGGTGATCGTCGTCGAGCCGCAGGACTTCGAGGATCTGCTCCTCGCCGAGCCCGACACCGCGCTCGAGGACCTGGTCACGCGCCACGGCGAGGATGTCGACGGTCTCCGGGGCAGTGGTCACGAGGCGGCTCCTGTTCGGGGTGGGGCGGTGAAGCGAAGGCACATCATCGTGCACGACCGGGCGGCTCGGCCACAGCGACGCAGGTCACTTCTGTGCCGACGCGCGGCCGACGAAGCATTCCGGGTCGAACTCCCCACCGAACCACGGCGAAAGGCCCGCCTTGGCGCGGTCCGCGAACTCCTCGGGCCCGGCCGTGCCCAGCCCGGCGGGCAGCACGCCCAGCAGCGGGGCCCCGGCGGCGACCGGCAGGTCCCGCAGGTTCGACACCGCTGCCAGATCCGGCTCGTCCGGCCAGGATCCGATGATCACCCCGGCCACGGTCAGCCCGCGTTTGGTGGCGACCTCGGCGGTCAGGGCGGTCGCGTTGAGCGTGCCCAGCCCGGCCTCGGCGACGATGATGACCAGCGCGCCCAGCGACCACGCGACGTCGGCCAGCGTGGCCCCGTCGGCGTCGAACCGGACCAGCAGCCCGCCCGCGCCCTCGATGAGGGTCAGGTCGTGTTCGCCGTCGAGGTCGCTCGCCGCGGCGGCGATCTCGCTCGGGGCGAGCGTCGGCAGCCCCGAAAGCCTGGCCGCCGCCTCCGGCGACAGCGGATCCGGATATCTCCGCAGCTCACGGGTGGTGACCGGACCGGCGAGGCGAAGGACGTCGGCGAGGTCGCCCGGCTCGTCCGGGCCCACTCCGGTCTGCGCCGGTTTCAGCACGGCGACACGCTGGCCCTGACCGGCGGCCAGAGCGGCGATGGCGGCGGTGGAGATCGTCTTGCCGACACCCGTACCGGTGCCGGTCATGACCAGCATGCTCACGTGCGCTGAATCTAGTGGGTCCGGATCGAGTCGCGCTGAACGGCTTCCGTTAGCCCCCGGATGTGGTGACGGCCCCGACGGGGGTGAACGACGGGCTCTCCTCGTCCGACAGGTAGACCTGCGCCGCCCCGACGTCGAAGTACATCCCGGTCAGGTGCAGCTCGCCGCGCGCCTCCGCTTCGGCGATCAGCGGATAGTGGCGCAGATGCTCCAGCTGCTGCAGCACGTTCTTGAGCGCCAGCCGGTCGACCTCGGTGTCCGGACGGTCGCCGTCGAGTGTCACCGGGGCTTCGCGGCGCGCGCTCGGCTCGGCGTGCCGCAGCCAGGAGGCCAGCATCGGCGCGCCGTCCGGGGCTCCGGTGGCCAGCGCCTGCATCGCGCCGCAGCCGGAATGACCGCAGACCACGATCTCGCGCACCTTCAGCACGCCGACGGCGAATTCGACGGTGGCACCCATCGACGGATCGGCCCGGCGGGCGGGCACCAGGTTCCCGATGTTGCGCACGGTGAACAGGTCGCCGGGACCGCTCGTGGTGATCATGTTCGGCACGATCCGCGCGTCCCCGCAGGTGATGAACAGGGTGTGCGGCGACTGGCCGCCCGCCAGTTTGCTGAGCGCCGGCTGCATGAGCGCGGCCGTGCGCCGCTGGAACTCGGTCGCCCCGCGCAGGGTGGGCCCGCCGCGCTGTCCGGGCAGTTCGACGTCCTTGGCCTGCCAGTCGGACCACGGCGCGAGGAACCGCGGCACCGACCGCGCCGCCGCCGTCCGGGTCAGCGTGGGATCACCGGACTTTCCTTTGGCGAACCACGGATGCCCGACCTCATCGACGATCACCGTGCCGCCGGCGCGTTCGTGGCCCTGCTGCCAGTTCGACAGGCTCTCGAAGGCGGCGTGGTCGAGGTAGTCGACGACCAGTTCCAGGGTCACCTTCGCGCCGTCGGGCACGGTCGCGAGCACACGGCTGAGCCTCGGCACCGAAAGGAACGTCAGGACGCCCTCGACGACTACGCGCCATTCGTCGCCGTCGCGCTCGGCGTGGATCCCGGACCACACGGTGCGCCGCAGCATCAGCAGCACCGAGAGCGCGATACCGAGCAGGACGCCGGTGAGCAGGTCGAAGACGACGACACCGGCGAGCGTCACCAGGTACAGCCCCAGGTCGCCGTGTTTGAGGACCTGCTTCATATGGCCGGGGTTCACCAGTTTCGCGCCGACGTGGACGAGTAGACCGGCCAGCGCGGCGAGCGGGATGTTCTGGATGAGCCCGGCGAACGCGGCGACGAACACCAGGATCCAGACGCCGTGCAGGATCGCGGACGCCCGGGTGCGGGCGCCGGCGGTGACGTTGGTCGAACTGCGGACGATCACACCGGTGACCGGGAGGCCGCCGAGCGCGCCGGAAGTCATGTTCGCGGCGCCCTGGCCGATCAGTTCGCGGTCGAGGTTCGACCGCGGCCCCGTGTGCATCTTGTCGACGGCGACGGCCGACAGCAGGCTTTCCACGCTCGCGATCAAGGCGATGGTGACCACCGCGACGGCGAACGCACCCCAGCCGGTGTCCGGGAATTCGGGCGCGAAGCGGATGTTGAGCAGATCGCCCGGAAGGTCGACTCGGGGCAGGGTCATCGCGGTGGCGACGGAAAGCACGGTCACCAGCGCGATCGCGGCGAGCGGGCCGGGCACCTTGCGGACGGCCTTGGGCAGCCGCGGCCATACGAGCAGGATGCCGATCGTGAGCACGCCGATCAGCGCGGCGGTGTCGTGGTGGCCGATGACCTGCGCGGGCAGTTCGGCGATGTTCTCGAGCGCCGAACTCTGCGCCGATCCGCCCAGCACCACATGGAGCTGGCCGAGAACGATCGTGACGCCGATCCCGGCGAGCATGCCGTGGACGATGGCCGGCGAGATGGCGAGCGCCGCGCGGGCGATGCGGCTCAGCCCCAGCAGGATCTGCAGTGCGCCCGCGGCGACGGTGATCGCGCAGGTGGTCGCCCAGCCGAAGGTCGCGATGGTTTCGGCCATGATCACCGTCAGGCCCGCGGCCGGGCCGCTCACCTGAAGCGGGGAGCCGCCGAGCGCCCCGGCGACCACACCTCCCACCACGGCCGCGATCAGCCCCGCGACGATCGGCGCCCCTGACGCGAGAGCGATCCCGAGTGAAAGCGGGACGGCGACGAGGAACACCACCAACGAGGCGGGCAGGTCGTGACGAAGCACGGCGAGAGGTTTGGGCTTCTTCGAACTGGCGAGCATGATCACCAGGAAACTGGTGAATTGTCCGATATGCACCACCTGATCGAGTGAACATCACCCTATGAACGGGTGGCGTGGCCCACTTTTGGCCCGATTCGTTGCCCGGAGATGTCTCCCGCGTTGCGAAAAGCCTTATCCGGTCCCGAATCCTGGGAAATATCGGTTGGGCGCCCGGTCAACCCCACGCCCCGATCTCGCGTGATCGAAGCCAGATCTCGCGTGTTTGAAGGCGGAACTCGCGCGATCACGCGAGTTCCGCCTCTGATCACGCGAGATCGGTCTTCAATCACGCGTGATCGCCCTAACTCGGGACTTCACCGGGGCCGCCCCCGACATGAGTGGCGATTCGGGTTCTCTTGAGAGGTAGGGCAAGGTGGCGTGTTGCGAAAGCCACTTTCGCAACGTTGAAGGTTGGGAAAGTGGCTTTCGCAACGTCTGGCTGAACCGGGCTTCAGATGACCGGTCGGACGACACACGTGATCCAACGGACGACACGCGTGGCTGGAGGGACGACACACGCGAGCCGTCCGCCTGGACACACGTGTCGTCCGTCTGATCACGTGTGTCGTCCCTCCCGTCACGCGAAAGCACCGATCTCGCGTGATCGCCCTACCTCAGGACTTCACCGGGGCCGCCGCCGACGTGAACGACCGCAGCGCTTCGTCGAGCAGGTACACGTTCGCCTTCCCGACGTCGAAGTACATCCCCGTCAGCCGCAATTCCCCGCGCGCCAGCGCGGCGTCGACCACCGGGTACGAGCGCAGGTTTTCCAGTTGCTGCACCACGTTGTGCAGCGCGAGCCGATCGCCCTCGTGCGCCGGTCGTTCGCCGTCGAGCAGCACCGGCCCTTCGCTTTCCCTGCGCCGCATGGTCGCCTCGCCGTGGCGGAGCCAGCCGCCGAGATGCGCGAGGCCGTCGGGCGCGTCCCCGAGCAACGCCTTCATCGCGCCACAGCCGGAATGCCCGCACACCACCACTTCCCGCACCCGCAGCAGCCCGACGGCGTACTCGATCGCCGCCCCCACCGAGAAATCCGCTTCCGCGCGCGGGACGAGATTCCCGATGTTCCGCACCGTGAACAGGTCGCCGGGTCCGCTCGTGGTGATCAGGTTCGGCACGATCCGCGCGTCGCCACAGGTGATGAAAAGCGTGTGCGGCTGTTGCCCGTTCGCCAGCCCGTCCCAGGTGCTGCGCAGCAGCGGCGCCGTCCGCCGCTGGAACTCCGAAGCGCCGCGGCACAACGGGACACTGCCGCCGCGCTGGCTCGGCAGTTCGAGATGTTCGGCCTGCCATTGCGACCATGGCGCCAGCCAGCGCGGCACCACCCGGGACGCGACGCCGCGGCGCACGGTCGGCACGCCCGCCTTACCGCGTTCGAACCACGGATGCCCGATCTCGTCGACGATCACCGTTCCTCCGGCGCGTTCGTACGCACGCTGCCAGCCGCGCAGACAGTCGAAAGCGGCGTGGTCGAGGTAGTCGACGAACAGCTCCAGCGTCACCTCCGCCCGCTCGGGAACTTCGGCCAGGACGGTCGTGAGCCTTGGTACGGAAAGAAAAGTGAGCGCGCCTTCGATGACGACGCGGGTCCGCGGGCCATCCTGTTCGACGTGGATCCCGGAGAACAGCATCCGGCGCAGCATCAAGGCGAGCGCCACCGCGATCCCCGCGGCGACGCCGGTCAGCAGGTTGACGGCGACCGCGCCGATCAGGGTCGCGAGATAGACCGGCAGGTCGCCGTGGCGGCGGACCTCGCGGAGATTGGTGAGGTTGACCAGCTTCGCGCCGACGTGGACGAGGAGGCCGGCCAGCGCGGCGAGCGGGATCAACCGCAGCGCGCCCGCCAGGAACAGGCAGCAGCCGAGGATCCAGACGCTGTGCAGGATCGCCGACATCCGGGTGCGGGCGCCCGCTTCGAAGTTGGTCATGGTGCGCACGACGACGCCGGTGACCGGGAAGCCGCCGAGCGAACCGGCGGCGACGTTCGCGAGGCCCTGGCCGACCAGTTCGCGGTTGAGGTCGGCGCGCGGCCCGTCGCGGAGTTTGTCGATGGCGACGGCGGAAAGCAGGCTCTCCAGGCTGGCGATGAGCGCGATGGAGAGGACGGCGGCGATGATCGCCGCCACGGATCCGGACGGCGCCTGGGGGACGAAACCCAGCCCCGGCAGCCCGTTCGGGAGGTCGACGCGCGGCAGGTCCATCCCCGCCGCGACGGAAAGGCCGGTCGCCAGCGCGACGGCGGCCAGCGGGCCGGGGACACGGCGCACCGAACGCGGCAGCCGGGTCCACGCCAGCAGGACACCGACGGTGACCACGCCTACCAGCGCGGCTTGGTCGTGGTGGCCGACGATCCGGCCCGGCAGCGCCAGGATGTTCTCGATCGTGGAACTCCGCGCCACACCGCCGAGCACCACGTGCAACTGGCCGAGGACGAGGATCAGGCCGATCCCGGCGAGCAGGCCGTGCACGATCGCGGGCGAGATCGCCAGCGTCGCCCGTGCCACGCGGGTGAGGCCGAAGAGGATCTGGACCACGCCCGCCGCGGCGGTCATCGCGCAGGTGGCGGCCCAGCCGAAGGTGGCGATGGTCTCCGCGATGACGATGGTCAGCGCGGCGGAGGGACCGCTGACCTGGAGGGCGGAGGCGCCGAAGAAGCTCGCGACGATCCCGCCGACGACGGCGGAGACGAGTCCGGCGAGCAAGGGGGCTCCGGCGGCGTGTGCGACGCCGAGCGAAAGCGGGACGGCCACGAGGAAGACGACGACCGAAGCCGGGACGTCGTGGCGAAGGTTCTTCAGGAGGGTCGATGCGGGATTGCGGCGGCCCGGAGGCCCGGTGTCGTGCTCGTCACCAACGATGTCGATCATGGGGGCAGGAAACCCGATCCGCGCGCAAAAGTCCGCTACGCAAAGGTTTCTCAGGTTTGCTTGTGCGCCCGAGAACTAGGGCATACCAGGCTTTCGGGGCAAACCACCCGAGAAGGACCCCGATCGGACTCGCCCGTTCGCTTGACCAAGATCAACTGGTGGCCACGCTCTGTACCCAGCGTGGCCTCTCCGGATTGCTGTGGCCGCTGTCACACTCTTTGGGCTGAACTTCGCCGTTTTTACGCTTTTTGTGCGGCCGAGACCATTGCGGAAGTGATCGCGACGAGGTCTGCCGCCTCGGAGATGTAGGGCGGCATCGTGTAGATCAGGTTCCGGAACGGGCGCAGCCAGACCCCGTTCCCGGTGAGGACCTCCGTCGCCACCGCCATGTCCACGGGATGGTCCAGCTCGATCACGCCGATCGCGCCGAGCACCCGCACGTCGGCGACCGACGGCAGCTCGCGAGCCGGTTCGAGCCCGGCCTTCAGCGCGGCCTCGATCCGCGGGACGTCGGACTTCCAGCCGCCTTCGGCCAGGATCCCCAGCGAGGCGTTGGCGACGGCCGAGGACAGCGGGTTCGCCATGAACGTCGGGCCGTGCGCCAGCACGGGCAACTCGCCGCGCGAGATCCCGTCGGCGATCTCCGGCGTGCACAGCGCCGCCGCCATCGTCAGGTACCCGCCGGTCAGCGCCTTGCCGAGACACAGGACGTCGGGCGCGACCCCGGCGTGCTCGGCGGCGAACATCCGGCCGGTGCGGCCGAAACCGGTGGCGATCTCGTCGAAGATGAGCAGGACGTCGTTCGCTTCGGTGATCTCGCGCAGCGCGCGCAGGTACGCGGGCGGGTGGAACCGCATGCCGCCGGCGCCCTGCACGACCGGCTCGACGATGATCGCGGCCAGTTCGCCCGCGTGCCGCCCGATCTCGGTGGCGAGCAGGCCGAGGTAGTCCTGATCCGGCTCGTCGGCGAACCCGCCGGGCGGCCTGGGCAGGAACAGCTGGTCCGGCAGAATCCCGCGCCACAGCGAGTGCATCCCGCCCTCGGGGTCGCAGACGCTCATCGGCGTGAACGTGTCGCCGTGATAGCCGCCGCGCCAGGTCATCAGACGCCGCTTTTCCTTGCGCCCCACCGACTGCCAGTACTGCAGGCACATCTTGACGGCGACCTCGACCGACACCGAGCCCGAGTCGCACAGGAAGACGTGCCGCAACCCCTCCGGCGCGAGGTCGACCAGGGTCTTGGCCAGCCTGATGGCCGGTTCGTGGGTGAGCCCGCCGAACATCACGTGACTCATCCGGCCCGCCTGCTCCGCCAGCGCCGCGTCAAGCACCGGGTTCCGGTAGCCGTGGATCGCCGCCCACCAGGACGACATGCCGTCGACCAGTTCGCGGCCGTCGTCGAGGGTGAGCCGGACCCCGCTCGCCTCGCGGACCAGCAGGGAGTCGATCGTGCTCGGCATCGGCCCGTACGGGTGCCAGACGTGTTCCGCGTCGAGCGCGAGGAGTTCGGCGGCGTCCATCCGGCGACCCTACGACACGCCCTCCTCAGCGCAGGCGCACAGGGAGGGTCTCCAGCCCGTGGACCAGGGTGCTTTCCCGCCACCGCAACGTTTCCGGTTCGGCGTCCAAGCCGAGGTCGGGGAACCGCTCCAACAGCCCGCGCAAGGCGATCTCGGCCTCCAGACGGGCCAGCGGGGCGCCGACGCAGTGGTGGATGCCGTGCCCGAACGCGAGATGCCCTGCCGCCGAGCGCGTGACGTCCAGGCGGTGCGGGTCTTCGAAGCGTCCGGCGTCCCGGTTCGCGCCGAGCAGCGAGACGAGCACGAACTCGCCCGCCGGGATCTCGACGTCGCCGACGGGCACGGCTTCCTTGGTGAACCGGATGGTCGCCAGGTGGATCGCGCCGTCGTAGCGCAGGAACTCCTCGACCGCGCCGGGCAGCAGCGTGGGATCGGCGCGCAGGGCGGCCAGCTGTTCCGGCTCGCGAAGCAACGCCAAGACACTGTTCGCGATCAGGTTGACCGTCGTCTCGAACCCGGCCACCAGCAGCAGGAACGCCATGGCCAGCAATTCGTCCGCGGTGAGTGAATCGCCTTCGTCGCTGGCGTGGATCAGGCCCGAAAGCAGGTCTTCGGCGGGCTCGGCGCGTTTCTCTTCGATGAGGTCGACGAGGTACGCGTGCATCTTCGCGGCGGCGGCCTGGAGTTCCTCCGGCGTGGACCAGGCGACCATCGTGTTCGACCAGGTCGCGAACGCCGGCTGGTCGCCCGCGTGGACGCCGAGCAGTTCGCAGATCACCCGGATCGGCAACGGGACGGCGAAAACGGGCAGCAGGTCGACGCGCTCGGCGTCGCCGATGCCGTCCAGCAGTTCCGCGGTGATCTGCTCGATCCTCGGCCGCAGCCGGGAAACCGTACGGGTGGTGAAGGCCTGGTTGACCAGTTTGCGCAACCGCGTGTGGTCCGGCGGATCCGAGTTGAGCATGTGCGCGCCGAGCGCGCGTACGGCGCTGTCGGCCGCGGATTCGAAGCCGTCGCGTTCGAAGAGCCGCTGGATGGCAGCCGGATCCTTGCCCACGCGGGGATCCGCGAGGATCGCGCGGGCTTCGGCGTATCCGGTGACGATCCAGGTGGCGAGGCCGCGCGGCAGGCGGACCTTGCGGGCCGGGCCCTCTTCACGCAGCAGCGCCGAAACCCGGTGTGACTCCTGGACGAGATCCCAGTCCAGGTTCTTCGGTTCCCCCATCGGTACGCCTCCCCGGCGCGCCGGTCAGCGTTCGGCCAGCGCGGCCACGACTCGCTCGGTCACTTCGGTCCAGTATGCCCGCTGTTCCTCGCGCTCGTCGGCGCCCGCGAGCCATTCCTGGTGGAACCGGAGCGTGGTCTTCTGGTCGGTGCCGCTCACCGTGATCTGCAGGGTCGAGTCGTGGTCCCAGTCCTTCGGGCGCCAGGTCAGCCGGAGTTTGTCGCCTTCGGAGCGGCCGCGGATCTCGCCGGTCGTCCCGTTGGCCGTCTCGTACGCCGCGCCCAGCTCGTGGCCGAGTTCGGCACCCGGACCGAGCCAGATGCCCACACCTTCGCGTCCGACCAGGAAGTCCCACACCTGGGTGCCGCTGTACGGCACCGTCTGGGAAACGCCTACCTGCCAACCACTTCCGGCTGTTTTGGCCGTTGTCTTGGTCACCGGGCCATCATCCCATCGGGTGTACCGTGCGACAGTCACCGGTCCGGGTGGAGGATGTCTTCCCGTGCGCTACCGTCCGATTTCTCCCGCTCTGCTGGTGTCCGAACTGACCGAACGCATCACCTCGATCACGGGCCGCCGCCGGATCGCGGTCGCCGTCGACGGCGCGGCCGGTGCGACCAACACCACAGAACTCGCCGACGCCCTGGTCGATCCCCTGCGCATCGCCGGTCGCGCGGCGTTGCGGATCTCGGCGAACGACTTCCTGCGCCCCGCTTCATTGCGCTTCGAACGAGGCAAAGAGGACCCGGACTCGCGCTACAGCGACTGGCTCGACCTCGGCGCCCTGCGGCGCGAAGTGCTCGACCCGCTCGCCGAGGACGGCAGCGGTCTCGTCCTTCCGTCGCTGTGGGATCCGGTCCGTGATCGCGCCACGCGCGCCGAACGCGTCGAACTGCCCGAGGGCGGCGTCGTCCTGCTGGACGGGGAGTTCCTGTTCGGCGCGGGGCTCGCGTTCGACCTGAGCGTGCATCTGTGGCTCTCCCCCGGCGCGCTGAGGCGGCGGGTGCCGGACGCCTGGGCGCTCCCCGCTTATGCGCGCTACGAACAGGAAATCGATCCGTCGGCGCTGTCGGACGTGGTGATCCGCGTCGACGATCCGAAGCATCCGGCGCGCTACGAACCCTGATTCCTCAGCGCACCGCCGCGACGGGGTCGCCGTCGAGCAGGACGGAAAGCCGGCTCGCCATGGTGTCCCACCGCCAGTTCTCGCCGACCCAGTCGCGACCGGCGGCCCCCATCCGCCGTGCCCGCACCGGATCGGCCAGCAACGCCGCCAGCGTCTCCCTCAGCTGCTGCTCGTCGCGTCCGTCGACGACGTGCCCGGTGACCTCGTCCAGCACCGTTTCCGGCGCACCACCGGAATTCCCGGCGACGACCGGCAAGCCGGTCGCGGAGGCTTCCAGGTACACGATGCCCAGACCCTCGACGTCGAGCCCCTTCCCGCGCGTCCGCGCCGGCATCGCGAAGACGTCGCCCGCGTTGTAATGCGCGGGCAGCTCTTTCCACGGCACCGATCCGGTGATGACGACGCTGTCTTCGACCCCCAGCGCTTCGACGAGCCCGGTGAGCGTCTTGCGGTACGGGCCGCCGCCGACGAGCAGCAGCGCCACGTCCGGGATGCGCTTGCGGAGCTCGGGCAGGATCTTGATCAGCATGTCCTGGCCTTTTCGCGGCACCAGCCGCGAAACGCAGACGATCGTCGGCCGGTCGGCGAGGCCGTGCCGCTCGCGGATCTCCTTGCCCGCGGCCGGATCCGGCCGGTAGAGCGCGGTGTCCACGCCGCACGGGAGCATCTCCAGTCCCGCCATCGGACCGAAGGCGGCCGAAAAGCGGGAACGCGTGTACTTGCTGACGTAGGTGACGACGTCGACGGTGTCGCCGATCCGCCGCAATGCCTGCCGTGAACCAGGAAGCATCGACCAGCCGACCTCGTGGCCGTGCGTCGACGCCAGCACCCGGCGCGCGCCCGCCGAACGCAGCGGATGCCCCAGCAACGCCAGCGGCGCCGCGGCGCCGAACCAGACGGCCTCGCAGTCGCGGGCGCGCATGATCTCCTTCGCCCGCTTGAGCACGTCCGGGGTCGGCAGCATCAGCGACGTCGGATGGCGCACCACCTCGAACGGGGCGGCGGCGTCGAACTCGCCGTGCGAGCCGGTGCTCGACTCCCAGGAGGGGGCGTAGACGACCAGGTCGTCGGCGGGCAGGCGGGTGGCCAGCGAATTCAGGTAGTTCTGGATACCGCCCGGCCGGGGCGGGAAGTCGTTGGTCACCAGCAGGGTCCTCAGCACCCCTGCAGGCTACTTGGCCCGCCGCGTGCGAAAGGGGCGGCACCGCTTGCGCGGTACCGCCCCTTGTCGTCTGTTCGTCAGGCCGTCGGGCGACGGGCGCCGACGTAGTTGTTCTGCAGCGGCGACACCTTGACGACGTCACCGGTGGTCGGCGCGTGCACCATCATGCCGTTGCCGACGTACATGCCGACGTGCGAGACCGGCGAGTTGTAGAACACCAGGTCGCCCGGCTGGAGCTGCGACCTCTGCACCGGGGCGCCGAAGGTCGACTGCTGACGGCTGGACCGCGGCAGGGTCAAACCGGCCTGCTTGTACGCCCAGAGCATCAGACCGGAGCAGTCGAAGGACGACGGTCCGGTGTCACCCCAGCCGTACGGGCTGCCGAGCTTGCTCTTCGCGGCCGCGAGGGCCGCCGCCGCGGCGGGCCCCGGGGCGGGCAGGTTGGGGAACGCGCCGCCCTTGTCCTTCTGGGCGTTGCGATCCGAGGCGCTCAGGTTGCCGCCGGCCCGCTCGATCTCCTTGAGCTGGTCGGCCAGCGTCTTCTGGCGCGCCTCGATGTCCGTGGTCAGCTTGGCGGCCGTGTCACGGGCGGCGGTGGCCGTGTTCTGGGCGTCCGCCGCCTGCTTGGCCGCGGCCGCGGCCTGGGCGACGGCACCGCTCAGGTTGGTCAGAGCGGTGTTCTTGTTCGCGGCGAGGACCTCGAGTGCCGAGGAACGCTCCAGGAAGTCCTGGGTCGACGCTCCCGACAGCAGCGACGACAGCTTGTTCAGCTGCACACCGCTGGTGAAGGAGGCACCGGCGAACTTGTTCACCTCGGCCTGGAAGGTCTTCTCGTCACCGGCCGCCTTGATACCGAGCTCCTTGGCTGCGGCGGCGTCCGCGGTCGCCTTGTCGAGCTCACCCTGCTTCGCGGCGAGGTCGTCCTTCGCCTTGAGGAGGTCTTCGTTCGCCTTCTCGGCCTGTGCCGCGAGGTCGCGGTACTTGGCGAGAGCGTCCGAGCCGGACGGGGGCTGCTGGAGGGCGGGGCCTGGGGCAGCGGTGGCTGAAGGCTGGGCCACTGTCACCGCGGTGATCACCGCGGCCGCGGCCAAAGCTCCTGACACCACGCGCTTGACTGGATGCGACTGCACGGTCGCGCGTGTCTCCTTTGCTGTCGGCCACCGACTCGGAACCCGGGACGAAGAGGTCGGGGGCCCTCTTCCGCGAAGCCGCGACGCCGACCGTGTGGCCCGCGCGGTTCCCCGCGTTCCCGCCTCGCGCCTGGCCGAGTGCTATCGCAACAGGTTTGGCGCTTGGCTGGTTCCGGTGCAGCTCCCCGACAAAGCTGCCTCAGTGGCGATCTCGTGTCGCCGTCTGGCGACGACTTCCGGCCACGAGATCTCGGACAGGTTACGAAACCACGGGCACCGCGTCCACCATGGGAAGCGCAAAAACTCTCCGTGATGCGCCGAAACACCTTCGGACCAGCATGAGCGGAAAGGTGTGACGGGCGTTACAACCTGGGGCCGATCACGACTACCTACCGTTCACCCGATCGGATCGACCACTCGTCGAATACCCCGGTCGAGGCGTGTCCTCAGGCCGATTTCCGGCGCTCCTGCTCCACGATCTCGACCATCCGGAGGCGCGGGACCATCCCGGCTTCGGCGAGCGCGTCGACCGCTTTCCGCTCGTCGGCGTCCCATTCGAGCGCGAGCGGCGCGCCGAGAAGGACGCTGACGACACAGTCATGACATGCGTCACCGCGGACCGCGCACCGGTCGCAATCGATGACGAGCGTCTCTATGTCGGCTATATCGGCGATGGCCTTGTCGTCCATCTCGGACTCCTCACTTTCAGTGGTGAGGTGCACATTAAGAGCGACCACCGACAGTTTCGCCTCGTGAGTGTTCAGGACGGTTAGAACCGTCCTGAACACTCACGAGACTTGAGCTGTCCACAACCGCCTGTTCCATCCACAACTTGCGCCTGCGGGCTCTTTCGGTGCTCTGCTCCGGTCAGTGTGAACGGCGTGCCCCTACACAAACGCTGGTCGGAAGAAGCCATCCCGGCCGAACAACGGCCGAGCTGGCCTGTCCTGCTGCAGGAGCAGCACGGGATCGTCACCAGAGCTCAGCTCCTCGCCTATGGACACACCAAGGCGGACATCGTCGCCAATCTGGAGGCCGGACGCTGGCAGCGTGTCCTGCCGCGGGTCTACGCGACCTTCACCGGCCCCCTCCCGCGAAACGCGAGAATGCACGCCGCCCTCCGCTATGGAGGTGGACACGCCGTTCTCAGCCATCGCACGGCGGCCGAGGAATGGCGTCTCCTTCCGATCGAAGAGGGTCCGATCGAGATCACCGTTCCGTATGCCAGTTCCGCCGTTTCCCAATCCCCCTTGGTGAAGGTCCACCGGTCGCGAGCGCTCCCGTACTCCACGGCCGAGGCGTGGCCGCCTCGTACGAAGCCCACGGACACGATCGTCGATCTGGCGGTCTCCCAGCCCACCGGGCGAGACGCGGTGCACGTCGTCGTCGATCTGGTGAGCCGGAGCAAGGTCCCGGTGTCCGCGATGCGCGACTGCGTCTCGATGCGCCCGCCGTTCCGCTTCCGCGCCGAGATCCAGCGAGGCCTCGAACTGGTGGACGGAGGCCTGATGTCCGCGCTCGAAGTGGAGTTCAAGGAACAGGTCGAGGAGCGACACGGTCTACCACCGGGTGACCGGCAGACGGCGATCAAAGTCGATGGGAAGACCTTGTGGGAGGACGTCACGTACGACTCGCACGGGGCGGCGCTGACCGTCCGCCTGGACGGGCGAGCGACCCATGCGATGGCCTCCGTCGCGTTCCGGGACCGTCGACGAGACAACGCCGCCGAACTCGCCGGCCGGGCACGCCTCGTCTACGGCTGGCAGGACGTCCGGAACTCACCGTGCGAGGTCGCGGCCGAGGTCCGCGCGATCCTCGTCCGAGAGGGCTGGCGACCGGCCGCCCGGCGCGTCACCTGCCTGGCCTGCTCGTGAGTGCCAAGGACGGTTCTAACCGTCTTTGCCACTCACGAGACGCGTCACACCCGGCTGAGCCGCGACACCAGCACCGCCGACGGCACCGGATGCGCGCCCTTGCCCCGCACCGAATCCGCCACCGCCCGGTCCGTGCTCGCGACCACCATCGGCCGCCCCGGCGGCTCGGCCGCGACGAGGGACCGGATGACGTCGTCCGCGAGCACCCCGCGTTCGGAGAACAGCACCCGCACCCCGCGCGGCACCGCGGCGGGCACGGAAAGCACGCCGGCACCGTCGAACACGACGGTGACTTCGGCCGAAGTCCGCGCGGCGAGCGCGGAAAGCTGGTGGATCAGCCGGTCGCGCTGGTCGGAAAGCGCCAGCTCCGGATAACCGGTCTTCGTGACGTTGTAGCCGTCGACGATCAGGTGCACGTTGGGCAGCGCGAGGTGCCGGTCGAGCGCGGTGACGTCCTGGATCTTGCCACCCGCCCCGAGACCCGACGTCGCGCCGCGCACCATGTCCGCCGGACGCTGACCCCGCGCGCTCACCGAAAGTTCGCGGCGCAGCCCGCCGACGGCGCCCTCGATCGTGTCCAGCAGCAGCCCGAGCCTCACCTCGTCGGCCTGACGCGCCTCACGGGCCGACTGACGGGCGATCTCGGCGTCCGTGACGGCCTTCTCCGCCCGCGCCCGCTCTGTCGCGACACGCTGCCTCTCACGGTCCAACTGGGCCTTCAGCGCCTTGATCTCTTCGGCGCTCTCGGCGCCTCCGCTCTCCAGCCGAGCGTGCGCCTCGGCGACGGCGTCCTTCGCCTGGCGCAGCTGGACACCTTGTTCCCGCAGGCGCTTCAACAGCTTTTCGACCTCGGCGTCGCGTTCGCCCCGCGCACCACCGGCGATCTCCTTGGCCTCGCGCAATTCTTCGCGCAGCTGCGCCAGTTCCGTCTCAAGCCGCTGGTTACGCGCCAGCGCGGCGTCGCGTTCGGCGCGCAACGCCGTCTCCTCGGCGTTCTTCGCCACCAGCCGGACCCGTCCGGCCGCGCCCGCCTCGCCGAGCAGCACGGCGGCGGCCGCGGCGGCGACGGAATCGGGGGCGTTCGGGTCGAGGGCGTCCTTGCGGTGGTCACGCAGCCATTCGGTGACCGCGACCCGGAACTGCGAAGACTCCCCCAACGCGGTGAGCAACGCCGTCCCGCCGAGTTTCGCGCGTTTCGCCGGGGCGAACTTCGCGACCGGGCGCAGCTGCCTCGGCACGTCGGCGACCGGCAGTTTCCCGACGGCGGCGGCCGCCAGTTCGGCGATCCGCTCCCGCACGGTCTCCGGCAAGGCCGTCCAGCCTTCGGCCGGCACCTCTTCGGACGTCTCCGTCGCGCCCGCCGACGCCACGACACCCGAGGGGCCGCCGGTGGCGTCCTCGGGCGATTCGGGCACTGCGGGCTGCGGTTGCATCGCTCCAGCGTAGGCCCCGTGCCCTCGGGGCGCGCTCGATGGGACGGCGTGCGCGCATCCTGGGATTGTCGGTGCCCGCCCCTACTGTGCCCGACCATGGACACCGGACGGCGGCCCGGCGCGGCGCAACTCGCCTTCGACGAGCTGGGAACTCCTTTGCGGGACATCACTTTCGTCGTATTCGACCTGGAGACCACCGGGACGAAACCCGGACCGGACGGGATCACCGAGATCGGCGCGGTCAAGATCCGCGCGGGCGAGGTGGTCGGCGAGTTCGCCACCTTCGTCAATCCTGGGATGCCGATCCCGCCCCAGATCGTCGAGCTCACCGGCATCACCGGGGCGATGGTCTACGACGCTCCCCGGATCGAGCGCGTGCTCCCCGCGTTCCTCGAATTCATCTCCGGTGCCGTGCTCGTGGCGCACAACGCCGCCTTCGACACCGGATTCATGCGCGCGGCCTGCGAAGGCCACGGCTACCACTGGCCCAAGACGGCCGTCGTCTGCACGGTCCGGCTCGCCCGCCGGGTCATCTCCCGCGACGAGACGCCCAGCTACCGGCTTTCCGCGCTGGCGGCGTTGTTCGGGGCGCGCACGACGCCCAACCACCGCGCGCTCGCCGACGCGCGCGCCACCGTCGACGTCCTGCACGCGCTTCTCGAACGGGTGGGCAATCTCGGCGTCCACACCCTCGAAGAGCTGCTGGACTACCTGCCCGAAGTGACCGCTGCCCAGCGCCGTAAACGGTCGCTGGCCGAGCATCTGCCGTCGAGGCCCGGCGTCTACCTGTTCCGCGGCCCGAGCGACGAGGTCCTCTACGTCGGCACGTCGTCCGATCTGCGCCGCCGGGTCCGGCAGTACTTCACCGGTTCGGAGAGCCGGGGGCGGATCCGGGAGATGGTCGCGCTGGCCGAGCGGGTCGACGCGGTCGAATGCGCGCACGCGCTCGAAGCCGCCGTCCGGGAGCTTCGGCTGATCGCCGCCCACCGCCCCATGTACAACCGCCGTTCCAAGAACCCACGGCACGCCTGGTGGGTCGCGCTGACCGAGGAGGCGTTCCCACGCCTGTCGGTGGTCCGCATGCCGCGAGACGGGATGCTGGGGCCCTTTCGCACCCAGACCGACGCCCGGTCCGCCGCGGACACCCTCGCCGGCGCCTCCGGGCTGCGGACGTGCACCCAGCGCATCTCGGCGACCGCGCCGAGCGGGACGCCCTGTGTCCTCGCGGAACTCGGCCGCTGCGGAGCGCCGTGCGCCGGGCTGCAGACGGCGGAGGCGTACCGGCCGGGAGTGCTCGCGGTGTCCGGTCTCATCGCCGGCACGGACGCTCGGCCGCTGCGGGCCGCCGCCGACCAGCTGGCCCGGCTCTCCGCGGCGGAACACTACGAACAGGCCGCCCAGCATCGCGATCAGCTGGCCGGGCTGATCCGCGCGGTCGGCCGGGCGCACCGGCAGTCGGCGCTGGCGGGTATCCCGGAGCTGATCGCCGCCGGCCCGGACGGGAACGGCGGCTGGGAGCTGGCGGTGATCCGGCACGGCAGGCTCGCGTCGGCGGGGGTCGCGCGGCGCGGGGTGCCGCCGATGCCGGTCGTCGAGATGCTCGTGGCCTCGGCGGAGACGGTGCTCCCGGGTCCCGGTCCGCTCTTCGGCGCGATCCCGGAGGAGATCGGCATCCTCCTGCGCTGGCTGACCCGTCCGGGCATCCGGCTCGTGCGCACGACGCGACCTTGGGCGGAGCCCGCCGCCGTCGCGGGCGGCTGGCAGGAGTGGCTCGATCTCGCGGCGAGCGCGACGGCACTGGAACGCGTGGCGGGCTAGGATCTTCCCTTGGCAGGACCAAAGACGGTCTCCCCAAGGGCGCCCCGCGCCCGACGGAGACTTCACCTCGCGCGCCTCTTTCGGGCCGAAGGCCCACGGGAACGCGATGAAGGGGCGCCTGCCTGGTCAAAGTCGGCCGAACCGCTGACCGCGCTCCTTCGGCGCGTTTCCGTCAGCGCGCGACAACGAACACAGGAGGCGCTCTAGTGATCACCGCGATCGTGTTGATCCAGGTCGAAGCCGATGCCATCCCCGAGGCGGCGCAGGCGATCGCGGACATCGAGGGTGTCCGCGAGGTCTACTCCTGCGCGGGTGACGTCGATCTGGTCGCTTCGGTCCGGGTCACGGCCCACGAAGACCTCGCGGATCTGATCCCGGCGAAGATCGGCAAGGTGCCCGGCGTGCTGAGCACCGTCACGCATATCGCGTTCCGCTCGTACTCGAAGGCCGACAAGGAGTCCGCGTTCGACATCGGCGTCGAAGGCGCCTGAGCTTCCCCCGACACGCGTGAAGGCCCCCTTCCCTCGGCTGAGCCGAGGGAAGGGGGCCTTCACGCGTGTCTCCCGGGCTTTTAGTGCCCGGAGGTGATCTCCTTGCGCTCCTCGGAAGGCTCGCCACCGATGTCGTCGACCTTGCCGTTGCCGTGCCCGTTGGACCGGGCGCGCTCCAGCGCGATCGTCTCCTCGACCGGGTCCGGGGACCAGGTCGAACCGGCGACGGCGTGTCCGGCCGAGCCGAGCTTGTTCATCTTCTTCGGCACCGACGCGCCCTGGTACTCGAGCGGGATCGCGTGGCCGTGGTCGTCCACCGGGCCGAGCGGCTGGTGGATCTCGATGAACTCACCGTGCGGCAGGCGCTTGATGATGCCGGTTTCGACACCGTGCTCCAGCACCTCGCGGTCGGCCCGCTGGAGGCCGAGGCAGATCCGGTAGGTGATGTAGTACGCGATCGGCGGCAGCAGCAGGACACCGATCCGGCCCGCCCACGTCGTCGCGTTCAGCGAGATGTCGAAGGCGAACGCGATGATGTCGTTGAAGCCCGACAGCATGATGACCGCGAAGAAGGTCAGGGCCATGATGCCCAGCGAGGTCCGGACCGGGACGTCGCGCGGACGCTGCAGCAGGTTGTGGTGCGCGGTGTCCTTGGACAGCTTTCGCTCGATCCAGGGATACATCACCAGCAACCCGATCAGCAGCGGCATCCCGACCGCGCCGGGGAAGAACACCGCCGGGACCGTGTAGTTCCCGAGGTAGAGCTCCCACGCGGGCCAGATCCGCAGCATGCCGTCGGCCCAGGCCATGTACCAGTCAGGCTGCGAGCCCGCCGAGACCTGCGCCGCGTTGTACGGGCCGATGTTCCAGATCGGGTTGATCTGGAAGAGGCCCGACATCAGCGCGATGATGCCGGTGACCAGCGCGAAGAACGCGCCGCCCTTGAGCGCGAAGACCGGCATGATGCGGACGCCGACGACGTTGGTCTCCTTGCGGCGCACGCCCGGGAACTGCGTGTGCTTCTGGTACCAGACCAGCGCGAGGTGCGCGGCCACCAGGCCGAGCATGATGCCCGGCAGCAGCAGGATGTGGATCGTGTACAGGCGCGGGATGATCTCGTTGCCGGGGAACTCCCCGCCGAACAGCGCCCAGTGGATCCAGGTGCCCATGACCGGCACCGAGAGCACGATGCCCGACAGGGTCGCGCGGATACCGGTGCCGGAGAGCAGGTCGTCCGGGAGCGAGTAGCCGAAGAAGCCTTCGAACATGCCCAGGACCAGCAGCAGCGCGCCGATGACCCAGTTCGCCTCACGCGGGCGGCGGAACGCGCCGGTGAAGAAGATCCGGAACATGTGCACCATCATCGAAGCCACGAAGATCAGCGCGGCCCAGTGGTGCAGCTGGCGGACGAAGAGACCGCCCCGGACGTCGAACGAGATGTCGAGCGTGGTCGCGAAGGCCCGCGACATCTCGACGCCCTGCAGACCGGTGTAGCTGCCGTTGTAGACGACCTCCTCCATGGAGGGGTCGAAGAACAGCGTGAGATAGACACCCGACAGCAACAGGATGATGAAGCTGTAGAGCGCGATCTCGCCGAGCAGGAACGACCAGTGCGTCGGGAACACCTTGTTGAGCTGGTGCCGCATGCCCTTGGCCAGGTGATACCGGTCGTCGGCCCACTTCGCACCAGCGCCCGCGGCCTTCTCGACCGGGTTCGTCCCCTTGGTCGGGGTGGTGAGTGAACTCATGACTTACGCTCCCAAAAGGCCGGTCCGACGGCCTCGTTGAAGTCTCCGCGCGCGATCAGGTAGCCCTCTTTGTCCACTGTAATCGGAAGCTGGGCCAACGGCCGCGTCGCCGGCCCGAAAATCGGCTTGGCGTAGTGGAGCGCGTCGAACTGCGACTGGTGGCAGGGGCAGAGGATGCGGTTGGTCCGCTGCTCGTACAGGGAGGTCGGGCAGCCCACGTGGCTGCAGATCTTCGTGTACGCGTAGTAGTCGCCGAAGTTGTAGTCCTCCTGGCCCTGACGCTTGACGACCTTGGCGGCGTCGGTCGGGCGGAGACGGATCAGCATGACCGGGTTGTCGACCCGCTTGAAGGCGGCCGACAGCGCGTGCTCGTCGTGCTCCTCGGACTTGCGGTACGGGAACACCGTCTCCATCGCGCCCGCGTCGAGGTCCTCGGCCTTGACCAGGGAGATCTCGTGCGGACGGCCGGTGTTGCGGCGCAGGTAGACGACCTCGTCCGGGAAGTTCTTCTTCCAGCCCGAGTGCCACAGCGAGTCGCGGTTCTCGGTGTCCTTCCACGGGTCCTTGATGAAGGACGCGACCGGCAGCGCCGCGACGGCGAGGCCGAGCACACCGGCACCGGCGCCCGCGGACCGCTTGATCATCGAGCGGCGCGCGATGGTGCTGCGGCTGCCCGAGTCGGCGAGCTGGGCGACGATGGTGGCCTTGTCGACCTCCTTGGAACCGCCGTCCCCGCGCTCCTGGACCGAGACCTCGGCCGGGATGAACTTCTTGGTGTAGAGGATCACACCGATACCGAGGCTGAGCACGGCCAGCCCGAGGGTGACCCCGAGCAGCGGCGTGTACAGCGTGTACTTGGTGTAGCCGGTCGTACCCGGCTCCTTGTACTCGAACCAGTGCGGCCATGCGATGAGGACCACGAACGCGAGGCCGGACAGCGCGGCCAGCACGAACCAGAGGGCGACCGCGCGCTCGGCGCGCTTCTCCGCCCGTGTCCCCTCGACCGGCCACGGCGTCGGGTACTCCACGATCTCGACCCCGTCGAGCGCGGTACCCAGCTTGACGAGCTGGTCGCGATCCATGTCCGCCAATTCCGCCTCTGTCGGCGGCTTCGGCCCTTCGGCGCTCATGCCTTCGATCCAATCCACAACGTCACGCCGATCAGCGCGGCGATCCCGACGATCCACGCGATCGCGCCCTCCGAAGCCGGGCCGAGTCCGCCGAGCGAGCTACCGCCGGGAGCGTTGTTCCCGTCGCTCACGGACTTCACGAACGCGATGATGTCCTTCTTCTCCTCCGGCGACAGCTGCCGGTCGGAGAACTTGGGCATGTTCTGCGGCCCGGTGAGCATCGCGGTGTAGATCTGCTCTTCCGTGGCCGGGTCCAGGTTCGGGGCGAACTTGCCCGAGGAGAGCGCACCGCCGCGGCCGGTGAAGCCGTGGCAGGAGGCGCAGTTGAGGCGGAAGAGTTCGCTGCCGCGTGCGACGTCCTCGCCGCGCAGCGCGTCACCCTTCTCGGCGGGACGCTGCGCGCCGCCGCCGTTGGCCTGGATGTAGGCGCCGAGGGCGTTGATCTCGGCCTCGGACAGCTTCGGCGGCTTCCGCTGCGCCTGGGCTTCCTGACGCACCGCGGGCATGCGGCCGGTGGAGGTCTGGAAGTACACGGCCGCGTCGCCGATGCCGATGAGGCTCGGGCCACGGTCGGTGACACCTTCGAGCTTCGGCCCGTGACATTCGATACACGTGTTGTTGTAGAGCTTCTCGCCCTCGCGCAGGAGGGCGGATTCGCCCTGCGCCTGCGCGGTCTGCGGCTCCGGGGCGAAAACGGCGTACAACCCGCCCACGCTGAGCAGCGCGATCCCGAGCGCCAGCGCGCCGGCGAAGCGCCTGCGTGCCTTCGACCGCTTGCGGAAGCGGCGCTCCGTGTTGTTCTTGCTGGAGGTCATCTTGCGGCAACCCTTGCTGTCAGTTCAGGCCGATAGGTCGTGGTGGCGGCTTCGTTCACGGAAGGATGTAGATCACCGCGAACAGACCCACCCACACGATGTCGACGAAGTGCCAGTAGTACGACACCACGATCGCCGAGGTGGCCTGGGCCGGGGTGAACTTGCTCAGCTTGGTGCGGATGAGCAGGTACACGAACGCGATGAGCCCGCCGATGACGTGCAGGCCGTGGAACCCGGTCGCGAGGAAGAAGACCGTGCCGAACGGGCCGGACGGGATCGTCATCCCCTCTTCGATCAGGTGGAGGTACTCGTAACCCTGGCCGCCGACGAAGATCGCGCCCATGATCAACGTGATGATGTACCAGCGTCGAAGGCCGAAGACGTCGCCCTTTTCGGCGGCGAACACGCCGAACTGGCAGGTGAACGAGGACGCCACGAGGATCACCGTGAACGGGATCGCCAAGGCGATGTTCAACTCGAAGGGCTCACCGTGCAGCGGCGGCGGCCACTGACCGGTCGCGTTCTGCGCCTTCACGGTGAAGAACATGGCGAACAGTCCGGCGAAGAACATCAGTTCGCTGGACAGCCACACGATGGTGCCGACACTGACCATGTTCGGCCGGTTCAGCGAGTGGACCCGCTGGCTGATGGTGGGAGCTGCCGTTGTCACGCGTCGCATTATGTCCTCTCACGCATGGCGCCCGCCGGGTGGGTCCACGGCGGGTCGCGTGCGTGTCGGGTCACATCTGAACGAAAGTGGGAACCGGGCTACTCATGGGTTTACTAGATCGGCTTCGTGACCTGGTCAGGAAGCCTTCCGCGCCGAGCCTGACGATCGACACGCCCGGCGTGGAGATCGTCGTGGAGGCGTTCGATCCGGCCGAGGCGGACTCTTCGGCGTTGGCGAGATCACCCGCTTGGGTCGCCGAAGCGCCCGCGATCCTGCGGCATCACTTGAAGCTGCCGCCCGAAAAGGTGGCGGAGGCGGCCTCGATCCTCGCCCAGGACGGCTGGGAGCTGCGAGAACAGGCACCCGACGGCGACTTCGCCCTCGCGCACGCACTGCGCGTCCAGACCCTCGACGCGCTGCACTGCGCGCAGGAACGGTCACGGATGGCGGGGCTCGCGCAACGGCTCGGCGGCGACTCCCTGGGCTGGGACGCGCTCCAGCCGTCGGGTGCGTCCACGTGATGTCGGTCATGGCGGATAACATCGCGGGGTCGACATGACTAGACGAGGCGGAGGCGCGCTCATGGGCGAGCAGGCGATGCGGATCCTGGTGTTCAGCCACAAGGCGGAGGTGCGCGAGGCGATCATCAACGCCGTCGGCCGCAGGCCCGCCGCCGACCTCGGCCGGGTGGACTACACCGAGGCGTCCGGCATCTCCGAGGTCCTCGTCGAGATGGACGCGGGCAACGTGGACCTGGCCATCCTCGACGGCGAGGCCCAGCCGACCGGTGGCATCGGGCTGACCCGTCAGCTGAAGAACGAGATCGAGGACTGCCCGCCGATCGTGGTGTCGGTGCGGCGCAAGGACGACCGCTGGCTCGCGACCTGGTCGCAGGCCGACGCGGTGCTGGTCCACCCGCTCGACCCGCTGACCGCCGCCGAGACCGTCGCCGACGTGCTGCGCGCCCGGCGGGTGCCGGCCGTGCACGGCTGAGCCGTGACCGCCAAGACCTGGCCGTCCCTGCTCAACCAGCTCATCGCGCGCGCGGATCTGTCCGAGGAGGACACCGCGTGGGCGATGGACCAGATCATGAGCGGGGCGGCGACGCCCTCCCAGATCGCCGGATTCGCCGTCGCGCTGCGCGCGAAGGGTGAGACACCGGCGGAGATCTCCGGCATGGCCGACGCCATGCTGGCGCACGCCAAACGGGTCACCATCGACCGGCCGTCGGTGGACATCGTCGGCACCGGCGGCGACCGGTCGAACTCGGTCAACATCTCCACCATGGCCACGGTGGTGACGGCCGCGGCGGGTGCCCCGGTGGCCAAGCACGGCAACCGGAGCGCGTCGTCGAAATCCGGCGCGGCGGACGTGCTGGAGGAGCTGGGCGTCACGATCGACCTGCCGCCGGAGACGGTCCAGCGCAGCGTGAACGAGCTGGGCATCGGCTTCTGCTTCGCGCCGAAGTTCCACCCGGCCCTGCGCCACGCGGGCCCGACCCGCGGCGAGCTCGGCGTGCCGACGACGTTCAACCTGCTGGGTCCCCTGACCAACCCGGCGCAGCCGCGCAGTTCGCTCATCGGTTGCGCTTATCAGGACAAGACCCGCGTGCTGGCCGAGGTGTTCGCGCGGCGCGGCATGACCGTGCTGCTCGTGCGCGGCGACGACGGCCTGGACGAGCTCACCACCACGACCACGAGTTCGGTGTGGGTGATCTCCGGCGGCGAGATCACCGAGCGGAGCTTCGACCCCGCTTCGCTGGGCATCGCCAGGGCGACCGCGGACGACCTGCGCGGCGGGGACGCCGCCCACAACGCCGCCGTGTTCCGTCAGGTGATGGCCGGGAAGACCGGGCCGGTGCGGGATGCGGTGCTGCTCAACTCGGCGGCCGCGCTGGCGGCTTTCGCCGGGTTCTCAGGGTCGCTGGAAGACGATCTGGCGGCCGGGCTCGAACGAGCGGCGTCGGCCATCGATTCGGGCGCCGCCGCGGACCTGCTGAACCGGTGGATCGCCTTCGCCTGACGCCCACCAGTGCGTTTCGTCCTCTGAATGCGGTAGTTGCGCGTGCAAGGACCGCATCCAGAGGACGAAACGCGTCGGTCACGAGGCCGTGCGGAACCGCGCCCGGTAAGCCGTAGGCGTCAGTCCCGTAGCGCGCCGAAGCTGCGTACGCAGGTTCGCAGCGGTCCCGAAACCCGAAGCCCGCGCCACCCGGTCCAGCCGCTGCTCCCCGCGCTCGATCAGCCGGCACGCCAGCGCGATCCGTTCCGTCGTGAGCCACGCCAGCGGCGTCGTCCCCAGTTCGGCCCGGAACCGCCGGTGCAGCGTCGCCTGGCTGGCCGCCGCCCGCGCGGCGAGGTCGGCGACGGTGAGCGGCCGGTCCAGCCGTTCGCGCGCCCACGCGAGCACCGGCGCCAGCGACGTGTCCGGCACCGGCGGCAGCGGCCGTTCGACGAACTGCCGCTGCCCGCCATCACGGTGCCCGGCGAACACCAGCCGCCTGCTCACCGCGTTCGCGATCTCGGCGCCGTGGTCACGACTGATCAGGTGCAGCCCCAGATCGAGCGCGGCCGCGCTGCCCGCCGCGGTCAGGACGTCGCCGTCGTCGACGAAGAGCACGTCCGGCTCCAGTAGCACTTCGGGATACAGCTCCCGGAAGAGCCCCGCCCACTTCCAGTGCGTCGTCGCGCGGCGCCCGTCCAGGACCCCCGCCTGCGCGAGGGTGAAGGCGCCCGTACAGAAGCTCACCAGCCGGGCACCCCGCTCGGACGCGGCGCGAACGGCCTTCAGCACCGATTCCCTGGCCGGGCTCTCCGGATCGGGCCGGTTGGGCACGATCACCGTGTCGGCGGTCTCCGCGGCTTCGAGCCCGGCGACCCCGCTGAGGGTGAACATGCCCAGATGCATCCGCACGGACGGCTCGGCCGCGCACACCGTGAAGTCGTACCAGGGCCTCCCCAGCTCCGGCCGCCGCAGACCGAAGAGCTCGGTCGCGACGCCCATTTCGAAGGGGTTGGAGCCCTCGTCGACCAGGATGGCGACCTTGTGCGAGGAATCATGCGACATATGCGATTCCTAGCACTCACTCCTCCGGCGGTCCAGTGACGAGGATCGGGGCATGAGCAAGCAGCCGATCGATCTGGAAACCGCGCTGGCCGGGTTCGACGAGATCTGGAGCCCCCGGATCGTCGCCCACGTCAACGACTACGACGTCCGTCTCGCCAAGGTCGCGGGCGAGCACGTCTGGCACGTCCACGAGAACACCGACGAGTTCTTCCTCGTGCTCGACGGCACCTTGGACATCGCGTTGCGCGAGGAGGGCGGCGAACGCGTCGTCACGCTGCCGCGCGGTTCGGTTTTCGTCGTCCCGCGCGGGACGTTCCACAAACCGTCCTCAGTGGACGGTGCGTCGCTGCTGCTGTTCGAGCCGACCGGAACGCTCTCCGTCGGCGACGAGCACGACGAGGTCCCCGACCATGTCCAAGTGACAGTTGGACAGGAAATCTCCTTCTAGCCTGCGGAAAACGTCCTGCGGTACGCGCTCGGGCTGGTCCCCCGCAGCTTGCCGAACTGATGCCGCAGCGCGGCGGCCGAGGCGTATCCGCAGGCGACCGCGATGTCCTCAATGGACAGACGGCCTTCTTCGAGCAAGGACTGCGCACGGTCCAGGCGGCGCTCGGTGAGCCATCGGTGCGGCGTCGTACCGGTGGCCGCCGAAAACCGGCGCAGGAACGTGCGCTCCCCCAGCCCGCTGCGACGGGCGAGCTCCGCGACAGTGAACGGCTGGTCCAATCGCCGCTCGATCCATTCAAGCGCTTCGGCGAGCACGGTGTCGTCCGGCGCGGCGGTCTCGGGCACCGGCGCCTGCACGAACTGTGCCTGCCCGCCGACCCGGTGCGGCGCCGCGACCATCCGCCTGGCCAGCGTCGTGGCGGCGGCGACACCGCGCAGCTCCCGCACGAGATGCAGGCACAGGTCGACTGCGGCCACGGTTCCCGCGCTGGTGAGAACGCCGCCGTCGTCGACGTACAACGCCTTCGGATCCACCTTCGCCGTCGGGAAACGCGACCGGAACTCCTGTTCGTAGACCCAATGGACGGTGCAATTGCGCCCGTCGAGCAGCCCCGCGTAGCCGAGCGAGAAGACGCCCGCGCAGAAGCCCGCGACCCAGGCACCCCGGCTCGCCGCGTCGCGCAGGACCTCGAGCACCGGCTCCGGCGGGCTCGCGCTGCGCGGTGCGCAGGTCGGGACGATCAGCAGATCGGCGGACGCCGCGAAGTCCAGGTCCCGCAGGCCGTCGAGCCCGAAGCCGGACCAGCTCAGGACGTTCGCGCCGCCGGGCGAGCAGACCGCGAAGTCCCAGCCCTCGATGCCGTCGGCGCTGCGATCGGTGCCGAAGACCTCGCAGGCGACGCCGAGTTCGAACGGCGAGACCTGGTCGGCGAGCACCACCGCGACCTTCTTCACATCCATCCGGACAGTGTGTCACAAGTTTTGCGGTCGATGTCATCTCTGACACTGGTTGAACGCGGACACGAGGGCGAAAGTGGTCGCCATGAACAAGAACAACCCCGTGTTGCAGTGGACGGCCGCGATGGCGCTGTCCGGCACGATCGGCGCCGTCGTCCTCGAAAGCGGCGCCGACGCCCCCGCCGTGGCGTTCGCGAGGAGCCTCGTCGGCGGTCTGCTGCTCCTGGTGTGGAGCGCGGCTCGCGGCTGGCTGCGCCCGTGGACGCTCAGCCGACGCGACCTGCTGCTCGCCGTGCTCGGCGGCCTGTTCCTGGTCGGGAACTGGGTGCTGCTGTTCGCCTCGTACTCGCTGTCGTCGATCGGGGTCAGCACCGTCGTCTACCACACGCAGCCGCTGATGCTGGTCGGTCTCGCCGCGGCGTTCCTCGGCGAGAAGATGGCGAAGAGCCAGCTGGTCCGGGCGCTGATCGCGTTCGGCGGAGTGACCCTCATCTCACTGTCCGCGCACGGCGCCGACGGCAAGCCCGTACGGCTGGCGGGGATCGCGCTCGCCCTCGGCGCGGCCGCGCTCTACGCCGGCGCCTCGTTCGTCGCGAAGCAGCTCACGCACGTCCGTCCGCACGTCCTCGCGGCCGTACAGCTCGTGACCGGCACGATCGTGCTCGCACCCGCCCTGCTGGTCACGCCGCTGCCCACGGACACCTCAGGGCTGCTGTGGCTGGTCCTGCTGGGAACCGTGCACACCGCGCTGATGTACGTGCTCATGTACGCGAGCATCGGGAAGCTGCCGACCACGACGGTGGCGCTGCTGTCCTACGTCTATCCGGTGGTCGCGGTGGTCGTCGACGTCCTCGCCTACGGGCACCGGCCGACCTGGCCGGAAGGTGTCGGGATGCTGGCCGTCCTGGCGGCCGCGCTGGCCCCGAAACGCGCGGAGGCACGCCAACCCGCCCGCGTTTAGTCCTCTGAATGCGAAAAGCGGCGCCCGGTCCGAAGACCGAGGCGCCGCTTCCGGCGTCAGAACGTCACTCGTGGTTCGGACCGGTGTGGTACTCGAACACCAGCCCGCCGATGGCGATGATGACCAGGCCCAGCGCGATGATCAGCAGCCAGACGTGGAAGAACGCGAGCGCGACACCGGTCAGCGCGGCGGCCGCCGCGAGACCGATCGGCCAGTAGCTGCCCGGGCTGAAGAAGCCCAACTCACCGGCACCGTCGCTGATCTCGGCGTCTTCCCGGTCCTCCGGCCGCGGCTCGATGCGCCGCGCCACGAACTGCAGGTAGCTCCCGGCCAGGAAGGCCAGGCCACCGGTGAGGATCAGGGCCACCACACCGACCGGCTCGACGCCGTCCCGGGTCATCGTTCCGGTCATGTACGCGTAGATACCCGCGACGATGACGGAGAAGACCGCGACGAGGAAGAAAATCCGTCCTTCGACCTTCATGGACGTTGCCTCACTCCTGTTTCGGGCTCGAACAGCCGGGTCAGTTGGACGCGACCCGCGCGGTGCGGTCGGTGTTGAACGGGGTGGTGGTGACGGCGTAGGGCGAGCACAGGTCGCCGCAGTTCATCGCCGTCAGCGCTTCGGAAGCCGTGTTCGGCTTGCCGCTCTTCGGGTTCACGGTGCCGCGGAGCTGGATGTACTGCGCGTACTTGTCCGGCGAGAGCGCCCTGACCTCGAAGTTCATCCCCGAGTGGTAGGTGCCGCACAGTTCGGCGCAGCGGCCGACGAACGAACCTTCCTTGTCGATCGAGTTCTGGAAGGTGAAGTCCTGGTTGTTCTTCTCCGGGTCCGGCATGACGTCCCGCTTGAAGTGGAACTCCGGCACCCAGAACGAGTGGATGACGTCGGCCGACCGCAGGTTGTACTGGATCGTCTTGTTCGTCGGCAGGACCAGCAGCGGGATCTCGGTCGAGCTGCCGACCGTGGTGATCTCGGGGTCCTCGTGGTTCTTGGAGTCGCTCTTGTACTTGAACTCCCAGTTCCACTGGAACGCGACGATGTCGACCGTGACGTCCGGGTTCTCCGTCTCGGCGAGCACCCGGTTCTCGGTGGTCGCGGTGAAGAAGAACAGCACGCAGACCATGATCGTCGGGACGACGACCGTGAAGATCTCCAGCGGGATGTTGTACTGGAACTGACGGGGCAGTTCCTCTTCCGCGCCGTCGGCGGTCTTCTTCTTCCGGTGGAAGATCGCGGTCCAGAAGATCAGCGCCCACACGATGACACCGACGGCCAGCGCGGCGACGACGGTCCACGTCCACAAGGTGCGCATGTCGTGCGCCTGCGGGGTCACCCCGACCGGCCAGCCGAAGCGGAGGATCTCGTCCCCGGAACAGCCCGTCGCGGTCAGCATCACCAGCGCGGCGAGCGCTGCGACGCGACCAGCCCGCTTAACCGGGATGCGCTCTGGATTTCCCACTGCGCCTTGCCCTTTCACCCAGAGCCTCCTCGACCGATCTTTGTGACAGCCGGAGCCTAGCCGAGTTGCGGCGCCGCGCTGACCAAGGGGTGACCCCAACACGCGTATCCCCCACCACATCCGGGTGTACACACCCACCGGCATACTGGGCCCTTCTCCCCGCTCGGCCAACAAGAGGTGTGTGAACTAGACGTGTGCGGCCTGCTTGGACTGATCTGTTCGACCGAAGCCGACGCTGCGAGCGCCCGTGACGCCGTCGACGCGGCCATGCGCTGCCAGCGGCACCGCGGCCCCGACGAGCACGACACCTGGGCCGACGCCGAGGTGGTCTACGGCTTCAACCGGCTGGCCTTCATCGACGTCGACCACGCCCACCAGCCACTGGTGTGGGGTCCGCCGGAGGCTCCGGAGCGCTACACGCTGAACTTCAACGGCGAGATCTACAACTACAAAGAGCTGCGTGACGAGCTGGCCGCCGGGCACGGTGCGAAATTCGCCACAGAAGGTGACGGCGAGGCCATCGTCGCGGCGTACCACTACCTCGGCGACGAAGCGGTCAAGAAGCTGCGCGGCATGTTCGCCTTCCTGATCTGGGACTCGCAGGAGAAGGTCGTCTTCGGCGCGCGGGACCCGTTCGGCATCAAGCCGCTGTTCTACTCGGCGGGCCCCGGCAAGGTCGCCTTCTCCAGCGAGAAGAAGAGCCTGCTGGAGCTTTCGAGCGTGCTCGGCGTCCAGGACGAGCTGGACAAGACGGCCCTGCAGCACTACCTGGTGCTCCAGTACGTGCCGGAACCCGAGTCGATGCACACCGGTATCCGCCGCGTCGAGTCCGGCACGTCGTTCCGGGTGGTCCCCGGCGGTGACGTCGAGTTCACGCGCTACTTCCACCCCACGTTCAACGCGAAGCCGGTGAACAGCCAGGCCGAGGCCGACGAGCTGTACGAGCGCATCGCCGATGTGATGCGCGACTCGGTCGGCAAGCACATGATCTCCGACCCGGACGTCACGGTCGGCGCGTTCCTCTCCGGCGGTATCGACTCAACGGCGACCGCGACGCTGGCCAAGGAGCACAACCCGAACCTGATCGCGTTCACCACCGGGTTCGAGCGCGAGGGCTACTCCGAGGTCGACGTCGCCGCCGAATCGGCCGCCGCGATCGGCGTGAAGCACGTGGTCCGCACGGTGTCGGCGGACGAGATGATGGAGGCGCTGCCGCTCATCGTCTGGTACCTCGACGACCCGGTGGCGGACCCGGCGCTCGTGCCACTCTGGTTCATCGCGCGCGAAGCCCGCAAGCACGTCAAGGCGGTGCTGTCCGGCGAAGGCGCCGACGAGCTCTTCTGCGGCTACACGATCTACAACGAGCCGATCTCGCTGGCGCCGTTCGAGAAGATCCCGGGCGGGATGCGGAAGATCATCGGCAAGGTCTCCACGAAGATCCCGGAGGGCACCCGCGGCAAGGACCTGCTGCGGCGCGGGGCGCTGCCGCTGGAAGACCGCTACTACGGCAACGCGCGCAACTTCCGCGACGACCAGCTCCGCAAGGTGCTGCGCACGTACGAGGACGGGATCGGCTTCAAGGACGTCACCGCGCCTTGGTACAAGATCTCCGAGAACTGGGACCCGGTCGCGCGTATGCAGCACGTCGACCTCTACACCTGGCTGCGCGGCGACATCCTGGTCAAGGCCGACAAGGTGACCATGGCGAACTCGCTGGAACTGCGCGTGCCGTTCCTCGACGCCGAGGTGTTCAAGGTCGCCTCGACCATCCCCCTCGACCAGAAGCTCGCGCACGGCACCACGAAGTACGCGCTGCGCCAGGCGCTGGCGAAGATCATCCCCGGACACGTGCTGAACCGGCGCAAGCTGGGCTTCCCGGTGCCGATCCGGCTGTGGCTGCGCAACGAGATGTACGACTGGGCCAAGGGCATCATCTCGGACTCGCGGACCGACGCGCTGCTCGACAAGAAGGCCGTCCTGGCACTGCTCGAAGAGCACAAGGCCGGGCAGCTCGACCGCAGCCGTCAGCTGTGGGCGCTGCTGGTGTTCATGCTGTGGCACGGCATCTTCGTCGAGAACCGCATCAAGCCCGTGGTGCCGGAACCCGTCTACCCGGTGAAGCTCTAGTCACGACTCGTGACGCCGGCCTTCACCGTGGATGCGGTGGAGGCCAGCATGGAGCGATGGACTTCGTCCTCGTGCACGGCACGACGCAGAGCCCGGCGGGCTGGGACAGGGTGGCGAAGCTGCTCACCGCCGCCGGGCACCGCACGATCGCGGTGGATCTGCTGACCCCGCGAGAACTGCCGGTCGAGGGCTACGCGCAGCACGCGCGAGACCAGTACGACGGCGAGCGGCCGGTGGTCGTGGCGCATTCCGGCGCGGGAGTCCTGCTGCCCGCGATCGCCGAAGCCCTCGACGCGAGGGCGCTGGTGTGGGTCGCCGCCTACATCCCCGATTTCGCCGGTGGGCGGAGCCTGCGGGACGAGGCGCGGGACGTGCTCGAACCGGACTGGATCGGCGTGGACCCGACGGCGGATCCCGAAAAGGCGTCGGAATTCCTCTTCCACGACTGCGATCCCGAGACCGAACGGCTGGCGCTCGACAGCCTGAGATTGTTCAACCCGGCTGTGCTCGCGGCGCATCCCGCCGGGGCGGCGCCGGAGATCCCGTCGACGGTGATCGTCCCCACTCGCGACCGCACTCTCCGGCCGGATTGGCTGCGGCGGGCAGCCAGGGAGCGGCTCGGGGTCACCGCGATCGAGATCGACGCGGGGCACTGCCCGCAGATGTCCAGGCCTGCCGAGATCTGCGGGATCCTGACCGGATCACGGCGATAGCCGCTTCAGGGACTCGGTGAGCCAGGCGTCGTACCAGGCCGTGAAGGTCGGCGTGGGCCCCAGGTCGATCACCTCGCCCGGGACAGAAGGGCCCGAGCGGTCGGCGTGGGCGGGCATCCAGCCCCACTCGTCCATATCCCACAGCGATCCCGCCAGTTCGCCGGTGGTGACCAGCATCGTGAAACCGCTGCAGCCCTGTTCGCTGATGGCGACACAACCGGGCAGGTCGGACCTCACCTCGATGCCTTTGAGCCAGCCGCCCTCGGGATCGCGCCCCCGGTCACGCCATTCCTGGTGAACCCGGCGAGCGTCTGCCGCGGTGAACGGGAATTCTTCGGCCGGCTTCAGGTCCTCGGCCCACTCTCGCAGCTCGGTCATGTCCAGCAGGCCGTGATCGGGCCCGGCACCGGCGCCGACCCGGCACAGAAAGTCGCGATAGTCGGCCGGGAACTCGACGCCGAGATCGGCCTCGGCTGCCGTGACCTCGGCTTCGTCCTGCGGTTGGCTGCGATACAGGTGTGTGTGGGCGCCGAAGATCACGAACTTGTCGTCGTACCGGCGCAGGTGGTGAAGTGACTCCGGGAGGTCTTCCTCGATCGCTCGCAGTCGCGCGAGTTTCGCCGCGAGGGCATCGGTGTTCACCGGCAAAGCTGAAGGGGCCCTTCCTCGCGTCTCACGCGGTGAAAGGCCCCTTCGCTGCATCACATGAGGGGAAAGTCCCCTTCAGCTCACTCCGGCAGGATCGCCGCGATCTCCTCGGCGGACTCCGGCCCGAAGGCCTCCTTGAGCCGGCCCAGGACGTCGGCGCGGTCGAAGGACCACTCCTGCGTGCCGACGGTCTCCAGCACCAGCACGGCGATCAGCGAGCCCAGCTGCGCCGAACGCTCCAGGCTGAGCCCGCCGTCGATACCCGCGATGAACCCGGCGCGGAAGCCGTCGCCGACGCCGGTCGGGTCGACCTTGCCGCGTTCCGGGACGGCGCCGATCTGCAGCGCGAGGCCGTCCTTGCCGATGATCTCGACGCCCTTCTCCCCGAGCGTCGTGATCCGCATGCCGACGCGGTCGAGGACCTCGGCCTCGGTCCAGCCGGTCTTCTGCAGCAGCAGTTCCCATTCGTAGTCGTTGCTGAACAGGTACTTCGCGCCCTCGATGAACCCGCGCACCTGCGCGCCGTCCATCCGGGCCAGCTGCTGCGAGGGGTCGACGGCGAAGGTGTAGCCGCGCTGGCGGCATTCCTCGGCGTGCCGGACCATGCCTTCGGGGTCGTCCGGGCTGATCAGCACGAGCGACAGTTCGCCGGCGTGCGCGGCGACCGGAGCCAGTTCGATGTTGCGGGATTCGGCCATCGCGCCGGCGTAGAAGGTCGCGATCTGGCAGAGGTCCTCGTCGGTGGTGCAGACGAACCGGGCGGTGTGCGCGACCTCGGACACCAGCACCCCGGCCGTGTCGACGCCGTGCCGCTCGAGCCACGAGCGGTAGTCGGCGAAGTCGGAGCCCACCGCGCCGACCAGGATCGGGCTCTTGCCCAGCACCCCGAGACCGAAGGCGATGTTCGCGCCGATCCCGCCCCGCCGCACGACGAGATCGTCAGCCAGGAAGCTCAGGGACACCCGGTGCAGCTGCTCGGCGATGAGCTGCTCGGCGAACCTGCCCGGGAAGTGCATGAGATGGTCGGTTGCGATACTGCCGGATACTGCGATCCTGGCGCTGGCTGCCACCGGTTCTCCTTGTTCGGTCGGCCCCGCGGGAGCGAGGACGGCTAAGTTACCCGCAGGTCATGCCCCATACGGGTTGCTTCAGGCACGGCCATCAACACTACCGGTTGGTAGTGGTGTCCGACTCCACGATGAGTCATTAGCTTGTCGTTCGTGACCACTTCCGCGTATCACCTCGAACCGGAATCGATCGGCGAACTCATCGCCGACTGTGCCGGTATCCCGTCGTCCCTCCAGGCCGAGAACATGCCCCTGCCCCGGGAGAGCGCTCCGCCCTGGACCGTGGACGAGCGCTGCCTCGCCCAGGTCGCCGATCTGGACGCCTACGTCTGATCCGCGGCGGCTTCGAAAAGCCGCAAGCATGAAGAAGGGCCGCGACCTGGGTGAGGTTCGCGGCCCTTCTTCATGCCTCGACGCGGATCAGTGGAAGCTGTCGCCGCAGGCGCAGCTGCCCGTCGCGTTGGGGTTGTCGATCGTGAAGCCCTGCTTCTCGATCGAGTCGACGAAGTCGATCACGGCGCTCGACACGTACGGCGCGCTCATCCGGTCGACGGCCACGCGGAGGCCGTCGAAGTCGCGGAAGAGGTCGCCGTCGAGCGTGCGCTCGTCGAAGAACAGCTGGTAGCGCAGGCCGGCGCACCCACCGGGCTGGACGGCGATGCGCAGGTGCATGTCGTCGCGGCCCTCCTGCTCGAGCAGGGCCTTCGCCTTGACGGCGGCGGCGTCGGTCAACGTGACGCCGTGGGTCTCCTCGGCGGTTTCGGCCTGAGCTGCGGCTGCCTGCTCAGCGGTCGTCATGGTTCTCCCTCTGGTCGAACTCGCTGCGGGTACTCGTCTTGCACATGGTCCAACACGTCGGAGTCCCGATCTGTTCCCCTCCATGGTGACATATCGCTCGGCCTGGTGCGTGGCACCGTGACGCCCGCGACTACCCTGGTGAGGTGAGGTTCCTGCGCCGTAGCACCACAGACTCCGCCACGACGGACACCGAGACGCCCGACACCGAGGCCGTCGAGGTCCAGGCCAAGGCGTATACGCCCGGCAAGGGCAAGGCCACGCCCAAGCGGCGTGAGGCCGAAGCCAAGCGCCGCGGCCCGGTGGCTCCCCCGCCGACCACCATGCGGGAGGCGATGAAGCGCAACAAGGAACTCCGCAAGTCCGCGAAAGCCGACCCGGAGTACAAGGCGAAGCAGCGCAACGCCGCCAAGGAACGCCGCGAGCGGATGATGGCGGGCGAGGACAAGTACCTGCTCCCCCGCGACCGCGGCCCCGTCAAGGCGTACATCCGTGACCTGGTCGACTCGCGGCGCAACCTGCTCGGCCTGTTCATGCCGCTGGCGATCCTGGTGTTCGTCGCGCTGATCCTGCCGTACCCCGAGGTCCAGCGGTACGCGACGCTGCTCTGCACCGTGATGCTGCTCGGCATGATCGTCGAAGGCTTCCTCAGCGGGCGCCGGATCGCGAAGATGGTCCGCCTGAAGTTCCCGAACGAGACGGTCAAGGGCACCTCCGTCGGCTGGTACTCCTTCATCCGGGCGAGCCAGATCCGCAAGCTGCGGGTTCCCAAGCCTCGGGTGAGCCCCGGCGACAAGGTCTGAGAACAGTAGGCGGAGCTGCGCCGTATCGGAGAAGGACCGGACGCGTGAACCCGCCCGGCCGAAGGCCCCGCTATCGCGGTGGCAGGGCGCAATCCGCCCGGCGGGACGTGTTCACGCAGGCCGCGCCCTGCCGACGTCGATCGCGGTCGCGGGTTCACCGACTAGCACTGAGCAGGCGAAACCCAGGTCGTTAGCCTGCCTAACGGCCTGGGGTAGAGTCGCGCCCATGGAGTTTCGACGACTGGGCCGCAGCGGCCTCAATGTCAGTGAGATCTCGTACGGCAACTGGCTCACCCACGGGTCCCAGGTGGAAGAGGACCAGGCCCAGGCCTGCATCAAGGCGGCGCTCGACGTCGGCATCACCACCTTCGACACCGCCGATGTTTACGCGAACACGGCCGCCGAATCGGTACTCGGCCGCGGCCTGAAGGGCCTGCGCCGCGAGAGCCTGGAGATCTTCACCAAGGTCTACTGGCCCACCGGCCCCAAGGGCCCGAACGACCAGGGCCTCGGCCGCAAGCACATCATGGAGTCGGCGAACGCCTCGCTGAAGCGCCTCGGCACCGACTACGTCGACCTCTACCAGGCGCACCGGTTCGACCGGACCGTCCCGCTCGAAGAGACGTTCCTCGCCTTCGCCGACCTCGTCCGCCAGGGCAAGGTGCTCTACGTCGGCGTCTCCGAGTGGACCGCCGAGCAGATCACCCAGGGCGCGGCGATCGCGCGCGAGCTCAACGTGCCTCTCATCTCGAACCAGCCGCAGTACAACGCGCTGTGGCGGGTCATCGAGGCGCAGGTCGTCCCGGCCTCCGAGCGTGAGGGGCTCAGCCAGATCGTCTGGTCGCCGATCGCGCAGGGCGTGCTCACCGGCAAGTACAAGCCCGGTCAGCCGCTGCCCGAGGGCTCCCGCGCGACCGACGAGAAGGGCGGCGCCAACATGGTCGCCCGCTTCCTCAACGACGACGTCCTCGAGCGCGTGCAGCGGCTCGAGCCGATCGCGGAGAAGGCGGGCCTGACGATGGCCCAGCTGGCCGTGGCGTGGGTGCTGCAGAACCCGAACGTCGCTTCGGCGATCATCGGCGCCTCGCGGCCGGAGCAGGTGCACGAGAACGTGAAGGCGGCCGGCGTGAAGCTGGACGCGGATCTGCTCGCCGCGATCGACGAGGCCCTCGACGGCGTCACCGAGACCGACCCGACGCTGACCCGCTCCCCCTGATCCCCCGGAACGCATTTAGCCGACTGAACGCGGGCGCTTTTCCCCGCGTTCAGTCGGCTAAATGCTGTCAGTCGCCGTGCACGCGGGACTGGTACGCGATCTGACCGTCGAGGTCCAGCGCGTCACCAGGAGCGCGCAAAGGATCGATTCCCAAGCCCCGCAACAACCTGCTCGCGCCGGCGACCCGGTCACCGGTCCGGCCGTCGAGCCGCACCGGCGCGTGGCCCCGCTGGATCAGCAGGCCCTCGACGTCGTCGATCAGCCGGTACGGGTCGTAGACCTGCTGTTCAGGCATGACCACCACCGGGAATCCAGGTGTTCCCGGTGATCCTTTCGTAGACCTCGGTGTAGCGCTTGCGGGTCGCCTCGACGATCTCGGCCGGGATGGCGGGTCCGGGCGCCGTCTTGTCCCAGCCGGTCGTGGTGGACCAGTCACGGACGAACTGCTTGTCGAACGCGTGCTGCGTCCGGCCCGGCTCGTACTCGTCGGCGGGCCAGAACCGCGACGAGTCCGACGTGAGGACCTCGTCCCCGAGCGTCAGCACGCCGTCGGCGTCGAAACCGAATTCGATCTTGGTGTCGGCGATGATGATGCCGTTCTTCGCCGCGTGCTCCGCACCCTTGGTATAGACCTCGAGCGTCAGCTCGCGGATGCGGTCCGCGGTCTCCCGGCCGATCTCGTTCACGACGTCGGCGAAGGTCATGAACTCGTCGTGACCGGTGTCGGAGATCTTCGTCGTGGGCGTGAAGATCGGCTCGGGCAGCTTGTCCGCCTCGACCAGACCGGCGGGCAGCTCGACACCGGAAACCTTGCCGTCGCGCTGGTATTCGCGCATCCCGAGACCGGTGAGGTAGCCGCGCGCGATGCACTCGACCTGGATCATCTTCAGCGGCTTGCAGCGCATGGCGCGGCCGGCGAATTCGGCGGGCACGTCGGTCGTGGAAACGACGTGGTTCGGCACCACGTCGGCCATCTTTTCGAACCACCAGGCGGAAAGCTGGTTCAGCAGCGCGCCCTTGTCCGGGATCGGGGTCGGCAGCGAGACGTCGTAGACCGAAACGCGATCCGACGCGACGAGCAGAATGTCGCCGTCGATTTCGTAAAGGTCCCGGACCTTACCCGCGTGAATGTGCTTCATGCCCCGTCCTCGATGTTGTATTCGTAGAAAATCCAGTGGTCCGGCAAGGCCGCCGATTCGCCGTACTCGAGTACGTCGCCCTCGGCGGACAAGAACCTGTTGCGACTCAACAGAATCGCCGAACCTTCGGCCACGCCGAGTTCCGCCGCCTCCTCGGCACCCGCCAGCCCCGCGGCGTGCTGAGAATGAGTCGCGGTCAGTACCCGGCCCGTCCGGTCCGCCACGTATTTGACCGTGCCTTCGACGATCCGCACCGGCTCGAACAGCAAAGGCGCCTTCGACGCGACTGCGCCGTCGAACCACGAAACCGACGTCGACACCGGCCTGCCTTCGGCCGCGTACGTGGTCCTTCGCCGCCGGATCACCGGAGCACCTTCATCGATTCCGAGCGCGCCCGCCACCCTGTCCGGTGCCGGCAGGAGGCCCGCTTCGCGGATTTTCGCGTAGTGGCCAGGCGGATAGACCTTGCCGGTTCGCGCGATCGAGATCGTCCGATCGTGCGCGGACCGATGCAGCGCCCTGGTCTGCACCACTGTCCCGATCCCGCGTACCGCGCGGACCAGACCCTCGGCGCGAAGTGTCGAAAGCACCTTCATCGCCGTCGCCATCGCGACGTTCCAGTTCCTGGCGATCTCGCGCGCGGACGGAACCGCGTCGCCTTCCTTGAGCCTGCCCGAAACGATGTCGTCGCGAATGTTCCCCGCGATCTGGAGATACGGCGGTTCGGGTCGATCGACGGCGGGCAAGGTGACTCCTCACAAGGTCGCGCGGTGCGCACAAGCGTTCTAGCACACCAATGGGCGAGCACCAAGGATCCTGCTCACACCCCATTATTACGTACTAGTACACATTCTGGACGGTGCTCTAGTACACCTGTTACTCTCCGAGAAGTTCCCGAAACCCGTTGGGGGGCTCGATGAACCATCTGAGCATCGACGAACTGCTCGAAGAGCTTCGAAGACGCCGGTGGGTCGTCTACATCTTCGGCCCCCGGGAGGAGCCGGAGGTCTGTGCCGCGGTGTTCCAGTGGGACACCTGCGCCGACGTCCTCATCCTCCGCGGGGAAGAACGGGCGAGCGCCTTCCGCGTCACCACGGTCGCCGACACCGACGTCTTCCGGCCGGCGCTCGTGTCCTGGCAGTACCACTCGACGGCCGACTGGACCCTGCGCGCCGTGCTCACCATTCCGCCGCCCGGCGACACCGCAGCGCCGATCCAGCTGCTGCAACCACATCCGGACTGCGTGATCCCGATGGAGGCGCGACGGCCGGTCACCGTCCTGCCCGCCATACCGACCAAGGCCGACCAGGGAGATCCCTAACCTCGGCCGATCACCTGCTCGGCGACAACGAGGTCGTGCGGGTAGGTGATCTTGAGGTTCTCCGCGCTGCCCGGAACCCACCGCACCGGCAGCGCGGAGAACCTTTCCATGCACGAAGACGTGTCCGTGCCGACGAAACCCTCACGCTCGGCCGTTTCGTACGCCTCGAGCAACGGGGCGGCGCGGAAACCCTGCGGTGTCTGCACCCTGATCGCCCCGGGCAGCGCACCGGAAACGGTGTCGCCGTCGACGCGCACGATGTCGTCCGCCGCGACGCCGGGCACCACTCCCCCATGGCGCCGCGTGCCGTCGAGGACGTCCGCGATCAGTTCCGGGGTGACGAGCGGGCGGGCCGCGTCGTGCAGCAGTACCGCGTCGATCTCACCGCTCTCGATGCGGGAAGCCATGTGGCGCAAGGCGTTCAGCTCCGAACCCTGCCGTGTCGCGCCGCCGTGGACGAGTTCGACCTCGCCCGGATGCGCGGCGAGCACCTCGTGCGCGAGTTCGGTGTCCTGCGGCCGGATGACCAGCACGAGCACGTCGATTCCGGGCACGCGCGCGAAGGCGTCGAGCGACCACGCGACGACCCGTTTGCCCGCCACCGGCAGATAGACCTTGTTGAGCTTCGCGCCGACCCGGGTACCCGCTCCGCTCGCGAGCACCACCCCGGCGGCCTTCGTCTGAGCCACAGGCAACTCTGGCACAGCCGGGTGGGTAGGTTGGGCCCGGCCACCAAAGCGATCCGAAGGGGCAGGGCGTTGGACTACGAAAACCTCGAGTTCGCCGAAGTCGAGCAGCCTGATGAACACGCGCGTTCGGCGGCGATCGCCCTGCACACGAAGCTGATCAAACCGGCCGGTTCGCTGGGCAGGCTCGAAGAACTGGGCGTCTGGGTCGCGGCCTGCCAGGGCCAGTCGCCGCCGCGGCCGTTCACGCGGCCGCGGGTCGTGGTCTTCGCCGGGGACCACGGTGTCGCCGCGAAGGGCGTCTCTGCTTATCCGGGTGAGGTCACCGCGCAACTCGTCGGAAGCATGCTGACCGGTGGCGCGGCCATCAACGTCCTGGCCGCCTCGGCGGGCGCGAGCGTCCGGGTCGTCGACATGGCCGTCGACAGCGAGGCCCCCGCGACGCGGTCGATCGGCGAGTTCAAGGTGCGGCGCGGATCCGGCTCGATCGACGTCGAAGACGCGCTGACCGACGAAGAGGCGCATGCCGCGGTCCGCGCGGGCCGGGCGATCGCCGACGCCGAGGTCGACGGCGGGGCCGACCTGCTCATCGCGGGCGACCTCGGGATCGGGAACAGCACCCCGGCCTCGGTACTGGTCGCGGCGCTGACCGGGAGCGAACCGGTGGCCGTCGTCGGCCGCGGTTCCGGTATCGACGACAACGCCTGGATGCGCAAGGCCGCGGCGGTCCGTGACGCGCTGCGGCGGGCGAGGACCGTGCTGGCCGACCCGGTCGCGCTGCTGCGCACCGCCGCCGGCGCGGACATCGCCGCGATGGCGGGTTTCCTCGCGCAGGCCTCGCTGCGGAAGACGCCGGTGATCCTGGACGGCCTGGTCGCCTCCGCGGCCGCGCTGGTCGCCGAGGAACTCGTCCCGGGCGCGCGGCAGTGGTGGACCGCGGGCCAGCGCGGCGGCGAACCCGCGCATGCGCTGGCACTGGAACACCTCGACCTGGAGCCGATCCTGGACCTGGACGTACGCCTCGGCGAGGGAACGGGTGCCGTCGTGGCGCTGCCGCTGGTGTTCATGGCGACGCGGGTGCTCGCGGAGATGGCCACCCACGAGCAGGCCGGGGTCAGCGGGCCGCTGATCGAAACCCCTTCCGCCTGACCCCACGCCGCATTTAGTCCTCTAAATGCGTAAGTCCGTGAAGGCCCCCTTCCCTACGCTCAAGGTAGGGAAGGGGGCCTTCACGGACTTGGGGCGCTAGCCCAGCGGGTACATCCAGCCTTCCGGAGCCTGCCGGGTGCCCTCCTGGATCCCGGTCAGCGCGCCGCGCAGCTTCATCGTCAGCTCGCCGGGCTGCCCGCCCGCGACGGAGAACTCGCCGCCCGCGTGCTTCACGTGCCCGACCGGCGTGATGACCGCCGCGGTCCCGCAGGCGAACACCTCGGTCAGCTCACCCGAAGCCGCCGCCTTCTCCCACTCCTCGGTGGAGATGCGCCGCTCCTCGACGTGGTGCCCGAAGGACTTCGCCAGCTCCAGCAGCGACTTGCGGGTCACGCCCGGCAGCAGCGAGCCGGTCAGTTCCGGGGTCACGACGCGGGCTTCGTCACCGGAGCCGAAGACGAAGAACAGGTTCATCCCGCCCATCTCCTCGACCCAGTGCCGCTCGACCGCGTCGAGCCACACGACCTGGTCGCAGCCCTTCTCCACGGCCTGCGCCTGCGCGACGAAGGACGCCGCGTAGTTGCCCGCGCATTTCGCCTCGCCGGTGCCGCCGGGGACGGCGCGCACGTACTCGGTCGAGAGCCACACGCTCACCGGCTTCACGCCGCCGGAGAAGTACGAACCCGCGGGCGAGCCGATCAGCGCGTAGAGGTACTCGTTCGCGGGCCGGTTGACGCCGAGCCCGGCCTCGGTGGAGATCATGAACGGCCGCAGGTACAGCGACTCGCCCGGCTTCGTCGGCACCCAGCGGCTGTCGACCGCGACGAGCTCGCGGATCGAGTCGAGGAAGGTCTCCACCGGCAGCTGCGGCATGGCGAGGCGCTCGGCAGAGTTACGGAAGCGGATCGCGTTCGCGTCGGGGCGGAACGCCGCGATCGTGCCGTCGGGCTGGCGGTACGCTTTGAGGCCTTCGAAGATCGCCTGGCCGTAGTGCAGCACGGAGGTGGCCGGGTCGAGCGAGAAGGGCGCGTACGGCCCGACCGTCGCGTCGTGCCAGCCCTGCTCGGCACTCCATTTCACGGTCACCATGTGGTCGGTGAAGTGCAACCCGAAACCGGGTGCGGCCAATACGTCCGCGACGCGTTCCGGGCTCGCGGGGCTCGGGTGCGGGAGGTGGTTGAACTGCGTCGAGGTCGTCATGCCTAAGACGATAACGCTTGGTCGGACCCACGTTAGTCGGACGTCCGCATATCTTTACCTCCCTCGTTCTGTCCGTCACGACGAACACGCGAGGGGTCGCGCCCCTAGGATGGCGGCGTGACGTACAACCAGATGCAGCCCGCTCACCCGGCCGCTCCCGCCGCTCCCGGCAAGGGGGCCGACGTCAAGACCTTCGTGACGGCCGTGCTGCTCACCTTCGGCACCGGCGTGCTGATGATGGACGGCTGGGCCCTGCTCGACAGCGGCTTCGGCGCGTTCCTCGGCCTGATCGCCGGGTTCTTCGGCATCTTCTGGTGGAAGCACATCCACGGCAAGGTGTTCCCGCGTGAGCTGTCCACCAAGTCGGTGGTCGTCCTCACGGTGATCAACGTCGTGCTGGTGCTGCTCCTGCTTCTGCAGGTGAGCTAGAGCAACCCGTCGGGGAGGCCGGGCGCGGGCCAGTCCGGGTCGGGCCGGAAGTCGGTCCACGTCCCGTCGAAGGGGAACCGCCCGGCGTCCGCGAGCGCCCCGATCCGCTCGCCCTCGGCGCGCAGGCGTTCGAGCTGACCCGCGGTGATGCGCCCCGCGAGGACGGCCTCCTCGGCCTCGTCCTCGTCCTTCCACTGCCAGCGTCCGCCGGGCTCCACGGCGACGTCGAGGATGCCGTCGATCCGGTCGGGACCGGACGGCGTGCGCCCCAGCGGGACCTCGAGGTTGACGTACCAGTTCAGGAAGTGGCCGTCGGCGTCGAAGAACCACCAGACCGACGACCATTCGTCGTCGGCGATGCGGCGCAGCGTCGACGTGTCGCGCCAGAAATCGGCCACGCGCACCCTCGGCACCCGGAACCGCTCTTCCAAGGGCGCTTCACGGAAAAGCCGTCCGTCGGCGAGCCTGCTGCCGACGATCGGGGTGTCCGCGGGCAGCCAGCCGAGCAGCACGGTGCCGTCGTCGGCGATGACGCGCAGCGGGTGGTGCTGGCCGATCGAGCCGTCCGGTCGCAGGAAGCGTTCGACGACCGTGTCGCCCGGGGTCCAGAGAGGATCATGCACGCCTTGAACGGTCACTCTTCGAACGGTACCGACGGGCGCGGACCCGCAGAACCAGTTCGGCGAGCGTTCCCACTCCCGCGAGCGCGAGGGCCACGACCGGCCCAGCGAAGAAGGCGGCGACGGCCACGATCAGTCCACAAGCGAGTGTCGCCTTCGGACGTTCCGGGGAAAGCCGTTCCCTGCCCTCGGTGAAGGCGTCGACCGCGACGGGGACGGTCGCCACGGCGGCCACCACGGTCAGCACCGGCAACAGCGAGACCGCGTCGGCCGCGGCGAGGAGCTCGCGGAACGAGGTCGCCGAAAGCCCCAGCCGGATCGGTCCCAGCTGGTAGAGGGCGACGGCCGTGATCGCGACGGCCACCGCGCCCACCGCGGCGGCCCGGCCGGCGCCGGGGCGGCGGGGCAGCAGGAACGGCAGCAGTACCAGCACGGCGAGGCCGAGACCGGGTACGGACGGCGGATCCGGCGCGATGAACTGCGCCAGCGGCGGGATGCCCACGCAGATCGCGATCAGCGACGCGGCGGCGGCCAGCGACAGCCCGGTGACCCAGCGGGCGGCGTGGTCGCCGAGACGGACTCCGGCCAGGTCGGCGCCGGTCACCACGACGGCGAACACCGCGGCCGCGGCTCCCGGCGCGGACGGGAACAGGTACTGCCCGAACGTCGTCGCGAAGACCAGGACCAAGCCCAGCCTGGAAACGGAGCCCGCGATCCGCTCGGGCCGGGTGTCGCCCAGCGGCGGCAGCAACGCCTCCGCGGCGACGGCTAGGACAGCCGCGACGACGACCGCGACGAGTACCCAGTAGTCCGCTCCAGAGGTGCCCACCGCCAGGGCGATGAGCAGACCGCCAGCCAGTCGCACGCCGTCGCCCTTCCAGTTCGTCCAGTCACCTGCTCGGCCCCGCTGTTCCCCCAGGTCCCACTGTCATTAGCATGGCTCACGATCCAACCGGGCGGCCGCCCGGTACCACCGCGAACGCGCGAGGAGCCAGAAGTGACCGTGCCGAAGCTTGCCCTGACCGAGAACGCCGAAGCGGCGCTTGCCAAGACGCGCGCCGACGTCGTCGTGATCGGCGCCCTGCAGGGTGAGGACGGTCTGGCTCTCGCCGCCGGTTCCTCCGTCGCCGACGCCGCCTTCGACGGCAAGCTCGCCGAGGTCCTCGGCACCCTCGGCGCCTCCGGCAAGGCCGACGAGGTCGTCAAGGTGCCGACGCTGGGCAAGCTGTCCGCCGGTGTCGTGCTGGCCGTCGGCCTCGGCAAGGCGGGCGCGGACGGCGTCACCGCCGAGCAGGTCCGCCGGGCCGCCGGTGCCGCCGCGCGGGCGCTGAGCGGGACCGACCGCGCGTTCGTCACGCTGTCGGCGATCGACCTCCAGGCCGCCGTCGAGGGCACCGTGCTCGGTGCCTACAACTTCACCGAGTACCGCTCCGAGAAGGGCGACGGCCCGGTCGCGAAGGTCGACTTCGTGAGCCCCGAAGAGGGCACCGCCAAGGACCACAAGGCGACGCTGAAGGCCGCCACCCTGATCGCCGAGTCGGTCATCATCGCCCGCGACCTGATCAACACCCCGCCGAACGACCTGTTCCCGGCCTCCTTCGCCGACCGCGCGAAGACCCTGGCCGAGGCGAACAACCTCGACTTCGAGGTCCTCGACGAGAAGGCGTTGAAGCGCAAGGGCTTCGGCGGCATCCTCGGCGTCGGCGGCGGTTCGTCGCGGCAGCCGCGCCTGCTGCGCATCGCCTACAAGCCCGCGAAGGCGTCGAAGAAGGTCGCGCTGGTCGGCAAGGGCATCACCTTCGACTCGGGCGGCATCTCGATCAAGCCCGCCGCGAACATGGACCACATGACCTCGGACATGTCGGGCGCGGCCGCCGTGCTCGCCTCCGTGGTGCTGGCCGCGAAGCTGAAGTACCCGCTCGAGGTCGTCGCGCACATCCCGCTGGCGGAGAACCTGCCCTCGGCCACCTCGTACCGGCCGGGCGACGTGCTCAGCATGTACGGCGGCAAGACCGTCGAGGTGCTCAACACCGACGCCGAAGGCCGTCTCGTGCTGGCCGACGCGATCGTGCGCGCGGGCGAGGAGAACCCCGACTACCTGATCGAGACCTCGACGCTGACCGGCGCGCAGGTCGTCGCGCTCGGCAACCGCACCGCGGGCGTCATGGGCTCGGACGAGTTCCGCGACCGGATCGCTTCGATCGCGCAGGCCACCGGTGAGGGCGGCTGGGCCATGCCGCTGCCGGAGGAGCTGCGCGCCGACCTCGACTCGCGTCTCGCCGACCTGGCCAACGTCACCGGGCACCGCTGGGGCGGCATGCTCGCGGCGGGCATCTTCCTGCGCGAGTTCGTCACCGAGGGCCTGCCCTGGGCGCACATCGACATCGCGGGCCCGTCGTTCAACACCGCCGGCGCGTGGGGCTACACCGGCAAGGGAGGCACCGGCGTCCCGGTCCGCACCATCGCCGCCGTCCTCGCGGACATCGCCGCGAACGGCTGATCCTTTCGCGCGTGAAGGCCTCCTTCCCTCGGCTGAGCCGAGGGAAGGAGGCCTTCACGCGCTTTATGGCAAGGTCGGTGCCGTGGACAGGGACGCGTATCTCGAAGGCGCGATCAGGGACGTGCTCAGCGGAGACGACGCGACGCTCGACGACCGGATCGCGCACGCGGCGCTGCTGTTCGCCGCGTCCGGGGCGATGGCGGACGCCGACCGGCTGGTCACGCACTGGCACGCGCTCACCGAACGCCCGATCACGACGCTGATCCCCGGCGCCGTGCAGGCCCGCGCGTGGGCGATGTTCTTCGAAGCGCGGGGAGCGCACCCGGACTGGGCCGCGGCGATGATCCCGCTCGATCTCGACGCCGAGGAACGCGCGCACGACGACCACCTCGCCCGGCGCGTGTCCGATCTCGACGGTCTGCTCGGCGGCTCCCCGATCGGCGAGGCCGTCTCGCATCTCGGGCCGTCGCGGCCGGATCGGTTGCGTGAGGCCGTCGCGCGAGGCGATCTGGACGGCTGGGCCGAGATCGCGTCGCGACAGGGCCGCCCCGACGTCGCCGTGCTCGCCGCGACCCGGCGCCTCGCGCCGCGACTCGCCGCGGGCGCGGACCCGCTCGGGCTCGGCGACTGGACGGAACTGTGCGCCGGGGCTCTGGTCGCGGCGCTGTACGAGCGCTACCCGCCCGACACCGGCTCCTGGCGCGAAATGATCGGGGGCATCCTCCGGCTGCGCGGCGGAGGGACCGCTCCCCCGGCGGCGTCGCTCCGCACCATCGACGCGGCCGAGGCACGGCTCGGGCTCCGGCTGCCCGACGACTACCGCGAATTCCTCCTGACCTGCGACGGCCTGCCCGCGGACGTCGTCTTCCCCCGGCTGCTCGGGACGGCGGAACTGCGCGCGGAAGGCGGCGTCGTGGTGATCTCGGAACCGGCCGTCGTGCTGCTGACGGCCGCGGGCGAGCAGTGGCGGACGGTCGAGATCGACCCGGCGCTGGGCACGACGGTGCATCCGACGTTCCGGGCGCTGCTGGAACGGCACTTGCTCCTTTTGGCGCAATCCGCGTGAGGCTCAGGCTTCGCCGCGCTTCTTCCGCTCGGTGTACTCCCGCATCCGCTTCGGGTAGCCGACCCGCGCCACCTCGTACACGGGGATCGACCGTTTGTGACCGAACTGCTGCGCCGCGTCCAGGCTCTCGATCCGGCGCCGGGTCCACTCACCGTCATGGGCGATGAGGACGACCGTGGTCTCGGTGACGTTGGTCTTCGGCTCCACGTACGCCTCGACACCGGTCCGTGACGACGCCCAGTCCTCAAGATGCTTGAAGTCGTTTGACGAGGCTTTCCGCAGCGTACCGGGCTTTTGCCCGCCCTTAGAGCGCCGGCGCAGCGAGTCGAACAGACCCACTCCGACCACCTCACTTCCCATTCGCGTCCGATGTCCATTATCCCGACGCGGGCGTGTGCTCAGCGTGGCGGTCCGCGTGGACCGTGTCCCGTGGGTCACAGCACGCGGCCTAGGTCGCAGCCTCTCCACACGTAGTGACAAGATGGCAAGTGTCCGCGCGCGCGTATACCGCGCGGAGCGGCGCCAGAGCACCACCCCTACCGCTTGCCGAGGAGTTATTGAAGTGACCGACACCTCCGCCGACCTTGTGATCCTGGGTGGCGGATCGGGCGGCTACGCCGCCGCGTTCCGCGCGGCCGAGCTGGGCCTTTCCGTCACCCTGATCGAAAAGGACAAGCTTGGCGGGACGTGCCTCCACCGAGGCTGCATCCCGACCAAGGCCCTCCTGCACGCGGCGGAGGTCGCCGACGAGACCCGCGACGCCGAGACCTTCGGTGTGAAGGCCGTGCTGGAAGGCATCGACATCGCCGGCGTCAACAAGTACAAGGACGGGATCATCTCGCGCCTGTACAAGGGCCTCCAGGGCCTGGCCAAGGCGCACAAGGTGAACCTCGTCGAGGGCACCGGGACGTTCGTCGGCGGCACGACCGTCGAGGTCGACGGCACCCGCTACACCGGCAAGAACGTCATCCTCGCCACCGGTTCGTACTCGAGGACGCTGCCGGGCCTGGAGCTGGGCGGGCGCATCATCGCCAGCGAGCAGGCCCTTTCGCTGGACTACATCCCGAAGAAGGCCATCGTCCTCGGCGGTGGTGTCATCGGTGTCGAATTCGCGTCCGTCTGGGCGTCCTTCGGCGTCGACGTCACCATCGTGGAGGCGCTGCCCCGCCTGGTCCCGAACGAGGACGAGTACGCGTCCAAGCAGCTCGAGCGCGCTTTCCGCCGCCGCAAGATCGCCTTCAAGACCGGCGTGCGGTTCACCGGCGCCAAGCAGGACGACAACGGCGTCAGCGTGTCGCTGGAGTCCGGCGAGACGCTCGAAGCCGACCTGCTCCTGGTCGCCGTGGGCCGCGGCCCGAACTCGGCCGGGCACGGGTACGAGGAGGCCGGCGTCAAGATGGAGCGCGGCTTCGTCCTCACCGACGACCGCCTGCGCACCAACCTGCCGAACGTCTACGCCGTCGGTGACATCGTCCCCGGCCTGCAGCTCGCGCACCGCGGGTTCCAGCAGGGCATCTTCGTCGCGGAAGAGATCGCCGGCCAGGAGCCGCGCGTGATCGACGAGAGCGGCATCCCGCGCGTCACCTACTCGCACCCCGAGGTCGCTTCGGTCGGCCTGACCGAGTCGCAGGCGAAGGAGAAGTACGGCTCCGACGTCACCACCTTCACCTACGACCTCGGCGGCAACGGCAAGAGCCAGATCCTCAAGACCTCCGGTGGGGTCAAGCTGATCAAGGCTCCGGACGGCCCGGTCGTCGGCGTGCACATGGTGGGCGACCGCGTCGGCGAGCTGATCGGCGAAGCGCAGCTGATCTACAGCTGGGAGGCCTTCCCCGAGGACGTCGCCCCGCTCATCCACGCGCACCCCACGCAGACCGAGGCCCTCGGTGAAGCGTTCCTCGCCCTGGCGGGCAAGCCGCTGCACGTCCACAGCTGACGTCTCACCGTCGAAGAACCAGACCAAGCAAGACATATCAAGGGAGTCAGCGAACGATGGCCTACTCCGTCACGTTGCCGGAGCTCGGTGAGAGCGTCACCGAGGGCACCGTCACCCGGTGGTTGAAGCAGGAGGGCGACACCGTCGAGGTCGACGAGCCGTTGCTCGAGATCTCCACGGACAAGGTCGACACCGAGGTCCCGTCCCCGGTCGCCGGCAAGGTCGTGAAGATCAGCGCTCAGGAAGACGAGACCGTCGAGGTCGGCGGCGAGCTCGCCGTCATCGACGACGGGACCGGCGGCGTGCCGGAGTCCTCCGGTTCGGCCGAGCCGGCCGCCGAAGAGGCGCAGCCGGAGCCCGAGCCGGAGCCCGCTCAGGAAGAGGCCTCCGCGCCGTCCCAGCCGGACACCGCGCCGGCTTCGGGCGGCGAAGGCACCGAGGTGAAGCTGCCCGAGCTGGGCGAGAGCGTCACCGAGGGCACCGTCACCCGGTGGCTCAAGCAGGTCGGCGAGAGCGTCGAGGTCGACGAGCCGCTGCTCGAGATCTCCACGGACAAGGTCGACACCGAGGTCCCGTCCCCGGTCGCCGGCACCGTGCTGGAGATCCGCGCCGGTGAGGACGAGACCGTCGAGGTCGGCGGTGTGCTCGCGGTGATCGGTGCCGCCGGTTCCGCCCCGGCCCCCAAGGCCGAGCCGAAGCCGGAACCCAAGCCCGAGCCGAAGCCGGAGCCCAAGCCGGAACCGAAGCCCGAGCCCAAGGCCGAAGCGGCTCCCGCGCCGAAGCCCGCCCCGGCTCCGCAGGCCGCCCCGGCCCCCAAGGCCGAGGCACCGAAGCCGGCGGCGAGCAGCGACAACGGCTCGGACAACGCGCCGTACGTGACGCCGCTCGTCCGCAAGCTCGCATCGGAGCACGGCATCGACCTGTCGTCGCTGTCCGGCAGCGGCGTCGGTGGCCGCATCCGCAAGCAGGACGTGCTCGCGGCCGCCGAGGCCAAGCAGAAGGCCGCCCCGGCTCCGGCCGCGCAGCCCGCTGCCGCCGCCCCGGCCGCCGCCGCCCCGTCGGCTCCGCGCAAGGCCGCGGTTTCGCCGGAGCTCGCGGCTCTGCGCGGCACCGTGCAGAAGGCCAGCCGGATCCGCCAGATCACCGCCACGAAGACCCGCGAGTCGCTGCAGGTTTCCGCGCAGCTCACGCAGGTCCACGAGGTGGACGTCACGAAGATCGCCAAGCTCCGCCAGCGGGCGAAGGCGGCCTTCAAGGAGCGCGAGGGCGTCAACCTGACGTTCCTGCCGTTCTTCGCGAAGGCCACCGTCGAGGCGCTCAAGCAGCACCCGAACGTCAACGCGTCCTACAACGAGGACACGAAGGAGATCACCTACCACGGTGCGGTGCACCTGGGGATCGCGGTGGACACCGAAAAGGGTCTGCTGTCGGTGGTCATCCACGACGCGGGTGAGCTCAGCCTCGCCGGTCTCGCGCACCGCATCGCCGACCTGGCGGGCCGCGCGCGTTCGGGCCAGATCAAGCCGGACGAGCTGTCGGGTGGCACCTTCACGATCACGAACATCGGCTCCAACGGCGCCCTGTTCGACACGCCGATCATCGTGCAGCCGCAGTCCGGCATGCTCGGTACCGGCGCGGTCGTGAAGCGCCCGGTCGTGATCGCGGACGCCGACGGCAACGACACCATCGCCGTCCGGTCGATGGCGTTCCTGCCGCTGACCTACGACCACCGCCTGGTGGACGGGGCCGACGCGGGCCGCTTCGTCACGACGATCAAGCAGCGTCTGGAAGAGGGCAACTTCGAGGACGAGCTCGGTCTCTGATCCTCCGGTAGTCCGTGAAGGCCCTCGTCCCGCTTCGGCGGGGCGAGGGCCTTCGCCTTTCCCTCCCCTTCTCCCTTCCCCTCCCGCATTTCGTCCTCTGAATGCGGTCGTTGGCATGACGAACTACCGCATTCAGAGGACGAAATGCGGGGGTTTGACAGCCACCTGGAACTCTAGTATTCCGGAATTACGGAAAACAAGAGGGAGGGTATCGACCATGCTGACCAGACGCCATCTGCTGGCGGGTGCCGCCGCGGGATCGGCCGCGCTGCTGCTGCCGGGGACCGCGAGCGCAACTCAGCCGGACACGACGACCGAACAGGGCTGGCTCGACTGGATCGCCGCACACCGGCACGACGTCTCCGTCCTGATCGACGACGGCGCCGGCCGCCGGGCCGCGCGCAACCCCGACGTCCGGCGCGTCATGGCCTCGTCGATCAAGGTCGTGCATCTCAGCGCGTACGCCGTCGCGGTCGCCGAGGACAGGCTCGATCCGAAGGAACAGATCCGGATGGGCGACTGGGACGCCCACCACCCGTTCGTAGGCGATGGCCGCGCGCACTTCCTGGCGCTCAACCGGCTGGGTGTCCCCTGCGACGACTACGGCGTCGCCAAGGATCCCGAGCAGCGTGTCCCCCTGGCCAGGCTCGCCGAAGCGATGATCTTCTTCAGCGACAACGCCGCCACGGACTATCTCCGCACCCGACTCGGCGACCCGGCCCTCCAGCGCGCGGCGGCGCGGGGCGGCTGGTTCCGGCCGGACACCCGTTCGCTCGGCGGCGAGGTCCTGATGCTGATCATGCCGGAGTACGCGCCCCCGCCCGGCAGCCCGGCCGCGGTCCGCCGGGCGATGGGTGACGCGGTCGCGCGCCGCTTCGTCCGCGATCGGGCGTTCCGCGCCGAAGCGCTCAGGCGCTGGCCGGACATGCCGAGCACCCCCGACACGCAATGGCCGTGGGTCAAGGGGCACGGCCAGGGTTCGGCGGCGGATCTGTTCGCGCTGCACCGCGGTATCGCGAACGGGCTGTACCCGACCGCGCGCGAGATCCTCGCGAAGCCGCTCGCGGACCGTGTGCCACCCGGAGCGAGCGAAGTGCTCTTCAAGGGCGGAAGCCTGCCGCGCTCACTGACCACGGGGCTTTCCGTTCGCTGGCCGGGCGGACGTTCGGGTACCGCGGCCGTCCTGTTCACCGGCGTGAGCGATCAGGAAATCGCGAACGCCCCGGTGCTCCTCGACGTCTTGATCGCGGCATTGTCCGATCCGGCACGCTTCAGCGCCCTGGAACGAGCGCTCTGCTGAGACGCAGGTATAGATAACCGGCATGGACGCTGAGCTCGCCGACCGGATCGCCGCCCTCGAAGCACGGGTCGCCGCGCTCGAAGACCGGCACGGCGAGCACCAGGCCGAGCCGGCGGCGAGCCCCGGCGGGCTCGTCGGCTACCACGGCGAGCTGACCGAGCCCCTCGAGCTGAGCTGGGCCATCACCATCACGCCCGGTCCGATGCTGGGATTCGAGGACGGGCCGCGGGTCGAGGTGCTCGCGGCCCTGTCCAGCACGGCGCGGGTGGCGCTGGTGCGGACGCTGGCCGAGAAGGGCGCGCAGACCGCGCCCGCTCTTCAGGAGGCCGCCGATCTCGGGTCGCCCGGCCAGCTGTACCACCATCTCAAGGCGCTGACCGGCGCCGGGATCGTCGAGCAGGACAAGCGCGGCAGTTACCGGCTTCGTCCCACCGCGACGATCCCGGTACTGGTGCTGCTGACCGCCGCGTCGGATGTCGCCGGGCAACTGAAGAACCTGAGCGTGCGACCGGATCGCGGATAGGACACGATCGGATCATGCGAGTTCTGATCGCGGGCGCGAGCGGACTGATCGGTACCTCCCTGACGACACGGTTACGCCGTTCCGGGCACGAGGTCGTCCGCCTCGTCCGCCGGGAGGAGCGGGCGGCCGACGAGCGCCGCTGGGATCCCCCGGCGGGCGAGATCGCCGACGGCGCGCTCGACGGCGTCGACGCGGTCGTGAACCTCGCGGGCGCGCCGTTGCTGCCCGGACGCTGGAGCGCGGCCCGCAAGCAGGTGCTCCTCGACAGCCGGGTCGAACCGACGGAGGTTCTCGCGGAGGCCGTGGCCGAACACGGGATCCCGGTGCTGGTCAATGCTTCCGCCGTGGGCTACTACGGCGATCCCGGTCCGTCCCTTGTGGACGAAACGAGCCCGGTGGGCCGCGGTTTCCTCGCCGAGCTCTGCACCGCGTGGGAAGGCGCCACCGAGTCCGCGGCCACCGCCGGAGCGCGCGTCGTGCGTATCCGCACCGGGCTGGTGCTCGCACGCAAGGGCGGGCTCCTGGACGTCCTGCGGCCGCTGTTCCGGTTGGGGCTCGGCGGGAAACTCGGCGACGGCAAGCAGTACATGCCCTGGATCTCGCTCGACGACGAGGTCGGCGCGATCGTTTTCGCGCTGGAGAACGAATCGCTGTCGGGCGCGGTGAATCTCTCGGGGCCGCAGCCCGCCACGAACGCCGCCTTCACGAAGGCACTTGGCCGCGCCGTGCACCGCCCGGCGATCTGGCAGGTACCCGGTTTCGCCATGAAGATCGCCCTCGGGCAGGCGGCGGAGGAGATGGCGCTGTTCGGGCAGCGCGCCATGCCGCGTGTGCTGGAGGAGGCGGGATACGCCTTCCGCCATCCGACCCTCGAGGACGCGCTGGCCGCCGCGACATGACCTTGCAGCGCGGGCTGTACACCCTCGCCGGAATCCTGCTGCTGGTCGGCTTCGTCACACTCGGGCTGTCCGTCGACGAGCGGCCGCCGCCGGTGGACGTCGCCCTCGCCGACGCGTTCCGCGACCAGCACACCCGGCCCGCCGGGCAGGTGGCCGGCCTGGTCACGCACGTTCTCGGCCCGGTGCTGCCGTTCGCGCTGGGCGCCGTGCTGGTGGTGATCGCCTGGCGCCGCCGGGACCTGACCGTCCTGTGCGTCAAGCTGGCCGTCGTCCTGCTGTTGTGCCGCCTGACCAGCCTGATCGCGAAACCGGCCTTCTACCGGGAGCGGCCACGCGAATTCCCCGACCTGAGTTACCCGAGCGGGCACGTGGTCGCCGTCGCGTGCACGGGATTCGTCGCGGTGCTGCTGTGCGCGTGGACCCGGCCGCGTCTCGCGCGCCTGGCGATCACGATCGCCGCCGCCGCGACGGTGCTCGGCGCGCTCTGCCGCATCGTGCTGGGCGTGCACTGGCTGACCGACACCGCGGGATCCGTGCTCGCGGTGGGTGGCGTGGGCCTGATTTCGGCGGCCTGGCTGGGCCTGCTCCCTCTGCCGAAAGACCCGGCGTAGTGTCGCTGACGTGAGCTCTTCGACCACGTCATGCCGTGCCGCCACCGAGCCCGTCGACGTCCGCGAGATCGGGACGATCGACTACACCGAAGCCTGGGAACTCCAGCGACGGCACGTGACAGCCCGTGCCGACGGCGAGGGTCCCGACACCATGCTGCTGCTGGAACACCCGTCGGTGTACACGGCGGGCAAGCGCACCGAAGCCGAGGACAGGCCGACCGACGGCACCCCGGTGATCGACGTCGACCGCGGCGGCAAGATCACCTGGCACGGGCCCGGTCAGCTGGTCGGGTACCCGATCATCAAACTCGCCGACCCGATCGACGTCGTGCACTACGTGCGGCGTCTCGAAGAGGCCCTGATCACCGTTTGCGACCAGCTCGGCGTGCACACCGGCCGGGTCGAGGGCCGCAGCGGCGTCTGGATCCCCGCCGACGACCGCGGCCCGGAGCGGAAGATCGCCGCGATCGGCATCCGCGTCCAGCGCGGCGTGACCATGCACGGTTTCGAGCTGAACTGCAACGCCGACCTCGGCGCCTTCGACAAGATCGTCCCGTGCGGCATCCGGGACGCGGGCGTGACTTCGCTTTCCTACGAGCTCGACCGCGAGGTCACCGTCGCGTCGGTGCTGCCGATGGCGCGTGAGGCCGTACTCGCGGCGCTGGAAGGCGAGCTGTCGGTGAACGACGAGCGCTGGCTGCCGCGTCCCGAAGCCCCGGCCGCCCCCGGCGTCACTTTCGCTCTGCAGAGCTGACATCTGCGAAGATCACCGGTACGACCGCCGGAAACACCGACGGTCGTACTGGGAGGAACCAATGCGCAAGGTTTCGCGCGTTCTGGCGGCGGCCGGTGTCGCGGTCGCCGCTTCGGTGAGTCTGCCCGCGGCGGCGTCGGCCACACCGCCGCCCGGCTGCACCGGCGGCCACGACGGGGCGAAGTACGCCTGGGCGAGCTGCACCGCCTATGGCACCCGCATGTACCGGGTCACCGCGTACAACTGCAGCCCGGTCTGCGGCAACGCGGTGGGCGAATGGGCCGCCAACGGGGCGGAGTCCCACCTCACCATCACCTGGCCGGCGAAGATCCTGGACATCGGCGTCGAAATCCAATGACCAGAAGTACATGAAGGTCCCCTTCCTTGCGCCTGGCGCAAGGAAGGGGACCTTCATGTACTTCAGTCCAGCTGAGGGGCGACCTCGGAAGCGATCAGCTCGACCTGGTCCAGATCCGAAAGGTCCAGCAGCTGCAGGTAGAGCCGGGTGATCCCGGTCTTCTCCCGCCACTGCCCGACCTTCTCGACGACCTCCGACGGCGTCCCCGCGAGCCCGTTCTCCCGCAGCTCGGAGACCTCGCGGCCAAGCACCGAAGCACGCTTCGCGACCTCGGCGTCGTCACGCCCCACGGCGACGACGAGCGCGGCCGACCGGATGATCTCCTTGGGGTCGCGGCCGATTTCGCGCGCGGCGTCGTCGACGCGGCCGAACTGCTCGACGGCGAAGTCCGGGCCGACGAACGGCAGGTTGAACTCGTCCGCGTAGCGGGCGGCGAGCGCCGGGGTGCGCTTCTTGCCGCCGCCACCGATGATCACCGGCGGCCGGGGCCGCTGCGCGGGCTTGGGCAGGCCGGGCGAGTCGACGAGCTTGTAGTGCTCGCCGTCGAAGGAGAACGTCTCCCCCTCCGGCGTCTCCCACAGCCCGGTGACGACGGCGAGCTGCTCGGCGTAGCGGTCGAAGCGCTCCTTGATCGGCGGCAGGTCGAGGCCGTAGGCGGTGTGCTCGTCGTCGTACCAGCCCGAGCCGAGGCCGAGCTCGACGCGGCCGCCGGACATCTGGTCCACCTGCGCGACCGAGATCGCGAGCACCGACGGATGCCGGAAGGTGGCGGCGGTGACGAGGGTGCCCAGCCGCACGCGGCGCGTCTCGCGGGCGAGACCCGCGAGGGTGATCCACGCGTCGGTCGGCCCCGGCAACCCGGTCGCCGAACCCATCTTCAAGTAGTGGTCGCTGCGGAAGAAGGCGTCGTAGCCCGCGTCCTCGGTGGCCTTCGCCACCCGGAGCAGGTCTTCGTAACTGGCCCCCTGCTGGGGCTCGGTAAAGATCCTGAGGTCCACGAAAGCCACCCTATAGACGGCTTCGTCAGCTCGCTTTCCCGTGCTCGGCGGGCGGAACACGGCGGAATCCGACGAGCAGCCGCACCAGCACCTCCTCGACCTGGGCGCTGACCTTCTTCGGCTCGGGCGACGAAGCGATCTCGATCGCCGCGCTCGACAACGCGCCGAACAGCAGCCGCGCGGTGACGTCCACCGGGACGTCGTCGACCTCGCCGACCTCGATGAGCGACTGGATCCCGGTGCGGACCAGGCCGAAGCTGCACCGCTCCTCCGCCTCGCGCCAGCGTTCCCAGCCCATCACCACCGGCGCCTCGTGGATTGCGATGCGCTGGTACGCCGGGTCGAGGCAGCTCTGCAGGAAGCCGCGCAACCCCGCGAGCGCCCGCTCCCACGGCGAGGCCGGGCCGTTCATGATCTTTTCGAGCCGGTCGAAGACCTGGCTCTCGACGGTGTCGAAGGCCGCCTCGAACAACGCCTGCTTCCCACTGAAATGGTGGTACAGCGCGCCTTTCGTCACCCTGGCCCGTTTGGCGATCTCGTCGAGAGACGTGCCGGCGTACCCGCGTTTGGTGAACAGCTCCACGGCACTCTCGACGAGCGCCGACCGGGTGGACTCGGAATAGTCCAGCCGCCTTGACCTCATTGTCGCCACCTTCACAACTTTACGCCGCCGGTCCCGCTCCATACCCATGGTATGTTGACTGCTGTCAGGTCCGTACCGGGAGTATGCCGCAAACCTGCGGTATGAACCGGGTCACGGAGGGGAGCCCACATCATGAGCTGGAACGACTTCTACCAGCGGCGCGACATCCTCGAAGCCGCACTGCGCCAGGCGGGTCACCCGTCCGACGCGATCTCACTCGAAGAAATCCCCGGCGCCACCAAGTACTTCGCGACCGAAGAGGAGCTTCTGGTCGCGCTCCGGTACAAGTGGAACCAGGTGTTCGCCGGTCACCTCCGCGCCGAGATGACCGATCCGGACTACGCGGACCAGGACCTCGCGCTCGACAGGGTCGAAGCCGTCACCCGCGCCTGGAACAGCGCCACCACCGAACACGAGACCCTCCGCGCCGTTCTCGACGCGGCCCTCGAGCGGTGCCCCGCGCTGATCCCGTCGCACGAAGCCGAACTGCGCACGCTCGCGCTGACGGCGGGGCTGGCCGACGGCAAGGAACCGGCCGACGAGATCACCCAGGTCGGCAGCGCGTTCGCCACCCTGCTCCGGCACGGACGGCACGCGAAACCCGCCCGCCGCCGCAGCCCCATGGGTCACCTGCTCAGGTTGCTCGCGCCGAGCGCCTGATCCGGCGTAGCGGCCTCGCCGACGATGTAGTTAGGTACCGACATGGCTGCTCACGCGCGCTGGACCGAGGCCGACATCCCGGATCAGACCGGCCGGACCGTATTCGTCACCGGCGCGAACTCGGGGCTGGGGTTGCGGATGTCCGAGGTGCTCGCGGGCAAGGGGGCCCGCGTGCTGCTCGGCTGCCGGTCGCCGGAACGCGGCGCCAAGGCACTGGAGCAGGTGCGCGCGGCCGCGACCGGGAAAGCACCCGGGCTCGTCCGGCTGGACCTCGCCGACCTCGACTCGGTCCGCGAAGCCGCGAAGAAGGTCGACGAACTGACGGACGGCAAGCTCGACGTCCTGGTCAACAACGCGGGCGTGATGGCGACCCCGCGCGGCCACACCAAGGACGGTTTCGAAACCCAGTTCGGCACCAACCATCTCGGGCACGCGGTGCTGACCTGGCTGCTGATGCCGTCACTGCGCCGCGGCTGGGGATCGCGTGTCGTCACCTTGTCGAGTGTCGCGGCGACGGGCGCGCGCATCGACGTCGCCGACCCGAACTTCGAACGCCGGATGTACAACCCGGGCTCGGCCTACGGCCAGTCGAAACTCGCCAATCAGGTGTTCGCGCTCGAACTCGACCGCAGGCTGCGTGCCGCGGGCGAGGACGTCATCAGCGTGGCGGCGCATCCCGGCTACACCTGGACCGGACTCGGCTCGGGGATGGCCCGCTCCTACCGCAACCCGGTGGTCCGCGCGCTCGTCGCCGGGGGCAACCGGATCGGCGAGATCTTCATCGCGCAGAGCGCCCGCCAGGGCACGCTCCCGCAGCTGTTCGCGGCGACCTCCCCGGAGGCCGAAGGCGGCGATTACATCGGCCCTCGCGGGCTCGGCGGACTTCGCGGCGCCCCGGTCAAGGTGCGCCCGCTGGCCGCCGCGAGGAGCGAATCGCTCGGCGCCGCGTTGTGGGACGTGACCACCAAGTTGACGGGCGTCACCCCCGACCCCGCGTGAGCGGCGACCACTGCTCCGGCGGGCGTAGGGTGACGGTGTGAGTGCTGCCCCAGATGGCCGCAAGCTGTTGCGGCTCGAGGTCCGGAATTCCCAGACTCCCATCGAAAAGAAGCCGTCGTGGATCAAGACGCGCGCCCGGATGGGTCCGGAGTTCACCGAACTCAAAGGCCTGGTGCGCCGCGAAGGCCTCCACACCGTCTGCGAGGAGGCCGGTTGTCCCAACATCTACGAGTGCTGGGAAGACCGTGAGGCGACGTTCCTGATCGGTGGTGACCAGTGCACGCGCCGGTGTGACTTCTGTCAGATCGACACGGGCAAGCCGGAGGCGCTGGACCGGACCGAGCCGCGCAAGGTCGCCGAAAGCGTCCAGGCGATGGGCCTGCGTTATTCGACCGTCACCGGTGTCGCGCGCGACGATCTGGAGGACGGCGGTGCGTGGCTGTACGCAGAGACCGTCCGTCAGATCCACGCGCTGAACCCCGGCACCGGTGTCGAGCTGTTGATCCCGGACTTCAACGCGGATCCGGAGCAGCTGGCCGAGGTGTTCGGTTCACGCCCGGAGGTGTTGGCGCACAACGTCGAGACCGTGCCGCGGATCTTCAAGCGGATCCGGCCGGGTTTCCGGTACGCGCGGTCGCTGGAGGTCATCACGAAGGCTCGTGAGGCCGGTCTGGTGACGAAGTCGAACCTGATCCTCGGCATGGGCGAGACCCCCGAAGAGGTCGCGCCCGCGATGAAGGACCTGGTCGACGCAGGCTGCGAGATCCTCACGATCACCCAGTACCTGCGCCCGTCACCGCGTCACCACCCCGTGGACCGCTGGGTCAAGCCCGAAGAGTTCGTCGAGCACTCGAACGCCGCCGAGGCCATGGGCTTCGCCGGCGTCATGGCCGGGCCGCTGGTCCGCTCCTCGTATCGGGCCGGTCGCCTTTTCGCCCAGACGAAGGCCCACCGCGGCGAGCCGCTGTCGGAGAACCTGGCCCACCTCGCCGCCGAGGGTCCCGCCGCGCAGGAAGCCAGCTCGCTGCTGGCTCGGTGACTCCGGTCACCCTCTTCGCGACATCGCCACCCACCAGGTCACGAATCAGTAAAGTGACCTGGTGGCGTTGGTAACCGATCTTCTGAACTGGCTGCAAGGACTCCCGGAACCGGGTCTGGTCGCGGCGACCGGCGGACTGGTGTTCGCCGAATGCACCATCGGCCTGGGCTTCATCGCCCCCGGTGAATCGGGGCTGCTGGTCGCGGCCACGACGGCGACGTCGGTCTCGCGCTTCCTGACCCTGTGGGCGGTCGTGACGGTCTGCGCCGCACTCGGTGACTCGCTCGGTTACGCGATCGGCAAACGCTTCGGCCCACGCCTGCGCGAGACGAAGCTGATCCGCAAGTACGGCCTCGACGCCTGGGACAAGGCGACAGGCGTGCTCGAACGGCGAGGCGCGTGGGCGGTGTTCTTCGCGCGGTTCCTCCCGGTGATCCGTACGCTGACCCCGGCCGCGTCCGGCACGTCTGGCCTGCCCTTCCGCAAGTTCCTGCCCGCCGCCGCGGCCGGCGCGGCCTGCTGGTCGGCCATCCACATCGGTATCGGTGCCGCGCTCGGCGAGGCCGCCAAGAAGGTCGAAGGCGCGCTCAACACCGGCGGCCTGGTCATCGTCGGTGTGCTCGTCGGTGTCGCCGTGTTCTTCCTGCTGCGCTACAAGAAGAAGAAAGCGCTCGCGGTCACAGCCGAAGAAGCCACCCCGGCGAAGATCGGCGCTGACGACTAGATTCCGGGCATGACCGCCCTGAACCTGCCCCAGCCGATCGGTTTCGTCCTCGGCGGCGGCGGCAGTCTCGGGGCGATGCAGGTCGGGATGCTGCGCGCCCTCACGGAAGCGGGCGTCGCGCCCGACCTCGTCGTCGGCACCTCGGTGGGTTCGCTGAACGCCGCCGTGCTCGCCCTCGGGGGTGAATCGAGCGGCAGGCTCGACCGGATCTGGTCGCGGATGACGCGGCACGAGGCGTTCCCCGGCGGTGTGCTCAGCCAGGTGCGGACCCTGCGGCACAGCAAGACCAACCTGTTCCCCAACACCGGGCTCGCCGCGATCGTCGACGAGCACATCGGCGAGGGCGTCCGCTTCGAAGATCTCGCGCTGCCGCTGGGTGTCGTCGCGACGGACGTCGACACGGCCGAGCCGCTGCTGATCCGTTCCGGGCCCGTGCTGGCGCCCCTGCTGGCCAGTTGCGCGATTCCGGGGATCTATCCGCCAGTGCCCTTCGGAGAGCGCATGCTCTACGACGGCGGCCTGGTCGCCAACGTGCCGATGCGCCAGGCGCTCGCCATGGGCGCGAAATCGCTCGTCGTCCTCGACTGCGCCTTCCCCGGCAAGATGCCGGGCACACCGCAGACCTTCGCCGAGGTCATGATGTTCACCGCGATGATCAGCATGCGGAACCAGGCGGTCCTGGAGGCGCCGATCGCCGCGGCCGAGGTGCCCGTGGTCTACGTGCCGGGGCCGAAGCCGGTGCGGGTCAGCCCGCTCGACTTCAGCCACACCGCGGCACTGACCGCCGAGGCCTACGACGCCGCGAAGACCTATTTGGGTGAATTGAGTGTCGATGGCCCCGGTCTTTATGGTGCGCCCGGTCTCGTCGTGGACTGAGAAGCAACCATCCGGCATCGATCACGTCTTCTTCGTCGCGTAGTTTTGAAAGAGAACTTTCCGCTGATCGAGCGAAGTAAAAAGAGAATCTCATGTTTCCCAAGAAGACATTACTTTCGGCGGCCGGAATACTCGCCGCGATACTGCTGGTCTCGGCCTGCTCTTCCACTGGCGACTCCGGTACCTCGAATTCATCCGGCCCGAGCGCCGGATCGGACGAAAGCGCGGTTTCGGTGACCATCGACCCGGCGGGCGGGACGAACGTCAATCCGGCGACCCCGGTGGTGGTCAAGGCCGAGCACGGCAAGCTGATCGACGTCACCGTCAGCAACGCCGACAAGGGCAACCAGGTCAAGGGCGAACTGGCGAGCGACGGGCTCAGCTGGAAGACCACCGAACCACTCGGCTACGGCAGCACCTACAAGATCGTGGCGCATGCCCAGGGCACCGATGGAAAGCCTGTCGAGCAACAGAGCAGGGTCTCCACTCTGAGCCCGAAGCAGCAGGCGAACCCGAACCTGATCCCGGCGCCCTCGGCGGTCGCGTCCGGCGGTGTCGGCGTCGGGCAGCCGATCGTGTTCACCTTCGGCCAGCCGGTGAAGAACAAGGCCGAGGTGGAGAAGAAGCTGTCCGTGGAGTCGACGCCGAAGCAGGAGGGCTCCTGGTACTGGATCGACGACAAGAACGTCCATTACCGGCCCAAGGTGTATTGGCAGCCGGGGACGACGCTCAAGGTGTCGGCGATGATCTACGGTGTCGATTTCGGCAATGGCGTGTACGGCGCGACCGATCGCACCGAAACGTACAAAGTGCACGATTCCTGGGTCGCGAAGGCTGACGGCAACACCGAGCAGATGCAGATCTTCCACAACGGTCAGCTCGCGAAATCGATGCCCATTTCAATGGGCAAGGACGCCACGCCGACCCATTTGGGCGCGCACGTCATTTCGGACAAACACGAGAATTACACGATGGACTCGTGCACGTACGGCGTCTGCCAGGGCCAGCCGGGGTACTACAAGTCGAACGAGAAGTGGTCGCTGCGCATCTCCAACGACGGCGAGTTCGTCCACGAGAACCCGAACAGTGTCGGCGCGCAGGGCAGCTCGAACGTGTCGCACGGCTGCATCAACCTCAACGCCGCCAACGCGCAGTGGTTCTACCAGAACATGGGGCTCGGCGACGTCGTCGAGGTGACCAACTCCGGTGGCCCGCAGCTGCCGGTTTGGGACCTGTACGGCGACTGGTCGAAGTCGTGGGCGGACTGGCAGGCGGGCAGCGCGCTCAAGTAGAGGGATGATGGGCCGGTGACCAGCACCCTGAGCACCGCCCGTGCCCTCGTGGCCGGCGCCGGCCGGATCGTCGCACTGACCGGCGCCGGGATCTCCACGGACTCGGGGATCCCCGACTTCCGCGGCCCGCAGGGTCTGTGGACCCGCGACCCGGGCGCGGAGAAGATGTCGAACCTCAAGGCATACCAAGGCAGCCGCGAGGTCCGGGAGCGGACCTGGCAAGCGCGGCTGGTGCATCCCGGGTGGGACGCAGTGCCGAACGCGGCGCACTACGCGCTCGAGCGCCTGTCGCCGACGTGGATCATCACCCAGAACATCGACCGGCTGCACCAGAAGGCGGGCTCTCCGCCCGAGCGGGTACTGGAACTGCACGGGACGATGTTCGAGTCCGTCTGCCTGTCCTGTGACGATCACCGGGACATGCGCTCGACACTGGAGCGGGTCCGGGCAGGCGAGGCCGATCCGCCCTGCGTCGTGTGCGGCGGCATCCTGAAGTCGGCCACTGTGTCGTTCGGCCAGCACCTGGACCAGAACCTGCTCCGGGCCGCGCGGGCCGCCGTCTCCGACAGCGACCTCCTGCTGGTGGCCGGGTCTTCCCTGAGCGTGCAGCCGGCCGCCTCACTGGTGAGTGTCGCTTCCCGCGCCGGCGCCGCGGTGGTCATCTGCAATGGCTCCGAAACGCCTTACGACTCGATGGCCACCGCCGTCGTCCGCGGCCCGCTCTCCGACTCGCTCCCCGCCCTCGCCCCCTCCCGCATTTAGTCCTCTAAACGCGGAACGGCTCGCCCTCTCCTCGCGTGCTCCAGGCCGTGACTCGCGTGATCGATGCCGTGACTCGCGTGATTGAAGGCGGATCTCACGTGTTTGGGGAGGGATCACGCGTGTTCGCCCTCTGATCACGGGTGATCGGTGTCTGATCACGGGTGTGACGGGGTTTCGGGCATGAGAAAAAGGGCCCAGGTCTGGGAGAACTCATGGTTCTCGACCAGGCCCTGGGCCCTTTTCCTTCTTTTCTAATGTTAGTCCGGCGGTGTCCTACTCTCCCACAACCCTTCGGTTGCAGTACCATCGGCGCTGTCAGGCTTAGCTTCCGGGTTCGGAATGGGACCGGGCGTTTCCC
>NZ_JBPQFM010000029.1:0-79045 GCF_051373225.1 Amycolatopsis sp. w19 | reverse complement strand
TACAATCACCACCGCGGCCACACCGCACTCGCCGGCAAACCACCCGCCAGCCGCGTCCCCAACCTCCCAGGTCAATACACCTAGGCGCAAGGAAGGGGGCCTTCATGTACTTAGCAAGGTCGAGTCCCTCAAGGAGGCCGCCTCCGGCACACCCATCTCGGTGAACGCGGCGTGCGCGGTCTTCCGGTGTCGCCGCGCGGCGACCGGGTCACCGTTGGCGAAAAGCGCGTCGGCGAGGCCGCTTTGGGCTCTGGCCAGTTCGTAGCGGCTGTCCGCGGCGGTCGCCGATTCGATCGCCTGCCGCAGGCACTGCACCGCTTCGGCGGCCCGCCCGGTGGAGAGCAGGGTGGCCGCCATGTCGGTGCTCGCGGCCAGGAATCCTTCCCGGCTGCCGAGCTCCGTGGCCAGCTCGATGGCCTGCCGGTGATGCGCCAGCGCCTCGTCGGATCGCCCCGCGGCGACCAGCAGGACACCGAGGTGGTTGAGCACCTTGCCCTCGTCGGCCCGGTTGTGCGTCTGCCTCGCCACGTCGAGCGCCTGTTCGTAACAGGCCCAGGCGTCGGAGTCCTTTCCCTGGTACCAGAACGTGGTGCCGAGACCGTCGAGCGTGCGGCATTCACAGAGTCGGTCACCGCTCGCCCTGGTCGCGTCGAGGGCCTGGGACAGATGATCGACGGCGGCGGAATGATTTCCCAGCCGCATTTCGGCGATGCCGATATTGCACAATTGCCGTGCGCGGAAAGACTCGTTGTTCTTCGCGACGGCGAATTCCATGGCGCGCCGGAAACAGGGCAACGCGGCGCGAAAATCACCGAGGCCGGCCAACAACAGGCCGACGTTCCCCGACAGGTTGACGACGTAATCGGATTCACCGGCGGCGTCGAACTCCTCGATCGCGTCCTGCAGGACGGCGAGTGATTCGGCGGTGTCCCCCCGCTGCCAATGGGTCATGGCCAGCCCGTTCAGCACGTGCCCTCGGGTGATCCCGGACGCGACCCGGACGGCGTTGCCGAACAGGGCGAGTGCGTCACTCACGTGCACGCGGGCCTCGAAATAGCTCGTCATCACGCACGCGAGCCGCGTCATGTGCTCGTCACGTCCTTCGCTCAACGCCCAGCCGGACGCGACGATCAGGTTGACCCGTTCGGCGTCCAGCCAGGTCATCGCCTCGTCCGCGCCGTCGAACACGAGGGCCTGCACCGCGGGGGTGGGCAGGTCCAGCCACCGCTCCGCTTCATGCGGGTAACAGGTGACGAGCGCGGCACGGGTGGTGGCCAGCTGGAAGTCGAGCAGCCGTCCCACCGCGGCCCGGCGAACGCGGGCTTGGACGCTTTCCCGGACGCGTTTCTCGGCGAACACCCGGACCAGGTCGTGCAGTTCGAACCGGGACTCGCGGGCGGTGACCATGTTGGCCGCCACCAGATCGTCGAGTTGACGCCGGACGACGTCGATCTCGACGCCGGCCAGCGAGGCCGCCGCGTGGTCGTCGAAATCGCGTCCTGGGTACATCGCGAGCAGGCCGAGCAGCACCCGGTCCGGCTCGGCCAGTTCGTCGTACGACGTGCGCAACGCGACTTCGACCCCGTCGTCCAGCCGCAGCATGGTCCGCAGGTCGGCGAGACGGTCCCGGTGGTCGGCCATCGTCCACTCGTCCGAGGCCGCCAGCCGCCGGGTCACCAGCGCGAGGGCCAGCGGCAACCGGCCGACCAGTTCGATGATGTCGGCCGCCTCGCCCTGCTCCGCGTCGACGCGATCGTCGCCGATTCCGTCGCGGAGCAACTCGACCGACTCTTCCGGCGTGAACACGTCGAGCGCCACGTGCCGCGCCGCGGTCAGCTCGACCAGGCGGCGCCTGCTGGTGACCAGCACCCGGCAGGTCGGAACGGCGGGCAGCAACGGCAGCACCTGGTCGACCGACGCCGCGTTGTCCAGCAGGATCAGCGCGCGCCGTCCGTCGAGCAGCCGACGGAACAGCGCGCTCCGGTCGGCGAGGGTGAGGCAGCCGATCTCGCCACCGGACGCCCCGAGCCGGCGCAGGAACCCTTCGAGCACCGCGGCCGGATCGGCGGCCGGACGGTCCGCGTCGAAGCCGCGCAGATTCACCACCAGCCGCACGTCGGCGAACCGGCCTTGCTCGCCCCAGAGCCGCGCGACCTCGGCGGCGAACCGGGTCTTGCCGACTCCGGCCATTCCGGAGATCGCCCACACGCCGCCGTCGTCCGGCTCAGCCTCCAGCACCTGGCGCAGCTGCTCTTGCCTGCCGACGAACCGGCCGGTCCCGGCGGGGAGGTGATCGGCCACGCTGATCACGGCCGCCTCGGTGGCGTCTCCGGTGATCACGCGGTGCGCCTGCCGCCATTCCGCCGCGACGTCCATGCCGAGCAGCACGGCCGCGATGTCGACGACCAGCTCGACGTCCAGCCGCTTGCGCCCGGGCAACAGGCAGCGATACACGGTGTTGTAGGCGGGGAGATCGGCCGTCCCGCGGGCCGTGCGCAGGCGCCGCACCCGCCGGTGCAGCTCCCGGTGGGTCAACCCAGCCCAGGCCAACGCTTGCCTCAGCCGCTGGGAGAGCTCGTCGTACGACCGAGCTCCGACCGGGCTCGGGCGCTGTTCCTCCGTCACGGGAACCCCCTGGACACGCGAACCGAATGCCGGTCGACCTTAGTCGAGGAGCAACGACCGATGGGCCGGATCGGCGAACTCGATGGTCGGCGATCTCTTCCATTCGGACAGTGCCGATCGACCATACGGGCTACCCTTCCCGATCGTGAATCCCGACCGAACGGACGTGGGCGAGGTGCCGCCGGAGCCGCTGGGCGCCGGTTCGTTCGACGAGCTGGCGGCCCGGCTGAACACGCTGCGCGGCTGGTACGGCGTGTCCTACCGGGAGCTGCACCGGCGGGTCGTGCGAGGGCGGCGGGCGGCGGGGAATCCCGATCTGCCGGTGTTCAACACGGTCTACCGCTGCCTGCGGCCGGGGAGACGGCGGGTCGACGCCGACCTAGTCGCGGACATCGTGCGTGCGCTCACCACCGACGAGGCGGTGGTGGCCCGGTGGCGGCAGGTGTGTCAGGTGATCGCGGGGCTCACCGCGGACTCGTCGTGGGTGACCGTGTCAGGTGAGCTGCCCGCCGACAGCACCGAGTTCGTCGGCAGGCACGCCGAGCTGGCCGCGATCACCGATCCCGGCGGCGACGAGCGGTGGTCGCCGGTGGTGATCGACGGCATGGCCGGTGTCGGCAAGACCAGCCTCGCCGTCCGTGCCGCGCACCGGCTGGCACACCGGGACGGTGTCGCGGTCCGGTTGTGGGCGGACCTGCGTGGCTACGACGCCGACCGCGCGCCCGCCGATCCGCTCGCGGTGCTGGACGAGTTCCTGCGGCGGCTCGGGGTGCCGGGCGGGGAGATCCACCGTCTCGGTCCGGCGGACCGGCAGGCGACCTACCGGCGGCTGCTCGCGGACCGGCACCCGGTCGTGGTGCTGGACAACGCGGCGGACGCCGACCAGGTGCGCCCACTGCTGCCGGACCGGCCGGGCGGCGTCGTGCTGATCACCAGCAGACGGCGGTTGACCGGTTTGGCCGATGCGCGGTCCGTGCACCTGGAAGCGTTGCCGGGCACCGAGTCGCTCGACGTGCTGCGCAGGCTGGTCGGCGCGGCCGAGGTCGCCGAGGACACCGAGGCCGCCGCGCGGATCGCCGACCTGGTCGGCCATCTGCCGCTCGCGTTGACGGTGGTGGCGGGCCGGATCCGGAATCGTCGCGACTGGACGTTGCGCGACCACGCCGCACGGCTCGCGGAACGCCGGGACAGCCTGCGCGTCGAGGACGAGCTGGAGAACGCCATCGGTCTGTCCTATGCGGACCTGCCCGCCGAGGCCGCGCTGCTGCTGCGGCTCCTCGCGATCCATCCCGGCCGCGACGTCGACACGCGCGCGGCGGCCGCGCTCGCCGGGGTGGACCTGGGTACGGCGGAGGAACTTCTGGGCGAACTCGTCGCCAGCAGCCTGGTGCAGCGGCGTGTCCAGGATCGCTTCGGCCTGCACGACGTGGTCCGTCTCTACGCGGCGGGGCTGGCTCGGGACGTGGACGCCGCTTCCGCGCGGCAGGCCGCGCTCGGGCGGTTGTTCGGCTACTACCGGCACACCGCCTGCCGCGCCATGGACCGCTACGCCCCGCATGAACGCGACCGCAGGCCCGCAGTGTCCACTTCGGACGTTCCGGCACCGGACTTCGCCGACCTCGCGGCGGCGACCGAGTGGCTGGACGCCGAGCGGCACAACCTGGTGGGCATCACCGCGCTGGCCGAGGAACAGGGCCGACGCGAGGACGCGGCCATGATGTCGCCGATCCTGAACCGGTACCTGTACAACGCGTTGCTGTTCGCCGACGCGGAGATCGTGCACGGCATCGCGATCCGCGCCGCCGATCCGCTGATCCAGGCGAGCGCGCATATGAGCCTCGGTGCGGTCTATCTGCGTTCCAACCGCTACCAGGAGAGCATCGATCAGCTCAAGCAGGCGCTCGAGCGATACGACGCGGCCGGTGACCGCACCAGCTGGGCGCGGGCACTGAACAATCTCGGCAACGCGTTCGACCGGCTCAGTGACTTCGCGGCGGCCGAGGACTGCTACCGGCAGGCGTTGCTCGTGCACCGGGCGACCGGCAACCGCACCAGCGAGAGCCGCGCGCTGGGCAATCTCGGGAACAGCGCGATGCGCGTCGGCGACTGGGACAAGGCGGCGACGTACCTCGACGAGGCACTGGCGATCATGCTGGAGGTCGGGGACCGGGTCGGGGAATGCCTGACCTACGGCAACCTCGGCACGGTGCGCGAGCAGCAGGGTCACTCCGCCGAGGCGCTCGGCCACTACCGGCGGGCGCTCGTCACCGCACGCGAATTCGGCTACCGGTTCCCGGAAACCGAGGCCTTGCTCCACATCGGAGTGTTGCTCGCGCGGCTGGGCGAACACGACGACGCCTTGACGCATCTGAGCGAGGCACTGGACCTCGCACGCCGGAACAGCTTGGGTGAGTTCGAGGTCAAGGCGCTCAACGGAATCGGCATCGCGCTCGGCGGCAAGGGGGACGCCGCGGGCTCGATCGCCAGGCACCGCGAAGCGCTCGCGGTCGCCGAAAAACTGGGCGATCGCTATGAGCAGGCACAGGCGCACAAGGGGATCGAACGCGGCGCGGCCGTCACCGGTGACACCGGCACGGCCGACGATCACGGGCGGAAGGCGCGGGCCCTGCTCACCGAGATCGGCCTGCGCTAGCCGGTGCCGCACTTACGGTTGCGAGTGGGCCGAAGGCTCCCTTCGCCGCGTCTGATGCGACGAAGAGAGCCTTCACCACGCCTCCGGCATGGCCTTGGCGCCATACCGACGCGAGCCGATTTACTTCCAGCTGTACGCGGCGCCGCCGAAGCCCGGCTGGACCTTCGCCCGCACCTTGGGGTAGCCGGCGTGGCCGTAGTAGCCACCGTTCTTCTTCGGGATACCGGACCAGCGCACGACAACGGTTCCGCTCGTGCCGCATCCCGCCGTGGTCCACTTCGTGACCATCTTCTTCTTGGAAGTGCTGTAGTAGTGGCCCTGCGCGTGGACACAGACCCGGGTGTTGCTGCCCGGCGGGATCTGCCACTTGTAGCGCCGGTGCTGCGGGTTCTTCTTCGAATCCAAGGAGATCCAAGCACAGTCCGATTTGGACACCCTCCACTTGCCGTAGCCGGCGAAATCGCCACGCCAGCCGCCGCAGGCCGCGGAGACGTCGCCTGCCGGGACCTCTTCGGTCAGCTCGACCTCGACGCCGGTGTCGTCGGCCTCCGATTCGGTGACCGTGGTGGTGTCCGCCTGCTGCTCAGCCATCGCCGGCGCGGCCTGCGCGGCGATGACCATGCCCGCGGCAACCAGGCCGGTCGTGACCCGTGTCGTCCATTTCTTCAAAATGCTTCTCTTTCTCGATTTCGCGCGCTCGGATATTTTCCATCAGCCGGCAATTCGGCTACGTCAAACATTAACGGCGACGCGGGGAAGCAGACAATGATCTTGAGCGACGACCTTGATCGAGGTTGTTCGAAAACCGGGTCACCGCACCAGGTCCCGGTCGGCGAGCGCCTGTACGCGGTCGAGGTCGGCGTCGATCTCCGCGGGTGGCGCCGCGTCCGGCAGCAGTTCCTCGATGTCGTGCAGCGGCCGGTATCGCAGGCCGAGCACACCCCACACCACCAGCACGGCACCGGAGACCACCATCAGCGTGGCGAAACCGCCGAGCAGGTCGGCGAGCGGTCCCGCGGTCAGGAACCCGAGCGGTTGCATGGCGGTCGCCAGCATGACGTTGATCGCCAGCACCCGGCCCTGCAGGTGCTGGCCGACCTTCGTCTGGATGATCGACAGCCAGTGCGCGTTGCCGATGCTCATGCACGCCAGCCGCATGAACAGGCCGATCGCGATCACGAACACCGACGGCCACGCGCCCATCAGCGCCACGCCGATCCCGGAGCCGACGACGAACGCGATCATGCCGGTGGCCCGGCGCGCGGTGCCGCCCCAGGTGATCACGACGAGCGCGCCGGCCGCCGCGCCGATCCCGCCGACGGCACTGACCACACCCAGTTCGCCCGTCGAGCCGATCGACAGGACCAGCGGGGTGAGGCCGACCCACATCACGGCGGTGAAGTAGTTGACCACCGCGAAATAGCCGATCATCACCAGCAGCGGTCGGCGGCGCAGCACGAACTTCCACCCGCCGGTGACCGCCCTCGTGAACGGTTCGACCCGGGTGAAGGACAGCCGGTCCGGGAACCGCACCAGCACCAGGGTGGTCACGCCGATCGCGAACGTGGCGACGTCGGCCACGACGACCCCGGTCAGCCCGGACAGTCCCATGAGGACACCGCCGAGGACGGGTCCGAGTACGGTGCCGAGCCCGGCGCCCATGTCGGCGAGGGCGTTGGCCTGCGGCAGATACGGCTTCGGCACCAGCTGGGCGATCGCCGCCAGGTAGGCGGGCCGGTGGAACGCCGACGCCACCGACATGACCCCGACGATCGCGCACACCGTCACGAGATCCAGCCGTCCCAAGGCGAACAGCACGGCGAGCACGGCCATCGCCGCACCGCTCGTCAGGTCGCAGCACAGCATGATCCGCCTGCGGTCCACCCGGTCCGCGAGCGCGCCGCCGACCGGCGTCAGCAGCATGCTCGGCACGCGGGCGAGCAACACGACCAGCGCGAGGTCGATGACGCGTCCGCTGAGCTGGTAAGCCCACACGCCGAGCGCGAACGCGCTCAGTTCGTTGCCGATCATCGACACGGCTTGGCCGCCCGCCACGGTGTAGAACGCGCGCAGCCCACGCCGGGTCGCGGCCGCGGCGACCGGTACGTCGTCGACTTCCGGCGGCAGGTCACCGGCGGCCCAGCGGGACAGCCGGTCCCACAGCAGTGCGGCGACCTCGGCGGCCTGGTGGCGCAGGAAGTAGTGCCCGGCCTTGGGCAGCACGGCCAGTTCGACGCGGCCGGCGAACACACCCCACTCCCGGTACCGCTCCTGGTACAGCTCGGTCGCCGGGTCGCTCGCCCCGGCCACGCACAGGATCGGCGCCGCGAGCCGTGGCCTTGGCCCGGCGTCCGGGTCGAGGCCACGGCCGAACCAGGCCTGCGCCTGCCCGGCGTCGTGCCGCAGCGCGTGCAGCATCGCCGCGCTCGCGGCCTCGTCCATGTCGTCCAGCAGTCCGCCGGTGGCCCGCAGGGTGTCCCGGTAGAGCCGGTCCGCCACCCAGCGTTCGCGCGGGAAGCGGCGTTGCAGCCAGGCCGACAGCTTGCCCGGCAGGCGTGCGGCGGGGAAGCTGCCCGCCACGACCACCCCGGCGACGGCGCGGCCGTCGGCCTCGAGCCGGGCGGCGAGCGCGGTGGCCACCGCCGAACCGACGCAGTGCCCGTACACGGCGACCGGACCCGTGACGGTCCGGCCGATCTCGTCGGCCAGCAGGACGACCACCTCGTCGACGGTGCGGAACGCCTCGTCGGGCCGCGCCACGTCGTGGCCGGGCAATTCCACGGCGAGCAGGTCGATCTCCGGTGCGGCGGTGGCGAGTTCGGTGGCCAGTGGCTGGAACACCGCGGCCGAGCCGCCGCCGTAGGGCACGCAGACGAGCGTCACGTCCGGTGTGCCCGTGCGGGCGGGGGAGAGACGGTGCAGCAGGCGCCCGTCGTCGGTCTCCCGTCCGGCGTCGAGATGGGCGGCCAGTTCGCGGACGGTCGGATGCAGGAACAGGTCGATGACGCGCAACCGCTCGTCGATCAGCCGGACCGCGCGGACCGCGGTGAACGAATGGCCGCCGAGGGCGAAGAAGTCGTCGTCCGCGTGGATCTCGGACACGTCGAGCACCTGTGCCCACGCCTGTGCGACGCGGTGCTCTGTCGGCGTTTCCAGCGAACGCGAGCCCGTCACCGGCTCGGGACTGGGCGCGGTGACCGGGCGGGACCCGGCGCGGGCCGGACCGACCGCGGCGACTCGATTGTCCACATTGGACATAAGTCCGGTCAGAAGTGCCTGGAAGTCGGCGACGATCTCTTCGGCGGTGCCGGCGTCGAACAGGTCGGCCCGGTAGGCGAGGCCACCGAGATAGGTGTCGCCGTCGTTGACCAGCACCAGGCTGAGGTCGAACTTCACCTGCTCGCCCGCGTCGCGGACGGCCGTCACCTCGACACCCGGGATGGCGGGTGGTGTCGCCGGCTGATCGAGGACGTTCAGCAATACCTGGAAGATCGGCGTCGCCGCCACGGATCGCTCCGGCCGCAGCCGCTCGATGATCCGTTCGAGCGGCGTCTCGGCGTGCGCGAAAGCGCCGAGCACGGTCTCGCGGGACCGGCCGAGCAACTCCCGTACGGTCGGATCGCCGCCGAGATCCGTGCGCAGCACGAGCGTGTTCACGAAACAGCCCACCGTCGACTCGACGTCCGGGTGATGCCGTCCGGACTCGGGCACGCCGACCGCGACGTCTTCGGTACCGGCGCGGCGGCCGAGCAGTTCCTGCCAGCAGGCCAGCAGCACCATGAACGGCGTCACGCCCGTCTCGGACGCGACCCGCCGAACACGTGCGGTGAGCGCGGAGGGGAGGGTGAACCGGATGTGCCCGCCGGACCACCCGGCCACCGCCGGACGGGGCCGGTCGGTCGGCACCGTGAGCAGCGGCGGCAGCCCGGAAAGCCGGTCACACCACCAGTCCAGGTCTTCGTCGCGTGCGCGGGCGGCCAGCCAGGCGGCGTAATCCGCGTACTGGACGGGCAAGGCCGCGTCCGGTGCGGATCCCGCGAGCCGGGCGGCGTACGCGTCGGCGAGGTCCGTCCCGATGACGCCGCGAGACCAGTTGTCGGTCGCGATGTGGTGCACGGTGAGCGCGAGGACGTGCTCGTCGTCGGCGATCCGGAACAGCGACGCCCGCAGCGGTGGCTCCCGGTCGAGCGCGAACGGCCGGGTCAGTTCCGTCCGGCACGCCGTGTCCACCCGGTCGGCCGCGATGTCCACAATGGACACAGGAACGCGGTCGGCCGGTACCGGCACGGCCACCGGGGTGCTGTCCCGCTCTTCGATGACGGTGCGCAGGACGGTGTGCCGGGCGGCGACGTCCCGCACCGCGAGCGCCATCGCCGCCGCGTCCAGCGGCCCGCGCAGCCGCAGCACGAGATCGGCGTGATAGGCCGAGCCCGGGCCGAGCAGTTCGAGGAACCACAGCCGTGCCTGCGCGGACGACAGCGGCGCGGGTGCTTCGGGATCCGGCCGCACGGGGATGGGCGCGCCGCCGGACACGCCGCCCGGGTCGGCGGCCAGCACGGCGGCGAGATCGGCCAGCACGGGGTGCTCGAACACCGTGCGCACGGCGACGTCGCGGTGCAGCGCCTCACCCAGCCGCCCCGCCACGCGCACCGCGGCGAAGGAATGCCCGCCCACGGCGAAGAAGTCGTCGTCCGCGGAGAGGCCGTCGATCCCGAGCACGTCGCCCCAGATCCGCGCCACGAGCCGTTCGGCCGGGGTCGCCACCGGCCGCCGCGTCGCGGGCTCCCGCGCGGCGGCGTCGGGCAGAGCCGCCCGATCGATCTTGCCGTTCGCGTTGAGCGGCAAGCGATCCAGCACGGTCAGCGAGGCGGGAACCATGTAGTCCGGCAGGCGTTCGCGCAGTGTCCGGCGCACGGTCGCCACGTCGAGCCCCGGCCCGACGAGCCAAGCGGCCAGGCGCCGGTCGAGGCCGTCGCCGACCGGCAGCACGACGGCCTCGGCCACTCCGTCGACGTCGCGGAGGGCGGCGGAGACCTCGCCCAGTTCCACCCGGTGGCCGCGGACCTTCACCTGGTCGTCGGCGCGGCCGAGGAACTGCACGGTGCCATCGGCACGGACACGCAACAGGTCTCCGCTGCGGAAGCATCGCACGCCGGTGCCCAGCGGGTCGGGCACGAACCGGGCCGCCGTCTGCGTGTCGTCGCCGAGATAGCCGCGGGTGATCTGCGGTCCGCCGATCACCAGTTCGCCGGTCATGCCGCCGGGTACGACCGCGCCGCGCGCGTCGACGAGATGACCGGCGACCCCGGGCAGCGGGGTGCCGAGCGGTACGTATCCGGTGTGTTCGTGCGGTGGGACGGTCGCCACGTCGCAGGTCATCGAGATCATCGTGCTTTCGGTGTGCCCGTAGTGGCTCTGCACGCGCAGCCCGGGCCGGGCTGTCTCGACGCGCTCGACGAGCGACCACGGGCACGCTTCACCGGCGAGGATCAGCAGCCGATCCGGCAGCACGGCGGCCAGATCCCCATGCCGGGCAAGGAGTTCCAGGTGACTGGGCACGCATTTGAGCACGTCGACCGGGTGCCCGGCCAGGTAGCCGGCGAAGGATTCCGGGTCCATCGCGGTGTCCCGCTCGACCAGATGCACCGTGCCGCCGGTGGTCAGCGCGCCGTATACGCAGGTGAGGCCGAAGTCGGCCGCCGGAGTGGAGACCACCGCGAACGACGCGCCCGCCACAGCACCGAGCCGCGGCAGCATCCCGGCGAGGTAATGCGCGACGTTGCGGTGCTCGACCGCGACACCCTTGGGAGCACCGGTCGAACCGGACGTGAAGATCACGTGGATCAGGTCGTGCCCCGCGACCGGGACGTCCGGCCGGGTCCCGGGCTGACCCGCGACGGCTTCGTCGACGGTCAGGACGGTGACGTCGGGAACGGTGATGGCGAGGCCGGGTTCGGCGAGCAGGATCCGCGCGCCCGCGGTGGCGAGGATGGCCGCCACCCGCGCGGGCGGGTAGGTGGTGTCCATCGGCAGGTACGCGCCACCGGACTTCATGATGCCCAGCACCGCGCACGCCACGTCCGTGCCTTGTTCGAGCAGCATCCCGACCGGTTCGTCGGCACGCACGCCGAGCGCGCGCAGCCGGTGCGCGATCCGGTTGGCACGCTCGTCGAGCCGGCGGTAGGTGAGCGAACCGGTCCCGCCGACCACCGCGACCGCGTCCGGGCAGCGGTCGGCGGAGTCTTCGATCAGGGTGTGCACCGGCCGGAGTTCGGTCCGCTCCTGGGCCGGTCCCGCGAGCACCGGCGAGGTGACGACCTCGACGGGTACCTCGGCCACCGGCCGGTCGAGGTCCGCGGTGATCCCGTCGACGAGCGTGACGAACCAGCGGGCGATCCGCTCCGCGGTGCCCCGGTCGAACAGGTCGGTGCGGTAGGCGAGCCCGCCCGAATAGCCGTCACCGGACCGGGACAGTGCGAGGCTCAGGTCGAACTTGACGCCGCGCACCGGCGGTTCGGTGACTCGCGTGGTCAGGCCGGGTAGCTCGGGCGTCCGTGACGATTCGTCGAGGACGTTGAGCATGACCTGGAAGATCGGCGACGCGTCGAGCCCGCGCCGGGGCGCGACCCGTTCCACGATCCGCTCGAAGGCCACGCCCGTATGCGCGAACGCGTCGAGCACCGTGTCCCGGGCGGCGGCGAGCAGATCGCGGCCGGTGGTCGCCCCGGCCAGGTCGGTGCGCAGCACCAGCGTGTCGACGAAGCAGCCGACGACCCGTTCGGCGTCCGGGTGTCGCCGTCCGGACTCGGGCACCCCCACCGGAACGTCGGTCGTGCCGGCCAGCCTGGCGAGCAAGGTCTGCCAGCACGCCAGGAACACCATGAACGGCGTGGCGCCGGTGGTGCGGGCGATCTCCCGCAGCCGCGCGGTGAGGGCGGCAGGCACCTCGACGACGACTTCGGCGCCCTCGTCACCGGCGACGGCCGGCCGGGGCCGGTCGGTCGGCAGCGCCAGCACCGGGGGCAGTCCGGCGAGCCGCTCGTGCCACCAGTCCAGGTCGGCCTCGGCGGTGTCCGGCCTGGAATCTTTCCACGCCACCAGGTCCGCGTACTGGAGCGCCGGTGGCGGCGGTCCGTCGCGGACGCCGAGGCGGGCCGCGTAGCAGGCGGCGAGGTCGTCGAGCACGACCGCGACCGACGGGGCGTCCATCGCGATGTGGTGGAACGTCAACGCCAGCACGCGCCGGTCGGCGGCGACGCGGAACAGCACCGCCCGCATCGGCGGCAGGTCGCCGAGCGCGAATGGACGGACGGCCTCGGCGGCGACGGCGGCGTCCAGTTCCTCCGCCGTCACGTCCACAGTGGACACCGGAACGCCGGGTCCCGCGCACCGCATCGGCTCGCCGTCGATCTCCCGGTACACGCCGCGGAGCACGTCGTGGCGGTCGGCGACGTCACGGACCGCGGCGAGGAGCGCGGTCTCGTCGGCCGGTCCGGTCAGTTCGAGCACGAGCGGCAGGTTGTAGGTGTGGCCGCCGGGTTCGAAGCGGGCCAGGAACCACAACCTGGCCTGCGCGGACGACAGCGGCACGGGTGACCCGTCGCGAGGGAGCCGGGGGATGGAGGGCTCCGCGGCGGGGCCGCCACTCAGTGCGGCGGCGGCACGGCCCGCGAGCAGTTCGCGCATACGTCGCTGCGCGGGGGTGATCAATGAGTCGGTCATGCCGTGCTTCCCGCCTGGACATCGATGGCGCCGTCGTCCGCCAGTACGGTCATCGCGATCCGTTCCAGTTCGACCGCGAACTCCCGCAGCACGGGCCGGTCGAACAGACAGCGCACCGGGACGGGGAACCCGAGCGCCTCGCCGAGACGGCCGACGACCTTGGTCGCGGCGAGGGAATGTCCGCCGAGGCCGAAGAAGTCGTCGAGCGCGCCGACCTGCTCTTGGCCGAGCACCTCGGCCCAGATCATCGCGACGAGTTCTTCGACCGCCGATTCCGGCCGGCTGTCGGGCCGCGGCTGCGCGACAGGGGCGGGCAGCGCGGTGCGGTCCACCTTCCCGGTCGCGGTGACGGGGAACGCGTCGAGCGGCACCCAGCGGTGAGGCACCGCGTAGTCGGGTAACCGGTCGCGCAGCACCGCCGCCACCACATCTGTGTCCACAGTGGACGGAGTGAGATAGCCGACGAGATGGGGTTCGCCCTCCCCGGCACGCACCACGACCACCGCGTCGGTCACTCCGGCGTCCGTGCGCAGCACATGCTCGACCTCGCCGAGTTCGACCCGGTTGCCGCGGATCTTCACCTGGTGGTCGGCGCGGCCGTGGAACTCCAGCGCGCCGTCGGCGCGCCAGCGGACCAGATCGCCGGTGCGGTAGGAACGGACCCCGTGCAACGGATCGGTACCGAAGGCGGACGCGGTCCGCTCCGGACGGTCGCGGTAGCCCGGTGTCACGCCGGCACCGCCGATGGACAACTCGCCGACGGCGCCGGGAAGCGCGGTCCGGCCGAACGGGTCGACCACCGTGAGCAGGGTGCCGTCGAGAGGGCCGCCGATCGGTATCGGCCGGCCGGCCGCCAGGTCGGCGGTGGTCACCAGGTGCGTGGTCGCGGTGATGGTGGTTTCCGTGGGGCCGTAGCAGTTGCGCAGGCTCGCGACCCGGCCGGTGACCTGCCGCGCCAGCGCGACGTCGAGGGCCTCTCCGCCGGAGAACACGTGCAGTCCCGGCAGCTCGGGAAGCCCGGCGGCGACGAGCATCCGCAAGGTGGTCGGTGTCGGGTTGAAGCGCGTCGCGCCGGTCGAGACGAGCCGCCGGACCAGCGCGTGCCCGTCGACGGCACAGTCCCGGTCGGCGATCGCGCAGTGCGCGCCCGCGGTCAGCGTCGTCCAGATCTCGCCGGTGGCGGTGTCGAACACGAGCGGTGCGACCGCGAGCCAGGTGTCGGACGGCCGGACGCCGGTGACTTCGCGGAAGGCGTGGACCAGCGCGGCGAGATTCCGATGCGTGACCGCGACGCCCTTCGGCCTGCCCGTCGAACCGGAGGTGTAGAGGACGTAGGCGAGGTCATCCTGGCCCGGTTCCCGCAGCGCGTGGTCCTCCGTGACGGGGGCGTCGAGGTCCACGACCGTCAGGTGCGGCAGGGCGGCGCGGGCCACGTCCAGCGCGGGACCGCGGGCGGCGACGACCCGGATCCCGGCGTCGGCGGCGAGTGCCGCGATCCGGTCCGCGGGCTGGCCGGGGTCCAGCGGAAGGTACGCACCACCTGCCCGCCATACCGCGAGCAGCCCGGCGGGCAGGTATTCGTCGCGGGGCAGGCATACGCCGACCACGTCGCCGGTGGCGACACCCGCGGCGAGCAGACCGCAGGCACCTTGTGCCGACCACGTGGCCAGGTCCGCATAGGACAGCCGGCCGGTAGGCGATGACGTCGCCACCGCGCCGGACTGTCGCGCGAGCACGTCGGCGACCACGGTCCGGGTGGCGGGCAACGGCTTCCCGGTTCCCCAGGAGAACAACGCGGCACGTTCCGCGGCGTTCAGGATGTCCAGTGTGGACAGTTGGGCGTCCGGGTCGTCGGTGAGGCGGTCGAGGAGGGTGCCGTACCAGCGGGCCCAGCGTTCGATCGTGTCCCGGTCGAACAGGTCGGTGCGGAACACGAGCCTGCCCGTGTAGCCGTCGCCGGTTTCGGCGAGGTCGAGGTTCAGGTCGTACAGCGCGGTGGCGACCGGTTGCGGCAGCACCGTCACCGCCAGGTCGCCGAGCGTCGCGGTCACCCGGTCGTCGAGGACGTTCATCATCACCTGGCACACCGGGGTGCTCGCCGGATCCCGCTCCGGCGCGAGCCGCCGCACGACCTCGTCGAACGGCACGTCGGCGTGCGCGAACGCGTCGAGCACCGCGTCGCGTGTCCTGGCCACGAGGTCGCGGCCCGACACGTCGGTCCCCAGATCGGCGCGGACGGCCACGGTGTCGACGAAGAAGCCGACCATCCCGGCCAGTTCGGCGGTGCGGCGGCCGCTGTGCGGCACGGCGACGGCGAGGTCCCGTACCCCGGCCAGCCGGGCGAGCAACAGTTGCCAGGCCGCGAGCAGGACCGTGAACGGGGTGGTCCCGGCCGCGCTCGCCAGTGCCCGGACCCGCTTCGTGACGTCCGCGGGCAGCCGGACCGGGACCTCGCCGGCCGTCCAGTCCGCGATGGCGGGGCGGGGCCGGTCGACGGGCAACCGCAACGCGGGCAGATCAGCGAGCCGCCGCTCCCACCAGTCGAGCCCCGCCGCCCGGTCCTGATCGCGTTCCCGTACGGCGTGGTCGGCGTACTGGACCGAGAGTGGCGGGTCATCGGGTTCCGTGCGGTACCACGCGTCCATTTCGGACAGCAGGAGCCGTTGGGACGTCGCGTCGGTGGCGATGTGGTGGCAGGTGAGGGCGAGCACGTGGTGGTCCGGGCTGAGCCGGAACAGGACCACGCGCAGTGGCGGAGCGGCGTCCAGGGCGAACGGCCGCCGGATCTCCGCCCTCACCGCCGCGGCGAGATCCGCTTCGCGGACGTCTACAGTGGACATCGGAACGGCGTCGGCCGGTCCGAGGAGCGCGACCGGCTCCCCGTCGATCTCGGTGAACCGGCTGCGCAGCACGTGATGGCGCGTCGTGACCGCGCGGACCGCGCGGTACAGCCGAGGCTCGTCCAGTGCGCCCAGGATCCGCAGCACGGTGGGGGAGTTGTACGCGGCGCTGTCCGGGTCGAGCTTCGCCGCGAACCACAGCATGCGCTGCGCCGGTGACAGTGGCGCGGGTGCGTACGGGTCCACGCGGGCGACGAGCGGCCGGTCGGCGTCGGCGGCTTCCCCGTCGATCCGCGCGGTGAAGTCGGCGAGCACCGGGTGGTCGAACAGCGTGCGGACGGTGATCCGCCGTCTCAGCCGGGTGTGCAGGAGACCGACCACCCGGGTCGCCGCCAGCGAGCGGCCGCCGAGGGCGAAGAAGTCGCTGTCCGGGCCGATCTCCCCGTCGAGTTCGAGGCATTCCCGCCACACCCGCGCGACCACCGCCTCGGCTTCCGACAGCGGTGCGACCACGGCAGGGCGGGCGACGGGCGTCGGCGGAAGCGCGCGTCGGTCGAGCTTTCCGTTGGGTAGCAGGGGGAGCGCGTCCAAGGAACACCACGAACTCGGCACCATGTAGGCGGGCAGCAACCGTCGTAGTCGTCGTTCGACGGCCGCCGTGTCGACGGTAGCGGGAGTGAGGTAGCCGATCACGTGCGCGTCCACGCCGTCCGCGGCGACCGCCACCGCCGCGTCGTTCACATCGGGCAGTCCACGCAGGACGGATTCGATCTCGCCCGGCTCGAACCGGTTGCCGCGCACCTTCACCTGGTCGTCGGCGCGGCCGAGGAATTCCAGTGTCGCCTCGGGGCGCCACCGGACCAGATCACCGGTGCGGTAGCAGCGTTCGCCCGGCCGCACCGGGTCGGCGACGAACGCGGACCCGGTCAGCTCGGGCCGTGCCCGGTAGCCGGTCGCCACACCGGTGCCGCCGATCCACAGCTCACCGATCGCGCCGGGCGGCGCGAGCCTGCCCGCCTCGTCCACCACGTACAGCCGGGAGCCTGGCGTCGGCGAACCGATCGGGACCCGGTCCCGGTCGTGTTCGGTGACCCGGTGCGCGGTCGCCGCGACCGTGGTCTCCGTCGGGCCGTAGCCGTTCCACAGCTCGCCGACCAGCGGCCGGACCCGCGCGGCGAGGTCGGGGTCGAGCACCTCGCCGCCGAGCAGCAGCCGCAGCGCGCGGTCACCCGCCCAGCCCGCGGCGAGCAGAATCCGCAGGCTCGTGGGGGTCAGATCGACGACGGTGACACCGCTCTCGGCGATCCGCCGCGCGAGCCGGTGACCGTCGATGGCGGTGTCGCGGTCGGCGACGACGCAGCGCGCGCCGGTGGCGAGCGGCCACCACAGTTCCTCGGCGGACACGTCGAAGGCGAGCGGCGCGACCGCGAGCATCGCGTCGTTCCGTGTCATACCGGGGCAGAGTCCTCGGGAACGGACGAAGGCGTACAGGTTCGCGTGGCTGATCTCGACACCCTTGGGTCGCCCGGTCGACCCGGAGGTGTACAGCACGTAGGCGAGGGAGTCGCCATCCGGCAGCACCGGCTCGAAGGGCACCCCGTCGGTCCGGTCGGCATCGACCACGCGCAAGCCCGGCGCGGCGTCGGCGACCTCCGCCGCCACCGGCTGGGCGCCGCCGCGCGTGAGTACGACGCTCAGGCCGGCCTCATCCGCGAGCTGGGCCAGCCTGGCGACGGGGTGCCCGGTGTCGAGCGGCAGATATCCCGCACCCGCCCGCCACACGGCGAGCAGCGCGGCGGGAAGGAACTCGTCGCGCGGCAGGCACACCCCGACCGTGTCCCCGGCCGTCACCCCGGACGCGGCGAGCACGCGCGCGATCCGGTCGGCGTGGCCCACCAGTTCCGCGTACGTCAGCTGCCCGCCCTCAGCGGACACCGCGACCGCGTCGGGCGTCCGCGACGCGGTGCGCCACACCGCCTCCGGCACGACGGCCACGTCGTCGGCGGGCAGTGCGGGGCCGGTGCCCCACGTCGTCAGCTCGGCGCGTTCCCCGCCGGCCGCCAATTCCAGTGTGGACAGCGCCGTGTCCGGTGTGGACACAGCGGTGTGCAGAAGGTGCAGCAGGGAACGGGAGAACCAGCGGGCACGGTCGGGGGCGAGCCACGACGGGTCGTGCTCGACGATCAGCTCGGTGCCGCCGACGTGAGTGTTCACGAACACCGTCAGCGGGTTGTGGCTGCCGCCGGTCGGAAGCTCACCGAGCAGGTCGAGCCGCGTGTCCGGCCCGTACGCCGACAGCGGGAGACCGTCGGGCTGCACCGCGATCGACACGGGGGTGAGCGGTACCCCGGCCGGCCGGTCGCCGCCCCACAGCCCGGCGAGTTCACCGCTGGGCAGGCCCCGATGGTCGATGGCGTGTGCCGCCGTGGTCATGATCGCGCGCAGCAGGTCGCGGAACGACGTGTCCGCGTCGAGCCGCAACCGCACCGGCAGGACGTCGACCAGCGGTCCGACGGTGTGCGCGAGCTCGGGCCGGTCCCGGTGCGCGGCCGCCATCCCCAGCAGCACGTCCTGGCCCCGCACCAGTTCGCCGACCAGCAGCCCCAGCGCCGACAGGTACACCGCGAACGGCGTCACCCCGGTCGATTCGGCCAGTGCCCGCACCGCCGACCCCAGCGATTCCGGTAGCGGAGTGCTGATCCGTTCCCCTCCGAAGCGCTGACGGCCGTGCGCGGCGCGGTCGAACAGGGCGTCCGGCGGGGTCGCGCCCGCCAGCTCTTCCGACCAGTACGCCGTCAGCCGGTCTCGTTCTCCGGGTATCGCCGCGAGCGCGCGTTCCCGCGACGCCACCGCGCCCACCTGCGCGAAGGAAGCCGCGGGTGCGCCGGTCAGCTCGGCCATGAGCACGCCGATGGACGCGCCGTCGGTGGCGATGTGGTCGGACACGACGATCAGCTCGGCCACGTCGTCGGCGAGGCGAAGCAGCGTGATCCGCAGGAGCGGCGTGTCACTGGAGAGGTCGAACGCGTGCCGGGCGGCGGAGGCGGCGAGTTCCCCGGCCCGCCGGTCCGCGTCGGGCAGCCCGCGCAGGTCGTGTACGTCCACCGGAACGCGCACCGGCGGGCCCACCACCATGACCGGTTCGCCGTCGTGGTCGCCGATCGTGCCGCGCAGCACCTCGTGCCGTGCCACGACCCCGTCCGCGGCGGCCCGCAGCGCGGGCACCGACACCCGGCCGCGCAGCCGAAGCCGCCACGCGACGGTCGTCGCGGTGCCGGTCGAACCGAGCTGGGCGAGCGTCCACAGATCCCGCTGTGTGCCGGTCAAGGGAAAGGTCCCCGGGTTTTCCTCCAGCGGCAAGGAAGGCGCCGCGGCCGGGGCGTCCGCGAGCCGCCGCGCGACCGCCGCCACCGTGCCGTCGGAGAGGAACTCGGCCAGCGTCACCACCCGGCCGGTGTCTTCCCGCAGTCGCGCGACCGCGCGCGCCGCGGCCAGGGAATGCCCGCCCGACTCGGAGAACCGGTCGTGCGCCCCGATCCCAGGCAGCCCGAACGCGGCCGCGACCGCCTCGGCGACCAGCCGCTCGGACTCGGTGCCCGGGGCGACGTACTCGGTGTCCTCACGGTCGAAGACCCACGCCGCCAGCGCGGTCCGGTCCGCCTTCCCGGTCGTGCCGAGCGGGATCGCGTCGAGGACGGCGATCCGTGACGGCACCAGATGCGCGGGCAGCCGCGAGCGCAGCCACCGCAACAGTTCCTGCTCGGACACCGCGGCCCCGGCCGGTTCGGCGAACCCGACGAGCCGGCGTTCCCCGTGCTCGTCGGCGGGCGCGAGCACCACCGCGTTGCCGACGGCCGGGTGGGTGAGGAGCGCGGCCTGGACCTGTCCCGGTTCGATCCGGATGCCCCGCACCTTCACCTGGTCGTCGGCGCGGCCGACGAAGTGGTGCACGCCGTCGCGGCATCGGACCAGGTCGCCCGTGCGGTAGTGCCGGACGCCGCGGGAGTCGACCACGAACTTCTCGGCGGTCAGTTCCGGCTGCCCCAGGTACCCGCGGGTGACGAGTGTCCCGCTGACCCACAGCTCGCCGACCTCGTCGTCGCCGAGCGCGCGACCGTCGGCGTCCCGCACCGAGAACGCGGCGCCGGGAAGCGGGGTCCCGATCGGCGGGTCGGCCGATTCGTCCCGGCCGACTTCGTGGCACGAACAGTTCACCGTCGCCTCGGTCGGGCCGTAACAGTTCACGATCCGCCGCACGCCCTCGTTGGCGTAGAGGCGGTCGACGAGCGACCGGTGCAGTGCCTCACCCGCGATCGCGACGGTCCGCACCGAACGCGGGAGGGGGGTCCGCGCCAGCACCGCCAGAACGGACGGCACGCCCTGCACGAACGTCACCTCGTCCCGCGCGGCCAGCCCGGGCAGCGCGAGCAGGTTCTCGGCGAGCACCAGGCTCCCGCCGGTCACCAGGGGCGGGAAGACTTCGGCGACGGACGCGTCGAAGCAGACCGACGCGGCGCCGAGCACGCCTCGCAGTTCGTCGTCGCCGTAGGTCGCGGCCGCCCACGCCAGCAACGCGAGCACGTTGCGGTGCTCGACCTGGACACCTTTCGGCCTGCCGGTGGAGCCGGACGTGTAGATCACGTACGCGAGGTCCGTGCCGGAACCCGGGACACCGGGGGCGGCCGTGGGCGCGGAGGCGACGTCCTCGACGGGCAGCACCGGCACGTCGGCGTCCGCGAGCGCGACCGGCTCCGGTTCGTCCGCCACCACCAGCGACAGCCCGGAGTCCGCGACGACCGACGCGCCGTGCGCAGGGGGAGCGGACGGGTCCAAGGGGACATACGCGCACCCCGCCTTCAGCACCCCCAGCAGTGTGGGCACCAGCCACCGGCCGCGGCGCAGGCAGACGCCGACGAGGTCACCGTGAGCCACCCCGCGACGAAGCAGCGTGTGCGCGACCGTGTTCGCGACCTCGTCCAGCCGCGCGTAGCTCAGCCGCTCGTCGCCCGCGACGAGCGCGCAGCGGTGCGGTGTCCTTTTCGCCTGCTCCTCGAACGCCTCGTGTACCCGCTCGAACCCGCCCAGATCTGCCCGCACCCGCTGAATCCCCTCGTGACCCGGCCGGAGTTCACCGACCTCGGCAGATTGAACTTCCGGGACGCCGCCCGGACCAGGAAACCCGACCGGAAACTGTGCGGACGGCAACTTCCGGTCACGACGCCACCATCGCGATACCCATCGCGTCGTACAGCGACTGCGCGCGTTCGCGGTACGGCCTGGCCTTGTCCGGCGAGCCGACGCCGTCGTGAGTCGCGGCGATACCGGTCAGCGCGCGAGCCTCCTCATGCGGTTCGCGGGTCAGCCGGGCGAGTTCGGCGGCGCGCGTGTAGTGCGCGAGCGCGGCGGGCCGGTCACCGCACGCCAGCGCGCTGTCCGCGAGCCCGTTGTGCACAAGGGTTTCCAGCGGGCGGATGCCCGTCGCCACCGCGATGTCGAGCGCGGCCTCCTGGTGCACGCGGGCCGCCGCCGAGTCGCCCTGCCGGAGGTGCACGAGCCCGAGATAGGCCAGTGCGTACCCTTCGGCCTCCCGATGACCCTCGGCCCTGCTGACCGTCAGCGATCGGCCGAGGTGGTCGTGAGCCTCCGGCCACCGGCCCAGCGCGCGGTACACGTCTCCGAGGTTGTGCAGCGCGATCGCTTCGCTCAGCCGGTCACCGATGCTCTGGGCGTTGGTCAGGCATTGCCGATAGCAGTCGAGAGCGGCGTCCAGTTCGCCCCGGCGTTCGTGGACGAAGCCGAGGTTGGACAGCGCGCGCCCCTCGTTGAGGCGGTCGCCGTTGTCCCGGGAAACCGTGACCGCCCTGCTCAAGTGGTCCGCCGCGTCGGCGTAGCGGCCCAGTTGCCCGTACACGGTGCCGAGGATGTTCAGGGCGCGACCGGTGACGACCGGGCTCGCGTCGACGTCGAGGCAGCGGGTCAGATGTGTCACCGCCTCGTCGAAATGGCCGAGCCTGGCGCAGATCGCGGCCAGGTCGACGAGCGCCTGCTGGATGCCGATGGCGTCGCCCGCCCGCTGTGCCTCGCTGAGCGCGAGACGGTGCAGTGTGCGCAGCGCGCCGTAATGACCGTGAACCCGCAACACCTGCCACAGCACGGTCGAGAGGTCGCGGGCGTAGGTGTCGCCGGTGGCCGACGACTGTTCCGCGATGGCGATCAAGGTGGGCATCTCCGCCGCCAGCCAGGTCGCCGCGTCATCGGCGCCGGTGAACCTGACGTTCTCGGCGATCGGGGTGAGCAAGGGTCTTCGGTTGGGGTCGCCCGCCCCCATCGACCCGGCCGCGTCGGCCGCCCCGGCCACACAGTGCTCGGCGAGACGACGCAGGGCCGCCGATCGCCGCCGCGCCGGTTCCTCGTCGGCGCGGCCGCGCGCGTAGTCACGCACCAGATCGTGGAATTCGAACCGGCCGTCCGCGCGGTGCGCGAGCAGCAGGTGGCTGTCGACCAGCGCGTCGAGGAGCCGGCGGGTCTCCGGCGGATCGGTGCCCAGCAGAGCCGCCGCGGCGGCGGTGTCCCAGTGCGGGCCGGGGTGGAGCCCGAGCAGACGCAGGCCCGAGGCGACGTCGCCGGGCAACGCGTCGTAGGACCAGGACAGCACGGAGGGCAGGGAGGTGGTCTTCTCTTCGGTGGTCAGTGCGGCGAGACGGCCGCCGGCCGAACGCATCGAGGACGCCACGTTCGCCAGGTTGCGGTGGTGCGCGAGCCGTTCACCGACGATGCGCAGGGCGAGTGGCAGGCCGCTGCACCCCGACACCATGTCGGCGAGCGCGGTGCGGTCGGTGAATCTTCGTCCGTCGCCCGCCAACCGGTCGAGCAAGGAGAACGACTCCCGCTCGGTCAGCAGCGGCACCGGCACCCGGTGCGCGTCGGCGCTGATCGACAGCCCGTGCAGGGTCGCGCGGCTCGTCACCACCACCGTGCAGCCCGCGTGTCCGGGCAGCAGCGGCCGGACCTGGTCCGCCGAGCGGGCGTTGTCCAGCACGATGAGCACCGAACGGCCGGCGAGCACACTGCGCAGCGACGCGGCCCGGTCGTCGAGGTCGGCGGGCACATCCGCCACGGGCACGCCGAGCGCCCGCAGGAACGACCGCAGCACCTCGGCCGGATCGGCGGGCGCACCGGGTCCGTACCCACGCAGGTTCGCGAACAACTGCCCGTCGGGGAAGTCCTGCTTGACGCGGTGTGCCCATTGCACGGCCAACGACGTCTTGCCGACCCCGGCCATGCCCTCCAGCACCGCCACGACGACCCCTGCGCCGGCCTTCTCGCCATGGAGGGCGTCGAGCGCGTCGATCTCCCGCCGCCGCCCGATGAACGACGTGATCCCCGAAGGCAGTTGCGCGGGCACCGCAACGACCGGCGTTCTCGCAGGTGACACCGCGTCCGGGCAGTAGTGCCGCACGAACCGGCTCGCCTGCTCGCCCTGGAGACCCAGCCCCAGCGCCAGCGCCTCCACCGAATGGCGCCGTGGCCGGGCGACCCGGCCGCGTTCGATGTTGCTGATGCTCCGCACCGTCAACCCGGTGCGTTCCGCCAGCTCCTCTTGCGTCAGCCCGGCATCCCGCCGTGCCTCACCCAGCAGCGAACTCGGCCCACGGTCCATTTCGCGGATGCTAGAGCGGGTGCGACACCGAAAAACGGTGGTTCGGTGAAGATTTTGATCGAAATTGGTCGAAAACGCCGGAGGTCAGGGGGTGAAGAGGCGGTGTGTTCCCGGCGCTGACGTGCCGGTGGGCGGTCGAGACGAGGCCGTGGCGGATCGCTCCGCCGCTCGTTCGAAGTCGGCGCGAGCCTGGCCGGACAGGCCGAGCCCGGCCGCGATGAGCCGGACGGTGTCGCGGCGGGGCCTGTCGACGCGGCCGTGTTCGAGATCCCTGATCGCTCGGACGCTGACCGTCGAGCGGGCGGCGAGAAGCCGCTGGGTCGCGCCGAGGCTGGTCCGGTGGCTGCGCAGCAACCTGCCGAAACGGGCCGGACCCTCGTCCGCCGGGTTCGTCGTTTCCGGCGCGGGGGCGGCGCCGGTCACTTGTCCGAGGTATCGGGGCAGGGCCGGTCCCGTGTGCACGACTTGAGTCACTGGCGTCCTCCGCTTCGCTCAGCGATGCCGCATCATGGTCGGCAGGCGGCAGGCGGAGGGACAACCGGAAACTTCACCGAAGAAGTGCCGGTCCACCGGGGAAGCCCGTTCGGCTCGGGTGAGCCGAACGGGCCCGACGGCGTTATCCGCAGCAGATGTTGTAGCCGTGGTTCCGCCAGAACAACGAGGGACTCGGGTTGTCGAGAACCGGATCGCCGGTGCTGTCCGACGCGCTCTCGTGCCTGCCCGGCCGGTACTCGACATGCGTGTGCGCGGAGCTCGCGCCGCGATACTCCTCGGTGCCGATCTGCCGGCCACGGCTGACGAATTCACCGACCGCGAGCCCGTTCGACGGGTTGAGATGCAGGTAGATGATGGTGAAGTCCTGATCCCGGTTGTAGATCGCCAACGTGGACAGGCCGCCGCTGCCGTTGCTGCCTTCGGTCTTCCTGATGACCTGGCCCTGGGTCATCGAATACACGGAAACGCCGAAGCCCCGGGCGAAGTCGATGCCCTCGTGCCTTCCCGACGTACTCACGTAGCCGTCGAAATAAGAGCTGATACGGCCGGATTCACTGTGGTAAAGCCCGGTCTCCAGCCATTCGTTTCCCGGTAGACCGAGCAGATGACCGACGTTTTCGTTGTACGTCGAGGTCAGGTTTCCTTTGGCGCCGTGCGGAAACGAGTCGATCGGGCCCGTCCAGCCGTTCTTGAAGAAAACGGTGACCACCGCGTCCCGCCGGTTCCACACCGAGGCCGCGTTGTTCCTCACGCACAGGCCCTTTCCCGCCCCCGCGCCGAGGAAGTGATAACAGTCGGCGCCCGTGCCGTAGTTGCCGACCGACGCGTCGAAATCGCTGACCGATCCCTGTTGGTTGCTGTTGTAGTACAAACAGAATTCGCCGTCTTCGCAGACGCCGTTCCGTGCCGTCGCGGCTTGCGCCGCCGGGGTGATCAGGAGAGTGCCACTCAACGCCAATACCATGCCGAACAGTGCGACCATCGCTCTTCTCAACGACGTTCCCTTTCCCTTTGAACGCGGCGAATCAGCCAATGCGCGACGGTACGTACGCGATGGGGGTCAGGGAAGTCGTGAAGGGAAAACTGCCGCTCATTCGGCGGTCTTGATCCTCAGTTCAGTTCGGGGGCACGGCTTTCGGTGCGACGTAGTGCCGCGAGTTGCAGGCCGAGCACGACACCGACGCCGATGGCCGCGGTGGACACGATCGCTTCGGCCACGGCGGTCCACGATCCGGGGACTTGGGCGAAGACCTGCGACAGGCTCAGGTACATCGCGGGTCCCGGCAGGACGGCGCCGGTCAGTCCGGGGATGGTGACGACGGCGGTGGGGACGCGCAGTGTCCTGGCCGCGGTGCCGGCGAGGATGCCGAGCACCGTGGTCGCGAGAAAGATCGCCAGCGGGGTGGCCAGACCGAGCGCCGAATGCCCCGCCCAGTTCACCAGGGAGGTGGCGACCCCGGCGCCGCAGGCGAGCGGCCACCACCGGGCGGGCGTGCCCATCAGGATCGCGTTCCCCAGCGACCCGACCAGCGCCGTCACCGGCACCAGGGCGAGCGGCAGCGCGGCGAGCTGGACCCGGCCTGCCTCGCCGAGGATGTCGAGACCGTTGGCCACCGACACCACGACCATGACCCCGGAGAGGATCGCGCCGGTGAGCAGCAGGACCGTGACCATGCGCGCGGCCGCCATCAGGTGGAAATCGCCGACGGCGTCTTCGACCAGCGACACCAGGGACAGGATCGGCAGGAGTAGCACGAGGTTGGCCGCGGAGAGGCTCGCGGCTTCGTGTCCGTCGAGCAAACCGAGTGACAGCAACGCAATCGCGGCCACGAGGACGGTGCCCGCCTTGGCGGCGACCTGAAAGAACTCCGCGATGCCGATCAGCCCCAGTGCCCAGCCGACGCGGTTGGCGAGCACGAACAACGCCGCCGCGGCCAGCGCGGCGAGGACGGTGCCGTTCGCCTGCAGGCAGATCATCGCCGCGAGCAGGCAGCCGCCGAGCAAGCTGACGTACCACGGCCAGGTCGGGCCCGCCGCGGAGAGTTTCTCGACCGACCGCTCGGCTTCCTCCGGTGAGATCTCGCCTGTGCCCGCGCGGACGGCGAGCGTTTCCAGATCTCCCATCCGGCCGATGTCGCGGGTGTCGTTCGCCTCGATGCTGCCCAGCAGCACCACCGGCTCGCCGCCGTCGCTCGGGCAGTACTGCACGTGGATGGCCCGTACCGCGACCGAGATCCGCGGATCCTCGATGCCGCCCGCGTTCGCCAGCCGTCGAACCGTGCGGACGACGACCGCGGTCTCGATGCCCTGACGGAACATCTGCATCGCCACGTCGAGAGCGAAGGTCAGCACACGTCGCGCCCGTGCGCGCTCGTCCTCCGGCATGGCCGGAACTGTAAAGGGCCGACCCGCTCAGACGAGTGATCGCGAGCGGGACGGCCACCCGGCTTGACCCGATCGTGGCACGATTCCGCGTGGCCGGTGTCTCACCGCGGAGGCTGCCGGTACTTCCGCGTGAACCGGACACCGTTGAAGGTGTGGGTGCAGCAAGGGCACGTCGGCTCCAGGTCGTCGACACCCAGTTCGGGGGCGACGACCTGCAACCGGTTGTCGTCGTCCACGTAGAGGCCGCTGTAGTAACTGGCCTCGCCGATCCGCACGCGGTCGCGTCGTTCGTGCGGCTGCCGGGCGACCAGCCAGTGGATCGGGTCGGGGGAGTCGAGCCGGGCGGCGGCCTCGTCGTACACCTCGTCCCACTCCGCGCCGATCTTGCCGAGCAGGAACCGGAACAGCGGCGTGTAGTCCAGGCCCCGGCGCGCCCGCGGCCCCATGGATCCGCGTGTCCGATCGGAGGCGAGTTCTCTCTTCGTGTTGCGCTGGTGCCGGTGATCCCCGCCGTGATCGTGGTGGACGAGTCTGGCGCGAGTGTTCACACGACGGTACAGCGGTTCCTTCATCGCACCTGCTTTCTTTGCCTCGGCCAGAGTTCCCCGGCGCCTTCGAGACTATCGTCAAGAAAGGGACTCCTGGCGAATTTTCGATTATCGAGGCCGACCCGAAGAATTGACGTCTCCATGCGATCGAGTGAAGCCGTGGTGTGATTGGCCCTTGTGTTCGGCTGGTGGGATCTCGACGTCAAAGGGTGGATCTGACGCTTCGCAATCGATCGATTACCTAGTGCCAATAGGGACAATGGTGTCCGGACAACGGACACCGAGTAAGGGGTGGCGGCCCTGTTCCCGCTTTGGAGACGGAGGCTCTTCCTCCTGTTCGCCGGGCGTTCGGCGGCGAATATTTTCCGGAGTTGATCCGTTCAGGTGATGCGCTGACGCGAACTGATCACTCGTGTTAGCCTGCCGCTGGTTGCTCGCGAGGGTCTGGCGTTTCGGATGTGAAGTCCGCGTCATCTGGGGATGCGAAACAACTGTGGTGCAGCATTTCCTTCTTCGCCACGGGTCTGTTCGGACCCGTGGGTTCGAGTGGTCCTGGGGGTCGGGTGAAAGCGATTCATGGTTTCGTCGAGACCATTGCCGCTGAGCGGAAACTTCGTCGTGGCCTGCGTAAAGAATTTGTCAAGTTCGGGATCGACGGGCCGGTCGAAATGTCCGAACTCTGCCGCCGTATCGGGGAAAGCCGAGGTCGGCCGATCAAACTCATCGCGTTCCCGATGGAGGTTCCCGGCCCGTGTGGAGCGTGGCTGAGCGCGTCTTCGAGCGACTACATCGTCTTCCAGTCGGAGACCACCCGAATTCACCAAGAGCACATCATCGCGCATGAGCTGGGTCATATCCTGGCCGGCCACCAGGCCGAACCGGATGAAGAGGAAATTTGGTCCCGGTTCATGCCCGACCTCGACCCTGGGGTAATTCGCAGGCTGTTGAAAAGAACGCGGTACGACTCGGCCAGGGAGCGGGAGGCCGAGACGATCGCCACCCTCCTGCTCGAACGGTCCGTGGTCGTCCGGCAGCTCGCCGGGCAGGGTTCGTCGCGGACGAGGCGGATGCGGCACGCCCTCGGCGAGGCGCGGGGCTGGCTGTGAGCCTGGCCAAGGAGTTCGTGATCGCGGCGCTGGCGTGGTTCTCCTTCCGGCTGGCGCGATCGCCGCGCGACCCGGCGATCTGGGCGCTGGTCGGCTGCCTGGTGCTGCGGTTGCTGACCGCGCCGTCGAGCATGGTGGCGCTGCACGAGTTCACCGGCGGGGCGCTCGACGTCGCCACCTTCCGCCTGGTCCAGACCGTCGCGCTCGACGCCAGCCTGTTCTGCCTGCTGGTCTTCTTCCTGCTCTCCGCCGGCGGCTCACGGCGGCGGGTGACCCTCGATGCCGGGCTGCTGATGCTGGTCTGCGCGGCCCTGGCGGTGGCGATGTTCGTGGTCCCGGCCGCGTCGCGCGAGCAGGCCTTCGGCGTCGGCGCGGCGTTGCCGTCGGTGGTGACGGAACCGGGGGTGGCGTTCTTCTACCTGGTCGACGCGGCCTACGGCACCTATACGACGGTGCAGGCGGCGAGCTGGGCCCTGCGTGACGCCGCCGAAACCCCGCTCCGTGTCCGCTGGGGACTGCGGATCGCCGCCTGCGGCCTGATCGTGCTCGCGCTGACCTCGGTCGCGCGGTTCGGCACGATTCTCGTGCGCTGGGCCGGCGGCGACGTGCCGTCGGCCGTCCCGGACGTGACGGCCGTGCTGGTCCACTTGGGAATCATCCTGTTCATGGCCGGGATCACCCTGGTCGGGCTGCTCGCCGTGCTCGCCGCGGTCCGGCTGTGGCTGCGGCACCGGCGGCGGTACGAGGATCTGCGTCCACTGTGGGGGCAGCTCCACGACGTCTTCCCTGGTGACGCGCTGTACGCCGGGCAGCGGCACGGATGGCTGGAGGAGCTCGCGTTCTGGCGGTTGCACCGCAGGTACTGGCGAAGAGTCGTCGAGATCCGCGACGGGCTGGTCCGGCTGAGCCCGTACCTGGCCGACAGTGGTTTCGTCGAAGGCCGGGAACGGGTGTCGCCCGAGGTCTTTCGTGAGGCGCTGACCCGGTTGCGTTCGGGGGAGCGGCCGACCTCGCGCACCGCGGTGGCGGTGGCGCGCCCGGAAGGGCCGGACATCGAGGCCGATGTCGGAGCGCTCGTCACGCTGTCGAAGACCCTGCGCGCCTGATCGTCCGTTTTTTCCTCAGTTGTACGGAACCGGGAGCGATTCATTCACGTCAGTTGATGAAAGGGAGGTGGCCGCCTATACTCCGGTACTCGGGGGGACCTGCACCGCCATACGGCAGCGCGGCACGGGTTCGTGAGGAACTCGGCGGTGTTCTTGGGAGGCAGCATGTCCCGGCAGGACGAACCAGGCCGGAGCCTGGCCGAAAAACTCGATCATCTGTTCGCGCACGTCACCCGGCGCAACGGCAGCGAATTCACCTACGAAGAGGTCGCGTCCGCGATCACCGCCGAGGGTGTGACGATCTCCCAGAGCTACGTTTGGCAGCTGCGCAAGGGAAAGAAGGACAACCCGACGCTCAAGCACCTGCAAGGGCTGGCGGATTTCTTCGGCGTGCCGGTCACGTACTTCTTCAACGAGGGCGTGAGCGATCGGGTGGACCGGCAGCTGGAGTACCTGCGCGCGGAGCAGGCACGGTTGCGTGAGCTGGCCGACACCGACGAGGTGCGGCTGATGGCCATGCGTGCGGGCGAGCTCACGACCGACCGCCGCGAGCTGGTGAAGAACCTGCTGGACGTCGTCTGGCGGGATCAGCAGGCCATGCGAGAGCGTGGGTCCAAACAGGACTGACGCGTCCGGCGTCGCCGGTTGTGCTTGTCGTGTCTGGGTTTTCCACTTCGTCCACAGTGGCCGTCCACTGAGAAAAACGGACGAACCTCTCATTTGTTCTCTTGGGTCGACACGATAGGGTGACGTCCTCTAGGCTCCTCGGCAAGAGTTCCTGTGTGGAACGGACGATGTCGGTTCGCCACCGGACTCCACATTGCGGGTTTGCCATGGGGGCGACGAAGAATGCACGTGAAATCAGTGAGCAGAGCGGACGGCGACGTCCGTGCGGGGGCGTACCCCCGTGCGGAGTTGCTGGTCCTGCGAGACTTCTTGAAGGAAACCGAACAGGGAAACGCCGTCGCGGCGGTGGTCACCGGAACCGCCGCGAGCGGGAAAAGTGAACTCCTGCACGCATTCGGGCAACAATGCGGTGAAGCGGAAGCAACGGTACTGAGCGCGCTTTGCGTGGAAGCGGAGAAGGATCTTCCGTTGACCGCGCTGTTCCAGCTTTTCCGCGGTCCGGCACTGTCCGAAGACCTGCGCGCGAAGGCCGCGGACCTGCTCACCCGAGCGGAGCGGACCGGGCTGACCGGGCGGCCCAGTACGCACCTGATGCTCGACCTGCTGGAGCTCGTACGCGAGCTCGCCGCGCACCGCCCGGTCGTGGTGCTGGTCGACGACTTCCACCATGTGGACACACCGTCGTTGCACTGGCTGATGTTCCTCATGCGCCGCATGCGCACGATGAACGTGCTCATAGTGTTGACGGAGTCGTTGTCCGCCAAGCAGACGTTGCCCTTGCTGGGCGCCGAGTACCTCCGGCTCCCGCACTGCCGCCGGATCCGGCTGAAGCCGCTGGGCCGCGACGAAGTGGCCCGGTTCGTCCCACCCGGACAGGACGACACCCTGGTACAGGGCCTGCACGAGCTCAGCGGCGGGAATCCGTTGCTGGCACAGGCACTCCTCGAAGATCTCCGTGCCTCGGGCGTACCCCTCGCGCCCGAGACCCGGCCGATCCCCGGGGATCACTACTGCCAGGCGGTGGCGGCGTGTCTCCAGCGCGGCGACCAGGACACCCGGACCCTCGCCGGGGTCCTCGCGGTGCTGGGCAAGGGAGAAACGGTCTGCCTCGCCGTCCGGGTGGCCGGGATGGACCAGCGCACCGCCGGCCGCGCGATCACCCTCCTGCACCAGGTCGGCCTGCTCGACGCCGGCCGGTTCCGGCATCCGATGACGGTGACCGCGGTACTGGCCGACGTCCCGGTCCCGGAACGCGCGCGGCTGCACGAACGTGCCGCCGTGCTCCTGCACCACGACGGCGCCAGTGCGCTCGAAGTCGCCCGCCACCTCGTCGCGGCCGACCGGGCCGAGCGGCCGTGGGCGGTGCCCGTGCTGCGCACCGCGGCCGAACTGGCCAAAGTGGACAACCAGACGTCGTTCGCGGTCCAATGCCTGAAACTGGCCTGCCGGTCGTGCGGGGACGAAGCGCTCGAGGTCGAGATGGTGACCCAGCTCGCCGGTCTGGAATGGCGGAACAACCCGGCCATCGGCGCCGTGCACACCGACCACCTCTACGAGATCTTCCTCGCCGGGCAGCTCCCGGTGCGGGCCGCCGCCATCCTGGTGCGGTTCCTGCTGTGGCACGGCCGCACCGGGGAAGCGGGCGAGGTGCTCGACAGACTCGCCACCATGGAGCCTTCGGCCGACGATCGCACCGAAGCGGAACTGCGCATCACCCGCCTGTTCATTCTCTGTTCGTATCCCGTCCTGCGCGACAAGCTGCCCGCCCCGGCCGCGAAGGACCGCGTTCCCGCGCAATCCTTCGACCCCAACGTCCAGGCCGCGATGGCGTTGAGCCGGATCGTCACCAACGGACCGGACGACGACGCCATCGCGTCGGCCGAGAACGTGCTGAAGAGCATCCAACTCGGCGACACGATGGTCGAATCCGTGCGCAGCGCGCTGTTCGCGCTCATCTATGCCGACCGTCTCGACAAGGCGGTGCCGTGGTGCGAGCTGCTGCAGCAGGAGGCTGCCGACTGCGACGCTCCGAGCTGGCAAGCCGTGTTCGCGGCCGCGAGGGCGGAAATGGCGCTGCGCCAGGGAGATCTGGTGACGGCGGAGAAGCAGGCCAAGGCGGCCTTGACGTTCATCACGCCGCAAAGCTGGGGTGTGGCCGTCGGAGTCCCGCTGGCGACGCTGTGCCTCGCCGCCGTCGGGATGGGCAAATTCGAGGAGGCGGCCGCGCATATCAACCAGCCGGTGCCCGCCTCGATGCTGCAGACCCGGTTCGGCCTGCACTACCTGCGCGCCCGCGGCAGGCTCTACCTGGAGACCGACCGGGTGCACGCGGCGCTCGGCGACTTCGTCCTCTGCGGGGAACTCAGCAAGAGCTGGGATTTCGACCTGCCGGTGCTGGTGCCCTGGCGCGGCGACACGGCCGAGGCGTACCTCCGGCTCGGCATGCCGGAGAAGGCCAAGTCCCTTTTGGACGAACAACTCGCGAAGCTCGCCGGGTCGACGTCGCATGTGCGGGGAATCTCGTTGCGGCTCAAGGCCAAGATCGCCGAACCGCAGAAGCGGCCTGAATTGCTGCGTGAAGCGGTGAAGATCTTCCAGGCGGGCGGTATCCGCCTGGAACTCGCCCGCGCGCTCGGCGATCTGAGCCGCGCGCACTACACCCTCGCCGAATCGGGCCGTGCGCGCACGGTGGCCCGCCAGGCGTGGCACATCGCGAAGGGCTGCCACGCCGAGGTGATCTGCCGCGATCTGCGTCTCGATGGAACGGCCGACGAGGGAAAGCCGGTCGCCACCACGGCGGACATCGCCGCGTCGGGCGTCGAACGCGAGCTCATCGAATCGTTGAGCGAGGCCGAACGACGGGTCGCCGGGCTGGCTTCACTCGGCCACACGAACCGGGCGATCGCGAGCAAGCTCTACATCACGGTGAGCACGGTCGAGCAACATCTGACCCGTGTCTATCGCAAGCTGGACGTCAACCGGCGCCGGGATCTCCCGTCTTGGCTCCAGGTCTCGGTCGTCAACAGCGCCTGAACGTAAGGAACCCGGCAAGCTGTGTCGTACCTGTCCAGTCACGCGTGTCGTCCATCGGATCACGCGCGCCGTCCGTTCGGTCACGTGACGAGATGGGGTGGCGTGGTTCCGGACCGGCTGTCGGCCTGGCCCGGCGCAAGGGGTCGTGAGTGGTAAAGAGGGTTAGAACGATCATTGCCACTCACGACCCCCGCAAAGTGCTCAAATCGGGCATTTGGCGAGAACGGCTCTGCAGGTCGACCTCTGGCTCGCGAAACGACGAAGGTCTCCTTACCCCGCAAGGTAAGGAGACCTTCGTCGTTTCGTCTACTTGACGGCGGTGACGGCCGCCATCGTGCCCGCCCACCAGTAGGTGCAGTCGGCCGGCGGCTTCAGGTCGCGGACGACCTCCACCCGGAACGAGCTGAAATGGTCGAGCAGGGCACGCTGGTGCGCCCGGCTCAGTGAGTCGATTTCGTTGGTGTAGTAGGAGAAGACGCCGCCGGGGCGAAGATGGGCGGCGGCGTGCTCGAAGAATTCGGCGGCCAGCACGATGGCCTTCGGGCCCAGGGTCCTGGCGAATTCCCGTTCATCGGTCGGATAGGTGTCGTAAAGGATCGCGTCGTACTGGCCGAGGCCGCCGAGGACGTCCTGCCAGGCGCCGAGTTCCAGCCGGATATCGCGATCCGGCCACTGGGAGCGCCATTTCTCGAACTCGGCCTTCACCTCGGAGTTGATTTCGATCAGGGTGTGCGACCGGACGCCCGCGTCCTGGACGTAGGTGGCCGAAATACCCATCCCGAAACCGACTTCGAGCAGATCGCCGCCGTTCGCCGCGGCGTTTTCCGCCAGCACCTTCATCAGCGGCCGCTCCCAGTTCTGCATCACCTGCTGGCCCTGGATGAGCAGCTGCGTCGGATCGCTGTAGTCCGCCGTGCTGTCCTGCCAGTTCCGGCGGATCAGCGGCCGGTGCGAGCCCTCGACGAATTCCTGCTGGATGGTGTCGAGGTGTTCCAGATCGCTCGCGAACTCGAACACCGCGCGGCCGAGAAGGAGGTTGCGCTGGCCGGGCCCCTTGGCCCGGAGGAAGTCGTCCCTGACCGGGTCCACCGTTATCTTGAATTCCTTGAAGTTCCGTTGCATTCTGGTATATCTCCTACGGTCACGCGAGTTCCTTTCCCCCTCACGGTATCGGTGATCTTGGTGTCGTGCCGAAATGCAGGGGGTGACTTGACCACTGAACGGCACTGACGTCGGGAATAGGGGTTCACGAATAGGGGGTGAACTTCTCCGCACGGGCGGTTTCCCCGTGATAGGAACTTCACATGCCGGGGGAAACGAAGAACCAGGAAACCGACGGACGCGGCGCGCGCACGCGCTCCCTCGTCTCGTTGATCGCCGACGTCACCGTGCCGGTCGTCGTCTACTACGTACTGCTCACCTTCGGGTGGAGCAGCGGCTCCGCCTTGGTGGCGGCCACGATCGCCATCGGCGTCCTCGTGCTCGCCGTCGCGGTGAAGGAACGCAAGGTCGACGGCTTCGGGGTGTTCGTCCTCGTCGTCTGCGGGGTGACCCTGCTGGTCTCCCTGGTGAGCGGGGACGAACGCCTGCTGCTGGCCAAGGATCCCTTCACCAGCGGCCTGGCCGGGATCGCCTTCCTCGGCAGCCTCGCCTTCGGGAAACCGGTGACCTTCTTCATCTCCCGGCGGATCCGGGCGCTCACCCCGGCTCGCCGCGCGGGCTGGGACCGGCTGTACGACACGGAACCCGAGTTCCGCAAACTGCACCGGATCTCGACCGCGGGCTGGGGCGTGGTCCTGGTCGCCGAGTCCGCCGCGCGGCTCGTCCTGATCTACCTGCTGCCCGCGTCGGTGATGGTCGGCCTGTCCACCGCGATCGAACTGACCGCGATCACCGGTGTGGTCGCCTGGACCGTCTGGTACCGGCGGCGCTCCGCCGGCCGGGGCCTGGAAAAGGCGCTTCACAAGGCGGATACCGCGCCCGCGGCTGTCTAAAATGGACTAGGGGCGAGTAGGGGAAAGTGAGGGGTTGGTCCCCGCCGGACCCCGTCGTACGTTTCGGTCGAGACAGTGTGGCCCCGATGACCAGGGAGATCCGCCACGATGACCGCAGCCGATTTCGCGCCCCCGCTGACCACTCTCTGCCCTGATTTCCCGTTCGCCTACGACGATTGGCTCGCGCATCCGGCCGGGCTCGGCGAACTGCCGCCGGACCGTCTCGGCCAGGAGGTCGCCGTCGTCGGCGGCGGGATAGCGGGTGTGGTCGCGGCCTACGAACTGCTGCGTCTCGGCTTGAAACCGGTGGTCTACGAAGCGGGCCAGATCGGCGGCCGGATGCGCTCGATCCCGTTGGCGGGTGAGTACGGCGCGGTCGCGGAGATGGGCGCGATGCGGTTCCCGCCCTCGGCCACCACCCTGTACCGGTACATCGACGAGGTCGGCCTGGAGACCAAGCCGTTCGCGAACCCGTTGTCCCGCAGTACTTCCACCACGGTGATCAACCTCGACGGCGTGACCTACCGCGCGCGGACCCCGGCGGATCTCCCGTCGGTTTTCCACGAGGTCGACGACGCCTGGCACAAGGCACTGCAGGAACTGGCCGATCTGTCCACCATGCGCGACGCCATCCGGATGCGCGACACCGCCATGGTGAAGGCGATCTGGAACCGGCTGCTGCCCGAACTCGACGACCAGTCCTTCTACGGTTTCCTGGCGCGGTCGACGGCGTTCGCCTCGTTCCGCCATCGCGAGATCTTCGGCCAGGTCGGCTTCGGCACCGGCGGCTGGGACACCGACTTCCCCAACTCGGTACTGGAGATCCTCCGCGTCATCTACACCGGCGTCGAAGAGGGGCCGCGGCAGATCATCGGCGGTTGCCAGCAACTCCCGCGGCGGCTGTGGAACCACGCGCCCGCTTCGGCGCGCTTCTGGCCGGCCGGGACGTCGGTCGCTTCGCTGCACGATGGATCGCCGCGTCCCGCCGTCCTCGGTTTGCGCCCGGCGGCGGACGGGTTCGCCGTCGAGGACGAAAACGGTGACGTGCGGACCTATCCGGCCGTGGTCTTCACCGCGCAGCACCGGGTGCTGCTCACCAAGATCGCCGGGGTGCGCCCGCTGCTGCCCGCGAACGTGTGGACCGCACTGGAACGCACGCACTACATGGGCGCTTCGAAGTTGTTCGTCCCGGTCGACCGGCCGTTCTGGCACGACGTCGATCCGCGCACCGGCGAGGAACTGATGGGGATGACCCTGACCGATCGGACCCCGCGCAGCGTCTACCTGTTCGACGACGGACCGGATTCGCCGGCCGCGTTGTGCCTTTCCTATACCTGGAACGACGATTCGCTCAAGTTCGCGACACTCGGCCCGGCCGAGCGGCTCGAACTCGCGCTCGACGCGCTCGCCGACATCTACCCGGGTGTCGACATCCGCTCCCACATCACCGGCGACCCGGTCACCGTCACCTGGGAGAACGAGCCGAACTTCCAAGGCGCGTTCAAAGCGAACCTGCCGGGGCAGTACCGCTACCAGCGCCGCCTGTTCACCCATTTCCGGCAAGACGACCTTCCCGCCGCCCAGCGAGGCCTGTTCCTCGCCGGTGACGACATCTCGTGGATGGGCGGGTTCGCCGAAGGGGCGGTCACCAGCGCGCTCAACGCGGTGTGGGGGACGCTGCGCCATCTCGGCGGGGCCACCGACCCGCGCAATCCCGGGCCCGGCGACGTCTTCGAGCACATCGCGCCGATCGAACTGCCCGAGTCCTGAACGGGTCGAGGCCCGGTCCGGCGACTGGGGGATAGTCGACGGACCGGGCAGGCGAGACAGTGCTCAGCTCGCGTAACTGGGGGTTCGCTGAGCCTGCCTGAGTACCTTGGCCCGGTACACCCAGACCCCGGCGGTGCGGAAGATGACCATCGTCAGAGCCATGGTGACGAAGAAGGCGGAGACGCCGCCGGCGTCGATCCCGGTGTCCATCAGGAACTTGCCGAAGTCGGCCGCGAACGAGTGGCTGTGCTCCAGCGTGTAGACGAAGATGAGCCGTCCCACCAGGACGAACAACCACAGTCCCAAGTAGACCCAGCCCGCCCTGGTGTAGACGGCGGATTTCTCCTGGTCCCACTCGACCTTCGTGCCCTTCAGCAATCCCCAGCCGATCAGGACACCCGCCGCGATGCCGACCAGGCCGGCCAGTGAGTTCGGCGTGGTCAGCTTGAGGTCGTAGAGGACCGCCCAGCCCACCAGCGCGCACGTGAAGAACGGCAGGATCAGGATGACCAGGTGGGCCTTGTGGCGACCGATGTGCGTGAACAGCACCAGCGCCAGCAGTACGCCGCTCAGGATGAGGGCGTTTCGCATGGCTTCACTCATCAAAACTCCTTCGAAAGACTCCCCATCCGGCAGTTCGATGCCGGTTGTCCCGAAATCTAGGGCGAACGGCCGCGCCGATCATCGGCGCGCGGGTGGGAATCCGGTTGGAGATCGGCGTCCACCTCGAGGTGGAGTGCCGTGTGGCGCGGACCGGTGAGGGCAGGCCATGATGCAGGCATGGTCGAAGAAGTGCCCCCGGTCCGGATCGTGATCGCCGAAGACCAGGCGGCGGTACGCGAAGGGCTGGCCCTGCTGGTGGGGACGGTCGCGGGGATCACCGTGGTCGGCCAGGCGCCCGATGGCGAGGTCGCCGTGCGGCTGGCCGGGGAACTGAGCCCGGACGTCGTGCTGATGGACCTCTCCATGCCCCGGTGCGACGGCGTCGAGGCGACCCGGCGGATCAAGGAACACCATCCGGAGATCGAGGTCGTCGTGCTCACCACCTACGCCGACGACGACTGGGTGCTGCGCGCCTTGGAGGCCGGAGCGCTGGGATACCTGACGAAATCGGCGAACAAGCACGAAATCGGGCGCGCGGTGCACGCGGCCGCGGCGGGACAGGCCCTGCTCGACCCGCGGGTGCAGCGGCGAGTGCTCGGCGCCGCCCTGGCGCCCGCGCCCGCTTCGGCGCCGCCGCCCGAGGACGACGCGAAGCTCACCAAGCGGGAAGCCCATGTGCTGACGCTGATCGCGGCGGGGCGCAGCAACAAGGAGATCGCCGCGGAACTGTTCGTCAGCGAGACGACGGTCAAGAGCCACATCAACCGGATCTTCGCCAAGACGGGGAGCCGGGATCGGGCGCAGGCGGTTCGGTATGCGTACCAAGCGGGTTACGTGCGGGACTGAATCACGCGAGTTCCGTGCCTGATCACGCGAGATCCGTCTTCAAACACGCGAGATCCGCTTGGCGGCACGTTCGCCTCAGCCCGGAACCCGCGCGGTGACGTCCCAGAACCGGCCGTCCGGACCGGTGACCAGGGTGCCGTCGACGAGTTCGATCCGTTCGCGCATCCCGGTCAGGCCGTAGCCCGGCGTGTGACCGGGGTCCGGTGCGGCGGCGAGAGGATTGCGGACGTGCAGCCGGACCTCGTCCGGCGGGTACTCCAGTTCGACGCTCACCGCCTCGCCCGCCGCGTGCTTGGCCGCGTTCGTCAGCGCTTCCCGGCAGATCCGGAGCAGCGCGATCGTCTGCGCCGACGGGAGGTCGCGGTGCTCGCCCAGCATGGTGAACTCCGCCGGGGTGTCGTGTTCCCGGCCGAAGGTCCGCACCAGTTCGTTCAGCGCGTCCGGCAGGGCGCGGACGTCCTCGCGCAGCGCCGCCACGGCGTCCCGGACGTCGCTGAGCCCTTGGTCGGCGAGACTTCGCGAAAGCGCGAGCGAACGCAGGGCGCCTTCGGTGTCGTCCTCCTCCACCAGCAGCGTGTGCATCACCTCCAGCTGGACCCGCAGCGCGCCGAGGGAATGGGCGACGACGTCGTGGATCTCGCGGGCGATACGAGTGCGCTCGTCGAGTGTCGCGGCGCGCACGCCCCGGGTGTGCGCCAGCCGTTCCTGGTGCAGCAACCGTTCCGCCTGCGCGACCCTGGTCAGATGACCGCGGCGGGTGAATCCGACGAGGACCACGATGACGACCGCGCCGAGCGCACCCAGCCACGCCTCCGAAGGGCGGTGGCCGAGCAGGCTGGAGGCCACGATGGCGGCGGCGTCGAAGACCATCAGCGCGATGATCGCGACGGTGCCCGGTTCCAGCCGTGAGGCGAACGCGGCGAGGGTGATGCAGGTCATGATCACGGCGGTGCCGTCGGTGGCGGCACCGGTACCGAAGGCCGGGACCGCGCTCGCCGCGGCCAGCGGGAGCAGGGCGGCGCGGGGGAAGCGCTCGCTGATCCCGATCCACAGCAGCCAGCTCGCCGACGACACGGCGTAGAGCACCCACAGCCAGCCGGCGCCGGCCGGGACGGTCGCCGTCATCTGGGTGACGGCCAGCAGCGCCGTCCCGGCGGCGGGCGCGGCCCAGCGCCAGCGACGTTCCTCGGCCTCTTCGGACGCTGCTTCGGTCATACGACGATCGTAGGGCCACCACGACTTTTCGCTCGCGGGCGATCATTCCGAGGGTGGAAATACCGTCACCGTTGGTAGGAGGTCGCTCTCTCGCGGTTGTTTCCGCAGGAAGCGTCCGGCTAGTGTTCGCCGAGGCGAAAGAAAGCGGTCTCTCCGACCCTCCGCCGAACAATTCCCATCCCTTTCGGAGGAATCCTGCGATGACCGCTCCAAGCGGCGATGCCGGGGACTGGGTCCGTGTTTTCCGGCCCGGAGGACCGTCGGTACCGCGTCTGATCTGCCTGCCCGACGCCGGTGCGGCCGCGAATGCGTTCTTCCCGCTTTCCGCCGCGCTCGCGCCGGGGATCGAGGTGCACGCGGTGCAATATCCGGGACGTCAGGATCGGGTCGCGGAACCGTGTGCCGAAGACATCGGGGAATTGGCCGACCGGGTCACCGGGGCGCTCGCGCTCTGGGAGGGCGCGCCGTTCGCGGTGTGCGGCCACGGAATGGGCGCGGTCGTCGGTTTCGAGGTGGCGAGGCGGCTGGAGCAGGTGCTGACCGGGAGCCCGGTCGCGCTGATCGTGTCCGGCTGCCCGGCCCCGTCCCGGTCCGGCTCCGTCGGGCTCCACCTGCTGCCGGATCAGGACCTCGTGACCGAGCTGTACTCGCTTCGCGACGCCGGCTCGCCTGGCGCGCGGGACGCGGAACTGCTCAAGGCCGCTTTCCCGGCCATCCGGGCCGATTTCCGGGCGCTGGCCGCCTACCGGCCCGAACCCGGGCCGGCGCTGCGCTGTCCGGTCACGGTGCTCGTCGGCGACAGCGACCCGGCGGTGTCCCTCGACGAGGCGCGCGCCTGGCACGAGTACACCACCGGCCCGTTCGACCTCCAGGTCTTCCCTGGCGGGCACGGTTTCCCGGAGGCTCGGCCCGAGGAGTTCGCCGAGGTGGTGACCGCCGCGGTCCTGCGGCGGTGAAGCGGCCAAGACGTCGCGAAAGCCACTTTCGCAACCTTCAAGGTTGCGAAAGTGGCTTTCGCGGCACCGGCCACCGGCCACCGGCCACCGGCCACCGGCCACCGGCCACCGGCCACCGGACCCGGACCGGTTCGGTTGCGTGACTGAGCGGACGGCACGTGTGATTCGACGGACGACACGCGTGACTGGGTGGACGGCACTCGGACGCGATCGGTCCTGCCTTGAGTCGTCCGGCTGGACACGCGTGTCGTCCACTCAGTCACCTGTGTCGTCCGTGGGATCACACGTGCTCGCCGGCGGTAGTGACGTCCGGGTCAGCGTTGCGGGCTGCCGCCCGGGATCTTGGCGCCGCCGAGGCGGGCGGACAGCACGAGCGTCATCGCCATCAGGTTCGCGCCCAGCGAGAGCAGGATGGTGCCGCCGCCGGAGGTCAGCGTCGCGCCGGCGAAATGCCCGATCACGCCGAGCACGCCGCGGACGAGCAGCAGGCCCACCCAGACGGCGAGACCGAGCGCGCCGATCCGCTGGTAGACCTTGTCGCCGCGCCGCTGCAGCTGCGTCATCGCGCCCATCGCGGCGCCGCCCAGGAGCGAGACCAGCAGGCCCACGCCGAGGAAGACGATGTCGGTCACACTGATGGTGGTGTCCAGATGCCGCATCTGGATGACCCCGATGGCGACCAGGGTGAGCGGCCCGCCCCAGATTTCCACGTTCTCCAGCGGTTTCCAGCTCATGCGCTGGTAGATCACGTAGACGACGACGGCGATGGCGACCGCGATGTTGATCAGCGTGCTGGTGTCCACTGCGCACTCTCCTCGGCTGTGGGCGACCTGTTCGTTCGGTATCGATCACGAGCGTAGGAGCAGGCACCCGTCCCGGCGACCAACCACGGGTTGACGTCCGGGTGGAATTCCCCGATCCACCCGAACCGGGGAACCGGCGATTAGGGGTGGGCACCGGTCGCTAGGGGTTGTTGGCGCTTCGAGGCCGATCCTACTGTCGGGTTCATCGGCCGGACCGCCAATTCCCGGCCCGATCGGCTCTCGCTTCCGAATCCCCTTTCCCGGAATTCGGAGCCGGATTTCGCCGACTGAAAGGTGTCTCACGTTGCATTCCTACCAAGTGGCCGTCGTCGGCGCCGGATACGTCGGGCTGACCACCGCGGCGTGTCTCGCCTCGCTCGGACACCGGGTCCGGTGCACCGATTCCGATCGCGGCAAATTGGCCCGGCTCCAGCGCGGTGAGGTCGACATCCTGGAAAAGGGCCTGCCCGGTCTGGTCGCCGAGGGAATCGCCGCCGGACGGCTCGGTTTCGTCGAATCGGCCGCGGAGGCCGTCGAGACCGCGGAAGCCGTCTTCCTTTGTGTACCCACCCCGATGGGCGAGGGCGGGATGGCCGATCTGTCGGCCGTCGTCGACGTCGCGACCAAGGTCCGTGACGTGCTTTCGCCGGGTTGCGTGCTGGTGAACAAGTCGACCGTGCCGGTCGGGACCGCGGCCAGGGTCGCCGCGCTGCTCGGCCGGGACGACGTCGCGGTGGTGAGCAATCCGGAGTTCCTCCGCGAGGGCACCGCCGTCCACGACTTCCTCAACCCGGACCGGATCGTCGTCGGTTCCGACACCCGCGGCCCGGCGGAACGCGTCGCGGCGCTCTACGCCCGGCTCGGCGCCCCGACGGTGCTGACCGACGCGGCGAGCGCGGAGATGGTCAAGTACGCCGCCAACTGTTTCCTCGCCACGAAACTGTCCTATGTGAACGCCATCGCCGAACTGTGCGAGCGGCTCGACGCCGACATCGGCGACGTCACCGAAGGCATGGGTTACGACCGCCGGATCGGCCCGACGTTCCTCTCGCCGGGGCCGGGCTGGGGTGGTTCCTGCCTGCCCAAGGACACCATGGCGCTCAAACAGGTCGCCGAGGTCGCGGGTTTCGAGTTCGGCCTGCTCGACGAGGTCATCTCCGGGAACGCGAAACAGGCGTCCAGGGTGGTCGAACGGATCGCCGTCGCCTGTGGACTCGACGCGGACGCGGATCTCACCGGCCTGCGGATCGGCCTGCTCGGGCTGACCTTCAAGGCGGGCACCAACGATCTCCGGGATTCCCCGGCGCTCAGCGTCGCCCGGCTGCTGGCCGAGCGCGGCGCGGAGCTGACCGGGTACGACCCCGGCCTCACCGGCGCCGAACCGCCGATCCCCGGCGTCCGGGTCGTCGACGACCCCTACTACATCGCCAAGGACGCGCACGCACTGGTCCTGCTGACCGATTGGCCGCAGTTCCGTGCCCTCGACTGGCCGCGGATCGCCGGCCTGCTCGAAGGACCGGTCGTCGTCGACACCCGCAACCACCTCGACCCCGACGCGCTCAGCCGGTCCGGCATCGCCTGGCGCGGCTTCGGCAGGCCCCCGGTCGACCCGGTGCGCACGCCGTCCTTCGACCCCGTTCCCTGACCGTCCTCAAAGGACAGAAACGAAAGGTGGACCCCATGCGGGTTTTGTGCACCGTGACCGGCTCGCAGGGCCACGCACGGGCGGTGCTGCCCTTGGCCAGGGCGGCGGCGAAGGCGGGCCACGACGTGCTCGTCGTGACCCCGCCGGAACTGGCCGACGTCTTCGAGCCAGGGCTGATGCGGATCGAGCCGGTGCTTCCGGGCATGGTCGAGGCCATCGGGCGGATGGTGCAGGAACGTCAGGAGGCCGAAGCCGCCGGGACCCCGCGCCGGGTGCTCGACACGCGTGATCAGCTGATCGCCACCGCGAGCGGCCCGCACGTCACCACCGCCTACCAGAAGCTTTACCCGCTGGCCAAGGAGTTCCAGCCCGACATCGTGGTGCGTGACGGCGCGGAGCTTTCCGGCGCACTGGTCGCCGAGCAGCTCGGCGTCCCGTACATCAGCGCGCCGTCGGGTGCGGGCAACCTGATCGACCCGGCGGGCCTGGTGGAGCCGCTGAACGAGCGCCGCCAGGAGCTGGGGCTCGCCGCCGAACCCGACGCCGGGATGGTGCACCGCTACGGCCGTTTCGACTGCCTGCCCGCCGACACCTCGTTCGCCGCCTTCGATCTGCCGACGCCGTTCACCTACCGCCAGCCGTCGGAGGTGGCCACCGGCGAGGTCCTGCCGCCGGAGATCGCCGTGATGCCCGCGGACCGGCCGCTGGTGCTCGCCTCGGTCGGCACCGCGCTGCCCATGCTCGGCGCGTTCAAGGCGTTCGGCATCGACCCGCCGGAGGAGATGGAAGACCCCGACGTCACGGTGCGTGCCCTGATCGAAGGACTGTCCAGTGTGGACTGTTCGGCGGTGGTGGCGACGGCCGGGTTCCCGATCGGCGACGTCGAGGTCGGCGACAACGTGCTCGTCGTCGAACGGATGCCGCAGCCGCTGCTGCTCGAATGCGCGCAGCTGTTCCTGACCCACGCCGGGTACAACAGCATCCGCGAGTCGCTGCGCGCCGGAGTGCCGATGGCGACGCTGCCTCAGTTCGGCGACCAGCCGCACAACGCCCGCCGCATCGAGGAACTCGGGTTCGGCAAGCAGATCCCCGCCACCACACCGGAAGCGGTCGCCGAGACCTGCCGCGCGGTGCTGGCCGACACCCGGATCGCGGCCACCGTCGCGCGGGCCCAGCGGCGGAGCCTGACCATGCCGGGCGTGGAGTCCGCCGTGGCCCACCTCGAAGAGCTCGCCGGCCGGGCCGCGGGAACGGAGTAGCGCGGTGCAGATCGACCACTACGTCAGCCAGCTGCTGGACGTGCTTTCCACGCGGCCGGACGAGATCGCGTTGCGTCACGGCGACGAAGCGCTGACCTCGGCGGAACTCGCGGCGGCCGTCACCGGTGCCGCCGCCGCGCTGCGCGACCGCGGGACCGGCGAGGGCGGGGTGGTGGCCCTGCTGACCGTGGGGAACAGCCCGGCGACGCTGATCGGCCGGTACGCCGCCAACCTGATCGGTGCCACCGTGGTGCACCTGCGCGGGATCAACGCCGCCGATCCGCTCGACGAACTCCCGATCGCCACGCAGGTCGAGATCGTCGACGACACCGGCACCACCGTCCTGCTCACCGACGCGGCGAACCTCGACCGGGCCAGGAAGATCCGCGACGCCATGGCGGAACCGGCGGCGCTGGCGGCTTTCGGGGACTTCGGTGACGACGTCGCCGACATCACCGGGACCGCGAGCGAGGTCGAGCCACGAGCCGAGGGCACCGCGGTGCTGACCTACACCAGCGGGACCACCGGCAGGCCCAAGGGCATCGGCCGCGGGTTCGGCGGACTGGGCGCGGTGGTCACCAAGGCCCGGCACATGACCGAACGCTGCACGATGCTGGTCACCACGCCGCTGAGTCATTCCGTCTCGTCCACAGTGGACGACGCGGTCGCCTCCGGCGGGATGATCGTCCTGCACGAGGGTTTCGACGCCGGCGCCGTGCTCGAAGCCGTGGAACGCCACCGGGTCAACCGGGTCTACCTGGCCACCCCGCAGCTCTACGACCTGCTCGACCATCCGGCACTGGGCACCACCGACCATTCCAGCCTGCGCGAGCTCTACTACGGCGGGAGCCCGGCCTCCCCGGTGCGGCTCTCCCGGGCCGCGGAGGTGTTCGGCGCGAAGCTGATCCAGATCTACGGCACCACCGAAAGCTGGGTGATCGCCGCGCTTTCGCCGGAAGAGCACCTGAAACCGGAACTGCTCACCACGGTCGGCAAGGCGGTCCCGTTCGTCCAGGTCGGCATCCGCGACCCGTACGTGCGGCACGAGCTGCCCGCCGGGAAGACCGGGGAGATCTGCGTCCGGTCGCCGATGATGATGGACGGCTACTGGAAGCGGCCCGACCTGACCTCGCGGGTCCTCATCGACGGCTGGCTGCACACCGGCGACGTCGGCTACCTCGACGAGAACGGCTACCTGTACCTGGTCGACCGGCTCGCCGACATGATCAAGACCAACGGCATCAAGGTGTACCCGGCCGAGGTCGAGAACGCGCTGCTGGCCCATCCGGACGTCGCGCAGGCCGCGGTGTTCGGGGTCGCCGACGAGGACAACGTCGAGTACATGCACGCGATCGCGGTGCCGCGCCGGGGCAGGGACGTGGATCCCGCCGACCTGGCCGCGCACGTCGCGCGGGCGCTGTCCCCGAGCCACGTACCGGCGGAGATCCGGCTCCGCGCCGAGCTTCCGCTGACCGACGCGGGGAAGCCGGACAAGCTCCGCCTCCGCGAGGAGGCGAAACCCGCCACCAAGTCCAGCCACGCCAAGCCAGAGAGCGAGTTGACGTCATGACCACCTATCTGGAGTCCTTCCAGCGCACCCTGCAGGGCGAAGTGCTGCAGAAACGCGACTTCCTGGAGATCGGGCGGCAGGCGGGCCGGTTCCCGACGGCCAGCCGGTACGAGGAGGCCGAAGCGGTCGCCGAGATCAACGTCTGGTGCAGCAACGACTACCTCGGCATGGGCCAGCACCCGGACGTGCTCTCCGCGATGAAGGAGGCCGTCGAGCGGTTCGGCGCCGGGGCGGGCGGTTCGCGCAACATCGCGGGCACCAACCACTACCACGTGGCGCTGGAACGCGAACTGGCCGAACTGCACGGCAAAGAGGACGCGCTGCTGTTCACCTCCGGCTACACCGCCAACGACGGTTCGCTGACCGTGCTGGCGGGCCGCCCCGAGGACTGCATCGTGTTCTCCGACGAGAAGAACCACGCCTCCATCATCGACGGGCTGCGGCACAGCGGCGCGGAGAAGAAGATCTTCCGCCACAACGACGTCGCGCATCTGGCCGAGCTGCTCGCCGCCGCTCCGGCCGACCGGCCGAAGATGATCGTGTTCGAATCGGTCTACTCGATGAACGGCGACGTCGCGCCGCTGGCGGAATTCGCCGCGCTGGCGAAGCAGTACGACGCGATGACCTATGTGGACGAAGTGCACGCCGTCGGGATGTACGGCCCCGAAGGCGCCGGGATCGCCGCGCGCGAGGGGATCGCCGACGAATTCACCGTCGTGATGGGCACGCTGGCCAAGGGCTTCGGCACCACCGGCGGGTACATCGCCGGGCCCGCCGCGCTGATCGACGCCGTGCGCACCCACTCGCGTTCGTTCATCTTCACCACCGCGCTGCCGCCCGCCGTGGCCGCCGGAGCGCTCGCCGCGGTCCGGCATCTGCGTTCGTCGGAGCGGGAGCGCGAGATCCTCGCGGACAACGCGCAGCTGCTGCACAAACTGCTCGCCGAACGCGGGATCCCGTTCCTCTCGGACGAGTCGCATATCGTGTCGATCCTGGTCGGCGACGACGCGCTCTGCAAGAAGGTGCACGAACTCCTGTTGCAGCGGCACGGGATCTACATCCAGTCGATCAACGCGCCGAGTGTCCCGTTCGGACAGGAGATCCTGCGCACGGCCCCGTCGGCGGTGCACACCGGCAGCGACGTGCAGAAGATGGTCGAGGCGCTGGACCAGATCTGGCTGGATCTCGGTCTGCCCCGCGGTTGAGAGGGGAGTCCGGTGTCCTTGTCCCTCGCGGCCGTCCTCGCCGATTCGGCGGGCAGGCGGCCGGATCACCCCGCGCTCGTGTTCGACGGGGAACCGTTCTCCTACCGGGAACTCTGGGCCGGGGCGAAGAGGTACGCCTGCGCGCTCCGGGACCAGGGGGTCGCCGCCGGCGACCGGGTCGTGCTGCTCCTGCCGAACACGCCGGAGTTCCCGATGGTCTACTTCGGTGCGCTGGCGCTCGGCGCGGTCGTCGTGCCGGTGCACACGTTGCTCGTCGCGGAGGAGATCCACTACATCCTCACCGACTGCGACGCCCGGGTGCTGATCTGCGGAGCCGCCCTGCTGGAGCAGGGCGGCGAGGCCGCCGACACGGCCGGTGTCGAAGTCCTGACGATGCTGGAGGACTTCGACACCGGCCGCGTCCGCCTCGACGTCCTCGCCGGGGCCGCGGCCGAGATCGAGCGGTACGAACCGCGCGAACCCTCGGACCTCGCGCTGATCCTCTACACCTCGGGGACGACCGGGAAACCCAAGGGCGCGATGCTGACCCATCTGAGCATCGTGCTGAACGTGGCCACCACGATGCTGTCGCCGTTCGACTTCCATGCCGACGACGTGCTGCTCGGCTGCCTGCCGCTGTTCCACACCTTCGGCCAGATCTGCGGGATGGCGACCTGTTTCCGCGCCGGCGCGACGATGGTGCTGATGTCGCGGTTCGACGCGCGTGCCGCGCTGGAACTGATGGTGGAGCAGAACTGCTCGCTGTTCATGGGCGTGCCGACGATGTACGTCGCGTTGCTGGAGGCCGCCGAGGACGAACCGAGGCGACCCAAACTCGACCGGGCCTTCTCCGGTGGTTCGTCGCTGCCCGTCGCGCTCTTGGAGCGGTTCGAGGCCGTGTTCGACTGCCCGATCTACGAGGGGTACGGCCTCACCGAGACCTCTCCCGTGGTGGCCTACAACCAGCGCGCGTGGCCGACCCGCGCGGGCACCGTCGGCAAACCGATCTGGGGTGTGGACGTCGCCATCGCGCGTGCCGAGACCGAAGACCGGATCGAACTCGTGCCGCCGGGCGAGGTCGGCGAGATCGTCGTCCGGGGGCACAACGTGATGGCGGGCTACCTGAACCGCCCCGAGGCGACGGCCGCCGCGATCGTGGACGGCTGGTTCCGCAGCGGCGATCTCGGGTTCCTCGACGACGACGGCTATCTGTCCATTGTGGATCGCAAAAAGGACATGATCCTTCGCGGCGGCTACAACGTGTATCCGCGTGAGATCGAGGAAGTGCTGGCCAGGCATCCCGCGATCGCCCAGGTCGCGGTCGTCGGCGTGCCGGACGACCGGTACGGCGAGGAGGTCTGCGCCGTCGTCGTGGCCGCTTCCGATCGGGAACCCGGGCCGGAACTGGCGGCGGAGCTTGTGCTGTGGAGCAAGAAGCGCGTCGCGGCCTACAAGTATCCGCGCCGGGTGGAGTTCCTGGACGCGATGCCGCTCGGGCCCAGCGGCAAGATCCTCAAGCGGGAGCTGGCGGACCGGCTCGGGCGCTGACCTTTGTGCGACGGTGATGGGCTGAAGGCTCCGTTCGCCGCATGTGATGCGGCGAAGGGAGCCTTCGGCCCAAGCCGGATACGGGCGCGTGTCGCGAAAGCCACTTTCGGGACATCACACGTCGCGAAAGTGGCTTTCGCGACGTGCGCCCAGACCGCTCGCTGACGTTGCGAAAGCCACTTTCGCAACCTTCAACGTTGCGAAAGTGGCTTTCGCAACACGCCGCCGCCCGCCGACCCCTGCCCGCACCCCGCGCACGACGGTGAACAGGGGCACGTAGGGGTGCGAAAGGGGTCCGTTCCCGCACTAGCTTCGGAATCCCATCCTCGAACCCGAAATGCGGACCATGCGAGACGAACTGATTCTGCGAACTCGACGTGTTCGGCCGGACTGGGCCACGGTGCTGGCCGCTTTCGACGAAACCCCGGACGGGGAGCGACGGCGGGCGCTCGCCGCGTTGGTCGTCGCCGAGACCGAAGCGGTGCTGGAGGCGAAGCCGGGCGCGGGGACCGCGGCTCCCGGCACGCCCTTCGCCGAACTCGGGTTCGATTCCCTCGCGGCCGTGGAGCTGCACCGGCGGATCTCGGCGGCCACCGCGCTGGAACTGCCGGTGACGCTCGTCTTCGACCACCCGACGCCGTCGGCGCTCGCCGGTCACCTGCGGGATCTGCTCGCCGGGGAGGCCGTGGCCGAGGTCGAGGACTATCAGGCGATCGCCGACGACGAACCGATCGCGATCGTCGGCATGGCCTGCCGTTATCCCGGCGGGATCGGTTCGCCGGAAGACCTCTGGCGGCTGGTCACCGAGGGTGGGGACGCGACGTCGGACTTCCCGGCCGACCGCGGCTGGGACGTGGAATCGCTGTACGACCCCGACCCGGGGGTGCCCGGCAAGACCTACACCCGGCGAGGCGGTTTCCTCGACGGCGCAGGGGATTTCGACGCGGGGTTCTTCGGGATCTCGCCGCGTGAGGCGCTGGCGATGGATCCCCAGCAGCGGCTCCTGCTGGAGACGTCGTGGGAGGCCATCGAGCGGGCGGGCATCGATCCCGCCACCTTGCGGGGGAGCGCGACCGGCGTCTTCGTCGGCGCGGAGACCCAGGAATACGGACCGCGTCTCGGTGGCGCGGAAGAAGGCCTCGAAGGCTATCTGCTGACCGGTAACGCGGCGAGTGTCGCGTCCGGCCGCGTCTCGTACGCCTTCGGGTTCGAGGGCCCGACGGTCACGGTGGACACCGCGTGCTCGTCGTCGCTGGTCGCCCTGCACCTGGCCGGGCAGGCACTGCGGCTGGGGGAGTGCCCGATCGCGGTGGCCGGCGGCGTCGCGGTGATGTCGAGCCCCGGCGGTTTCCTCGCCTTCAGCCGTCAGCGCGGGCTCGCGCCGGACGGACGCTGCAAGCCGTTCTCCGCCGCGGCGGACGGCACCGGCTGGTCCGAAGGTGTCGGGATGCTGGTGCTGGAAAGGCTTTCCGACGCCCGGCGCAACGGGCACCGGGTGCTCGCCGTCGTCCGCGGCACCGCGATCAACTCCGACGGCGCCAGCAACGGCCTCACCGCGCCCAACGGTGCCGCGCAGCAGCGAGTGATCCGGCGCGCGCTGGCGAACGCCGGGCTCGCACCGTCCGAAGTGGACGCCGTCGAAGCGCACGGCACCGGTACCGTCCTCGGCGATCCGATCGAGGCACAGGCATTGCTGGCCACCTACGGCCGCGACCGCGAGCGCTCGCTGCTGCTCGGTTCGGTCAAGTCGAACATCGGGCACACCCAGTCGGCCGCCGGGGTGGCCGGGGTGATCAAGATGGTGCAGGCGATGCGGCACGGGGTGCTGCCCAAGACCCTGCACGCCGACGAGCCCACACCGAAGGTCGCCTGGTCGTCCGGCGCCGTCGAGTTGCTCGGCGAGACCGCGGCCTGGCCGGAGACCGGGGCGCCCCGCCGCGCGGCGGTGTCGTCGTTCGGGATGAGCGGGACCAACGCGCACGCCGTCCTCGAACAGGCCCCCGCCGAGGAAGAGACCGAGCCGGCGCCGGAAGCCTGGCCCTCCTGGCTGTTCCCCGTCAGCGGCCGCGACGAGAAGGCCTTACGCCGTCAGGCCGCCCGGCTGCGTGAAGACCTGCCGGACGGCGAGCTTCCCGCCGTCGCCTCCGCACTCGCCACCACCCGGTCCGCCCTGGAGCGGCGGGCCGTGGTGACCGCCGCCGACCACGCGGGATTGCTGGCCGGGTTGGACGCGCTGGCCGCCGGTGAAGCCCTGCCGAGCCTGGTCCGCGGGACCGCGGCCGGGACGGCGCGGATCGGGATCGTCTTCAGCGGCCAGGGCAGCCAGCGTGCCGGGATGGGCCGCGAGCTGCACCGCCGGTTCCCGGTGTTCGCGGCCGCCTTCGACGACGCCTGCGGGCATCTCGACCTGCAACTGGACCGGCCGCTGGCCGAGATCGTGTTCGCCCCCGAGGGCACCGGAGAAGCCGGGCTGCTGCATCGCACCGAATACGCGCAGTGCGCGCTGTTCGCCGTCGAGGTCGCGTTGTTCCGGCTGTACGAGCACTGGGGCCTGCGCCCCGACTACGTCGCCGGGCACTCGATCGGCGAGCTGGCCGCCGCGCACGTCTCGGGCATGCTCTCGCTCTCCGACGCCGCCGCGCTCGTCGCCGCGCGGGGACGCCTGATGCAGGACACGCGCGAGGGCGGCGCGATGCTCGCCGTGCAGGCGACGGAGGACGAGATCCTGCCGCTGCTGGGCGACCGCCTCGCGATCGCGGCCGTCAACGGCCCGCGGTCGGTGGTCGTCTCCGGCGACGAGGCCGCGGTCGAGGAGATCGCCGCCGCGTTCGCCGGGCGCAAGACCAAACGGCTCAAGGTGAGCCACGCCTTCCACTCGCACCACATGGACGCGATGCTCGACGAATTCCGCCGGTTCGCCGAGATCCTCACCTTCCGGAAGCCGGCGATCCCGCTGGTGTCCACTGTGTCCGGTGAGCTGATCACCGAGGCGACGGCGCCGGAGTACTGGGTGGAGCACGTGCGCCGCCCCGTGCGGTTCGCCGACGGGGTGCGGCGCCTGGACGAACTCGGCGTCGACGTGCTCCTGGAACTCGGCCCGGACGCGGTGCTGACCCCGATGGCCGCAGAGGTCCTCGACGGTGAGGGGCCGGCGCTGGTGCCGAGCCTGCGCGGGTCGCGGCCGGAGGCGGAGGCGCTCGCCGCGTCGCTGGCCGAGTTGTGGGTCCGCGGCGCCGAACCCGGCTGGCCCCAGGTGTTCGGCGAGCACCCGAGGGCCGATTTGCCGACTTATGCCTTCGAGCGGCAGCGGTACTGGCTGATCGACCAGGACGCCGCCGGGGATCCCGGCGCCTACGGTCTGGGCGACACCGGGCATCCGCTCCTGCGGGCCTCGGTCACCACGGCCGAAGACGGTGCCCTGCTGCTCTCCGGCCGGTTGTCCCCGCTCACCCAGCCTTGGCTCGCCGACCACGTCGTCGGTGGCGACGTGGTGCTGCCGGGTACCGCGCTGCTCGAACTGGCGTTGCGCGCCGCGGAGCTCGCGGGCTCCGGAGGCGTCGAAGAACTGACCCTCGAAGTGCCGATGGTGCTTTCCGAAGCGGGCGTTCAGGTTCAGGTGTCGGTCCGGGACGGCAGGCTTCTGATCTTCTTCCGTGACAACGAGGACGACGAGTGGGCGCGATGCGCTTCGGGCACGCTCGGTGCCGCGGCACCCGCTCCCGATTTCGGGGTGTGGCCGCCCCACGGTGAGCCTCTCGACCTTTCCGATCTCTACGACCGGCTCGCCGATTCCGGCCTCGACTACGGGCCGGCGTTCCGGTGCCTGCGCGCCGCGTGGCGGTCCGGTGACGACCTCTACGCCGAGGTCGCCGCCGTGCCGGAGACCCAGGGCGGGTTCGGCGTGCATCCGGCGCTGCTGGACGCGGCCCTGCACGTGCTCGAACTCGGTTCCGGGGGCGGTGGGGGCCCCGCGGCGCTGCCGTTCGCGTGGTCCGGCGTGACCCTGCACACGCGCGGCGCCGACGTTCTGCGCGTCAAGCTCGAGAACCACGTCGCGGGTGCCGAAGCCGGGACCTACTCGGTGTCTCTGAAGGTTGCCGACAGTGCGGGCGAACCCGTCGCGTCGGTGGAATCCCTGGCCCTGCGTCCCCTTTCCACCGCGCCCCGCGCGCAGGACGGCGCGCTGTACGGCGTCGACTGGATTCCGCTTCCCGGGACGCCGGGCGCCGCTGAGTACCGGCTCTACCCGGACCTGACCGCCGTCGACGACGTGCCACCGGTTGTCGCCGTCCGTTGCACCACTCTCGAAACCGTGCTGGATCTCGTCCAGGCCTGGCTCGCCGACGACCGATTCGCCCCGGCCCGCCTGGCGCTGCTCACCGATGGCGCCGTCGCCACCGGAAACCCCGATCCCGCCGCGGCCGCCGTCTGGGGGCTCGTGCGTTCCGCGCAGGCCGAGCACCCGGACCGGCTGGTGCTGGCCGACGTCACGGGGGAAGAGGGCCTCGCCGCCGGACTGGCTTCCGGGGAGCCCGAGTTCGCCGTCCGCGACGGCGCGGTGCTGGTCCCCAGGCTGACGCGGGTCCCGAGCCCGGCCCCGGCGTCGTTCACCACTGGCGGCACGGTGCTGGTCACCGGCGGGACCGGCGGTCTCGCCGGGCTGCTGGCCCGGCATCTGGTCGAGCGGCACGAGGTACGCCGTCTGCTCCTCGTGAGCCGTCGCGGTGCCGCGGGTCCGCTCGTCGACGACCTCACCGCGCTGGGAGCGGACGTCACCGTCGCCGCCTGCGACATCGCCGACCGCGAGGCCGTCGCGGCGCTGCTCGACGAACACCCGGTGTCGGCGGTCGTCCACGCCGCCGGCGTGCTCGACGACGCGACCGTCACCACGCTCGACCACGAGCGGCTGGCGGCCGTTCTGCGGCCGAAGGTCACCGGCGCGCTCGTCCTGGACGAACTCACCCGCGACCTCGACCTGTCGGCGTTCGTGCTGTTCTCTTCCTCCGCGGCCACCTTCGATGGCGCCGGACAGGCCAACTACGCGGCGGCCAACGCCTTCCTCGAAGCGCTCGCCCTCCGCCGCCGTGCGGAAGGCCGCCCCGGCGTCGCACTGGGCTGGGGCCTGTGGGCCACCGGGATGGGCGGACGGCTCGACGAGGCGGGACTGCGCCGGATCGCCCGCTCCGGTCAGCTCGCACTGTCCGAAGTGGACGGGCTCGCGCTGTTCGACGCGGCGCTGGCGGCGGACCGGCCGGTGCTGCTGCCGATGCGGATGGACCGCGCCGCGTTGCGCGCCCGCGTCTCCGCCGAAGGGCTTCCGGCGGTCCTCAATGGACTCGTCCGGGTCACCCGTCCGGCGCCGTCGGCCGCGCCGCGCGGCGGACTGGACGAAGCGGCCCTGCTCGACCTCGTCCGGACGACGGTCGCGGCCGTCCTGGGGCACCCGGACGCCCACGCGATCGACCCGGATCGCGCGTTCACCGAGGTCGGTTTCGACTCGCTCGCCGCCGTGGAACTGCGCAACCGGCTGATCGCGGCCACCGGGCTGAAGATCGCGCCGACGCTGGTGTTCGACCACCCGAACCCGCGCGCGGTCGCGACGTTCCTCGCCGCCGGATCCGCTCCGGTCCGGGACGACGTGTCCGCTCCGGCCGAGGCCGACGAGCCGATCGCGATCATCGGCATGGCCTGCCGTTATCCGGGCGGGGTGAGCACACCCGACGATCTGTGGCGTCTGGTCGCCGACGGGAACGACGGCATCACCCGGTTCCCTGACAACCGCGGCTGGGACACCGACGGCGTCTACCACCCCGACGCCGACCACCGCGGCACGACCTACGTGCGCGAGGGCGGTTTCCTGCACGAAGCCGGGCAGTTCGATCCGGGCTTCTTCGGGATCTCGCCGCGTGAGGCGCTGGCGATGGATCCGCAGCAGCGGCTGCTGCTGGAGATCTCCCACGAAGCCGTCGAACGGGCCGGGATCGACCCGAAATCCTTGCGCGGCAGTGGGACCGGTGTGTTCGCCGGGGTGATGTACCACGACTACGCGACGGGGTTGAACCGCGTGCCCGACGACGTCGAGGGCTACCTCGGCAACGGGACCTCGGCCAGCATCCACTCCGGCCGGGTCGCCTACACCTTCGGGCTGGAAGGCCCGGCGGTCACGATCGACACGGCCTGTTCGTCGTCGCTGGTGGCGCTGCATCTGGCCGCGCAGGCGTTGCGGCGCGGTGAATGCTCGATGGCGCTGGCGGGCGGGGTGACCGTGATGGCCACGCCCGAGGTCTTCGTGGACTTCAGCCGTCAGCGCGGCCTCGCGCCCGACGGCCGCTGCAAGTCCTTTTCGGACGATGCCGATGGCACGGTGTGGAGCGAAGGTGTCGGGATGCTCCTGGTGGAGCGCCTTTCCGACGCACGCCGCAACGGTCACCGCGTCCTCGCGATCATGCGGGGGAGCGCGGTCAACCAGGACGGCGCGTCCAACGGGCTCACCGCTCCGAGCGGTCCGTCGCAGCAACGGGTGATCCGCCGGGCGCTGGCGGATGCCGGCCTTGAACCGTCCGAAGTGGACGCCGTTGAGGCGCACGGCACCGGGACCCCGCTGGGGGATCCCATCGAGGCGCAGGCGGTGCTCGCGACCTACGGCCAGGACCGGGACCGGCCGTTGTGGCTGGGATCGCTGAAGTCCAACCTCGGCCACACCCAGGCCGCGGCCGGTGTCGGCGGGATCATCAAGATGGTGCAGGCGATGCGCCACGGTGTGCTGCCCCGCACGCTCAACCTCGGCACGCCGTCGACCAAGGTCGACTGGACGGCCGGGAACGTGTCCCTGCTGGCCGAGCCCGTTGCCTGGCCGGAAAACGGCGGACCCCGGCGCGCGGCGGTCTCGTCGTTCGGGATCAGCGGGACCAACGCGCACGTCGTCCTGGAGCAGGCGGAGCCGGTCGAACAGTCCACTTCGGACACGTCGCCGCTCGGTGGTGACGTGCTGCCGTTCGTCCTGTCCGGGAAGACTTCCGCCGCCTTGGCCGCGCAAGCGGACCGGCTCGCCGGTCACCTCGCCGACGACGTCTCCCTGCCCGCGGTGGCCCGGGCGCTCGCGGTGACCAGGTCCGCGCTGGACCACCGTGCCGTGGTGGTGGCTGGTGACCGCGCCGGGTTGACCGCCGGGCTGCGCGCGCTGGCCGACGCCGCCCCCGCGCCCCACGTGGTCGGTGGCGTCGCCGAGAACGGCAAGGCCGTCTTCGTCTTCCCCGGCCAGGGTTCGCAGTGGACCGGGATGGCGGTGGACCTGCTCGGCTCGTCGGCCGTCTTCGCCGAAGCGATGGCCGACTGCGAGACCGCTCTGCTGTCCCATGTGGACTGGAAGCTGACGCACGTCCTGTCCGACGCGGCGGCGCTGGAACGCGTCGACGTCGTCCAGCCGGTGCTGTTCGCGGTGATGGTGTCGCTGGCCCGGCTCTGGCGGGCGTGCGGGATCGAACCCGCCGCCGTGGTCGGGCACTCACAGGGCGAGATCGCGGCCGCGTGTGTCGCGGGTGCGCTGTCGCTGGAAGACGCCGCGCGCGTGGTTTGCCTGCGCAGCAAGGCGATTCTGGCACTGTCCGGTCTGGGTGGGATGGTGTCGGTCGCGGCATCGGAGGACCGGGTCCGGGAGCTGCTGCCCGACGGCGTTTCCGTGGCCGCGGTGAACGGCCCGGCCTCCGTCGTCGTATCCGGTGACGTCGCGGGGCTGGAGGCGCTGCTCAAGCGGTGCGAACTGCTCGACGTGCGGGCGAAGCGGGTCCCGGTGGACTACGCGTCGCACTCGGCTCACGTCGACGCGATCGAACACGAGGTCGTGACGGCGCTGAGCGGAATCACACCGCGCGAAGCCGAACTTCCGATGTACTCGACCGTCACCGGTGAGCCGATCGACACGACCACCCTCGACGCCGCCTACTGGTTCCGCAATCTCCGGGCCACCGTCCGGTTCGACCAGGCGGTGCGGCGGCTGATCGCGGACGGGTTCCGGTTCTTCGTCGAGACGAGCCCGCATCCGGTGCTGGTCGCCGGGCTGACCGAACTCGTCGAAGAGGCCGCCGTGCCCGCCGTCGCGCTCGCGAGCCTGCGCCGTGACGAGGGCGGACCGACCCGGTTCGTCACCTCCCTGGCGGAGGCGCACGCCCACGGCCTGAGCCCCGGCTGGGCCGCGCTGCTGCCCGAGGCGGGCTGGGTCGATCTGCCGCCCTATGCCTTCCAGCATCAGGAGTTCTGGCTCACCGACGCCGGGGAACCGGGCGACGCCGCCGGATTCGGACTCGGCGCCACCGGACATCCGCTGCTCACCGCCGCGACCGCGCTGCCGGGTTCCGGCGGGCTCCTGCTCACCGGCCGGATTTCGGCGGCCGCGCAGCCGTGGCTGGCCGACCACGCGGTGCAGGGCACCGTGCTGCTGCCGGGTACCGCGTTCGTGGAACTCGCGCTGCAGGCCGGGACCCACGCGGGCTGCGGCCGGATCGACGAGCTGACCCTCGAAGCCCCGTTGCCGCTTCCCGAGCAGGGCGGCGTCCGCGTCCAGGTCGCCCTGGGGTCCGAAGTGGACGGACGCCGCGAGGTCACCGTGCACTCCCAGGCCGAATCCGGTGACGACACCTGGGTGCGGCACGCGTCCGGCTTCCTGACTTCGGAGGAGAACCCGGGAGAGGGCCTGACCGAATGGCCGCCCGCCGGCGCGACGAGCGTCGACCTCGACGGCTTCTACGCCGACGCCGAGGACCAGGGGTACGGCTACGGCCCCGCGTTCCAGGGGCTGCGAGCGGCCTGGACCCTGGGTTCCGACGTCTTCGCCGAGGTCGTCCTGCCCGACGCCGAGGGCGCGGACCGGTTCGGCCTGCATCCGGCACTGCTCGACGCCGCGCTCCACGCCCTCGGCACCGTCCGGTCCGGCGACGGCGCGGAACTGCCGTTCGCGTGGACCGGGGTCACAGTGCACGCAGTAGGCGCCACGGCGCTGCGGGTCCGGCTCGCCGTGGGCGCGGACACCGTCGCGGTGACGGTGGCCGACCCGGCGGGCGCGCCGGTCGCGACCGTCGAAGGCCTGGTCACGCGGCCCGCCGCCCAGCCCAGCTCCCGACGTCCGGACTCGCTGTTCCGCGTCGGCTGGACGCCGGTGACCACGTCGGAAGCCATCGGGACGCCGATCGTCACGGTCCTGCCCGACGGCGATCTGACCGCCCTCGCCGAAGTTCCCGACGTGGTGCTGGTGCCGGTGGGATCCGAGGCGGGCGACCTCACCGAGAGCGTCCATCGCACGACCGCCCGGGTGCTGGATCTGATCCGGACCTGGCTGGACGACGAGCGGTTCGCCGACGCGCGGCTGGTGCTGCACACCCGCGGCGCGGTCGGCGACGAGGACGTCCGCGATCTCGGGGCCGCGGCGGCCTGGGGACTGGTCCGGTCCGCGCAGGCCGAGAATCCCGATCGGATCGTCCTGCTCGACACCGATGCCGACCTTCCGCCGGCGTTGCCCGCCGAGGCGCTGGCCACCGGTGAGGCGCAGCTCGCGTGGCGGGATGGGGAACTGCTCGTGCCGAGGCTCGCCAAGGTCTCCGCCGACGGAACGCTGACTCCGCCTGAAAGCCCCTGGGTGCTGGACGCACCCCGCCGCGGCACGCTGGAAGAGCTCGCGCTCGTCCCGGCGCCCGCCGCCGCCCGGCCGCTCGCCGACGGCGAGGTCCGGATCCAGGTCCGGGCCGCCGGCATCAACTTCCGCGACGTGCTCATCACGCTCGACATGTATCCCGAGGACAACGCGGTGATGGGCAGCGAGGGCGCGGGCATCGTCACCGAAATCGGTTCCGGCGTCACCGGCCTGAAGCCCGGCGACCGGGTCTTCGGCCTGTTCGACGGCGCGTTCGGTCCGGTCGCGATCGCCGACCGGCGGACGGTCACGGAGATGCCCGTGGACTGGACGTTCGCCGAAGCGGCGGCTCTGCCGGTCGTCTTCCTCACCGCCTACTACGGGCTGGTCGACCTCGGCGGGCTCCGGCAGGGGGAGAAGGTGCTGATCCACGGGGCGACCGGCGGTGTCGGTATGGCCGCGGTCCAGCTGGCCCGCCACCTCGGCGCCGAGGTGTTCGCCACGGCGAGCCCCGGCAAGTGGGAAGTGCTGCGGAGCCTCGGGTTCGACGACGAGCACATCGCCTCCTCCCGCACGCTGGACTTCGAGGACCGGTTCGGCCGGATGGACGTCGTCCTGGACTCGCTCGCCAAGGAGTTCGTCGACGCGTCGCTGCGGCTGCTGGGCGAGGGCGGGCGGTTCGTCGAGATGGGCAAGACCGACATCCGTGACGCGGACGAGGTCGCGGCCGCCCATCCCGGCGTCACCTATCGCGCGTTCGACCTGCTCGACGCCGGACGGCCGAGGATCGGCGAGATCCTGGCCGAGCTGCTGGAGCTGTTCGGCGCCGGGTCGCTCACCGTGCCCCGGCCGACGGTGTGGGACGCGCGCCGCGCGCCCGAGGTCTTCCGGTTCATGAGCCAGGCCAAGCACATCGGCAAGAACGTGCTCACCATCCCGTCCACATTGGACGAGAGCGGGACCGTGCTGATCACCGGTGCCACCGGGACACTCGGCGCTCTGGTCGCCCGGCATCTGGTCACCGCGCGTGGCGTCCGGCACTTGCTGCTCGTCGGCCGCCGGGGCCGCGCCGCGGCCGGTATGGCGGAACTCGAAGCGGAACTGACCGCAGCCGGGGCGTCGGTCACCATCGCCGCCTGTGACGCGGCGGACCGGACGGCGCTGGCGGAGCTGCTCGCCACCGTCCCGCCCGAACATCCGCTGACCGGGGTGGTGCACGCCGCCGGTGTCCTGGACGACGGCCTCGTCGCCACACTGACCCCCGAGCGGCTGGCGAAGGTGCTGCGGCCGAAGGTCGACGCCGCGGTCAACCTGCACGAACTGACCCGCGACGCGGACCTCGCCGAATTCGTCCTGTTCTCCTCGGCCGCCGGCGCGTTCGGCGACGCCGGGCAGGGAAACTACGCCGCCGCCAACAGTTTCCTCGACTCCCTCGCCCGGCACCGTCGGGCGCAGGGGTTGCCCGCGGTCTCGCTCGCATGGGGTTTCTGGGCCCAGTTGAGCGGGATGACCGGCCACCTCGGCGAAGCGGATCTCGCCCGGCTCAAGCGGTCCGGGATGAGCCCGCTGTCCACTGAGGACGGACTATTGTTGCTGGACGCCGCCCGTGCCGGGTACGAACCGGCGCCGCTGCCGATGCACATCGACCTCGCCGCCTTGCGGGGCACGGAGGTGCACCCCCTGCTGCGGGGGCTGGTGAAGGCACCGGTCCGCCGGGCGGCCGCGGCCACCGGAGCACAGACCGCCGGATTCGCCGACCGGCTGGCCGGGCTCGCCCCGGCGGCCCGTGGCCGGGCCCTGCTGGACCTGATCCGCGCGAACGTCGCCGCGGTACTCGGCTTCGGCTCACCGGAGCAGGTCGGCGTCCGGCAGGCCTTCCGGGAACTGGGGTTCGATTCGCTCAGCGCGGTCGAACTCCGCAACCGGCTCAACGCGGCGACCGGCCTCCGGCTGCCCGCCACCGTCGTGTTCGACCATCCGACCCCCACCGCGCTCGCCGAAATCCTCGGCGACCGGCTGGCACCCGCCGACAGCGCCGACAGCGTCGTTGACGACGAGGTCGCCCGTATCGGCGCGGTCCTCGCCTCGGTGCCCGCCGACCGGCTCCGCGAAGCCGGCGTGCTGGACCTGCTGACCCGGCTGGCCGATCCCGGCTACCGCCCCACCGAGTCGCCCGGCGGCGCGGACATCGACGAGATGGACGCCGACCGTCTGATCGCACTCGCTTTCGACGCTTCCGACCCCGCCTGACGTGAAACACCCTGGAGCTGCGATGTCCACATCCGAGAACAAGGTCGTCGAGGCCCTGCGGGCGGCGCTGAAGGAAGCCGACCGCCTGCGCGGGGAGAACCGGCGCCTGACCGGCGAGCCCATCGCGATCATCGGCATGGCCTGCCGTTACCCGGGCGGGGTTCGCTCGCCGGAGGAACTGTGGGACCTGGTCGCCGGGGAACGCACGGGCCTCACCGGATTCCCGGCCGACCGCGGCTGGGACCTCGACGGACTCTACGACCCCGAGCAGGGCAAACCGGGTAAGAGCTACGTCCGGGAAGGCGGTTTCCTGCACGACGCCGCCCGATTCGACCCGGCGTTCTTCGGGATCTCGCCGCGCGAGGCGCTGGCGATGGACCCGCAGCAGCGGTTGCTCCTGGAGATCTCCTGGGAGGCGATCGAACGCGCGGGGATCGCCCCGGATTCCCTGCGGGGCAGCCGGACCGGCGTGTTCGCGGGGGTCATCCACAACGAGTACTCGGCCATCGCGGGCACGCCGCCCGCGGACCTCGAGCCGTATCTCGGCAACGGGAGTTTCGCGAGCATCGCCTCCGGGCGCGTTTCCTACACCTTCGGGCTCGAAGGCCCGGCGGTCACGGTCGACACGGCGTGTTCGTCGTCGCTGGTGGCGCTGCATCTGGCGGCACAGGCGTTGCGGCAGGGTGAATGCTCGTTGGCGTTGGCCGGCGGGGTGACCGTGATGGCCAACCCGGCGGCGTTCGTGGACTTCAGCCGTCAGCGCGGGCTCGCGGCGGACGGGCGGATCAAGGCGTTCGCCGAGGCCGCCGACGGCACCGCCTGGGGTGAAGGCGCGGGCATGCTGCTCGTCGAGCGGCTCTCCGACGCCCGGCGCAACGGGCACCGCGTCCTCGCCGTCGTCCGCGGATCCGCGGTGAACCAGGACGGCGCCTCGAACGGGCTCACCGCGCCCAACGGTCTTTCCCAGCAACGGGTCATCCGGCAGGCGCTGGCGAACGCACGGCTCACACCGTCCGATGTGGACGCCATGGAGGCGCACGGCACGGGCACCCGGCTCGGCGACCCGATCGAGGCCCAGGCTTTGCTGGCCACCTACGGCCAGGACCGGAACACCCCGCTCTGGCTCGGCTCGGTGAAGTCCAACATCGGGCACAGCCAGGCCGCGGCCGGGGTCGCGTCGATCATCAAACTCGTCGAGGCGATGCGGCACGGTGTGCTGCCGAAGACCCTGCACGTCGACACGCCGACGTCCCATGTGGACTGGTCCGAGGGCGCGGTCTCGCTGCTGACCGAGTCCGAGCCGTGGCCGAAGACGGATCGCCCCCGGCGCGCCGCGGTGTCCTCGTTCGGGATCAGCGGGACGAACGCGCACGTCGTCCTCGAACAGCCCGCAGCGGAAGAAGAACCGCCGTCCACGCTCGCGGAGCCGGTGCCGTTCGTGCTGTCCGGCAAGACCGAAGCCGCCCTGCGCGAGCAGCTGGCACGCGTGCGGGAACTCGCGCGGGATTCGGACGTCACGGCGGCGGACCTCGCGTTCTCGCTGGCCACCACGCGGACGGCGCTGGAGCATCGGGCCGCCGTCGTCGGCACGCTGGACGACTTGCTCACCGCTACTTTGGTGGAAGGGCGGGCGACGGACGGCGGGACGGCGTTCCTGTTCACCGGTCAGGGCAGTCAGCGGCTCGGGATGGGTCGTGAGCTGGCCGAGCGTTTCCCGGTGTTCGCCGAGGCCTTCGACGACGTCTCCTCGCGATTCGAGCGACCGATCGCGGAGCTGTCCGCCGAGGAACTGAACCAGACGGCGAACACGCAGTGCGCGTTGTTCGCGTACGAGGTGGCGCTGTTCCGTTTGGTGGAGAGCTGGGGCATCCGGCCGGACTTCCTGGCGGGGCATTCCGTCGGGGAGATCGCGGCGGCCCACGTCGCGGGTGTGCTGTCGCTGGACGACGCGGTGACGTTGGTGTCGGCTCGTGGTCGTCTGATGCAGGCGTTGCCGAGCGGTGGCGCGATGGTGGCTCTTCAGGCGACTGAGGCCGAAGTGACCCCGTTGCTGACGGAGCGGGTGTCGCTGGCCGCGATCAACGGTCCGGAGTCGGTGGTCGTCTCGGGTGACGAAGACGCTGTCGCCGCGGTGGTTTCCCAGTTCGAGGGACGCAAGAGCAAGCGCCTCACGGTGAGTCACGCGTTCCACTCCCCGTTGATGGAGCCGATGCTCGACGACTTCCGCGCGGTGGTGGAGCGGCTGACCTTCGCCGAGCCGCGGATCCCGATCGTGTCCGGCGGCTTGGCTGAAGTGTCCACTTCGGACTATTGGGTCCGTCATGTCCGTGACGCGGTGCGGTTCCACGAGTCGGTCGAATTCCTGAAAGCCGAGGGCGTCACGCGGTTCCTGGAGATCGGGCCCGACACCGTCCTGACCGCCATGGCCAAGGAAAGCGCCGAGGACGCGGCCGTCCTCCCGGCTTCGCGACGGGATCGCCCCGAGGTGACGACCCTGCTGACGGCGGTCGCCGGACTGCACGTCCATGGGGCCGAGGTCGACTGGGCGCCGCTGTTCGCCGGTGCCCGGCGCGTCGATCTGCCCACGTATCCGTTCCAGTACGAGCACTTCTGGCTCGAATCCGGTGCCGCTCACCGCGACGTCTCCGCCGCCGGGCTGGACGCGTCGCCGCACGCCCTGCTCGCCGCAGCCGTCCGGCCGGCGGGCGAGGACGAGATCCTCCTGACGGGCAGGATCTCGCTGAGCACACTGCCGTGGCTGGCCGACCACGTCGTCGGCGGAAACGTCCTTCTGCCCGGCACCGCGTTCGCGGAACTCGCGCTCGCGGCCGCCGACGAGGCCGGGTGCGAAGCCGTCGAGGAACTGAATCTGGAAGCGCCGCTGGTGTTGTCCGAGAAGGGCGGCGTCCAGCTGCAGGTCGCGGTCGGCGCCGCGGACGACCAGGGCAGGCGCTCGGTCACCGTGCACGCCCGGCCGGAGGACGACGACGTCTGGGTGCGGCACGCGTCCGGCGTCCTCGGTGCTGCATTGTCCACACAGGACGAAATGACCGAGTGGCCGCCCACGGGCGCGGAGCCGGTCGCCCTCGAAGGCTTCTACCCGAACCTGGCGGCCGAAGGGCTCGGCTACGGTCCTGCCTTCCAGGGTGTCCGTGCCGTCTGGACCCGCGACGGCGACGTGTTCGCCGAGGTCGAGGTGGACGACACCCCTGGCACCTTCGGTATCCATCCCGCGTTGTTCGACTCCGCGCTGCACGCCATCGGCATCGGCGAGTCGCGGGGACTGGAGATCCCCTTCGCCTGGTCGGATCTCCGCCTGCACGCCGACGGCGCGACGGTGCTCCGGGTCCGTCTCAGCCCGGCGGGTGACGGCGCCGTCTCCGTTTTCGCGACCGATCCCGCCGGAGCTCCGGTGCTGTCGGTCGGCTCGCTCAGCCTGCGGGCTCCGGTCGCCGCGGCCGCGTCGCTTCCCCGAGACTCGCTGTTCCGCGTCACCTGGACGCCGGTGACGGTGCCCGCCGGGGCAGGGGAGCCGGCCGTGGAGTCCTTCGTGGACTTCGCCGACGTCCGGCACGCGACGGCGCACGCCTGGGAGATCGCCGTGGAGCCGGGCGAGGATCCCGTGGTGTTCCTGACCAGCGGCGCGTTCATCGATCCGGCGCAGGCGGCGGTCTGGGGGCTGGTGCGTTCGGCGCGGGAGGAGTACCCCGGCCGGTTCGTGCTCGTCGACGCCGACGACCCCACCACGCTCACGGACGGCCTGCTGGCCGGGATCGTGGCCTCCGGCGAGACCGAAGCCGTCGTGCGCGAGGGCGAGGTCCGTGTCCCGCGGCTCACCCCGGTGCGCGGTGGTGAAACCGGACCGGGCTGGGATCCGGACGGAACGGTCCTGATCACCGGCGGCACCGGCGCGCTCGCCGCCGAACTCGCCCGTCACCTCGTCACGCGACGCGGTGTGCGGAACCTGATCCTCGCCGGCCGCCGCGGTCCCACCGCGGAAGGCGCGAGCGAGCTGGCCGCCGAACTGGCGGACCTCGGCGCCCAGGCCCGGATCGTCGCCTGTGACGTGGCGGACCGCGACCAGCTGACGGCGTTGCTCGACGGTGTTCCGCTGGCCGCCGTCGTCCATGCCGCGGGTGTCCTCGACGACGGCCTGCTCGCCGACCTGACACCGGACCGGTTCGAAGCCGTGTTCAGGTCCAAAGTGGACTCTGCGCTCCTGCTGGACGAGCTGGCCGGTGACGCCCACCTCGTGTTCTTCTCCTCCGCGGCCGGTGTGCTCGGCAGCGCGGGACAGGCCAACTACGCCGCCGCCAACGCCGCCCTCGACGCGGTCGCCGCGCGCCGCCGTGAACGCGGACTGCCCGCGACCTCGCTCGCGTGGGGGCTCTGGGAGACCGGCGACGGGATGGCAGGCGCGCTCGCCGGGACCGATCGCGCGCGGATGGCCGGTTCCGGCCTGCTTCCGCTCCCGGTCGCCGACGCCTTGACCCTCTTCGAGTTCGCCGTGGGAGCGGAGGAAGCGCTGTTCGTGCCGATGCGGCTCGACGTGCCCGCCCTGCGCACGAGTGCCACGGACGTCCCGCTCCTGCGGGCCTTCGCCGGGAAATCCCGGCGAACCGCGTCGGCCGCCCCCGCCGCGCGGGAACTGCGTGACCGGCTGGCGTCGCTGCCCGCCGAGGAACGGGACCGGGAACTGCTCGCGCTGGTGCGCGGCCAGGTCGCCGACGTGCTCGGCCACCGGGACGCCGGAGCCGTCGAACCGGCCCGCCCGTTCCGGGAGCTGGGTTTCGACTCGCTGACCGCGGTGGAGCTGCGTAACGGCCTCAACGCCGTTTCCGGGCTCCGGCTGCCCGCGACCGCGGTGTTCGACCACCCCACTCCGAAGGCGCTCGCGGAGCTGCTCGCCGCCGAACTGTTCGGTGCCGCGCCCGACGTCCCGGTTCAGCGGCCCGCGACCGTGGCCGACGAGCCGATCGCCATCATCGGCATGGCATGCCGTTACCCGGGCGGGGTCGCCTCGCCGGAGGACCTCTGGCGGCTGGTCGCGGAGGGCCGAGACGGCATCTCGCTCTTCCCGGCCGACCGCGGCTGGGACGTGGACGGCCTCTACGACCCGGACCCCGGCAAGGCGGGGAAGACCTACGTGCGCGAGGGCGGATTCCTCCACGAGGCAGGCGATTTCGACGCCGGTTTCTTCGGGATCTCGCCGCGTGAGGCACTGGGCATGGACCCACAGCAGCGGCTGCTGCTGGAGGTCTCGTGGGAGGCCTTCGAGCGGGCCGGGATCGACCCCGGAACGCTGCGGGGCAGCGACACCGGCGTCTTCGCCGGGCAGATGTACCACGACTACCTCACCGGTGCCACGGTTCCCGACGACGTCGAGGGTTACCTCGGCACCGGCAACTCCGGAAGTGTGCTGTCCGGGCGGGTTTCCTACACCTTCGGTCTCGAAGGCCCGGCCGTCACCGTCGACACCGCATGCTCGTCGTCGCTGGTGGCCCTGCATCTGGCGGCTCAGGCGTTGCGGCGCGGCGAATGTTCGCTCGCGCTGGCCGGCGGGGTGACCGTGATGGCCACTCCGGAGACGTTCGTCGACTTCAGCCGTCAGCGAGGCTTGGCGCCGGACGGCCGCTCGAAGTCCTTTTCGGACGGTGCGGACGGCACATCCTGGTCCGAAGGTGTCGGCATGCTGCTGGTGGAGCGGCTCTCGGACGCCGAGCGCAACGGGCACCGGATCCTGGCCGTCGTCCGGGGTTCCGCGGTGAACCAGGACGGCGCGTCCAACGGGCTCACCGCGCCGAACGGTCCTTCGCAACAGCGGGTGATCCGGCGGGCCTTGGCCGACGCGCGTATGGAACCGTCCGAAGTGGACGCCGTCGAGGCGCACGGGACCGGCACCACGCTGGGCGACCCGATCGAGGCGCAGGCGTTGCTGGCGACCTACGGCCAGGGCCGGGAGGACGCCGCGTTGTGGCTCGGGTCGATCAAGTCGAACATCGGGCACAGCCAGGCGGCCGCCGGGGTGGCGGGCGTGATCAAGATGGTCGAGGCGATGCGCCACGGGGTGCTGCCGAAGACGTTGCACGTCACCGAACCGTCGTCTCATGTGGACTGGACGGCGGGCGCGGTCTCCCTGCTGACCGAGTCGCGGCCCTGGCCGGAGGCCGGACGGCCCCGCCGCGCGGCGGTGTCGTCGTTCGGGATCAGCGGGACCAACGCGCATATCGTCTTGGAGCAGGGGCCCGCTCCGGTAGAGGTCGCCGAAGCCGGTGAGGGCCCGGCTTCGGCGCCGTTCGTCCTGTCCGCCGGGAGTGAAGCGGCCCTGCACGACCAAGCGCTGCGGTTGCGGGACTTCCTGGCCGAGACGCCTGCCGCCTTGGCCGATGTCGCGTTCTCGCTGGCCACCACCCGCGCGGCTCTGGAGCACCGGGCCGCAGTCGTGGCCGGAGACCGGGAAACCTTGCTGGCCGGGCTGGAGAACCTCTCCGTCACCGGCCGCGCGGCGGAGGGCCGGACGGCGTTTCTGTTCACGGGCCAGGGCAGTCAGCGGCTCGGGATGGGGCGTGAGCTGGCCGAGCGTTTCCCGATGTTCGCCGCGGCCTATGACGAGGTGTGTTCCCGCTTCGAGCAGCCGCTCAGGGACTTGTCGGCTGAGGAACTGAACCAGACGGCGAACACGCAGTGTGCGTTGTTCGCGCTTGAGGTGGCGCTGTTCCGGTTGGTGGAGAGCTGGGGTGTTCGTCCGGACTTCCTGGCGGGGCATTCGGTCGGGGAGATCGCGGCCGCCCACGTCGCGGGCGTGCTTTCCCTCGACGATGCCGCGAAGCTGGTGTCGGCGCGAGGCAGGTTGATGCAGGCCTTGCCGACTGGTGGCGCGATGGTGGCGTTGCAGGCGACGGAAGCCGAAGTGACGCCGCTGCTGACCGAGCGGGTTTCGCTGGCGGCGATCAACGGCCCGGAGTCGGTGGTCGTCTCGGGTGACGAGGACGCCGTTGTCGCGGTGGTCTCTCAGTTCGAGGGACGCAAGAGCAAGCGCCTCATGGTGAGTCACGCGTTCCATTCGCCGTTGATGGAACCGATGCTGGACGAGTTCCGCGCCGTCACCGACAGCCTGACATTTGCGGTGCCGAGGATTCCGATCGTGTCGGGTGGGTTGACGGAAGTGTCCACTTCGGACTATTGGGTCCGGCACGTCCGTGATGCGGTGCGGTTCCACGAGTCGGTCAAGTTCCTGGAAGCCGAGGGCGTCACGCGGTTCCTGGAGATCGGCCCGGACGGTGTCCTGACCGCCATGGCCAAGGAAAGCGCCGAGGACGCGGTCGTCGTTCCGGCACTCCGGCGCGACCGGCCGGAGGTGGAGACGCTGCTGACGGCGGTCGCGGGCCTGCACGCCCACGGCGTGGACGTCGATCTGGCGGCGCTGCTCGGCGGCGGGAAGCCCGTCGACCTGCCCACGTATGCCTTCCAGCACCGCCGTTTCTGGCTGTCCTCGGCAGGCGGCGCGGCGGGTGACGTCACCGCCGCCGGGCTCGGCACGACCGATCACCCGCTGCTCGGCGCGGCCGCGGCCCTGCCGGGTGACGGCGGATTCCTGCTCACCGGCCGATTGTCCGGGCACGCCCAGCCATGGCTGGCCGAACACCGGGTCGGCGGTGTGGTCCTGCTGCCGGGCACCGCGTTCGTCGAGATCGCCCTGCGCGCAGGAGACGAGGCAGGCTGCGGCCACCTCGAAGATTTGACCCTCGAAGCGCCGCTCGTCCTGCCCGAACGCGGCGCGACCCAGCTGTCCGTACTGGTCGGCACGGCCGACGACACCGGTCGCCGGACCATCGAGATCCACTCACGCGAGGAAGGCGAAGACGGCTGGCAGCGGCACGCGACCGGTCTGCTTTCGGCCGCCGGAGCCGTCGAACCGGCCGGGTTGACGACTTGGCCGCCGCAGAACGCCGAAGCCGTCCAGGTGGGTGACGTCTACGAGCGGCTCGCCGCCACCGGTCTCGAGTACGGTCCCGTGTTCCGTGGCCTCCGGGCGGCGTGGCGAGCGGGTGAAGACCTGTTCGCGGAGGTCGAACTCCCGGAGGAACAGCACGCCGACGCCGCGCGGTTCGGTGTCCATCCGGCGCTGCTCGACGCCGCGCTCCACACTCTCGGCCTCGCGGGCGGCGACGACGGCACGCGGCTCCCGTTCGCCTGGTCCGGCGTACGCCTGCATGCCGCGAGTGCGACCCGGCTCCGTGTCCGGCTGCGGCCGTCCGGTCCCGACGGGTTCGCGGTCCTGGTCGCCGACGGCACCGGTCGCCCGGTCGTCTCGGCGGAGGAACTGACGCTGCGCGAGATCTCGGGCGACGCCTTGGCGCGCAAGGGACACGACTCGCTCTACCGGGTCGGCTGGCGTCCGGTCCCGCTCCCGGAGACCGGCGAAGCCCTGCCCGCGGAGTCCGTCTTCTCCGTGCCGCGCGGTGGTGACACGGCTGAGAGTGTCCACGAGACGACGGCCGCCGTCCTCGGAATCGTCCAGCGATGGCTCGAAGACGAGCCGGACCGTCCGCTCGTCGTCCACACCCGGGGCGCGGTCGCCGCGGGTGACGGCGAAGCGGTGACCGACCTCGCGCACGCCGCGGTCTGGGGACTGGTGCGTGCCGCGCAGTCGGAGAACCCCGGGCGGTTCGTGCTGGTCGACGCCGAGACCTTGCCCGACGGCCGGATCCTGGCCGTCGACGAGCCGCAGCTCGCTCTGCGCGACGGCCGGGCTCTCGCGCCGCGGCTGGCCACCACGGCCTCGTCCACGGAACTGACGCCGCCCGAGGGCGCCTGGCGGCTGGACACCACCGGCCGCGGCACCCTGGAGAACCTCGCCCTGGTGCCGTCGCCCGAAGCGGTCGCGCCGCTGGCCGAGGGTGAGGTCCGGATCGCGGTGCGGGCCGCCGGCCTCAACTTCCGCGACGTCCTGATCGCGCTGGGCATGTACCCGGGTGCGGCCACGCTCGGCAGTGAAGGCGCGGGCGTGATCACCGAGATCGGGCCCGGTGTCACCGGGCTCTGCGTCGGCGACCGCGTGTTCGGCCTGATGTCGAACGGTTTCGGGCCGCAGGTCGTCACCGATCACCGGACGCTGGCGAAGATGCCGGCCGACTGGTCGTTCGCCACGGCGGCCTCGGTCCCGATCGTGTTCCTCACCGCCTACTACGGCCTGTTCGACCTCGCGCGGCTCGAAGCGGGGGAGTCGATCCTGGTGCACGCGGCGGCGGGCGGCGTCGGCATGGCCGCGACCCAGCTGGCCCGTCACACCGGGGCCGAGGTGTTCGGCACCGCCGGTCCGGGCAAGTGGGACACCTTGCGTGCCAACGGTTTCGACGACACTCACCTCTCCTCTTCCCGTGACCTCGGTTTCGAGGAGAAGTTCCGCGCCGCCACCGCCGGACGCGGTGTCGACGTCGTCCTGAACTCGCTGGCCGGCGAGTACGTCGACGCGTCCCTGCGGCTGCTGGCCCCGGGCGGGCGGTTCGCCGAGATGGGCAAGACCGACATCCGCGAACCGGGGGAGACCGGGGTGGAGTACCACCCCTTCGACGTGATCGACGCCGGACCCGAACGCATCCACGAGATGCTCGCCGCGCTGCTGGAGCTGTTCGTGGCCGGGGCCCTGACGCCGTTGCCGGTCACCGCCTGGGATGTCCGGCGCGGCCCCGACGCGTTCCGTTTCCTCAGCCAGGCCAAGCATGTCGGCAAGAACGTGCTGACCATGCCCGTCGCCCTCGATCCCGGCGGCACCGTGCTCGTCACCGGGGGAACGGGCGCCCTCGGCGCGCTCTTCGCCCGGCATCTGGTGCGCGAACGCGGCGTCCGGCGGCTGCTGCTGACCAGCAGGCGCGGGCACGACGCCCCGGGCGTCTCCGGGTTGGTCGCCGAACTCACCGAGGCGGGCGCGTCGGTGACGGTCGAGGCGTGCGACGCGGCGGATCGCGACGCGCTCGCCGCCGTCCTCGCCGGGATCCCGGCCGGGCATCCGCTGACCGGCGTGGTGCACACGGCGGGTGTCCTCGACGACGGTCTCGTCGGCTCGCTGACCCCGGAGCGGCTGGCGAAGGTGCTGCGGCCGAAGGTCGACGCGGCGCTGAACCTGCACGAACTGACCCGCGACGCGGATCTCGCCGAGTTCGTCGTCTTCTCTTCGGCGGCCGGAGTCTTCGGCAACGCCGGACAGGCGAACTACGCCGCCGCGAACGGCTTCCTGGACGCGCTCAGCGTCCGGCGTGCCGTGCACGGGCTGCCCGCGCGATCGCTGGCGTGGGGTCTGTGGGCCGAAACGGGCGGGATGGGCGGGACGCTCGGCGAGGCCGAGCTGGCCAGGATGGCCCAGAGCGGTACCGCCGCACTGTCCACACAGGACGGGCTGGAGCTCTTCGACGCCGCGGGTGCGCTGGCGGAACCGGTGCTGGTGCCGATGCGCCTGGACGTCGCCGCGATGGGCGCGGACGGGCTTCCGCCGTTGCTGCGCGGCCTCGCCCGCGGCCCGGTCCGCCGCGCCGCGTCCGCCGGGACCACCGGCGACGCGGACTCGTTGCGGGACCGGCTCCTCGCCGTGCCCGCCGCCGACCGGGCGACCCTGCTGGTCGACCTCGTGCGCACCCATTCCGCGACCGTGCTCGGGCACACCGCGGCGGACGCGGTCGAGGCCACACGGTCCTTCCAGGAGATCGGGTTCGACTCCCTGACCGCCGTCGAACTGCGCAACCGGCTCACCGCCGCCACCGGGCTGCGGCTGCCGGCGACGCTGATCTTCGACTATCCGACCCCGGAAGCACTCGCCACCCACATCGGCGAGGGCGTCCTGGGTGCGCAGGGCGGGCCCGAGACCGGGCAGGCGGCCGTGACGGCCGACGAGCCGATCGCGATCGTCGCGATGAGCTGCCGGTTCCCCGGCCACGCCGACACCCCCGAACGGCTGTGGGCGCTGCTGGCCGAGGGCCGGGACGCGCTGGGCGAATTCCCCGCCGACCGTGGCTGGGACCTGGAGCGGCTGTTCGACACCGACCCGGACCGCCGGGGCACCTCCTACACCCGCCAAGGCGCTTTCCTGGAAACCGCCGGGGAGTTCGACGCGGGCTTCTTCGGGATCTCGCCGCGTGAGGCGCTGGCGATGGATCCGCAGCAGCGGTTGCTGCTGGAGACGTCGTGGGAGGCGTTCGAACGCGCCGGGATCGATCCGGCCACGCTGCGCGGCAGCCGTACCGGCGTGTTCGCCGGGGTGATGGACAACGAATACGTGTCCGGTTCGGCGGAGGTCCCCGACGGGGTCGAGGGCTACCTGGCCACCGGCACCTCGGCGAGTGTCGCCTCGGGCCGCGTTTCGTACACCTTCGGGCTCGAAGGCCCCGCGGTCACCGTCGATACGGCGTGCTCGTCGTCGCTGGTCGCGCTGCATCTGGCGGCACAGGCACTGCGGCAGGGCGAATGTTCGTTGGCCTTGGCCGGTGGGGTGACCGTGATGGCCACGCCGGGCACGTTCGTCGAGTTCAGCCGTCAGCGCGGGTTGGCCGCGGACGGTCGCTGCAAGGCGTTCGCCGACGGCGCCGATGGAACGGGCTGGGGTGAAGGCGCCGGAATGCTGCTCGTGGAACGGCTTTCCGACGCTCGCCGCAACGGGCATCCGGTGCTCGCGGTGCTGCGGGGCAGCGCGGTCAACCAGGACGGCGCGTCGAACGGCCTCACCGCGCCGAACGGTCCTTCGCAGCAGCGGGTGATCCGGCAGGCTCTCGCGAACGCGCGGCTCGAACCGTCCGAAGTGGACGCCGTCGAAGCGCACGGAACCGGGACCACGCTGGGCGACCCGATCGAGGCGCAGGCGCTCCTGGCGACCTACGGCCAGGACCGGGAACGGCCGCTGCTCCTCGGTTCGGTCAAGTCGAACATCGGGCACACGCAAGCGGCGGCGGGCGTGGCCGGGGTGATCAAGATGGTGCTCGCGATGCGCCATGGGACGTTGCCGCGCACCCTGCACGTCGACACGCCGACTTCGCGGGTCGACTGGGCGGCCGGCCGGGTCGCGCTCGCGACCGAGCCGACCCCGTGGCCGGAGACCGGTGGCCCGCGCCGGGCGGCGGTGTCGTCGTTCGGGATGAGCGGTACCAACGCGCACGTCGTCCTCGAACAGGCCGAAGCGGCCGAGACACGGGACGAACCGGCATCGGGGCTGCTCGGTGACGTCGTCGCCTGGCCGCTGTCGGCCAAGGAACCCGAGGCCGTGGCCGCGCAGGCGGCACGGCTGAAGTCCTTCTTGGCCGGTGAACGTCCGGTGGATGTGGCGTATTCGCTGGCGACCGCGCGGACCACCTTGGAGCATCGGGCGGTCGTCGTCGGCGAAGACCCGATCGCCGGGTTGGCCGCGCTCGCCGCGGGTGAGCCGTCTGGTTCGGTGGTGACCGGAACCGCGACCAGCGGAAAACCGGTGTTCGTCTTCCCCGGTCAGGGGTCGCAGTGGGCCGGGATGGCGGTGGAACTGCTGGGGTCCGCGCCCGTGTTCGCCGAGTCGATGGCCGAGTGCGAAACGGCCCTACTGTCCTATGTGGACTGGAAGCTCACCGAGGTGCTCTCGGACGCGACCGCGCTGGAGCGGGTCGACGTCGTGCAGCCCGCCCTCTTTGCGGTGATGGTGTCGCTGGCCAGGCTGTGGCGTGCCAGTGGCATCGAGCCGGCCGCCGTTGTCGGGCACTCGCAGGGCGAGATCGCGGCGGCGTGTGTCGCCGGCGCGCTGTCGCTCGACGACGCGGCGCGGGTGATCTGCCTGCGCAGCAAGGCGATCACGGCGCTTTCGGGCCGGGGCGGCATGGTCTCCGTCGCCGCTCCCGAAGACCGGGTCCGCGAGCTGCTGCCCGAGGGTGTCTCGCTCGCCGCGGTGAACGGTCCCGCGTCGGTGGTGGTGTCGGGTGACGTCGCCGGTCTGGACGCGCTGATGGCCGCTTGCGAGGAGAACGGACTGCGTGCCAAGCGGATCCCAGTGGACTACGCGTCGCATTCGGCGCACGTCGATGCCATCGAACAGGACGTCCTGACCGCGCTCGACGGGATCGAGCCGCGTGTTCCGGAGATCCCGTTCTACTCGACGGTGGCCGGCGAGCCGCTCGATCCGGTGGTGGACGCGGCGTACTGGTTCCGGAACCTGCGCGGGACCGTCCACTTCGGACAGGCCGTCCGGCGGCTGCTCGACGACGGGTTCCGGTTCTTCGTCGAGGCGAGCCCGCATCCGGTCCTGGTCACCGGGATCGCCGACACCGCCGAGGACGCGGGAGAACGCGCCGTCGCGGTCGGCAGCCTGCGCCGGGACGAGGGAGGGCCGCACCGGTTCCTCACCTCGCTGGCGGAAGCCCATGTCCACGGCCTCAGCCCGGATTGGGCGGCGCTGGCCCCCGGAACTCGCATCGACCTGCCGACCTACGCCTTCCAGCACGAGCACTACTGGCTGCGGACGCGGTCTTCCGCCGACCCCGGACAGGCCGGTCTGGACGACGGCGGGCATCCGCTGCTCGGGGCCGTCGTCCCGCTGGCCGGCAGCGACGGCCTGGTGGCCACCGGCCGGATCTCGGCGCGGAACCAGACCTGGCTGCTCGACCACGCCGTCGGAGGCGCGCTGCTACTGCCCGGCGCGGCGCTCGTGGACCTGGCGCTCACGGTGGGGGAGCGCACCGGCTGTGGCCGGATCGCCGAACTGACCATCGAGGCGCCGCTCGTCCTCGGGGAGTCCGGGAGCGCGCGGCTGCAGGTGACCGTCGGAGCGTCCGCTGACGACGGCACCCGCGAGGTCTCCGTGTACTCCCGGGACGAAACCGGTGGCACGGACTGGATCCGGCACGCGACCGGCCTGCTCGCCGGGGACGGGGAAACGTCCATGGCGGATCTGACCCAGTGGCCGCCCGCGGGTGCCGAACCGATCTCCCTCGACGGCCATTACGAAGGCCTCGCGGAACTGGGCTACGGCTACGGTCCGGCGTTCCGCGGGCTGCGTGCCGCGTGGCGCCGGGGCGACGACGTGTTCGCCGAGATCGCGCTCCCGGAGGACCGGGTCGCCGAGGCCGCCGCGTTCGGCCTGCACCCCGCGCTCCTCGACGCCGCCCTGCACGCGCTGGGCTTCGGGCTGCTCCCCGACGACGGGCAACTGCGGCTTCCGTTCGCGTGGAACGAGGTCTCGCTGTCGGCCGTCGGCGCGCCGAGCCTGCGCGTCCGGCTTTCCCGCGCCGGGGAGGACGCGGTGACGGTGGACCTCGCCGACACAGCCGGAGCACCGGTCGCCTCGATCGGTTCCGTGGTGTTCCGGCCGGTCGCCGAGGCGCAGCTCGCCGGTGCCCGGCGGGATCCGGCGGATTCGCTGTTCCAGGTCCAATGGACGGATCTGTCCACAAAGGACGTCGTCGCGCCGTCGATCGTCGTGCTCGGTGAAGACTGCGCGGACCTGGCGGAGCTCGCGGCGGATCTCGACGCGGGCCGGCCGGAACCCGATGTGGTCGTCACGACCTGCGCACCCGTCACCGGCGACCTCGCCGAGGGCGCGCACGCCGCCGCGAGGGAAGCGTTGGCGCTCGTCCAAAACTGGCTGGCGGACGACCGGTTCTCCGGCGCCAGGCTGGTGTTCCGGACTTCGGGCGCGGTCTCGGTGACCGCGGACGAACCGGTGTCCGAGCCGGCCACCGCGACGGTCTGGGGTCTCGTGCGCACGGCGCAGGAGGAGAATCCCGGCCGGTTCGGTCTTCTCGACACCGACGGCTCCGAGGCTGGGTTGGCTGAGGCGCTCGCGCTCGACGAGCCCCAGCTCGCGGTGCGGGCCGGAACGGTGCTCGGCGCCCGGCTGGTCAAGGCGTCCGCCGACACCGCGCTCGTCCCTCCCTCGGGCAGCCGCGCGTGGACCGTCGACACCCTCGGCGGCGGCACCCTGGAGAACCTGGTGCTGCGGGACCGGCCCGATCTGCTGGCCCCGCTCGCCGAGGGGCAGGTCCGTATCGCCGTGCGGTCGGCCGGGCTCAACTTCCGGGACGTCGTGGTGGCCCTCGGGCTCGTCCCCGGGCAGGAAGGCATCGGCGGGGAAGGCGCGGGCGTGGTCACCGAGACCGGACCCGGCGTCACCGACCTGGCGCCGGGCGACCGCGTGCTGGGCATGTTCGACGCGTCGTTCGGCCCGGTCGCCGTCGCCGACCGGAAGCTGATCGCGCCCGTCCCGGACGACTGGTCGTTCACCGAGGCCGCGTCGGCCCCGGTCGCGTTTCTGACCGCCTACGTCGGCCTGGCCGACCTCGGTGAGCTGCGGCCGGGGCAGACCGTGCTGATCCATGCCGCCGCCGGTGGCGTGGGGATGGCCGCGGTCCAGCTGGCCCGGCACTTCGGCGCCGAGATCTACGTGACCGCCAGCCCCGCCAAATGGGACACGCTGCGGGCGATGGGCTTCGACGACGACCACATCGCTTCCAGCCGGACCCTCGATTTCGAGGACAAGATCCGCGAGGCCACCGGCGGCCGAGGGGTCGACCTGGTACTGGACTCGCTGGCCAGGGAGTTCGTCGACGCGTCGCTGCGGCTGGTGCGCGAAGGCGGCCGGTTCGTCGAGATGGGCAAGACCGACATCCGCGACGCGGACGAGGTCGCGGCCGCCCATCCCGGTGTCACCTACCGCGCGTTCGACCTGATCGACTCCGGGCACGACCGGATCCAGGAGATCCTCGGCGAACTCCTGGCCCTGGCGGACAAGGACGTGGTGCGGCCGCTGCCGACCACCGCGTGGGACGTCCGGCGCGCCCCCGAGGCGTTCCGGTTCCTCAGCCAGGCCAAGCACACCGGCAAGATCGTGCTGGAACCGCCCGCCGTCCTCGACCCCGAGGGCACGGTGCTGATCACCGGCGGCACCGGCGTGCTGGGCGGCCTGTTCGCCCGGCATCTGGTGACCACGCGCGGCGTCCGGCGGCTGCTGCTCACGAGCAGGCGCGGGCTCGACGCCGAGGGCGCGCGGGAGCTGGTCGCGGACCTGACCGGGCTCGGGGCCACGGTGACCGTCGTGGCCTGCGACGTCGCCGATCGCGCCGCCGTCGCCGGACTGCTCGGCTCGGTACCGCCGGAGCATCCGCTGACCGCCGTGCTGCACACCGCCGGTGTGCTCGACGACGGGCTGATCCCGGCGCTGACCCCGGACCGGCTCGACACCGTGTTCCGTCCGAAGGTCGACGCCGCGGTCCACCTGCACGAACTGACCCGCGACCTCGGACTGGCCGCGTTCGTGCTGTTCTCCTCGTCCGCGGCGACGTTCGGTGCCGCCGGACAGGGGAACTACGCGGCGGCCAACGCCTTCCTCGACGCACTGGCCCAGCACCGCCGGGCAGACGGGCTCGCCGGACAGGCGCTGGCGTGGGGCTTCTGGGCCGAGCGAAGCGCGATGACCGGCCACCTCGACGAGGCGGACGTGGCCAGGATGAAGCGATCCGGGGTCAGCCCACTGTCCTCTGTGGATGGTCTGGCGCTGTTCGACGCGGCGGGGGAACGGGACGTCGCGGCGCTGGTGCCCGTGCATCTGGACACCGCCGCGCTTCGAGGGCAGACCGAAGTGTCCGCCCTGCTGCGTGTTCTCGCGGGCGCTCCGGCCAAACGGGTCGCGGGAGCGGCCGCCACGAGCGGGCCGTCGCTCGCCCAGCGGCTGGCGGCATTGCCCGCCGCGGACCGGGAGCCGTTCCTGCTGGATCTGGTGCGCTCGCACGCCGCGGCCGCGCTCGGCCACGCGTCGGTCGCCAAGGTCGGCCCGGAGCTGGCCTTCCGCGACCTCGGCTTCGACTCGCTGACCGCGGTCGAGCTGCGCAACCGGCTCGGCGCGGCGACCGGGCTGCGGCTGCCGTCCACGCTGGTCTTCGATCAGCCGAGCCCGGCCGCGCTGGCCCGGCATCTGCTGGCGGAACTGGGCGAACCGGCGGGCGCAGAGCCCGAGGTGGCGGTGCTGGCCGACCTCGACCGGCTGGAGACCGCGCTGGCCGCGGCGGTCACCGACGACGAGACCGCGGACCGGATCACTGACCGGCTGCGCGCGGTACTCGCCCGGTGGACCGAATCCCGCGGCCCGGCCGGGGACGAGGGCGACGGCGACCTGGCCGACGCCAGCGCCGACGAGCTGTTCGACATCTTGCACAAGGAATTCGGAAGGTCGTGACCCGTGTCGGGCGATGAGAAACTGCTGGAGAACCTGAAGTGGGCGACCGGTGAGCTGCGGCGCGCGCGGCGCAGGCTGGTCGAGCTGGAAGAGGCCGGGCACGAGCCGATCGCCGTCGTCGGGATGAGCTGCCGCTTCCCCGGCGGGGTCCGCTCGCCCGAACAGCTGTGGGACCTGGTCGCCTCCGGGACCGACGCGTTGTCAGGGTTCCCCGGCGACCGGGGCTGGGATCTGGGCGGGCTCTTCGATCCCGACCCCGACACCCCGGGCAAGACCTACGTCTCCGAAGGCGGATTCCTCTACGACGCCGGGGATTTCGACGCCGCGTTCTTCGGGATCTCGCCGCGTGAGGCCCAGGCGATGGATCCGCAGCAGCGGCTGCTGCTGGAAGCGGCTTGGGAGGTGCTGGAACGCGCCGGGATCGACCCGGCGACCCTGCGCGGCAGCCGCACCGGCGTCTTCGCCGGCGTCATCCACAACGACTACACCGGCGTGCTCACCGACATCCCGCCGGAGCTGGAGCCCTATCTCGGCAACGGGAACTTCAGCAGCGTCGCCTCCGGCCGCATCGCCTACACGCTCGGTCTCGAGGGACCGGCGGTCTCGGTCGACACGGCGTGCTCGTCGTCGCTGGTCGCGCTGCACCTCGCCGCGCAGTCCCTGCGTCGGGAGGAATGCACCCTCGCCCTCGTCGGCGGGGTGAACGTGATGACCCATCCCGCCGCGTTCGTCGACTTCAGCCGTCAGCGCGGACTGGCCGCCGACGGCCGCTGCAAGGCCTTCGCCGACGCGGCCGACGGCACCGGGTGGGGAGAAGGTGTCGGAATGCTGCTGGTGGAAAGGCTTTCCGACGCCCAGCGCAACGGCCACCAGATCCTCGCCGTGCTGCGGGGCAGCGCCATCAACCAGGACGGCGCGTCGAACGGGCTCACCGCGCCGAACGGTCCCGCTCAGCAACGGGTCATCCGCCAGGCGCTCGCCGACGCCCGGCTCGCGCCGGGGCAGGTGGACGTCGTCGAGGGACACGGCACCGGCACCACCCTCGGCGACCCGATCGAGGCGCAGGCGCTGCTGGCGACCTACGGTCAGGATCGGAAACGCCCGCTGCTGCTGGGTTCCCTCAAATCGAACCTCGGGCACACGCAGGCCGCGGCCGGGGTCGGCGGGGTGATCAAGATGGTGCAGGCCATCCGGCACGGGATCGCACCGCGCACGCTGCACGTCGATGCCCCTTCGTCGCATGTGGACTGGTCGGCGGGCGAGGTTTCGCTGCTGACCGGGGAACAGTCATGGCCGGAGACCGGGGAACCACGCCGGGCCGGGGTCTCGTCGTTCGGGATCAGCGGTACCAACGCGCACGTGATCCTGGAGCAGGCGCCACCCGGCGAAGCAGAGTCTCTTGTGGACACTCGGGTGCTCGATTCCGCGGTCTTGCCGTTCGTGCTTTCCGGTCGCAGTGAAGAGGCTTTGGCCGCCCAGGCTTCGAAGCTGGCTGGATATCTGACAGGCGAGGCCTCGCCGAAGGCCATCGCGCGAGCCCTCGCCGACACACGGTCGGCGTTGCCGCATCGGGCGGTCGTGCTCGCCGAAGATCTCGGCGAACTGCTCGGCGGCCTGCGTTCCCTCGCCGAGGGCGAACCCGCCGCGCGGGTCCTGACCGGTACCGCCGAGGCGGGTAAGGCTGTTTTCGTGTTCCCGGGGCAGGGTTCGCAGTGGGTGGGGATGGCGGAGGAGTTGTTGTTGGCTGCTCCGGTGTTCGCTGAGTCGATGGCTGAGTGTGAGG
>NZ_JBPQFM010000028.1:0-84502 GCF_051373225.1 Amycolatopsis sp. w19 | reverse complement strand
CGCGAGGCCCTGCCGGTGACCAGCGGTCCCGTCAGGGTGCCGCCGGGCACCGCCCGCCGCCGCCCCCGCCCGGCAACCGCCGTCCTCCGGCCCCGGCCGACCAGGCGACCGCGATGGTCCGGCCGGTCGAGCCGGAACCGTACGAGCGCGAGCCCGAGCTCATCACGCATCACGCGCACAACGGCACCGAAGACCCGTACGGGTACGACCCGTACGACGATCGCTATGACGATCGTCACGAAAGCACCGCGCTCGGCGCCGAGGGCGAAGACGCCTATGGCGACGAGCCCTCCGAAGACGGAGAAGACGGCAAGAAGAAGGTCCTCACGCCGAAGCAGCGCAAGAAGCGTCGCTGGCGGATCATCCGCCGGGTCCTCTACGCGATGTTCGGCCTCTTCGTCGTGGTGCCCGCGATCGCGTTCGTCATCACCTACTTCCTGGTGGACGTCCCGTCGCAGGAAAGCGTCGCGAGCCTGCAGAGCCAGCCGATCACGCTGATGTACTCGGACGGCAGCCCGATGGGCAAGATCGCGCCCGCCAGCGGCGGAAGCCGGTACCTTCTGCAGCCGGGCGACGTCCCGGAGGTGGTCAAGAAGGCCGTGTACGCGGCCGAGGACTCGTCGTTCGAGACCAACTCCGGTTTCGACGTCGGCGGCATCCTGCGCGCGGTCTACAACAACGTCACCGGCGGCCAGGGCGGCGGTTCGACGATCTCCCAGCAGTACATCAAGAAGGCCACGGCCAACGAGGCGCCGACGCTCACCCGTAAATGGACCGAGCTGGCCAAATCCTTCAAGATGAACAACCAGATGTCCAAAGAGGAGATCATCACCGCCTACCTCAACACCATCTACTTCGGTCGCGGCGCGAACGGCATCGAAGCGGCCGCGCAGGCCTACTTCAAGAAGCCGGCCAAGGAACTCGGCGCGTCCGAGGCCGCCCTGCTCGCCGGCCTGATCCAGGGCCCGAGCAAGTCCGAGAACGAGGCCTACGCCACCAGGCGGTGGACCTTCGTGATGGACCAGATGGTGGCGAACAAGTGGCTCGACCCGGGTGCGCGCGCCACCGCGACCTTCCCGAAGCCGATCCCGAAGGCGCAGGCGAAGGCCGACGACGCCGGGACGCTGAGCCTGCACATCCGCAACCGCGTGATCGACGAGCTCGAAGCGCGCGGCTACGACCAGGACCGGCTGCACCAGGGCGGCTACAAGATCACCACGACGATCGACCCCAAGGCGCAGAAGATGGCCGAGGAGTCCGTCGCCGAGGGGATGAAGGGCCAGACGGACGAGAACATCCTGAACGCGCTGGTCGCGGTCGATCCCAAGACCGGCGGCGTGGTCGCGTACTGGGGCGGCCCGGACTGGACGAAGAACGCGCAGGGCCAGGACGTCCAGGCGATGGACTGGGCGAACGTGCCGCACAACCCCGGTTCGGCGTTCAAGGCCTTCGACCTGACCGCCTTCCTCAAGATGGGCAAGGGCCTCGGCGAGACCTTCGACGGTTCCAACAACCGGAAGTTCGACGGCCGCACGATCCGGAACGCGGGCGAGAGCTCCAACTGCGGGCCGCAGTGCACGGTCGCCGAGGCGATGAAGGTCTCCGCGAACACCGTGTTCTACGACATGGTCCGCAACGAGACGAAGATCGACCCGGTGGCGAAGGCCGCGAAGGAAGCCGGCGTGATGGTGGAGGCCGACGGCGGCAAGGCGAAGCTGAGCCCCGACATCAACATCGCGCTCGGCGGTGGTGGCACGGTCACCACCGCGGAGGACATGGCGGCCGGCTTCGCCACCTTCGCCGGTGAAGGCGTCCGGCAGAAGCAGCACTTCGTCGCGAAGCTGACCAACTCCCAGGACGAGGTCGAGTTCGACGAGACCGCCCCCAAGGGCGCTCCCGCCTTCAGCGACGACGCCGCCAAGAGCAAGCAGATCGCCGGCAACGTCACCGACGCGCTCGAAGAGGTCATCCCGTACTCGAAGCTCAAGTGCCCGAAGGGGCACGAGTGCGCGGGCAAGACCGGGACGCAGCAGTACGACTTCAAGGACAGCGACCCGGCGAGCTATCGCGATCGCAACGCCCAGACCTGGATGGTCGGCTACACGCCGAGCATCTCGACCGCGGTGTGGGTCGGCGGCGACGGCAACAAGCCGCTGCACGACAAGAACAACAAGCCGGTCTACGGCCGGACCATCGCCGGCCCGATCTGGGAAGACTTCATGTCCCGGTACATGACCGGGAAGCCGTCGGAGAAGTTCGAGAGCGTCAAGCCGATCGGCAAGGACGCGCGTTCCGTGCCGACGACGACGGCGCAGAAGCCGCCGGAGACGTCGACGCCGACCGAGACGCCGACGACCACCCCGACGCCGACGACTCCCACCGAGCCGACGGAGACGGAGCCGACGAAACCGACCAAGCCCACGAAGCCGAGCTGGACGAGGCCGGGGCCGGGGACTTCGGATCCGTTGTTCCCGAACGGCGAAGATCCGTGACGATCGGGCTGAGCACGTGACGAAAGGTGTGCCGGGCACTCGCCCGGCACACCTTTTTTCGTGGCATCGGTGAACCTGAACCGATCCGATACGTCTTTAGTAGAAGGAGACCTGCGACCGCAGGACCGCGCTCACCCACGGAAGGTTCGGAGGACGTCCCAGTGAACGACGATCCCCACGGCGGATGGCCAGGTCAGGACCCTGACCCCGCCCGTCGTCCGCAACGCCCGGCCGGACCGCCCCGTCGTCCCGCCGGTCCGCCCCCGGGATACGGGCAGCGCCCGGGTCCCGGCCCGCAGGGGCAAGCGCCGTGGCAGCGCCAGGGTCCGTCCCAGCAGCAGCCGCCGCCCCCGCGTCGTCCGCAGCGGCCGCCGGTCGCGCCGCAGCACGAACCGGACCTCATCACGCATCACGAGCACAACGGCACCGCCGACCGCGGCTACGACGAGCCGTACGACGATGAGCAGTACGGCCCGGAGACCGACGAGAACGGGAAGCCGATCCTCACCCCGGCCCAGCGCAAGAAGCGCCGGTGGAGACGCATCCGGCGGGTGCTGCTCGCGCTGTTCTGCCTCTTCGTCGTCATCCCGGCGATCGCGTTCGTGATCACCTACTTCGCCGTCGACGTGCCGTCGCCGCAGTCCGTCGCGGCCACGCAGGGCCAGGCGGTGACGTACTACTACGCCGACAACACCGAGATGGGCAAGGACGTCCCCAAGGGCGGCAACCGGCACATCCTGACGCCGGAGCAGATCCCGGACATCGTCAAGAAGGCCGTCATCGCCACCGAGGACGCCTCCTTCGAGACCAACTCGGGCTTCGACATCGGCGGCATCCTGCGCGCGGTCTACAACCAGGTGACCGCGGGCAAGGGCGGTGGTTCGACCATCTCCCAGCAGTACATCAAGGTCGCCAGCGGGGACGACGAATCGTCGCTCGCGCGCAAATGGACCGAACTCGCCAAGTCCTTCAAGATGAACCAGACGTACGAGAAGAAGGACATCATCACGGCGTACCTGAACATCATCTACTTCGGGCGCGGCGCGTACGGCATCGAGTCGGCCGCGCAGTCGTTCTTCGGCAAGCCCGCGGGCGAACTCAACGCCTCCGAGGCGGCACTGCTCGCGGGCCTCATCCAGCAGCCGGGCCGCTCGGAGAACCCGAAGGTCGCGAACGAACGCTGGACCGTCGCGCTGAACCGTATGGTGCAGAACGGTTTCCTCTCCGCCGCCGACCGCGCGAACCTGCAGTTCCCGACGCCGATCCCGCAGGAGGACAAGCAGCAGGCCGGGGTGGTCAACCCGTTCATCCGCGACAAGGTCAAGGAAGAGCTCGCCGCGAACGGCATCACCGACGACGTCTACTACCGGGGCGGCTACAAGGTCTACACGACCATCGACCCGAAGGCGCAGGCCGCGGCCGAGCAGGCGGTCGCCGACGGGATGAAGGGCCAGACCGACGAGAACCTGCTCAACGCGCTCGTCGCGATCGACCCCAAGACCGGCGGTGTGAAGGCGTACTACGGTGGCCCGTCCATCGTGAAGGGGCCCAACGGCAAGGACCAGAAGGGCCGCGACTGGGCGAACACGCCGCAGAACCCCGGGTCGTCGATGAAGCCGTTCGACCTCACCGCGTACATGCAGCTCGGCAAGGGTGGCATCAACTCGACGTTCGACGGCTCCAACAACCGGCAGTTCGGGAAGCAGACGATCCGGAACGCCGGTCCCGGCAGCACCTGTTCGCAGCAGTGCACGGTGTCCGAGGCGATGCAGCGGTCGGCCAACACGGTGTTCTACGACATGGTCGTGAACGTGACCAAACCCGGGCCGGTGGCACAGGCCGCCAAGGACGCCGGGGTGAAACCCGCCCCGGACGGCAGCTCCGAACTGTTCGCCGACAACAACATCGCGCTCGGCGGTGGCAAGACGGTCATCACTCCGGAGGACATGGCCGCCGCGTACGCCACCTTCGCGGGCGACGGCCAGCGCCGGGACAAGCATTTCATCGTCAAGGTGACCAACTCGCAGGACGAGGCGGCGTACTCGGCTCCGGAAGAGGCGAAGCCGGCGTTCGCCGACGACTCCGACAAGAGCAAGCAGATCGCCGGCAACGTCACCGAGTCGCTCAAGGGTGTCATCCCGTTCTCGAAGCTCAAGTGCCCCAACAACCACGAGTGCGCCGGCAAGACCGGGACCCAGCAGCACACCTATCGGCAGGGCGAGCCCGCGTCGGCCAAGGACGCCAACTCGCAGACCTGGATGGTCGGCTACACGCCGTCGATCTCGGCCGCGGTGTGGGTCGGTGGCGACGGTGACAAGGCGCTGAAGGGCAAGAACGGCAAGTCGATCTTCGGTTCGACGATCGCCGGGCCGATCTGGCAGAAGTTCCTTTCCCTGTACCTGAACGGGAAACCGGGGGAGCGCTTCGACAAGGTCAAGATCATCGGCGGGGACGACAGCAACACCGTCCCGTCGACGCAGACCCCGCCGGACGACGACGAGGGTTCGACCGAGACCGGCACGCCGTCGACGGGTCCGTCGACCGGATCTTCGTCTTCGCGGAACGAAGAGGATCCGCCTTCGAGCTCGAAGAACCCGCCTTCGTCCAGTGAGAACAACGAAGAGGGCGGCAACGGAGGCCCGCCAGGCCGGGGCGGCAGAGGCGATACCGAATAGCTAGATGGTGACGACGCGCCGTTCGGCACCCGCGAGGTGGGCGGCTTCGATGACCCGGAGCGTCTCGACGGCGGAGGCGGGATCGACCGGGAAGCCGCCCTTGCCGAGCAGCGCGTCGCGCACCTGCGCGTAGAAGTCCTCGTAGCGGCCGACCTCGGTGGGCACGGTCTCGACGTCGTCGTTCACGCCGAGCACGCCGGCGTCCGACTCCGGTTCGACGCCCCAGCCGGGGTCGCCGGGCCGCAGGCCGTCCTTGATCTGCGGCTCCTGGACGTCGAGGCCGTACTTGGTGAAGGTCGCCTTGTCGCCGAGCACGCGGAATCGCGGGTTCCGGGTGCCCGCGAGCGCGGACGCCCACAGATGCGAACGCACGCCATTGGTGTGCCGAAGCGCGACGAAGGCGTCGTCGTCGACCGACACCCCGGCGCGGCGCCTGTCGACCTCCGCGTAGACCTCGGAAACCGGGCCGAACAGCTGCAGCGCCTGGTCGACGATATGCGCGCCGAGGTCGTAGAGGAGCCCGCCCGCCTCGGCGGGGTCGCCGAACTCGCGCCAGTTGTCCCGCGGCTTCGGCACCCAGCGGTCGTAGCGTGACTCGAAGCGGAAGACGTCGCCGAGACGGCCGGTTTCGAGGACCTTCCGGACAGTGAGGAAGTCCGAGTCGAACCGGCGGTTCTGGAACACCGTCAGTCCGACGCCCTTGGCCTTGGCGGCTTCGACGACCTTCGCCGCTTCAGCCGCCGTCGGCGCGAAGGGCTTGTCGACGACGACAGGCAGACCCGCCTCGATCGCCTGGAGCGCGAGCGGGACGTGCGTGCGGTTCGGCGTGCTGACGACGACCAAGTCCAGCTCGCCGGCCTTCGCGAACAACGCGTCCGCGTCCGGCAGCACGTCGGCGGCCGGGTGGTCGGCGCGTGCCTGCGCGACCCGGTCCGGGTTCGAGGTGACGATGGCGGCCGGGGTCAGCCCCGGTGTCGCGTCGACCAGCGGCGCGTGGAAGACGCGTCCGCCGGTGCCGTATCCGAAGATCCCCACTCGCAAGTCAGCCATGACCCCATTAAACAACAGTGTTGCGTAATCAGCCAGTCATGACAGGATGCGCGCTATGCCGGAGACCGGGGTCAATCTGCGCGGCCTGCGCCAGCACAATCGGACACTGCTGCTCACGCACATCCTGCGCGCGGGCGGCCTCAGCCGCGTCGAACTCGCCGAGCGCACCCGGCTCACCCAGCAGGCCGTCTCGAAGATCGTCCCCGAACTGCTCGAAGCCGGCCTGCTGGACGAAGAACGCCAGCCCGCGTCGGGTGTCGGCAAGCCACGCACCCTGCTGCGCGTCCGCGCGAACGCCCGGCACGCGCTCGGCGCCCAGCTCGACCGGGACTCCTACCGGGTGGTCATGACCGACCTGACCGGGAAGATCATCGCGTCGCGCGGCGGGCCGCTGGCCCCCGGATTCACCCCCGACCAGGCCGTTTCCGCCCTCGGCGACGCAACCGAAGCGCTAACCGACGGCGTCGAGGGTGTTCTCGGCCTCGGCGTCGGCAGCGTCGGCCCGCTCGATCACCACGAAGGAGTGGTCCGGGACGCCACGAACATGCCCGGCTGGCACCAAGTGCCCCTGCGCGACCTGCTCGCGAAACGCACCGGGCTGCCCGTGCGGCTCGACAAGAACACCAACGCCGCCGCCTTCGCGCAACACTGGCCGGAGGGCGACCAGGCCGCGACCGCCGTCGTGCTCGTCGGCACCGGGATCGGTGTCGGCCTGCTGATCGACGGCAGGCTGTACCGCGGGCCGCGGACCAACGCCGGCGAGTTCGGGCATACGACGCTCGCCTTCGACGGACCGCGCTGCGCGTGCGGCCGTCGTGGCTGCGTGGAGGTGCTGCACAACGCGGCGGCGACCACGGAAGAGGCGGCGGGCCTGCTGGCGATCGGGCTCGCCGACCTCGTCCAGGTGCTCGACCTCGAACGTGTCGTGCTGACCGGACGTTCGGTCCGCGCGGCACCCGAGGTGTACCGCGACACCGTCGCGGCGCGACTGCGGGAGCTCCTGCCTTTGCCGCACTGGCAACGGATCCAGGTCGACCTCGACGAGATGGGCGACGACGTAGTGGCGTTCGGCGCGGCGGCGGAGGTGCTGGCCGGGTTCTACGAGAGCGGCGACATCACCGGGTGGTCACCCGGATAGGCGCTAACATCCGCCACGTGTCCGACCAGACGACCCAGCCCGAGGCTCCGCTCTCCCTCACCCCCGGCGAGCGGGTCATCCCGAGCTGGAACGAACCGCTCGTGGCCGCGGCCACCCGCCCGATCGGCGGCCCGCTCGGCGAGCACGCGGCCGTGGGGCGGCACTGGTTCTGGTCGCCGCAGCGGGTCGGGCTGCTGCTGGCCTGCCTCGCGCTGGTGCTCTCGTGGTTCGGCAAGGCGTCGTGCATCCAGCAGTACACCGACGACTCCGGCACCCATCAGCTCGACTGGCGGGCGGGCCGCCCGTTCGTCGCGATGTGCTACTCGGACATCATCCCGCTCTACAGCTCCGAGCGGCTGAACAACTCCGACACCTTCCCGTACGTGACTTCGTGGACCGAAAACGCGGGAACGGCGAAGGAGACCACGCGGTACATGGAGTACCCGGTGGCGACCGGGCTGTTCCAGTGGATCAACGCGAAGCTCACCGAAGCCTGGCTCTCGGTCGCGGAAGCGGGCTGGCTGCCCGGCGCGCTCCCGGTGGCCGTCTACTTCAACATCTCGGCTCTGTGGCTCGCGCTGGCCTGGCTGGTCACGGTGTGGGCGACCGGCCGATCGCTGAAACGCCGCCCGTGGGACGCCGCGCTGGTCGCGATCTCGCCGCTGGTGCTGGTGCACGTCTTCACCAACTTCGACGCCATCGCGACCGCGTTCACCGCGACCGCGCTGCTCGCGTGGGCGCGGCGACGGCCCGAGATCGCGGGCTTCCTGCTCGGGCTCGGCGCGGCGGCGAAGCTGTATCCGCTGCTCCTGCTCATCCCGTTGCTCTTCCTGTGCCTGCGCGCGGGCAAGGTCAAACAGTGGGCGCTCGCCGCCGGGCTCGCCGTGGCGACGTTCGTCGTGGTCAACGTCCCGTTCGCGCTCGCCGCGCCGACCGGCTGGTGGGAGTTCTTCCGGCTCAACACGGCACGTCCGATGGACCCGGACTCGCTCTACAACGTGATCTCCCATCTTTCCGGCTGGGCCGGTTTCGACGGGAAACTCGCCACGGGCGAAACACCGGTCGTGCTCAACGCCGTCGTCGCGGTGCTGTTCCTCGCCGCCTGCGCCGGCATCGGCTACGTCACGCTGAAGGCGCCGCGCCGTCCGCGGCTCGGCCAGCTCGCGTTCCTCGTGGTGGCCGCGTTCCTGCTGACCAACAAGGTGTGGAGCCCGCAGTACTCGCTCTGGCTGGTCCCGCTGGCGGTGCTCGCGATCCCGCGCTGGCGGCTGCTGCTCGGCTGGATGATCCTCGACGCGCTGGTGTGGGCGCCGCGGATGATGTACTACCTCGGCGTCGACAACAAAGGCCTGCCCCAGGACTGGTTCCTGGGCGCCGTCGTGGTCCGCGACCTGGCGGTGGTCGGCCTTTGCGCGCTGGTGATCCGCGACATCCACCAGCCACGCAAAGACCCGGTCCGCGCCGCCGGGGACGACGATCCGATCGGCGGATTCCTCGACGGCGCCCCCGACCTACGCGCGGTCAAGCCCGCTTCAACACCTCAGGCCCAGGACGTTCGAGCCTGATGTGCTTGCCGAAGTCCTCGGCCCCGAAGTCTTCGATCCGCACGACGACGGCTTCGGGCGAGGTTTCGACCAGCCTGCAGGTGAACCAGTCTTCGCCGTGCCTGACCGACCAGCACTCGGCGAGGATGGCCAGGCCTTCCGCCTCCAGCAACGCGACGGAGTCGTCGAAGGCGGCGGGCCCGCCGAGCGGGTAGCCGAAAACGGTCAGTGCCTGCCAACGGGTTTCCGGCGCGGGGACGACGTAGCCGACGTGCTCGCCGTCCTCCGCCCGGTACACGGTCCGATTCTTCATGCGGCCAAGACTCGACCCTCCCGTGGCGAGAGGGTCAAGCCGATTCACCGCACGAGGTAGCCGCCCGTGCTCGTTTCGAAGAACGGGATCGGGGCCGTGCAGCGCACGACGTCCTGATCGAAGCCGCCGACGGCCCAGCTCCAGCCGATCCGGTCGTGCCCGCCCGGCACGTCCCGTACCGAGAAACCGACCCGGCGCCCGACCAGGTTCACCGGGAGCGCGGGGATGTCGGCGCGTTCGATCACGCCGGTCAGGATCGCGAGGTCGCCGTCACGCGAGACGCAGTCGACCTTGCCTTCGAAATCGGCGAACGGCTTTCCGTCCTTGGTCAGATGATTCACGTGGAACCGGCCGGAGGACTTCCCGGGATCGCCGAAGGCCGCGAAGTCGAACCGGACCGGATCGCCTTCGTAGCCGGGAAACGTCAGCGGACCGCCCGCCGACCCGAGGACGACCGAGCCGGACGGCGGGGCCTGGGCCGCCGTCGCGTGGGTCGCCCCCAGCGTTCCCGCGGCGACGGCGAGCACTGCGACGGCGGCGATCTTGGCCTTGAGCTTCATGGCTTTCCCTCCAGTACCGGGTGTTTCCCGGCTGGATTCGAGCCTTCCTCGATCGGCGCGCCCGGCCCTCCCGCTGGAGAGGGAACGCTCTCCCGCGCGGGTAGCCCCTCGGCTCACGACCAACGTGACGCTAGGCGGACGCGACGCGCTCCCGGACGAAGGCGATGTCCGCGGCCTGCCCGTCGGCCGGGGTCTCGACGACCACGGGCGCACCCGCTTCGGCCGCGACGGCGGCCAGCACCTCGGGATCGATCGTGCCGTCGCCGCCGACGACGTTGGCGTGCCGGTCCCGCGTGGAACCGAACTCGTCACGCGAGTTGTTGAGGTGCACCAGGTCGATCCGGCCGGTGATGGCCTTGACCTTCTTGACCGCCTCGGTCAGATCCCAGCCCGCCGCGTACGCGTGACAGGTGTCGAAACAGAAACCCGCGCCGAATTCGCCGACCTTGTCCCAGAGCCGGGCGATCGTGTCGAGGTCGCGGGTCATCGCGTTGTCGCCGCCCGCGGTGTTCTCGATCAGGATCGGCACGGCGAAACCGCCCTTTTCCTGTTCCCGCTCGAAAAGCTTGCGCCAGTTGACGAGGCCCTCTTCGACGTCCGCGCCCGCACCGACGTGGCCGCCGTGCACGACGAGCCCTTTCGCGCCGATTTCGGCGGCGCCGTTCGCGTGCTGGGTGACGTTCTTCCGTGACGGGATGCGGATGCGGTTGTTCATCGACGCCACGTTGATCAGGTACGGCGAGTGGATGAACACCTCGACCGGCGATTCCTTGATCGCTTCGCCGTGCGGGTGGGGTTTGGGAGCTTTCCAGCCCTGCGGGTCGGAAAGGAAGAACTGAAGGACCTCGGCGTCGCGTTCGGCGACCGCGGAGAGGGGATCGTCGTCGCGGACATGGGCACCGATTTTCATGTTGAAGGAATCTACGCGGAGCGAAGCTCCTCCGTTGAGGGCGGTGGTGGGGAGGAAGGCGGAGTTACCCTCGCGGGTTTTTCGCCGTCGCGGACCGGATGGTCACGCTCGTGGGGTAGCGTGAGCGCGTTCCGTTAAACCGCGTGGGTCTTTGAGGGGCGGAGGACGAACTCGATGGGGAAGACTGCCGGGCGGATCACGGCTTGGGGATTCGCGCTTTCGGTCACGGCCGGACTCGCGTTCCCGATGACCGCGACGGCCGCCGAGGAACCGAGCCCGACCCTTTCCGGTGATTGCGGATCGACGCTGCAGAACGGAAAGTCCGGCAACGGCCTCACCGCCGACGTGGGCGCGCCGCTCGGGTCGTCCGAGGTGCTGACGGTCGGTCTCGATTCGAAGGCCAAGACCGCCGAGGGCCGGAAGCCCCTTCTCTCCTTGCCGGTCGGGGATCTCGTCAAGACGACCGGTCTCACCGACAACGCGGCAGGCGACCTCGTCGCGCAGGGTGTCTGCACCCCGGCGCAGGGCGCGGTGAACGCGGTCGGGAACCTGACTCAGGGCGTGGTCGAAGAAGTTCCGGGAGTCCCGGAAATCCCCAAACCGCCGAAGCCCGAACCTCCCAAGCCTGAGCCCCCGAAGCCGGGGCCGGGTCAGCCCGGCGGTCCGGGCAGCGAACTCCCGGTCGAGACCGCCCCGGGTTCCTCCACCGGTATCGGCGGCGACTCGATCGCCGGCCTGATCAGCAACGCGGCGCTGCTCCCCGGCAGCTTCGTCCAGGCGCCGGTGATCACCGAGATCATCCCCGGCGAGGTGCCTCCGCCCACCGTCGACGAGAAGGACACCGGCAACGCGCAGGCCGTCCAGGCGCCGGTCACCCCGGCGAAGCTGCCGCTGCTGCTCGCGGTGCTGGCGCTGGCCGTCGTCGCCGCGGCGCTCGTCCGCGCCTGGCTGCGGGGTAAGCCCGCCTGATCTTCACCGTCAGTGACGCCCGCTTCCACTCGAATGCCTGACCTCTTCGAGTGAGCGGGCGTTACTTGTCTCCATTAGCGTCGTTATCCGGGTAGGTGACCCCGACGACGGAGGAGTCGAAGGCATGCGCGAACGGACACGGAGGGCGACCGCCCTGGGTGCGTCGGCCTTCATTCTCGCGGGCTCGGCCGCCCTCGCCATGCCCGGCCAGGCCGCCGCCGCGGAGACCAAGACCGCCACCTGCGGTGGCTCGGTGACCGCGAAGACCGGCGACACGATCCTCGGCAAGACCCCGTTGCTCGGCATCCCGCTCAACCTCGGCCAGGCCGGGTCGGTCTCCGGGGTGCTCACGGGCACGATCAACGCGCTGCTCGGCACGGTCTGCAAGGTGACGGTGACCGTGGTGAACACCGTCGTCGCGCCGGTCCCGGTGGTCGGCGCACCCGCCGCGGAAGCGCTGAACGGCGCGGTCTCCGGCACCACCCAGGCCTTGACCGGCGGCGGCCAGCCCGCCCCCGGAACCCAGCCCCAGCCAGGGAAGCCCGCTCCCGGCACGCCCGGTAGCGGCGGACCGCAGACCGGCGGGCCGGGCGCTCCCGCGCAAGGCGGCGCTCCGGCGGCCGGCATCCCCGCGGCGAACAGCCCGCTCCTGCCCGGCACCTTCACCCCGAATTTCGGCGGCCTGCCGTGGGGCATCAGCACAGGCTACGCCCCGATGCGCGACTACAGCTCCATCCCGATGGCGACGGCCGGTCTCTTCAGCCCGTCGCCCGGCCTCCGGTACGGCGGCCAGATCCCGGGTTACGCGCCGCAGTTCGGCATCGCGACCGAAAACCAGGCCGGCAACCCGGACGTCCAGAATGCGGGACAGGCCGAAGCGCTACCGAGTGTGAGCGACGGATTCACTCAGGACGGGAAACTGCCGCTGCTGATCGCCGTTTTGGCACTCTCCGGAGTCAGTGCGGGCCTCGTGCGCACCTGGGTCCTCCGCCGAATGGCCGCTACAAGTTAGTCCTACCTCCATCCATGCCCCCGCCGCCGCCCTCAACGGAGGAGCTGCGCTCCCAATACCCACTAGTATCTTTCTGGTCACTCCCTCGTTATCCCCGTTGCAGTGATTCCTCATGCACTGCTTCACGCCCCCACCGACCCGGAGGATCGCGCCCGTGCGGAAGACCACCATCTGGCAGACCACCCGCAAGGCGCTCACCGTCACCGCACTCGCGACCCTGGTCACCGGTGGCGCGCTCCTGACGGCGGGTACCGCCTCGGCGGCGGGCACCACGCTGGCGAACGCGTGCAGCGGCACCGTGAACGGCGGGATGGGCGACACCGTCGCGATCACCGGCACCTCGGTCAAGGAACTGGTGCGGGCGGGCGCGCGGGAAGCGGGCACGCTGGCGCTGTACGACGTCGCCGCGAACGACATCGCGAAGGTCAACACCATCAGCGTCGGCGCGGTCCCGAACGCCGCGGGCGGTTCGGTCGACGGCAAGGCGATCGGCACGGCCGTACGGCAGGCGGTCAAGGACACCAAGTCCTGGGGCCTCGGGCTCAACCCCGAGAAGACCCTCGACTCCATCGAGCACAAGGTCGCCGGCAGCTGCGGCCTGACCACGGTCGCCACGAACTACGTCGCGCCCACCCTGCCGACGCCGGGCACCACCGGCCCGCAGCAGGGCGGCAACGGCGGCGGCACCAACGGCCTCCCGGCCTCGCCGAGCCTGCTGCCCGGCGGCAGCAACGGCACCGGCTACGCCCCGCCGCGCGACTACGGCAACCTGCCGGTCGCGCAGCCGGGTGTCGCGGTGGCGCCGGGCGTGCGCTACCCGGCCAACAGCCCGCTCCCGGGCGAGGGTGCCCCGCAGTACGGCACCGACGGCCAGGCCGGCCCGGGGCCGGACGTCCGCAACGCGGGCAACGCCGAAGCGCTCGCGACCGACGGCATGCCGGGCGGCGACGTCCAGCTGCCGATGCTGCTCGCGGTGCTCGTGCTCGCCGGCGTGACCGCCGCGCTGGTCCGCACCTGGGTCCTGCGCCGCGTCTCCTGACCGCCAGGTACGCTTACCTGGACAAACCCTCCTGCCACGGACAGTCCGTGGCCGCGAGCCCATAGGAGGTGAGTGGTTGTGTCACGCCATTACGAGGTAATGGTCATCCTGGACCCCACGCTCGACGAGCGTACGGTGGCCCCGACCCTGGACAACTTCCTCAACGTGATCCGCACTTCGGGCGGAAGCGTCGAGAAGGTCGACGTCTGGGGCCGTCGCCGGCTGTCCTACGAGATCAAGAAGCACGCCGAGGGCATCTACGCGCTGCTCGACCTGAACTCGACTTCGGAAGCGGTCAAGGAGCTGGACCGTCAGCTCTCGCTGCAGGAGACCGTGCTCCGCACCAAGGTCATGCGCCGCGAGATCAAGCGCGCCGCGACCGCCGCCGCCAAGGCCTGAGCCGAAGGACTTTCCCGATGGCTGGAGACACCGTCATCACGGTGATCGGCAACCTCACGTCCGACCCGGAGCTTCGCTTCACCCCTTCCGGTGCGGCGGTCGCGAACTTCACCGTCGCGTCCACCCCGCGCACGCTGGACCGTCAGTCCGGTGAGTGGAAGGACGGCGAGGCCCTGTTCCTGCGCTGCAACATCTGGCGTCAGGCGGCCGAGAACGTCGCCGAGTCGCTGACGCGTGGCGCGCGAGTCGTCGTGCAGGGGCGCCTCAAGCAGCGGTCTTTCGAGACCAAGGAAGGCGAGAAGCGCACCGTCGTCGAGCTCGAGGTCGATGAGATCGGCCCGTCGCTGCGCTACGCCACCGCCAAGGTGAACAAGGTCAGCCGTGGCACCGGTGGCGGTGGCGGCGGCTTCGGTGGTGGCGGCGGTGGCGGCCAGTCCGGCCCGCCCGCCGACGACCCGTGGGGTTCCGCCCCGCCCGCCGGTGGCGGCGGTGGCGGCGGTTTCTCCGACGAGCCGCCCTTCTGATCAGGCGATCCACCGCGGGCGCGAGCTCCGCGAGACGCCTCGAGACAACCACTACGTAGAAATTCAGGAGTAATACCGTGGCCAAGCCACCCATCCGCAAGCCCAAGAAGAAGGTCTGCGTGTTCTGCAAGGCCGAGAAGAAGGGCCGCCCGGAGAACATCGACTACAAGGACACCAACCTGCTTCGGAAGTACATCTCCGACCGCGGGAAGATCCGTGCCCGTCGTGTGACCGGCAACTGCAGCCAGCACCAGCGTGACATCGCCATCGCGGTCAAGAACTCCCGCGAAATGGCGCTGCTGCCCTACACCTCGACCGCGCGCTAAGGAGGCACGTCAATGGCGAAGATCATTCTCACCACCGACGTCGCCAACCTCGGTGGGCCCGGCGACATCGTCGAGGTCAAGGACGGCTACGCACGCAACTACCTGCTCCCCCGCGGCTACGCCATCGTGGCCACCAAGGGCGCGGAGAAGAACGTGCGCACGATCAAGCGGGCGCAGGAGAGCCGTCGCATCCGCGACCTCGACCACGCCAAGGAGATCAAGGCGACCCTGGAGGGCCTCGGCGCCATCCAGCTGAGCGGCAAGGCGGCCGAGGGCTCGAAGAAGCTCTTCGGTTCGATCACCACCGCCGAGATCGTGGACGCGATCAAGGCCGCGGGTGGCCCGCTGCTCGACAAGCGCGTCATCGAGCTGAAGGACCACATCAAGACCGTGGGCAAGCACTCGGTCGGCGCCCGTCTGCACCCCGACGTCCGCGTCGACGTGCGGCTCGAGGTCAAGGCCAAGTAACACCGCTTCGACAAAGGGCGGGACGTCTCCATTCCGGAGGTGTCCCGCCCTTTGTTTTACGGGGAACCCCACCCCTTCGGGCCACGTCTTAAGCTTGACTGGGGATCAAGGCATTATCGAGACTCGACGTCGAGGCACGGGGAGATCTGGACGCATGGCTTACGACAGCAACGCCGAGCAGAACCGGCAGGAGAAGGTCACGGTGTCCGCACCGGCCAACCCGGACAAGCCGGCGTCTGGCGGAGGTGGCGGCGGGTTCACCTTCGACAAGGACAAGATCGACGGCATCATCAAGAAGTGGACGGATCTGCAGGCCGAGCTCAAGCGGGACTACGCCGACGCGAACCTGATGGCGAACGTCAAGGCGCCCGGCAAGGAGTTCGCGAGCGGCGACTGGGAGAAGCTGGCCAACCCGTCGGGCAAGGCGTTCCTGGAGCAGAACCAGAAGATGCAGGACTACGTCAAGAACTACATCGACCAGCTGACCGCCGCCAAGCAGAAGATCGCCACGAACGAGGCCGAAACGCAGGCTTCGCTCAACAAGCACAAGGCCGTGTGATGCGACGTTCCCTCGTTCTCCTCCTGGCCGCGGGCGCGCTGGTCGCCGGCTGTTCGGGCACCAAGAACGGCACCGCCTCTTCGGAGCCGTCCTACACGACCGGGGCCGGTGCCCCGAGCGCGTCGAGCGGTTCGTCCGGCTCCGCGCCCAAGGTGTCGAACCCGTTGAAGACCTCGTCGATCGAGAGCGACGCCTGTTCGGCGCTTTCCGCGGCGAAGCGGACCGAGCTCGGTCTCGGCGAAGGCGAGCAGCGGACCACGAGCGTCGGGCCCGGCTGCTCGATCTTCGCCGCCGACGACAAGCTGAACCAGATCGAGATCAGCCCGGTGCTCGCGAACAAGAACGGCCTGAGCGACGTCTACGACACGAAGGCCAACAACGAGTACTTCGAGCCGACCGAGGTCGCGGGCTACCCGGCGGTGTACGCCGCGTCGCTCGACCACCGCAAGAACGGCAAATGCGGTCTGTTCGTCGGCGTGACCGACCAGCTGTCCGTGAACATCCTGGTGCAGTACGACAACGGACCCGGCGCGAGTGATCCGTGCCCGGTCGCGCTCAAAGTGGGGGAAGCGATGATCGAGACGTTGAAGGAGGGCTGACGCGTGTTCCTGCTGCCGATCATCGCCGGGTATTCGGCCTACAACCTGGCGACCACGAAATCCGGCGACTTCGAAGCGTCCGGCGGCGATCGCAAGATCGACTGCTACAACATCTGGGAGAAGATCGTCACCGGTCCGGGTACCGGGTCGATCCAGGAGGGCCAGTCCGCGGCGACCCGGCTCAAGGCCGGCTACCAGGACAGGCTGACCACCATCGACAACCTGTCGAAGGAGATGGACGCCGCCTGGACCGGTAAGAGCGCCGAAGCCGCGCAGCAGTCGGGTGCGCATCCGCTGCGGACGTGGATGGAGGACTCCGGCAAGAAGCTGGTGGACTCCGACAAGTACCTCGGTGAGCAGAACACCGCCTTCACCACGGTGAAGGCGAAGGTGCAGCAGGTCCCGAAGGACCCGCCGAAGAACAACCTGCTCAACTCCATCACCCCGTGGACCACCGACACCGACCGCGCGATCCGGGACTACAACCAAAAGGGTCAAGCGAACGTCGACGCGTTCAACGAGTACTTCAAGGCCAGTTCCGAGAACGGCAAGAAGCTGCCCACCTACAGCAAGATGGAGGGGCAGAACACGAACGTCGACGTCAACGGCGGCGGCAAGGGCGACGACAAGGACAAGGACGGCGGCGGTCAGGGCGACCGGAACGGGAACAACGGCATGCCGGGCATCTCGACGCCGCCCGGTTCGATGCCGCCCGGCGGGATGCCGAGTGTCCCCAGCCCGAACATCCCCGGTTCGAACATGCCGGGTATCGGCACGCCGGGATCGAACCTTCCGGGCAGCAATCTGCCGGGATCGAACCTGCCGGGATCGAACCTGCCGGGTTCGAACCTGCCCGGCGGGCAGTACAACCCGAACATCCCCGGCAGCAACTACAAACCGCCGTCCTGGGACGACGGGACGAACGCGTCCGGCTACACCCCGCCGAAGATCCCCGGCGCCGGTGGCTTCGGCCCGGGTGGTGGCGGTGGAGGCGCCGGTGGCGGCTTCGGCGGCACCGACATCCCCGGTGCGGGCGGCTTCGGCCCGGACGGCGGCTTCGGTCCTGGTGGCGGCTTCGGCCCCGGTGGCGGAAGTGGCGCTGCCCTGCCCGGCAACGCGGGTGCCATGGGTGGCGCAGGTATGGGCGGTGGCGCCGGTGGCTCCGGTTCCGGAGCGGGCCGCGGCGCCGGCGGCATGATGGGCGGCATGGGCGGTATGGGAGCCGGTGGCGCCAGGGGCAAGGGCGGCGAAGACGAGGAGCGCAGCTCCAAGTTCCTCGTCGGCGACGACCCCAACGAGATCTTCGGAACCGACGAACTCACCGCACCGCCGGTGATCGGTGAGTGAGTTGGGGGCGGAGCTGCGGCTATGGCGGCATACGGCCACAGGCGTGAACCCGCCCCGGCCGCAGGCCCCGCTATCGCGGTGTCCGGGCGCCTGCACCGCGAAAGGTGACTGGGAGTGCCAACACGCGCCCTGCCGACGTCGATCGCGGTCGCGGGTTCACCGATGAAGGACTAGTAGTCACGAGCGGGCCGGGCGCGTGCCAAGATTGGGGCCGCGCCCGGCTTGTCTTGTTCCGGGCTGGACGAACAGAACGACTAGGGGGCAGTTCCGGTGCTGGACAAACAGGTCACGATCACGACCGGCACCCTCATCACGCTGATCCACCGCCGAGGCGGCGAACCGCACACGATCCTGTCGGAAACCCCCACTTGGTACGACGAGGACGCGCAGCGGGCCGAAGACGAGCGGACCAACGAGGAACTGGCGAGCCAGGGTCTCTTCGGCGCGCGAGGACTGCACCCAGGTTTCAAGGCGACGCTCGAAGCGATCGCCAGGCCGACGCTGGAGTACTACGGCTGGGTCGACGGCGGGTTCGAGGGCAAGGCGCTGAGCTTCAGCGTGCTCGCGGGGAGCGCCGGCGGCGAGGGTTTCGTGCTCGCCCGGCACAGCGAGCACGACGGCGTCGCGCTGGCCTCCGTACGGCCCGAAGAGCTGCTCACCGAGTTCCTCGACCAGATCCCGAAGCTCGCGCCGGGACGCGGCCGTCCGATCGCCGTCCCGAAGAGTCAGGTCGAGGCTCCGCGCTCGTCGTCGACGGCGCAGGACGAGGGCTTCGAGGTGCTTCGCAGCGGACGCCAGAGCACCGGGAGCCAGGAAGCCGACGAGCTTCGCCGCATCCTCGCGTTACGCCGTTTGGGGAGTGGAAGCCTCTACGTCGCGGCCCGCGGCCGGAGTGGCGCGCGGCAGCGGATCGAACGCCCGGTGAACTACATCGATACGACCGAGGGCCGGTGGCTGACCGAAGAGGTACCGGGGAGTGGCGAGCCGAGGATCGCCTTCACACCCGCCGACCAGCAGGTTCTCGGAGAACGACTACGGAGCGCACAGGGCAGGTTGTTCGCGTCCTGAATTCCGGCCCGTTCAGCCCGGCGGGTCAGTCCTCTACCCTCCGTAGCATTCATCCACAGGGCACCCCTGTGCGCCCGCGTGCGACACGCCGAACGACGACTTTTGCCCGACACGCCGTCGCGAGGTGAATAAAGTTCTCCACAGACTCTCCACAGGGCCTGACCAGCACTTTTGTCAGACCATCCCAGCGTTGCCCACAAGTTGTACACAGGGTTTCGGCCACCTGTGAAGGGATGCCCGCAGTCATCCCCAGGTTATCCACAGGGCGGTCCCCAGGCGAAATTGCGCTCGTCCTTTCGGGGGGCTTAGCGTGCCCGCCGGGCCGGTACACACCGTGGTGGTCGTCCGGCCGAAAAGGGGAAGACAGGGGAGAGTCCGGAGCCGCGGGAGGGGCGGACGGGCGCGGGCGGACCGACCGGGGAAATTCTGGCATAATCGAACGCGTGTTCGATATCTTGAGGAGGTGGCAGCAGCGGTGGCGCTGACCGACGACCGCAATCCGATGTACGCGGAGTCCGACCCGGGTCCCAGCGACCCCGGTCCGCGTGGCGGCGAATACGACCGCCAGCCTCCGCAGGACATCGCGGCCGAGCAATCCGTGCTCGGCGGCATGCTGCTGTCGAAGGACGCCGTCGCCGACGTCATCGAAGCCCTCGGCCCCGACGACTTCTACCGCCCCGCACATCAAGCGATCTACGACGTCATCCTCGATCTCTACGGCCGAGGCGAACCAGCCGACCCGATCACCGTCTCCGCCGAGCTGGAACGCCGCGGCGAGCTGAGCCGTGTCGGCGGCGCCCCGTATCTGCACACCCTGATCGCGACGGTGCCGACGGCGGCGAACGCCGGGTACTACGCCGAGATCGTCTCCGAGAAGGCGGTGCTGCGGCGCCTGGTCGAAGCGGGCACGCGGATCGTGCAGTACGGCTACGGCGCGGCCGCGGCCGACGGCGCGAACATCGACGAGGTCGTCGACCGCGCGCAGGCCGCGATCTACGACGTCACCGAGCGGCGCACCAGCGAGGACTACGTCGCGCTCGAAGAGCTGCTCCAGCCGACCATGGACGAGATCGACGCGATCGCGTCGCGCGGCGGGCAGTCGCAGGGCATCCCGACCGGGTTCGCCGACTTCGACGATCTGACCAATGGCCTGCACCCCGGCCAGATGATCATCGTCGCGGCGCGGCCCGGTGTCGGGAAGGCGCTCGCCCTGGACACCCCGCTGGCCACTCCCGACGGCTGGACGACCATGGGGGAGGTCCAGCCCGGCGACAGGCTGATCGGCGCGAACGGCCGCCCCACGACCGTGGTCGCGGCGACCGAGGTCATGGAGGGCCGCCCTTGCTACGAGGTCGAGTTCTCGGACGGCACGGTGCTCCTCGCGGACGCCGAACACCAGTGGCTGACCGACACGAGGTCGTCCCGCCGCTCGGCGGCCGGCCCGGCGGTGCGCACGACGGAAGAGCTGGCGGCCACGCTGCGCTGCCGAACGGCGGACGGCCGTGCCAACCACTCCATCGCGACCACGGCTCCGCTGCAACTGCCTGAACGCGAACTCCCGCTTCACCCCTACGCGCTCGGCGCCTGGCTCGGCGACGGCCACTCGGCGAGCGCCCGCTTCACCACGGCGGACCCGGAGATCATCTGCTACCTGGAAGGGGAAGCCGGACTCCTGGTGGAACGCCATGCCGAGCTGTCGTACACCCTGCGGTTGGTTCCGCCGGACCCGGTGGAATACCGCCGTTGCGAGGTATGCGGCGAACCGTTCCTGCCCCAGACCTCCCAGGTGCGGACATGCGGCCGTTCCTGCGGCGGCAAGGTGCGTTTCCAGAGCCCCCCGGTGCCCGCGCCGACCTGCCCCGACTGCGGGCGCCCGTCGTCGGGTTTGCGACTTTGCCAGGCCTGCCGCAACGAACACGGCAGTGTGCAGGCGATTCTCCGCACATTGGGCGTGCTGGGGAACAAGCACATCCCGGTGGAGTATCTGCGGGCCTCCGTCGAGCAACGCCGCGCGCTGCTGGCCGGGCTGCTCGACACCGACGGCACCGTCACCCATTCCGGCGCGGTTCAGTTCGCCGTGACGAGCAAGGTGCTCGCCGTGCAGACCCGGGAACTGATCGTCAGCCTCGGGTACCGCTGCGCGTTCACGACCAAGAGGGTCAAGGGGCGCAGCGAAGAGACCTCGACGGCGTACATCCTCGGCTTCACCACCCAGGACCGGGTGTTCTGGCTGCAGCGGAAGCATCTGGAGCAGAAGGAGCGGCTCACCAACGTCCGCGTCCGGCCCCACCTCCGCTACGTCGTGGACGTCCGCCCCGTGGCGTCCGTCCCGGTGCGGTGTGTGGAGGTCGACGCTCCGGACCATCTGTACCTGGCCGGGCGATCGATGGTCCCGACCCACAACTCGACGCTCGGACTGGACTTCGCGCGGTCGGCGTCCATCAAACACGGTCTGACCAGCGTCATCTTCTCGCTGGAAATGAGCAGGACCGAGATCGTCATGCGCATGCTGTCGGCCGAGGCTCGGATCCGCCTGGCGGATATGCGCGGTGGCAAGATGTCCGACGACGACTGGACGCGGCTCGCGCGCCGGATGAGCGAGGTCTCCGAGGCGCCACTGTTCGTCGACGACTCGCCGAACATGACGATGATGGAGATCCGCGCGAAGGCCCGGCGGCTCAAGCAGCGCAACGACCTCAAACTCGTCGTCCTCGACTATCTCCAGCTGATGACCTCGGGCAAGCGCGTCGAGTCGCGGCAGCAGGAGGTCTCGGAGTTCTCGCGGCAGATGAAGCTGCTGGCGAAGGAGATCGAGGTCCCGGTGATCGCGATCAGCCAGCTGAACCGTGGTCCCGAGCAGCGGACCGACAAACGCCCGATGCTGTCCGACCTCCGTGAGTCCGGCTCGCTGGAGCAGGACGCCGACCTCGTCATCCTGGTCAACCGCCCCGACGCCTGGGAGCGGGACGACCCGCGGGCGGGTGAGGCGGACCTGATCATCGCGAAGCACCGTGCCGGGCCGACGGCGACGATCACCGTCGCGCACCAGCTGCACTACAGCCGCTTCGTCGACCTGTCACACGACTAAAGCAAGAACTCGAAGACGTCCTTGGTGAAACGCCGATCGCTCATCACGGTGTGGTGCCGTCGGCCCGGGTAGACCTTGAGATCGCCGCGGCGGGTCTTGTCGGCCACCCGCTCGGCGAGTTCGAGCGGGTAGAGGGCGTCCCGCGAGCCGGCGATCACCAAGGTGGGCGCGGTGATCTCGCCGAGCCGGTCTTCGATGTCGAAGGCGTCTTCGGCCCGCAGCATGGCCACCATGCCGTTCGGATCCGCCGGACGGCCGGAGGTCAGTGCCAGCAGACCGGCCAGCAGTGCCCGCCCCGGCCGGGATTCCGCGACCGTGGGCGCCAGCGCCATGGCCGCGGCCCGGTGCCGTCCGGCGGCCAGGAGATCCGCGTACTCGCGCTGGACGCGGCGGCCGGTCGAGCCGAGGCGGGTGCCCGCGGCGCCGACCACCAGGTTTCGCACCAGGCCGGGGTGGTCGGCGGCGAACTGCAGCGCCAGGCAGCCGGCCGTGGACACGCCGAGCACGTCGACAGGGCGGTCGAAGCGTTCCAGCAGCTCCTCGGCGTGGTGGGCGGCGAGGTCGGCCATGGTGACGCCCGGCGCGAGCCCCGGCCGCCGCCCGACCGTCAGCACGGTGAACCGCGTGGCCAGCGGTTTGAGGGACCGCACCTCCGCCCAGCGGGCGACGCCGGTGGGGTTGGCCGAGTCGGGCAGCACCGTCCGGAAGACGACGAGCGGGCTTCCCGTGCCGAACTCGAAATACGGGGCTCCACCGGCCAGTACACCTTCGCGCATGGTCACTCCTTGATCAGTCCCGCCGCGACGATGTCGATGAGCCGGTCGAGTACGGCGGGGTAGCGCTGCTCGCCGATGTCCTGCCGGTGCATGGGCAGCAGCAGGACGGCCTGGAGCACCCCGGTCAACTCGTCGTCGTCGGCGTCGACGAGTTGTCCCTTGGCTCTGGCCGCCGCCAGGAATCCGGGCAGCGGCAACACCTGCTCGGCCCTGGCCATCTCCTCGGGCCCCATCCGCCGGGCCACCGCCCGCATCTCCTCGGGATGCGTGATCAGCCGGTGGTAGAGCGGGTTCTCCGCCAAGATCCGTACCGTGGCGCGCAGGAAACCGGCAAGGGCGGCGCGGGCGTTTTCGGTCTCGTTCACCACTGTCGCCAGCTGTTCGTGCAGCTCAGGGGCCTGCCTCAGCATGAGCTCCAGGTACAGCGCCTCTTTGGAGTCGAAGAAGGCGTAGAAGCTGCTTTTGGCGATCCCAGCGGGAGCAACGAGGTCGTCCAGAGAGGTTTTGCGCAGGCCCTGCGCGGCGAACAGGGCACGTCCGGCGTCCAGGAGCCGCTCGATGATCCTCGCGCGGTCCTCGGCGCTGAACGGGCTCGGCATCTCGGCTCCCGGCTGGCTATGAACGAAATGGGTTTTCGTTCATAGCCACCTTAGCCTCACCCGGGCTGGAAGAACTCGAGCATTTTCCGGGAAGCGTCCGGAGCCGCGAGGAGTTCGTGGACCCGCTCGGACATCCGGGCGGCGGCCGCGGCGCGTTCGAACATCTCGTGTTCGTACTCCTTGACTGCGGCGGGGAAGTCGTCCGGCCGCGCGGCCAGCGCGAGCCCGAGCAGGGCGCCGTCGAGCAGGGCCATGTTGGCGCCTTCGCCCACCGGCGGCATCAGGTGCGCGGCGTCGCCGAGCAGGGTGACGTCCGGCGCCGACGGCCAGGTCAGGCCGACGGGGAGGCTGCTGATCGACCGCGGCACGACCACGTCGTCGCAGGCCGCGATCAGCGCGGTGAACCGCGCGTCCCAGCCGTCGAGCCGTCCGATCAGCCACGTCCGGGCGGCGGCCGGATCGTCGAGCGGCATCCCGTTGGTGGCGAACCAGTCCTCGGCGGTGCCGTAGAAGCTGAGACCGACGCGAACCGTGCCGTCGCCGTTGCGCTGCGCCGCGAGGGATTTCCCGTCGCCGAGCACCCAGTATGTGCCGCGCCCGACCATCGCCGCGAGATCGGGATGGGTGCGGTCGATGTCGGGGATGCGGAGTTCGACCAGGTTGTGACCGAGATGCGCCGGCCGGGCGTCGGTGAGCAAGGCGCGGACGCGGGAGTTGGCGCCATCGGCACCGACCAGGAGGTCGTACGTCGCGCTGTGCCCATTCGCGAAGCGCACGACGCCGTCTCCGGCGGATTCGAACGCGTGCCCCCAGCGCACCGTGTGCTCGGGGAGCGAGTCCAGCAGCAGGTCGCGCAGATCGGCCCGGTCGACCTCGGGCCGCGCGAAGGGCGCGTCGTCCGGTGTGTCCTCCTGCAGCAGCAGGGTGCCGTCCGGGTCCAGGAGCCGCATGTCCTGGCCCTCGCCGCGGGCGATCGCGGCGAACCGGTCGATCAGGCCGGCTTCGCGCAGCGCCCGCTGCCCGGTGTCGGCGTGGATGTCGAGCATGCCGCCCTGGCCGCGGGCGTCGCGTGACGACTCCCGTTCGTACACGACTGCTTCGATGCCGTGGACATGCAGGACCTGGGCCAGAGCCAGGCCGCCGAGGCCCGCTCCGGCGATGGCGATGGTCATGATTCGCACCTCTCGATACAGTGTATTGGTCGATACACTGTATCGAGCGATGCGTTGTATTGTCACCGTCATGGTGGTGTGGGAGCGGCCCGAGCCGCCGGATCGGCCCGCGCTGGCCCCGCTGAGCCGGGAGCTGATCGTGCGGGCGGCGATCCGGCTCGCCGACGCGGACGGCCTGGACGCGGTGTCCCTGCGCAAGATCGCGACCGCGCTGGACGTCGGTCCGATGCGGCTGTACGGCTACATCGAGAGCAAAGAAGAGCTGCTCGACCTGATGGTCGACGCCGCCCACGCCGAGATCCGCCCCACCGGGGACGGCTGGCGGGAGGCGCTGCGGTCGCTCGCCGACGCCCTGCGCCGCGCCGTCCACCGGCACGAATGGCTCGCCGACCTCCTGGGTGGCAGGCCTCAGCTGGGGCCGCACGCGCTGGCCACCGCCGAGGCCGTGATGGCGGCGGTGGGCGACGTCGGAGTGGACTCCGCGATGCCGGTGGTCTCGGCGGTCAACGCGTACGCGATCGGCGCGGTCCGCCGGGAGATCGCCGAACGCCGCGCCGAACGTGCCACCGGGATGGACGAGCAGCGGTGGCAGGCCACGCTCGGGCCCTATCTGACGCGGGCGTTCGCCAGCGGCGATCTCCCCGCGCTGGCCACGGTCGTCCGCGACGCCGTCCACCTGGACGCCGACGAGACCTTCCGGATGGGCCTCGATTTCCTCCTGGACGGCATCGAAGCCCGCCTCTCAGGCTGACGCGCGTTCGAGGGCCGCCCTGGCCGCCGGCTCCCAGGTCGGCTTGCCCCCGGGACGACCGAGCCTGCCGTTGCGCCCGATGCCGATCAGGTGCAAAGCGCGCAGAACCGCCCAGCCGCGGGCCCGCGCGACGGTGGCCTCGTCCGCGACCGCGTAGGCCTCGAAGAACCGGTTCGCCGGGCCCTCGGGCAGCAGGAGCCAGGCCGCCGACAGGTCGGTCGCGGGATCGCCCGAGCACAGGTCACCGAAATCGATCACCCCGGCGAGTGTTCCGTCCCGCACGATCACGTTCGCGGCATGGAGGTCGCCGTGCAGCCAGATCGGTGCCCCGTCCCACGCGGGCGCCGCGAGGGCCTTCTCCCAGATCTCCCGCGCGGGTCCGGTGTTCGCGTCGCCCTCGATGAACTCCAGCCCCTGGTCGAAACCGTCGCGCATTTCCGCGAGCGGGATGCCGCGCGTCGGGCTGACCGGCGCATCCGCGGGCGCCTCCTGATGCAGCGCCGCGAGGAAGTCCGCGAGTGTCTCGGCGGCATCCGGACGGGTGATCGGCGCGCGATCCGAAGGCTCGCCCTCGACCCAGCGCGTGATCGTCCAGGTGTGCTCGAACAGGGCCGAAGGCTCACCGATCCGCACCGGCACCGGAGTGGGCAGTGGCAAGCGCTCGGCCAGCACGGGAAGCCATTTCTGCTCGCCGCGCAACAACTCCGGCGCGCGTTCGGTGCGCGGCAGGCGCACGGCCAGGTCCGGTCCGAGGCGCCACTGCTGGTTGTCCCAGCCGCCTTCGACGTCGCGGAGTTCGAGTTCCGCGAGATCCGGATGCTGTTCCCGCAGCAGAGCCCGCACCAGTTCCTGCTCGAACCTGAATTCGTCCATGATCGAGACTCCCATGTCAGCGCCGTGACCGTCCCGTGTCAGCGCGCCCCGCGAATGTGGTCGCCATGACCAAGACACTGAAGACCTTCCGCCGCATCGGTCTCACCGCGCTGGCCGCCGCACTGCTGGCGGGCGTGGCCGCCCCCGCCGCCTCCGCCGGGCAGGATCGCCCGGAACTGCAGCGGGCGGCCCAGGAATTCGTCGACGCCGGGTTCGGCGGGATGCAGCTGCGCGTCCGAGACGAGCGGGGCGAATGGACCGGCAGCGCCGGGGTGCGCGAACTGGGCGGGACCGCGAAGCCGCCGACGAACGGCCACTTCCGCGTCGGCAGCACGACGAAGAACTTCACCGCGACCCTGGTGCTGCAGTTCGTGGCCGAGGGCCGGATCGGGCTCGACACCCCGGTCGCCGGTCTCCTTCCCCAGCTCGGGCTGGACCCGCGGATCACCGTGCGGATGCTGCTGCAGCACACCAGCGGGCTGTTCAACCACACCGGCCAGTACAACCCGGACGGCACGGTCACGCCGGGGATCCCGTGGGCGGGCCAGGAATGGGTGGACAAGCGGTTCCACACCTACCAGCCGGAGGAACTGGTGCGGCTGGCCGTGTCCAAGCCCGCGGTCTTCGCGCCGGGGGCGGGCTGGAGCTACTCCAACACCAACTACGTGGTGGCCAGGCTGCTGGTCGAGAAACTCAGTGGCCGCCCGTTCGCCGACGAGCTGGACCGGCGGATCCTTCGGCCGCTCAAGCTGCGTGACACCTTGTCGCCGGGGGCGTGGGCCGGGATGCCCAAGCCGTACGCCCACGCCTACTACCGCTACGAAAACGCCGGCCAGTGGAAGACGATCGACGTCACCCACCAGAACCCGACCTGGATCTCCAGCGCCGGCGACATGATCTCGACGACCAAGGATCTCCAGACGTACTTTTCCGCGCTGCAGAGCGGAAAGCTCCTCCCGGCCTGGCTGCTGGCCGAGATGCGCGTGACGCACCCCGGCAGCGAAAGCCTCTACGGCTTCTACGGTCTCGGGCAGTTCTCGCAGGACCTGGGCCCGGGCTGTGTCGGCGTCGTCCTCAACCACAACGGTGGCCTCAACGGCTACGGATCGCTGATGTACAGCACGCCGGACGGCAGCAAGACGCTGACCGCGTCGGTCACCGGCGGGGACGCCGCGAACGACCCGACGCAGGCCTTCCCGGCGGCGCTGAACAAGCTCGTCCGGACGGTGTTCTGCGGTAAGTGACCGGTCAGCGCGCCCGCTCGGCCAGCCGGGTCGCCAGCGCGCCGACCAGATCTCGGAGCTCGGCCGGCCGTTCGATGACGAACGGCCGGTCGAGCGCGGCGAGCAGCGGCGGGATCCAGGCCAGCCGCTGCGCACGGATGCGGACGCGTACCCGGTCGCCGTCGGTTTCGAGAGTGGCCACCGACGGCGGGAGGACGGCGCGGATCTCCTCGGGCGTCGCGTGGATCCGCACGGAGACGTCGTACCGGTACGGCGTCTCGGCCAGCGCGGTCAGCACCCGCTCGGCCGGATCGAAGCCGTCCGGCGCCTCGAACGTCCCGGCCCGCGTCTCGGCCGACTGGATCCGGTCGACGCGGAAGGTGCGCACCTCGCCGCTGGCCGAGTCGAAGCCCGTCAGGTACCACCGTCCGGAGTGCGCCACAACTCCGTAGGGATGGACGACGCGTTCGCTCGCACCGCCGTGACCTGCGAGATACGCGAGCCCGACCGGACGCCGGTCCCGCGCCGCCTCCGCGACGGTGAGCAGCACTTCGGCCTCGGCCGACAGGGCTTTCCGGGCGGGAGCGGTGAAGTCGGCGGTCTCCAGCAGCGCGTCCAACCGGCGGCCCAGTGCTTCGGGAAGCACCCGCCGGACCTTCGCGACCGCGCTCTCGACGGCCGCGACCGACGTGGTGATCAGCCCCGCCCGCCGCCCCGCGACCAGACCGAGCAAGACGGCCAGCGCCTCCTCGTCGGTGAGCATCAGCGGCGGCATCCGATAACCGGGGGCCAGCCGGTAACCGCCGTACCGGCCGCGCACCGAGCGCACCGGGATGTCCAGGTCGACGAGGTGTTCGGCGTAGCGCCGGACGGTGCGTTCGTCCACGTCGAGCCGGTCGGCGAGCTCGGCGACGGTCCGCGTCCCGCCGCTCTGGAGGATCTCCAGCAACGCGAGCACTCGGGCGATGGGCCTGGTCACAAGCCGGAGAATACCGGGCGGATTCTGCCCGGTATTGCTCCTAGCGTGGCCGGTGTCCCGCTTTCCGGCACCCGAAAGGATCCCTCGTGCAGTTCGTTTCCGTCCGCGTGATCACCCACGACGTCGCCCGCCTCGCCGGTTTCTACGAGAAGGCGACCGGCCTCGACGCGCGGTGGCGCTCCGAGCAGTTCGCCGAACTCGTCGGCTCGTCGTGCACCTTGGCGATCGGCAGCGCCGAGACGATGCAGCTGTTCGGCGCGGGCGCCGCCGTGCCCGAATCGAACCGGACCGCGATCCTCGAATTCCGCGTCGAGGACGTCGACCGCGAGTACGAGCGGCTGGCGGACCTGGCCGAGATCGTGCAGGAGCCGACCACGATGCCGTGGGGGAACCGGTCGCTGCTGTTCCGCGACCCCGACGGCAACCTGGTCAACTACTTCACGCCGAGCGCCCCGTAGTTCCGGACGAACGCCGTCAGCAGCCGCGCGAACTCGCGACGGTCGCCGTCCGGCCAGTCCGCCATCGCCTCGGCGAACACCGAGCGGCGGAATTCGTGCATCCGCGTCACTTCGGCGCGACCGGTTTCGGTGAGCACGAGGACGGCGCGGCGACCGTCGCGCTGATCGGCTTCGCGCCGGAGGAAACCACCCTCGACCGCGCGGGCGACCAGGCGGCTCGCCCGCGGCTGGTCGATGGTCAACGCCGACGCGAGGCTGGTGACGGTACCCGGTTCGCCGCTCTCCTCGGCCGCTTCGACGGCATCGAGGAGTCCCTGTATCGCCTGGTCCGGCATCGTTTCGGCGCGATCGCGGGCGAGTTTCGACAGCGATCGCCTCGCCTGGCTTCGCCGGATGGCGATCATCGCGCGTTCCACGTCGGCCACGGCGTCCGTCATTGCCCGTCCTCACCAAGTGCATGTATTTTTACATGTAGTTGCGTCTACCTGAGGAGTATCCATGAAACCCATCGGATTCTGGTTCGCCCATCTTCACCAGGCTCTCGAATCTTCACTGGACCACCTCCTCGCCGCCGAATCGCTGACCCGCCGCCACTGGCAGGCCCTGAACACGGGAGCGTCGACCGACGAGGCACTGAAGTCATTCGGAGATCTCCGGGAAACCATCGCCGACCTGCGCGTTCGCGGCTGGATGGACGAGGACGGCCTGACCGAAGCAGGCCAGGCGGCACACCTCCGGCTGAAGACCAAGGTCGGCGAGTTCCGAGCACGCGTGACCGAAGGCATCAGCGACGACGAGTACCGGGCGACGGTCGGCGTGCTGGAGCGCATGGCGGCGAACCTCGCCCGGGAATAAGGCGGAGGCGGGCGGCGTCGTCTATCCTGGTAGTTGAAAGTTCAAACACCTGGAGCTGACATGACGCCGGTGCTCTACCTCAGCCACGGCGCGCCGCCGCTCGCCGACGACGCCACCTGGACCCGCCAGCTCGCCGGCTGGTCGGCGGACCTCGAGAAGCCGAAGGCGATCCTCGTCGTCTCGGCGCACTGGGAAGAGGCCCCGCTGACCCTCGGCGCCACCACCACGGTGCCGCTGGTCTACGACTTCTGGGGCTTCCCGGACCGCTACTACCAGGTGGAATACGCCGCGCCCGGCGCTCCCGCGCTGGCGGACAAGGTTCGCAAACTCCTGCGCTCGTCCCAGACGCCGGTCCACGACGCGCCCGACCGCGGTCTCGATCACGGCGCGTACGTCCCGCTCGTGGAGATGTACCCGGACGCCGACATCCCGGTGCTTCAGGTGTCGATGCCGTCGCTGGACCCGCGTGAGCTGTTCGACCTCGGCCGCAAGCTCGCGCCGCTGCGCGACGAAGGCGTGCTGATCATCGGCAGCGGTTTCTTCACCCACAACCTGAGCGCGATGCGCGAGACCGACGGCACCGACGGGACGCCGCCGTCGTGGTCGAGCGAATTCGACCACTGGGGTGCGGAAACCCTGCGCGAGGGCGACCTCGACGCGTTGCTGGACTTCCAGCACAAGGCCCCCGCCGCGGCCATCGCGCACCCCAGGATCGAACACTTCGCGCCACTGTTCGTGTCGCTCGGCGCGAGCTCGTCGGAGGGCAAGGGTGAGACCGTCATCGACGGCTACTGGCACGGCCTCGCCAAGCGATCCCTCCAGTTCGGCTAGCGGGACCGCAGGACGCCGGCGCCCGCCACCAAGCCGAGCGCCAGCAGCGTGACCACCGCGAAGGAGATCGTCAACGACGTCAGGTCGGCGATCCCGCCGATGAGCGACGGTGCGACGAGACCCGACGAATAGGTGATGGTCGCGACGCCCGCGATCGACTGGCTCGGGGTCGGCCCGCTGCGTCCGGCCGCCGCGAAGGCGAGCGGTACGACGACGGAGACGCCGAGCCCGATCAGGGCGAAACCGGCCATCGCCATCACCGGATGGACGGCGAAGACGACCAGCAACCCACCGGCGGTCGCGAACACCCCGCCCGCGCGGACGGTCTTGACCGAGCCGAAGCGCCGCACCAGCGCGTCGCCCGTGAGCCGCGCGACCGCCATCGTGCAGGTGAACGCGGTGGTCGACGCGGCCGCGATGCCCGGCGAAGTGCCGAGGACGTCACGCAGGTAGACGGCGGACCAGTCGAGGCTCGCCCCCTCCGCGAAGACGGCGCAGAACGCGACGGCACCGATGATCACGGCCGATTTCGGCGGCAACGCGAACCTCGGCGGCGGGTGCTCGTCGGGCGCGCTCCGGACGTCGAAAACGCCCTGACAGAGGAGCGCGCCGGCGACGGTGAGCACCGCCGACGCGATCACGAAGTGGATCCGGGCGTCCAATCCGGCGTGTGCGGCGAGTGTGCCCGCGGCCGAGCCGACGAGCGCGCCCGTGGTCCACATGCCGTGCAGCCCCGACATGACCGACTTGCCCATCTTCTCCTCGACGTCGACGCCGAGGGCGTTCATCAGCACGTCCGAGGTGCCGGCCGCGGTGCCCATGACGAACAGCGCGAGGCACAGGGTGACGAGGTTTCCCGCCAGGGACGGGAGGATCAGCGCCAGCGTCCAGTACGCGAGCAGCAGCCGAAGGCCCAGCCTGCCGCCGAGCCGGTGCCCGATCCGCGCGGCGAGCGGCATGGTGAGCGAGGCACCGATGGCGGGGAAGGCGAGCGCGAGGCCGAGCTGGCCGGCGCTGATCCCCGCGTGTTCCTGGATCCACGGGATCCGGGTGGCGAAACTGCCGGTCACCGCGCCGTGCACGGCGAAGACGGCGGCGATGGCGACCCGCGCCTGCCGCACCCGCCGCGTCGGCCCGCCGACGGTTTCCACTGTGTTGGTCACTGGGCCCCCAAGGTCCATGAGACGACTCGACGGCCGTCAGCGTAAACTATCAGGAAGGGAACCTGATAATTAATTCTGGGAGGATCTGCCGGTGAGTGTCATCCGGACGCCGTCCGCCTCCCCGAGCACGGCGCGCGCCATCAACGACCGCCTCGCCCTCGACCTGCTCCACCGCGAGGGTTCGCTGACGGCCGCCCAGCTCAAGACGTTGACCGGGCTTTCCCGGCCGACGGTGGCGGACCTCGTCGAGCGTCTGCAGGACGCGGGCCTGATCGAAATCGTCGGCGAGGCGGGCGCGGACCGCCGCGGCCCGAACGCGAAGCTGTACGGCATCGTCGCCGAACGCGCGTACCTCGCGGGGCTCGACGTCCGCACTCACGGCCTCGCCGTTTCGGTCGCGGACCTGCTGGGCCGGACCCGCGCGGAGGCGTCGCTGCCGTTCGACCTGGACGTCGACACCGACGAGGCCGTGGAGCGGGCGATCGCCCTGCTGAAGACCACGACCGCCGAGGCGGGCGCGACCGCGCTGCACACGATCGCCGTCGGTGCCCCCGGTCTGGTCGACCCGGCGACCGGCGGGCTGCGGCACGCCGGGGGATTGCCCGCGTGGCACGGGAAACTCGTCGACGAACTCCGGCGACGGCTGGCTGTCCCGGTGCTGCTGGAGAACGAGGTCAACCTCGCGGCCGCCGCCGAACAGCGGCTCGGCGCCGCCCGCGACCGGGACACGTTCGTCCTGCTGTGGCTGGGCTTCGGGGTCGGCGCGGCCGTCGTCCTCGACGGTTCGCTGCGGCGGGGCGCGTCGGGCGGCGCGGGGGAGATCGGGTTCCTGCCGATGCTGGGGCCCGGACGGCTCCCGACCGCGACCGACTGCGACGGCGGTTTCCATACGCTGGCGGGCAGCGCCGCGCTGTGCGAGCTGGCCCGCGAGCACGGCATCCCGGCGTCATCGGCCGACGACGCCGCCGCGGCCGAAGCGGCCGTCGGATACGCGATCGACTCGAACGCCGAGGACTTCCTCGAGATCGTCGCGGAGCGGATCGCGATCGGCGCCGCCGCGGTAACCGCGGTGCTCGACCCGGGCTGTCTCGTCCTCGGCGGGGAGATCGGGCGGGCAGGCGGCGACGCGCTGGCGGCACGGGTGAGCCGACGGCTCTCGGAGATCTCGCCGCTGCGGACCGAGGTGCGGCCGGGGACCGTCGGCGGCGGCGCGGTGCTGGAGGGCGCGGTGCTGACCGCGATGGGCGCCGCGCAGGACGCGCTCTTCACCCCGCGGGGCTGAAAACCGGCGATCTCGCGTGATCAGACGGACGACACGCGTGATTGGAGAGCGAACACGCGTGATCGGGGGCGGAACACAAAGCGGGCCCGGGAGTGTCTCCCGGGCCCGCTTCGGTTCATTCAGTGGCGCTAGCCGACTGGCAGGTTCACATGGTGTGGAACTTCTTGCCGGTCAGGGTGCCGATGAAACGCTGGAACATGCTCAGCGGCGACGAGTCGACGCCCGCCAGAGCCGGGACCTGCGCGGTCGGCATCGCCGGGGTGCCGTTCACCGCGGGCAGGGTGCCCGTGGTGGGCAGCTGCACCGGCAGCGCGCCGGCGGTGGGCAGCGCACCCGCGGTCGGCAGGGCGCCGGCCGTCGGGAGCTGCACCGGCAGGTTGCCGGCGGTGGGCAGGTTGCCCGCGGTCGGGAGCTGCACCGGCAGCTTGCCCGTGGTGGGCAGGCCGTTGGTCAGCGCCGGGAGGGTCGGCAGCTGCGCGACCTTGGGGGCGTCCGCACGAGCGGCGTCACCGGGCAGACCCGGGGTCTTCGGCAGGGCCGGGACACCGGGCAGGGCCGGGGTGCCGGGCAGCTCGGGCAGGTCCGACTTCGGCAGCTGCGTCGGGATGGCACCCAGCTGCTTCAGCGCGGTCAGGCCGGCCACCTGCACCGGGAGGGTCGCCACCTGGGGACCGTCGGCGCGGGCGCCACCGATCTCCGGGGTGGTCGGCAGGGCGCCGGCACCGTTCAGCGACGGCACCGAACCGAACGGCAGCGCGGGCAGCGCGTCGATCGGCATCTCCGAACCGACCGAGTCGGTGAAGGCGCGGGTGTACTCCTCCTCGTTGATCACGGTGGAGTCGGTCGAGTTCTCGTCCGCGATCGCCAGGATCGGGATTTCGAGCTCGTTCAGCGGGATCACGAAGACCAGCGGGTGGTGGAAGTTGAAGCCCGAGAGGGCCTCTCCGCTGCCGTCGGTGATGCTGTCGCCACCGGCCTGGCCGGTGATCATGCTGTCGGCTTCCGTCTCCGCGACGCCACCGGCGGCGGCGATCGCGTCGCCGAACACCTCGGGGTCGACCGCGGCCGGGATGTCGAGGATGTTGCCCGAGAGCGATCCGTCGAGACCGGAGGTCTCCACGTCCCCGCCCGAAAGGGCGTCGACGGTGTTGGCGCCGTTGGCGTCGGCCAGACCGGCGGCCGCGACCGCGTCGTGGGTGACCGGCACGATCGGCAGCGCCTGCGCGCCGATGATGTTGCCCGAAACCGCGCCCGCGTCACCGTTGGTGGTGGCGTCGCCGCCCGCCTCCGAAAGGACGTCGCTGACGCTCTCGCCCTCGGCGATGCCCGCACCGGCGATGCCGTGCCCGGTCACCGGGACAGCGCCACCGATCGGCGTCTGGACGATGTTGCCCGCCAGGGCGCCTTCTTCACCGTTCGCGGTGGCGTCGCCGCCCGCGTTCGAGTCGGTGAGGTTCGTGCCCTTGCCCGACGCGATCCCGCCGAGCACCGCGGCGAAGTTGTGCGCCTGGACCGGCAGGGAGACCGGGCCGTAGACCAGGTTGCCCGAGCCCGCGCCACCGTCACCGGTCGCGTGGACGTCGCCACCCGCGTTGGAGGTGGTGTCGCCGTCGGCGCCGCCGTGGCCCTGGCCGATGAACGCGCCACCGATCCCGAACGCCTGCACCGGCAGCGAAACCGGCACGGTGCCCAGGTTGGAGCTGAGGAAGCCGTTGTCGTCGGCGGTGTTCCCGCCGCCGCCACCGGAGACGACCTTGGTCTCTTCGGCCGAGGCGGTGCTCTGACCGATGAACGAGCCACCGACGCCGAAGACCTCGGCCGGAACGGCGGCCGGGACCTGGACGATGTTGCCCGAGCCGGACGAGTCGTTGCCCGTGGTGCCGTCGTACGCACCCGCGGTCACGGTCTTCGTCTCGGACGCCTCGGCGGTCGCCTGTCCGATGTGCGAGCCGGCGACGCCGAACACCTCGGGGGCCAGCGCGGCCTGGGTGTTGACGACGTTGCCCGCCAGGGTGGAGTCGTCACCCGTGGTGTGGGTGCCGTTGCCGGCGTTCGCGTCGACGGTGTTCTCGCACGAAGCGACGTTGGCGCTGCCGATGTAGGTGCCCGCGATGCAGGTCACCTCGACGGGAGCGGCCACGGCCGGGTCGACGATGTTGCCGCCACCGGCGGAGCCTTCGCCCTCGCTGCTGACGAACCCACCGGCGTCGACGGTGCTGGACTGGCTGGTCCCGCCTTCCGTGCCGGTGTTCGCGAGGCCGATCCAGCTGGCGGCCACGCCGCCGACGTTCGCGACGTCCGCGGTCTGCGGCACGATCGCGTTACCCGCGACGGCCGAGTCCTCGCCGGAGGTCTGCACGTAGCTGGGGACGTTGCTCCAGCCGGGCGTGGTGTCACCGGCGGTGGCGTCCGCCGACGAGCTGCTGTTGGAGTTCGCGAGCGAACCCCACGCGGCGGCCGCGTTGTCGTTCACCTTCACCGGGAGGGCGATCGGCACCGCGCCGACGTTGCCGCCGAGGGCGGAGTCGTCACCGTCGGTCTCGACCCAGCCGCCGGAGGTGGCGTCGGTCTCGGCCTCGTAGCCGGAGCTGTTGGCGTTGCCGATGATCCAGGAGGCGGCGTTGCCGGTGACCTGGACCGGGGTGGCGAACTGACCGGCCAGCACGTTGCCGGACAGGGCCGAGCCCTCGCCGTCGGTGGTGATGTTGCCGGTCTCGGTGGTGCTCTGGCTGGCCGAGCCGCCGACCACGCGGCCGGTGCCGCCGGCGAGCCCGCCGCCGTTGCCGGCGATCTGCACGGGCAGCGCCCAGTCGAGGGACACGACGTTCCCGGCGAGGCTGGAGTCCTCACCGGTGGTCTCGATGTCCTGGTTGTGCGCCCAGGTCTGGTCGTGCGTGCCACCCTCGACCTCGGCGTCGCCGATCACGCCGATGGCGTTGTCGACGATCTGGATCGGGACGACGACGTCACCGACGACCTTGTTGCCCTTGAGGATGTCGTCCGTGGTGGTGAACCCACCACCGGTCGGGCCGCCGGTGATCTGGCGGGCCGAGTCCTTCGCGGCCAGCGGCGCCGGGACCGCGGCGTTCTTGCCGGAAAGGCCGGGGAGCCCTCCACCGATGCCGTCGGTGCTGCCACCGGGCGACGAAGCCGAGTCCAGCGCGTCCGAGACGGGCTTGGTGACGGCCTTCGTGCTGATCTCACCCTTGTAGCCGGGGAGGTCGGCCTGGCCGAGGGGGGTGCCGACGGCGTTGTTGTCGATCTCGACCGGAACGGTGACGTTCGCGTCGAGCGGGGAGGCCGGGGTGTCGGGGTTGACCTGTTCGTCAGCCGAAGCGATGCCGGTACCCAGCATCAACAGCCCACCCGTGACCAACGCGGTCTGGAGTCCGCGCTTTGCCCAGGATTGCATGGGGTTGTTCTCCTTCATTTCGGGTTCCCTTTCGGGTCTGAGGAGGTGCCTTCGAAGCGGCACCAGAGGGGGGTGGAACTGGCTGCGGGCGCACAAAAGCGCACCGCCGTTTCGCGGGGATCAGGAGCGGACGCGAAGCCAAGCCCGGATTCGGGAGGCGTGAGGCGCGTCGGCTACCCCGCGGAGGGAGGTGTTCAGTCGGGAGTGACGCCGGGCTGCGAGCCCGGGGTGAGCGGCATGTACCGCGTGCCTGCCAGCGCGTAGCCGGTCAGGGAACGCTCGACGGCGGCGGCGACCCAGGCGGGAACGCCGTGGGTCAGGCCGTCGAGGTGACCACCGGGGGCGGAGCCGCCGGGGACAGTCGGGAAGGAAGGCGCGGCGGGAAGCGGCGCCGGAGTGATCGGACGCGGGAAGTCGCCACGGTGACCGTCACGCGCCGGAGCGTCCTCGACCTGATCGAAGGCATCGTGCGACTGCGCGAACGCCGGCATCGGGAGGACGGTCTCGGAGGAAACGGGGAACTGCGTCGTCGCCAGCTGCGCGAAGTCGGTGACCTGCTCGCCGGCGCCGATGGTGTCCAGCGGGGAGCCGGGGTTCACCGGGGATTCGCCGACCGGGAGTTCCGGGACGAGGTCGCCGTGCTTGTTCGGGTCCAGGAGATCCCAGACGTCGCGGCCGAAGTCGGGCGACGGGGCGAAGGTCTCGTCCAGCACCTGACGGGTGTCCTGCGGCTTGCGCACGATGTGCTCGACGGCGCCGAGGGTCCGCTTGACCGGGGTGACCACCGAGGTGTCCGCGAAGTCGGTGACCGCGTCGCTGACGCGGGTGGAGACCTCGTGCCGGTCGGCACGGAGGTCGCCACAGTGGCGCTTTGCGGGAGCGGATCCGTTCTCACCCGGCATCGACCACGTGGTGGCGTCCTGGTGGCCTTCGCCGCACATCGCTCCGGCGACATCGCCGGCGAACTTCGAGGCGCCACCGGAAACGTCGGTCAAGCCCGCCGCGGTGGCGTCGGCGACCGGGGTGACGCTGGCGTCCGGAGCGGAGACCACCGGGGCGATGTCCGCGGAAGCGGAAGCGCCGGAAACGGCCCACGCCGCGGCGGAACCGGCGACGGCACCACCGAGCACGAACAGCGCACGCGAAGCGAGACGGCCGAAGCGCACAGCGCCACGCCTCTCGTTCTTCGCCGCGTTCGTCACTCGGTCTCCTGTCGCTTCGATTCGTCGGTTGCGGGACCGAGGTAAGCAAAGTGCGGAAGGCATGCGCGAGTTTGAAAGGCCTTGATGGCACGATCGTGTGAAGAACACTCGGTGTAACCCGAAATCACGATCGGTGATCAAGGCTGGCGGAGCCCGGTTACTCCGGAGTCCATCCACCGACGATGTGTCAAGCGTCGCATCGGGCGAATTCGCCGCTCGCGCGTTGCCCGGAATGTTCAAGAAACGTCGCCTCGGACCGATACGGTGTCCGCGTGAGCGAGCCCCAGCGCAAGCAGCCGGAATTCGACCCGGCGAACCCGTTCCTTTCGGAATCCACCGAGGACGTCACCAACCTCGTGCCCCGCGGCCTGCGGATCGGCGCGGCGTTGTCGTGGCGGTTCATCGTGGTGATCGCCGCGCTCTACGTCATCGTGTTCCTCATCGGCTATCTGTCGGTGGTCGTGATCCCGTTGTCGATCGCGCTGCTGCTCGCCGCGCTGCTCGCGCCGGCGGTCTCCAAGCTGACGGCGCTGAGATTCCCGCGCGGGCTGGCGGCCGGGATAGTGCTGATCGCGGGCCTCGCGGTGCTCGGCGGGCTGCTGACGTTCGTCGTCGCGCAGTTCTCCTCCGGCCTGCCGGAGCTGCAGAAGCAGCTGACGGAGAGCCTCAACCAGATCAAGGTCTGGCTCATCGACGGGCCGCTGCACCTGCGCCAGGAGCAGATCCAGGAGTTCATCAACCAGGCGATCAGCTTCCTGCAGAACAACCAGGCCTCGATCACCACCACCGCGCTCACCACCGCGGGCACGGTCGGCGAGATCGTCACCGGGTTCATCCTGACGCTGTTCATCCTGATCTTCTTCCTCTCCGGCGGCGACCAGATCTGGACGTTCCTCGTGCGCGGCGTGCCGGGCCGCGTGCGGAACCGGGTCGACGTCGCGGGGCGGCGCGGCTTCGCGTCGCTGGTCAGCTACGTGCGCGCGACGGCGGCGGTGGCCGTGGTCGACGCGGTCGGTATCGGCGTCGGCCTGGCGATCGTCGGCGTGCCGCTGGTGATCCCGCTGGCGACGCTGGTGTTCCTCGGCGCCTTCATCCCGATCATCGGCGCGGTGATCGCGGGCGCGGTCGCGGTGCTGATCGCGCTGGTGACGAAGGGCGTCGTCGGCGCGCTGATCGTGCTGGCCATCGTCATCGGCGTCATGCAGCTGGAGAGCCACGTGCTGCAGCCGATCCTGCTCGGCCGCGCGGTGAAGCTGCACCCGCTCGCCGTGGTGCTCGCGATCACCGCCGGTCTCGTCGCCGCCGGGATCGCCGGCGCGCTGCTGTCGGTGCCGCTGCTCGCGGTGCTCAACGCCGGTATCCGCTCCCTGCTGCACGAACACGATCCCGATCCGGCCGAGATCGACGTCCTGCGGGATCAGGCGGCGCAGCCGAACGATCCCGGGGAAGAGTCCGAAGCCAAGTCATGACCGAGCCCCCGCTCTGGCGCGCCGTCTCGGCGCTCGGCACGCGGGACCCGGCCACTCCGCTGTGGCGCGGGGTGATCGTGCTTCGCGTGACGACGCTGCTCTTCGCGCTCGGCTCGTTCATCGTCCATTACGACGGCTACGCGAATAAGTGGCTCGCGTGGACGTCGTTCGGCGTGATGACGCTGTGGACGGTGCTGAGCAGCGTGTTCTACGCGCGGCCCTCGAGCCGCTGGCCGTGGCTGGTCGGTGTCGATCTCGCGCTGACCGTCGTCCTCATGTTCACCTCGGCGTGGATCCTGACCACCGCGCAGTTCGACGCCAACACCCCGCTCATCACCACGGTGTGGGCGGCGGTCCCGCCCGCGGCCGCCGGGACGCGGTTCGGCGCGCTCGGCGGGGTGCTCGCCGGGCTGGTGGTCTCGGTGGTCACCGGGCTGGTGCGCTGGCGGTTCGACGTCGACGTCGCGAGGGACGGCTTCCTGCTGACCGCGAGCGGGTTCGTCATCGGACTCGCCGCGACCATGGCGCGCCGGTCGGCCGACGCGCTGACCAGGGCGTTGCGCATGGAGGCCGCGACGGCCGAACGGGAGCGGCTCGCCCGCTCGATCCACGACAGCGTCCTCCAAGTGCTCGCGCGCGTGCGCAAACGCGGCGCCGAATTCGGCGGGGAGGCCGCCGAGCTGGCGAAACTTGCCGGTGAGCAGGAGATCGCGCTGCGGGCGCTGGTCACCACCGAGCCGACGCATCCGAGCGAGAACGGGACCACCGACCTCCGGTCCGCGCTGCAGCTGCTCGCGACGCCGTCCGTGCAGGTCTCGACGCCCGCGGGCGAGGTCCAGCTGCCCGAACACGTCACCACGGAGCTGGTGGCCGTGGCGCGCGAGGCGCTGTCGAACGTCGAGAAGCACGCGGGCGAAGAGGCTCACGCCTGGGTGCTGCTGGAGGATCTCGGCACCGAGGTCGTGGTGAGCGTCCGCGACGACGGGCCGGGAATCGCGCCCGGTGTCCTGGAACGCGCGGCGGCCGAGGGACATCTAGGTATCGCGGAGTCCATCAAGGGACGGGTGCGGGATCTGGGCGGGAGCGTCGCCCTGGACACCGCGCCCGGCCAGGGCACGGAATGGGAAGTCAAGGTTCCAGTGGCGGCGAGGGGGAAGCGATGACCGAAACGCCTCAGGTCTCGGTGATGGTGGTCGACGACCATCCGATGTGGCGGGACGGCGTCGCGCGCGACCTGGCCGAGCACGGATTCGACGTGAAGGCCACCGCGCCGGACGCGCCCGCCGCGGTGCGGATCGCGCGCACGGTCCGGCCGGACGTCGTGCTGATGGACCTCAACCTCGGCGAGACGTCGGGGGTCGACGCCACCCGCGAGATCACCGCGGAGCTGCCGTCGACGAAGGTGCTCGTGCTGTCCGCGAGCGGCGAGCACAGCGACGTCCTCGAGGCGGTCAAGGCCGGGGCGTCGGGCTACCTGGTGAAATCGGCCTCGGCGAGCGAGCTGGTGGACGCGGTCAAGCGGACCGCGGTGGGCGACCCGGTGTTCACCGCCGGGCTCGCCGGCCTCGTCCTCGGCGAGTACCGCCGCATGGCGGACGCGCCGGACGACGGGCCCGCGCCGCCGCGGCTGACCGAGCGCGAGACCGACGTCCTGCGCCTGGTCGCGAAGGGGATGACGGCGCGGCAGATCGCCGAGAAACTCGTGCTCTCGCATCGGACGGTGGAGAACCACGTCCAGTCGACGTTGCGCAAACTCCAGCTGCACAACCGCGTCGAACTGGCCAGGTACGCCATCGAGCACGGGTTGGACGAGGAATAGTCACCCCTGGCCGATCGTCACCACCGAACGATTCCGTTCGGCGGGCAACGCGGTCTTGACGACCGTCCACTGTGGCCGGTCGAGCCGCCAGCTCGCGACGACGTCCGTGGCGAGCACCAGGCTGTCGTCCTCGGTCCACTCGACCGCGACCCGTTTGAGCTCGGTCGCGATCGGGGTCGAGGGCGCGTGTGTCCAGGTCAGCGTGTCGAGGGCGAGCACCCAGACGTCGGCGGTCTGCGTGGCCGTCCCGGCCCAGGCCGGGTCACCGAACAGCACGGCGACCTTGTAGCCGTCGCGGCTCGGCACCGCGGCGCCCGGCGTGCCGTTGGCCACCGGCCGCTTCACCGGCGTGCGCTGGTTGTTCCGCAGATCGAGCACGGAGAACTCGGTCAGCTCGGCCAGCAGCATCCGGTCCTTGGTGATCGCGAGGACGCGAGGGAACTGGCGCACGGCGCGGCCGGTGGCGGGGTCGATCAGCACGTCCTCGGCGGTGGCCGTCCCGGTGTTCACCGTGATCAGCAGGCCCTGCGGCACCTCCTGGCGCACCGCCATCGTGCAGCTCGCCGGGCGTCCACGCCCACGCTCGACACCGAGCAGGGAGACGTATTGGAGGCGGCACAGGTCGTTGCCGTCGTCGCGGATCAGCCAGACGCCGCTCTCGTCGGCGGCGGGGGCGACACTGCGAGCCCTGCCGAGCTTCCACGGCTGGTTCTTGGGGTCGCCGTAGACGAGCACCTCGGACGGCTCCAGGCAAGACGGCCCGCAGCGGCCCGCCGACAACACGACCGGGAACTTGCCGACGCGGATGACGTCGTTGACCCGGTCACCGCCCGGAGCACCGGGCAGCGGCGTGGTGGCGCCGGTGGCGGGATCGAGCATCGACGGCGGTGAGGTCGCCATGACGAGCCGGAAACCGCTGTAGTCCACCGGTACGCCTTCGAGTTTCGACGGTGGCGGCGAGGTCGGCTCCGGGACGGCTTCCGGCGGATTTGCTTCGACAGTGCATCCGGCCAGCAGCAGGACGGCCACCAGCAGGGCGGCACAGGGGAGAAATGCGGGTCTGTTCAGGGTATTTCCCCGATCTCGCGCGTGAGAATCGGTTCTACCATTCCTGGCATGGGCGAGGAAGAGCAGCCGGCGACCGAAACCAAGCCGTTGACCGGACGGGACATCCGGGTCTCCGACGCGGAGCGCGAACACGTCGTCGAGGTCCTGCAGAAGGCGATCGGCCTCGGGATGCTGAACCTCGACGAGTTCACCGAACGGACCGACCGCGCCCTCGCCTCGAAGACCCGCGGTGAGCTGAACGCGGTGCTCACGGATCTGCCCGGCCTGGTGCATCCCGAGGCCGGAATGGTGCCCCGGCAGCAGCAGAACCCGTGGGCGCCGCCGCCGCAGCAGCACGCCTACGCGCAGGCGTCCGGGCAGGTCATGGAGCTCAACGGCAAGTACTCGGCGTTGCAGCGCAACGGGAACTGGCTCGTCCCCGAGTCGATGGTGATCCGGAACAAGTACGGCGCCACGAAACTGGACTTCTCCCAGGCCGAGATCCGGTACCCCGTGGTGCACATCGAACTGCAGGCCAAATGGGGGCCGGTGGAGATCACCATCCCCGAGGACGGCGCCGTCGACACGAACTCGATCACCGACATCAAATTCGGCAACCTCGACGACCGGACCCGCTCGAACGGCCGCCCCGGCACGCCCCGGTTCGTCATCACCGGGCGCGTGCACGGGGGGTCGCTGATCATCAAGTACCCGCGGCGGGGGTTCTTCGGCTAGATGTGGCGCAGGTGCCGGACCACGAAGAACGCGACCGCGGCCAGCACCAGCGCGGCCAGCGCGGACACCGCGTGCATCCCGCTGGCGAACGCGTCGTGCGCGGGGACGGCGTCGGCAAGCCGTGACCGGGTGACCGCGTTGCCCAGCGTCCCGACGGTCGCGATACCCAGCGCGTAGCCGAATTCGTTGCCGGTCTGCGAAAGCGAGGCCGCCGAACCGGCCTTCTCCGGCGGCACGGAGCCGACGACCAGATCCGTCCCCAGGGTGATCAGCGGGCCACCGCACAGGCAGGTGATGGCGAAGGCGATCGCCGGGACCACCGGACCGGCTCCGGGCTCGACCTGCGTCAGCAGCAGGAATCCCGCGATCGCGCCGGCCAGCCCGGTGGCGATCAAGGTCGCGGGGCGGATACGACGGGCGAGGATCGGTGCGGCCAGAAAGCTGACGGTCGACGCCAGCATCCCGGGCAGCAGCGCCAGCGCGGCGCCGACCGGGGACAGCTCCAGCACGATCTGGAAGAACTGCGCGACGAAGAGCATGGTCGTCCCGCCCAGCATCGAGAACGCGCACATCCCGCCCAGCGCCGTCGTGAACGCGCGGCCGCGGAACAACGTCAGGTCGATCAGCGGGTCCTGGAGGGTCCGCTGGCGCCGCACGAACACCACGCCGAAGCCGAGACCGATCAGGAGCGAAGCCACCGGGACCACGTGCACACCCTCGCGGGCCAGTTCCTTGATGCCGTAGACCGCGGGCAGGATCGTGACCAGGGAAAGCGCGACGCTCGCGAGGTCGATGCGGCCGGCGTTCTCGTTGCGGTACTCGGGCAGAAGCTTCGGGCCGACGACGAGCAGCAGGACCATCGCGGGGACGCCGAGCAGGAACACCGAACCCCACCAGAAGTGCTCCAGCAGCACGCCGCCGACCATCGGCCCGACGATCGCGCCGACGGTGAAGCAGCCTGCCCAGATGCCGATCGCGAGCGAACGCTGACGGCTGTCGGAGAACAGGTTGCTGATGAGGGCGAGCGTCGACGGCGCCAGCGTCGCACCGGCGATCCCGAGGATCGCGCGGGCGGCGATGAGCATCAGCGCGCTGGTCGAGAACGCGGCCAGCACGGAGGCCAGCCCGAACGCCGTTGCGCCGATGAGCAGCAGTTTCCGGCGGCCGATGCGGTCGCCGAGGGTGCCCATGGTGACCATGAACCCGGCGATCATGAAGCCGTAGACGTCCATGATCCACAGCTGCTGGGTGCTGTCGGCGCCGAGGCTCTGGCTGAGCTTCGGCAGCGCGAGGATCAGCACGAACACGTCGAGGGAGACCAGGAACGTGGGCAGGGCCAGTACGGCCAGCCCGACCCATTCCCGGCGTCCAGCCCGCGTCGGGGTCACGGTGGTCGTCATGGTCCGGTCCTTTCGTCGCTTCGGTGTCTTTCACCTAGGCGTCGAAGCGGCGAACCGGATTTCGACATGCCCCCCGATCTTTTCGGGGAGCGGGGGACCTTTGCTACCGCTTGGCGGCGGCCTGCCTCGCGGACACCGGGTCCGACGTGGCGAGGACCGCGTCGGCCAGTGCCTCGCATTCGGCCAGCGTCGTGGCCGCCAGGCTCGCGCCGACCGCGCGCACGGCGGGCGCGTTCATCGAGAGGCTGGTCAGGCCGAGCCCGGCCAGCACCAGCGCGAGCCTCGGATCGGCGGCGGCCTCACCGCAGACGCCGGCGGGCTTGCCGGTGTCCTTCGCGGCCTGGCCGATCACCTTGAGCAGGCGCAGCAGACCGGGCTGCCACGGGTCGTTGAGCTTGGCGACCGCGCCGAGCTGGCGATCCGCGGCGAAGGTGTACTGCGCGAGGTCGTTGGTGCCGACGGAGACGAAGTCGACCGCGTCGAGGATCTCGCGGGCGGTCAGCGCGGCGGCCGGGATCTCGATCATCACCCCCGCACGGGCGATTCCGGCGGCTCGGACGCGCTCGGCGAACCAGGCGGCCTCGGCGGCGGTGGCGACCATCGGGGCCATCACCGAAACCTCGGCGCCGGAGTCCTGCGCGGCACCCGCGATGGCCTCGAGCTGGCGGTCGAGGATCTCGGGACGGTCGAAAGCGACGCGAAGGCCGCGTACGCCGAGCGCCGGGTTGGGCTCGTCCTCGGGCTCCAGGAACGCGAGGGGTTTGTCCGCGCCCGCGTCGAGGGTGCGGACGATGACCGGCTTGCCGCGGAACGGCGTGAGCACGGCGGTGTAGGCCTTGCGCTGCTCTTCGACGCTCGGCTCGGAAGAGGCGTCGAGGTAGCAGAACTCCGTGCGGAAGAGGCCGACGCCTTCCGCGCCCGCCTCGGCGGCGGCCTGGGCGTCGGTGGCGGAACCGACGTTGCCGAGCACCTTCACCCGGTGGCCGTCGGAGGTCGCGCCGGTGCCGTCCCACTCGATCGCGCCGGACTTGACGGCCGTGACGACCTCGGCGTCCGGGTCCGCGACCTCGACGACGCCGGTGTCACCGTCCACCGCAAGCGCTTGCGCGTCGAGCGCGAGGAGCCCGCGGACCGCGACGACGGCGGGAATGCCGAGCGCGCGGGCGAGGATCGCGGTGTGGCTGGTGGGGCCGCCCTCTTCGGTGACGAGCGCGAGCACTTTGTCCGGGTCGAGACCGGCGGTGTCGGCGGGCGCGAGATCGCGGGCGACGAGCACGCTCGGCGAGGCGAGGTCGGGAACGCCGGGAGGCGCGATGCCGAGCAGTTCGGCGATGAGCCTGTCGCGCACGTCGAGGACGTCGCGAGCCCGCTCGGCCATGTAGCCGCCGGCGGCGGCGAGCGCGTCGGCGAACTTCCCCGCCGCCTGGTGCACCGCGCGCGGCGCGGGCAGATGCTGGTCCTTGACCAGCTGCTCCGCCGAGGAGACGAGCGCCGGATCGGCCGCCATCGCCGCGGTGGTGATGAGGATCGTCGCGGCCTCACCGGTCGCCGTCTCGGCGAGCTTCTCGAGCCTGCCGGCCACGATCTGCGCGGCCGGGGCGATCCGGGCGGCCTCGGCGGCGGGATCGGCCGGTGCCGGCGTGCTCGCGGGTTCACCGAGCGGTTCGGCGACCCGGACGACAGGACCGCTCGCGCGGCCGGGACTGACAGCGACCCCGGACAGTGACTCAGACGGCATGGTCTAGACCATATCTCATAGGCGGCGTGAGCTGGCTCATAGCCATCAGCAGAACACAGAAGAGGACATCATTCCAGTTCGGACGCCGTCGGATACGAGGGCTGCGCACCCTGGCGGGTCACGGTGATCGCCGCCACCTTCACCGCCTTGCGTGCCGCGTCGACCAATTCCTCGCCCTTCGCGAGCGACGTGGCGAGCGCCCCCGCGAAAGCGTCACCGGCGCCCGTCGTGTCGACGGCCTCGACCTTCGGCGACGGCACCTCCGTCACCCCGTCGGCCGTCACCACAGCCGCCCCCTTCGCGCCGAGCGTCACGACCGCGGCCTTCGGACCGAGATCGAGCAGCTTGGGGAAATCCGCCTCGCCACCGAGCAGGAACGCGGCCTCGTGCTCGTTGACCAGAAGGACGTCCAGCCCCTGCAGCGTCTTCGCGGAAAGCTCGGCGGCGGGCGACAGATTCAGCAGCGTCTTCACGTGGTGATCGACGGCTTTCGCGACGGCATGCTCGACGGTTTCGAGCGGGATCTCCAGCGAGAGCACCACGATCTCGGCGCCGTCGAGGTCGACGTCCTCGGGCCGCAAAGCGGAATTGGCGCCGGGTGAGACGAGGATCGAGTTCTCGCCGTCCGGCGTGACCGTGATGTACGCGATCCCCGTCGGGCGCTCACTCGTGCGCAGCGAGCCGGTGTCCACCCCGGACTCGGCGAGCGACCGCTTGAGCAACTCGCCGTACGGGTCGTCGCCGACCGCGCCGAGCAACGCGACGTCCGCCCCGAGCCTGGCCGCGGCGACCGCGGTGTTGGCGCCCTTGCCACCCGGCGACAAGATCGTGTCGCCACCGAGTACGGTTTCGCCACCACCGGGTCGCCGATCGACCGGGACGACGAGATCGGCATTGGCGGACCCGATGACCAGCACCTGAGAAGTCATGGAAGAGACGATGCCATGACCAGCGGTTGTCCGGGCGTGCCCCTTCTCCAGACGAAGATGTGAAGAACTTTGTAACTTTCTCGGCGCGTAGTGCGACAATCAGGCGAGCAGCGGAACGCCGTCACTCTTTCGGAGGATAACCTTCCCCCGGGCGTCACTTCGGCGATCACGCCCGCTCTTGAGATGCGTTGCCGCTTCCAAGCGGTGACGTTGCCCCGATCCCGGCTTCCGTCGGGAAGAGGGCATCGGGTCGCCGGCGTCGATCACGTAGCCCCCCGAGTGATCGGCGCCGGCGGCGCCCCGGCTTCGCCATCCTGTGTTGGTCAACACCTTGAATACAGTGCGGCGACGCGCGCAAGGAACTGGCCTGGTCTTCCCGTTCCGGATTGGTATCGGCAGGAAGAGGTTGGCAGCGATCACGCGGGCAACTGGTCGGGTTCCCCGGGCTAGCCGCTTTCCGTCCTACTGCCGTTTGGTCCGGCGGAACCGATCAACGAGTCCGAACAGGCCGAAGCCCCAACGCCGGATCTCACGCCGAGGCCACCGGGTGAGACCAGGACGATGCTTTTCGATCAGGTCCGAGAACGTCGTGGCCGCCGCCCGACGCGCGCCGGGTGACAACTCGTACCCGAAGCTTGTCCCCACCCCGCGAAAGTACGTCCGAATCCAGCCGTGAAGCCCATCCCGTTTCGAAGGAACGGGAACGAGCAGGACCGAAACGACATCCCGGAACCGCATGGCGCGAGGCTGATCGAAGACGATCCGCTCCAGTATCGACCAAGCCAACAGGGTCCCCCGACCATCACTGGTCACCACCCTCAGCCCCTCGGCCTCGACCAAGAACGTCACTTCTTTCAGCGGTTCTCTTCTTCTCAGGCTGTAGTAAACGATCGTCGCACCGATGACGAAAATCGCTCCAGCGACGAGGTAGGCCGGGTCCCAGACGCCGGAGACCCGTCCCACGAAGACCAGCCAGCCGGTGAAGATCCCCACAACCGCCAGGATCAACCCCAGACCGGCTCCTACCTTCCCCCAGCTCGGGTTGGCCTCGTGCGCCTCATGATGCCTGACCGGCAGGTCCACCGATGCCGTCGCCGCTTCCGCGGCACTCTCCTCCTGGCCTTCCTTCTTGAACTCGTGATAGACAGAGCCGGCCACGACTACGGCGATGAACATCAAGATGAAGAGATAGGCACCGAAAACGTAGTCCAGGAACCAATATGGATGAGCGCCATTGCGTTTCCAGTTTCCGTCATCGTCGATGACGGAAACTGGTTTTCCTTGATCGCCCGGTGTGAGTTCCCCTTCGAACTCGATACCGGTCCGCGTTCCAGCCTCTGTGACGACGTCCGCCGTGCAAACCCAGTAGTAGCCGACGCCGCCAAGGCCGATCGGACCGCGAGTAACGCATGCGGTCACTGAGGCAGTGCCGTCCCTGCCCTCGTCCGACCAACTGGACAAACTGGCCGGAGCCGAAGCGAGCCGATGGACCGTGAGAGCCGGGAGCACCGCCAGCCCCAAGGCCAGGATGAGTACTGCGAACGAGGCGGACAGCCCCTTGGCGGTTGAGCTCAAATTCGCCTCACAGGCCTTCGCTGAACAGCGTCGCCATTACAGCGACCCCGAGATCCTCTGGCCACCCTGCTGTCCGAAGATGGGTTTTTCCTCTTGCCTCACCTCAGATGACGCCGGAGCGGCGCCCTTACCGACAACCCCGGATTTGTTCGGGTCGATCGTGGTCTTCTCCTCATCTTCCTTCTCATCGTCCGCGCTTTCACTGTTCTCAGTCGAGGCACCATAATCCAGCGCGCCCTTGGCCACCTCTTTGACAGCGGCCTTACCGACTCCGCCCAACGTGTCCAGGCCCGCGTGCATCGCGACGCCACCGACGTGGCTGACGACGTCGGCCACGTACTTGCCTCCGTCTTTCGCCCACTTCTTCACCAAGTCGACAAATACGACGTCCAATTTCTTCAGAAGTGCGATGGCGTTGGCGAAAGCTCGTTGAAGCTTCTGCACCCACGTCAGCGATTCTCCCGCCTTCTTGATGGCGAATGGAACTCCCTCGGCCGCGAGGGCCGCGGGGTACCCGGGCGGGGGGTAGCGCATAAGAATGAATATGATCTTCGCCAAGGTATCCGTGATGAGGTCACGGATCACCGTCCGGACGACATCGAGGATGATCTTGCAGACCTCGACGACGGCGCCGGCGTCACGTGCGGCGTCGGACAATGCCCGGTACGAATGCAACTGTTCCTGAACGTATTCCAGGTAACGGTCGGCCACCGCACCGGTCCAGTCAACGGTGTTCTTCCGAACCTCGGCCGTCAGCTGCTCAGCCGTCTCCTGGACCTTCTTACTGATGGCCGTCCATTTTTGGGCCTCGAGATCAAGCGCGTCCTGATTGCCGGTGAGCCAGTCGAGAGGCTCCTTCAGGAAGTCGACGTGCTCGATCACCCAGCCCAGTCCCCAGCTCAAGAGAGTCTCGAGCGGATTCCCGCCACTGGCGATCAACGACGCTGCGTCGAATCCCGCCGAACCCAGGCTCAGCAGGCCTTCGGTCCAGTCACCTTGAGCCAGCTTCTCGATCCCGCCGTAGGTGTCCTGAATTGCACCCGCACCTTCGAGGAAGCTATCGACAGGCCTCTTCTCGGAATCGGTCTCCTCCTTGGCGTCATGGAGGATGCTGTTCTCTCCGTCAGCCATGTCGCACCTGCCCCGAGCGGTTGATCAGCTCAATCGCCGACGCCTCGTCGACCCGACGGGCCTGGGCCCACTTTCGTACTGTCGTGACGTGATGCTCGCCCGCATCGACAGCACTCTTAAGCGCCTCTGCTGCCTTGTCAGCGGTGCTGCTGCACCAGACGTCAAGGGCGACGAGTTGCCCGATCAAACCGAAGTCGCCTGCCTGGATCCGGCTTTGCTGATCAGCCGCCAATGCGGTTTGAATGGTTTCCAGCGTGGTCGCGACCTGCTTGGCGTGTTCGTCGATCTGGTCCGGATTTACATTGAAGCCCTGGTCACCTTGTGGCTGCCCCATGGTTTCCCTCCCTCAAGAACCCGCTCAGCGCAGGAAGTCGCCGCCGGTGAAGTAGTCGTCCTCGTGGTCCGTCTGCTGCCGGCGCGCGGCGCGCGGCGGCGCGGGCGGGGCCGGGGGTGCGGGCGGCTTCGGGGCGGGAGGGGGCGGAGGCGCGTCGAGTTCGTCTTCGGCGACGAAGCGGTCGTCCTCGTCCGCCTCCTGGTGACCGCCCTCGACGTAGCCCGTCGGTTCGGGTTCCGGGTACTCGTTGTGCAGCTGGTTGACCAGCTCGTTCATCGTTTCGGTGCCCGCGATGGACGGCACGCCGGTCTGCATCGCGGCCGCGAGTTTGCTCTGCGCGCTCTGGACGACGCGGAGGATCTCCTGCGCGAGCGCGGGGTTGTCCCGCACGGACGGGCCGATCTCCAGACCCACCAGGTTCCCCGCGTGGTTGACCTTGACCGAGATCTGGCCGTCTTTGCTGCGTTCGGACACCGAGACGCCCTCGATCTCGGTGCGCATCTGATTGGCCTTCCGCTGGGCGTCGGCCAGCTTGGCCTCGAAATCAGCGAAGAGCTGCTCAGGGTTCGACACGCGAACCTCCCCTGTTCACGTCGTAGCCGTTCGGCGACCGAGTGTGGCATACCCGTCTGACATCGGGGAACGTTTGGCGGACATCCGCACCCCGGTCGTGTGGATCACCACAGCGACCTCCGGTTTTCCCTACCGGATCCGACGGCTTACCTCATGTTCCCGCAGGTCAGCGGGCCCTAGCGTGGCCGGTATGACGATTTCGGACTGGAAACGCGCGGTCTACGCGCTTCTCGTGCTGCCGGGGTATCTCGGCGGCGCGAAGGCCCAGCGTGGACTGACGCGGCGCTGGCTCGGGCACGAGAGTGGGTCCCGGCCGCGGTTCGTGGCGGCGTTCGGTCCGAGCGCGGCCGCGTTCCTGCTCGCTTTGCCGCTGTTCTACCTCGTCGGGCGCATCGCGACCTACGGGCTCTTCTGGACCGGCAGCGATCCCGAGGGCACGTGGGGCGGGCCGACGCTGGCAGGGGCGTGGATCGTGCACTTCCTCATCGCGGCCGGGATGGCCATCCCGATCTTCCTTGCGCTCCGGCCGCTCACGCGGCTCCAGTCCCGGCTTCTGGGTTCTTCCCCGGTAAGGGCGCACTGACCACCTAGAATGCCCGGATGACGAACACCGGCCGCAGGGGTCGCGAGCGGGCCGCGACCGATCAGGACATCCGCCGGACGGCGCGGGCGCTCCTGGTCGAGCAGGGGCCGGAGGCCGTGACCCTGCGGGCGATCGCGCGCGAGCTCGGCATCACGGCACCGGCGTTGTACCGCTACTACGGTTCCCGCGACGATCTGGTCGAGCATCTGCGCGCGGATGTCGTCGCGGATCTGGCGGCCGGGCTCGCCGAGGACATCGCGCAGCTGCCGGATGAGGGCGCGCTGCAGCTTTTCGCCATCTGCAAGGGATTCCGGCGGTGGGCGCTCACGCACACGAAGGAGTTCACGCTGGTTTTCGCGTCGCCGGCCGGCGACGACACGTTGAGCAGGCTGGACGAGCCGTTCGGGCGGATCTTCCTCGCGGCGGCGGGGCGCGTGCTCGCGATGCACGATCTGGTGACGCCGTCGAACGACGTGGTCCCGGCCGAGCTGCGCGACGATCTCACGTCGTTCCAAGAGGAACTGCTCGCCGTGCTGAAGGAGTCCGGGGCGACGTTCCCGCTCGAAAAGCTCGACCTCGGCGTGACGTACCTGATGATCCAGTTCTGGGCCCGGCTCTACGGGCACGTCACGCTCGAGGTCTTCGGCAACTACCCGATCCCGTTCTCGAAACCGGACGTCCTCTTCGACGCGATGCTGGCCGATCTCGCGCGCGAGATCGGCCTGTCCACCGAGTAGCTAGGCCGCGTGCCCACCGTCGACCGAGACGGTCGCGGCGGTCACGTACTTGCTTTCCGGCCGTGCCAGGAACGACACGGTGGCGGCGACCTCCGACGGCGAACCGTAGCGGTCGAACACCGTCAGGCTCCGCTGGTCGGCGGCGTACGGGCCGTCGGCCGGGTTCATGTCGGTGTCGGTCGGGCCGGGGTGGACGATGTTCACGGTGATGCCGCGCGGCCCCAGTTCCCTGGCCAGGCCCTTGGTCAGGCCCAGCAGCGCGGTCTTGCTCACCGCGTACAGCGACATCCCGGGACCGGGCACGCGGTCCGAGACGCAGCTGCCGATGGTGATCACGCGGCCGCCGTCGCCGAGGTGCCGGGCCGCGGCCTGGGTGGCCACGTAGACACCGCGGACGTTGACCGCGAGCACGCGGTCGATGTCCTCCAGGCTCGTCTGGTCGAGCGGGCCGACGAAGCCGACGCCGCCGTTGTTGACCAGCACGTCGAGCCTGCCGAATTCGGCGACCGCCGTGTCGACCGCGGAGACCACGGCCGCGGCGTCGGCGCTGTCGGCCTGGATCGCCAGCGCACGACGGCCGAGCGCCTTGATCTTGTCCACGACACCGGCCGCGAGTTCGGCGTTGTTCTGGTAGGTGAGCGCGACGTCGGCGCCGTCCTCGGCGAGCCGGATCGCCGTGGCGGCACCGATCCCGCGGCTGCCGCCGGTCACCAAAGCCACCTTGCCGTCGAGGGTCATGCGGTGTTCTCCGTTCGATTTCGTTGTCCTTGAACAACTCCATCGAATCGCCTCATGACCCTCGACGCTGGCGCCTTTCGGCCACGGCGTTACAGCACGATGTTGACCAATCGCCCCGGCACGACGATCACCTTGCGCGGGGTGCCGTCGCCGACCAGCGCGGCGACCTTCTCGTCGGCCAGCGCGGCCGCCTGCACGGCGTCCTTGCCCGCGTCGGCGGGCACGGTGACGCGGGAACGCACCTTGCCGTTGACCTGGATCGGGTACTCCACCGAATCCTCGACCAGGTACTTCTCGTCGACGACCGGGAACGGCCCGTGCACCAGGGAATCCGCGTGCCCCAGCCGCTTCCACAGCTCCTCGGCCAGATGCGGGGCCAGCGGCGCCAGCATCAGCACCAGCGGCTCCACCAGCTCGCGCGGAGTCGCCTCGGCACCGCCGTAGACCTTGGTGACGTGGTTGTTCAGCTCGATCAGCTTCGCGCCGGCCGTGTTGAACCGCAGTTCCGCGTAGTCCTCGCGGACCCCGGCGATCGCCTTGTGCAGCTGCTTGCGGTCGACATCCGTGGCGTCCACTGTGGACACACGCAGCTCGCCGGTCTCTTCATCGACGACCAGGCGCCACAGGCGCTGCAGGAAGCGCTGCGCGCCGACGACGTCCTTGGTCGCCCACGGCCGCGAGACGTCCAGCGGGCCCATCGACATCTCGTAGAAGCGGAAGGTGTCGGCGCCGTAGTCGGCGGCCATCTGGTCAGGCGTCACGACATTCTTCAGGCTCTTGCCCATTTTGCCGTATTCCTGCTTGACCTCTTCTTCGCCGAAGAAGAACTTGCCGTCCCGCTCCACGACCTGATCGGCCTGGACGTGCACACCGCGGGCATCCGTGTACGCGTACGCCTGCACGTAACCCTGGTTGAACAGCTTCCGGTACGGCTCCTTGGACGACACGTGGCCCAGGTCGAACAGCACCTTGTGCCAGAACCGCGAGTACAGCAGGTGCAGCACGGCGTGCTCGACACCGCCGACGTACAGGTCCGTGCCGCCGGGGTCGTCGACGCCGTGTTCGGCAGGCCGCGGGCCGACCCAGTACGCCTCGTTCTCCGGCGCGACGAACACGTCCGGGTTCGTCGGGTCCAGGTATCGCAGCTGGTACCAGCAGGAACCCGCCCAGTTCGGCATGGTGTTGATGTCGCGGCGGTAGGTCTTCTTGCCCTCACCCAGGTCCAGTTCGACCTCGACCCAGTCGGTGGCGCGCGCCAGCGGCGAGGACGGGGTGCTGTCCTTGTCCTCCGGGTCGAACGTCACCGGCGAGTAGTCGGCGACCTCGGGCAGTTCGACCGGCAGCATGCGTTCCGGCAGCGCGTGGACGTGGCCGTCCTCGTCGTAGACCACCGGGAACGGCTCGCCCCAGTAGCGCTGACGCGAGAACAGCCAGTCGCGCAGCTTGTACTGGACGGTGCCGCGGCCGTGCTCGTTCTCCTCCAGCCAGCCGATCATCGTCTTCTTGGCCTCGTCGACGCCCATGCCGTCCAGGAAGCCCGAGTTGATCGCGGGCCCGTCGCCGGTGAACGCCTTGCCGTCGAAGCCTTCCGTCGGCTGGACCGTACGGATGATCTCCAGGCCGAACTTCTCGGCGAACTCCCAGTCGCGGGTGTCCTGGCCGGGGACGGCCATGATCGCGCCGGTGCCGTAGCCCATCAGGACGTAGTCGGCGACGAAGACCGGGATCTCCTTGCCGTCGGCCGGATTCACCGCGTAGGAGCCGGTGAAGACGCCGGTCTTCTCCTTGTTCTCCTGACGGTCCAATTCGGACTTCCGCGAAGCCGCGGCGCGGTACTCGGCGATGGCTTCCGCCGGGGTGGCGGCGTCGCCGGTCCAGCTCGCGTCGACGCCTTCCGGCCACGTGGCGGCGGTCAGTTCGTCGACCAGCGGGTGCTCGGGCGCGACCACCAGGTACGTGGCGCCGAACAGGGTGTCCGGGCGGGTGGTGAAGACCTCGATCTTCTTGTCGCCGGAATCGAACGAGACCCGCGCGCCGTGCGAGCGGCCGATCCAGTTGCGCTGCATGGACTTGACCTTCTCCGGCCAGTCCAGCAGGTCCAGGTCGTCGACCAGGCGATCGGCGTACGCGGTGATCCGCATCATCCACTGCCGCAGATTGCGCCGGAACACCGGGAAGTTGCCGCGTTCACTGCGGCCGTCCGCGGTGACCTCTTCGTTCGACAGCACCGTGCCCAGACCGGGGCACCAGTTCACCGGCGCCTCGGAGAAGTAGACCAGCCGGTGCGTGTCGATGATCTCCAGCTGCTCGGCGCGGGTCAGCTCGCACCAGTTGCGGCCGTCGGGCGTGCGGCGCTTGTCCTGCGCGTACTCGGTCTCCAGCTCGACGATGGGCCGGGCCTTACCCGCCTTCTCGTCGTAGTACGAGTTGAAGATCTGCAGGAAGATCCACTGGGTCCATTTGTAGTAGTCCGGATCGATCGTCGAAATCCGGCGACGCTCGTCGTGACCCAGTCCCAGGCGCCGGATCTGGCGCAGGTAGGTCTCCATGTTCTCTTCGGTCGTCTTGCGCGGGTGCTGCCCGGTCTGCACCGCGTACTGCTCGGCGGGCAGGCCGAAGGCGTCGAAGCCCATCGTGTGCAGCACGTTGCGGCCGATCATGCGGTGATACCGCGCGAAGACGTCGGTCGCGATGAAGCCCAGCGGGTGCCCGACGTGCAGGCCGGAGCCCGACGGATACGGGAACATGTCCTGGACGAACAGCTTGTCCGACGGGACCTCACCGCTCTCGTCCGCGAGCGGGCCCACCGGGTTCGGTGCGTGGTAAGTGCCGTGGTCGGACCAGTAGTCCTGCCAACGCTGCTCGATCTGGCCCGCCAGCTCCGCGGTGTAGCGGTGCTGAGGGGCCGCGTCGGCGCCTTCGCTCGCCTGGTTCATCGCCGAAATCCTCCGTGCTCATCCACGTCAAGCCACTCCAGAAACAACTCGACCCCTCAGCCCGGAGGGCATGAGGGGTCGCCGCGCTGGTCCCGGCCGTTCGACCGAGTTCAGCGCGGCAGGCTAAGGAGCAGCCGAGCCGTGTTCATGGGTCCAGTTTAACGCCCAGGTCAAAGGCGTTCCGAGGGGACCGCCAGAGCGATGAACTGGGTCACCTGGGTCGCGGAGAAGTTGTTGTCACTGACCAGGACCAGGCTCCGCTCCCCGTTCGGGAGGCGCGGGCCCCAGGTCATGCCCTCGACGTTGTCCACCGTGGACAGTTCGAAGTCCGCCAGGTCCGCCAACAGGCGCTTCTTGACCGGCTTGACCTTCGTCGCATCGGCGAGGGAGGGCGTTTTGAGGACGTTCGTGGCGCCCTTGGTGTCGATTTCGTAGATGCGGATCTTGTTGCCGACGCCGGTGACGAACGACCGCTCCATCACCAGGTAGCGCGTCGGATCGGCCTGGTCGACGGCCAGCAGCGACGAGATGCCGGTGGTCGCGAACGCGCCGGGCGGGTTCGGCGACGCGAAGACCTTCTCCTGCGGGTACGCGTACTGCGCGAGGACCGGCCCGAACCGCGACTGGACGGTGATCCGCGAAAGGGCGCCCGACGTGGTGTTCGGCTCCGGGCCGTCCTGGAGCAGCGGGCCTTCGACCGAGCTGGCGACCAGCGACCCGAAGCCCGCGAAGGTGAGGCCTTCGAGGGCGAGGTTCTGCCGCGGCCCCGCCGTCTCGGTCATCTTCTCGTTGGCGGGAATCGGCAGGTCACGGGTGTAGGAGCCGTCGCGCTCCGCCTCGCGGATCGACGGGTCGATCCGGGCCGCGGCCGACCGCTCGCCCTCCTGCGACCAGACGTACCGGCCGGTCCAGGGGTCGACGCGCAGCTCTTCGGGGTCGATGGTCTGCATGTTCGGCGGCTGCGCGGGGTCGTTCTTCGCGAGCGGCGGGTACGGCGTGCCGTCGGGACGCAGGAGCGGCTTGGTGCCGGTGAAGGTCACCGGGCCGAGGCCCTTGGCGTCGAGGGAGAACTTCGCCGTGTAAAACCGCGCCGGGTTGATGGCGGAGCGGTCGTCGCAGATCAGCGCGTACTCGCCGGTGCGGGGGTCGTAGTCGATGCTGGACAGGCCGCCGACGACGGTGCCCTCGTAGGGCAGGGCGTTCGGGACGAGCTGTTCCCCGATCAGGCGAAGCGGACGGTGACCCGCTTCGGCGGCCGGTGCGGCCATCAGGGTGAGGGGAACGGCCCCGATCAGGGCGGTGGCAAGAACTCGGCGTGACATGGCCTGTAGCACAGTCGATCAGGGTATCCGGCAGGTTGCCGGGACGTCACGCTTATCCTCGTGGAGTGTTCGTCATAGCGCTGGTCCCGATCGTGCTGGGTGTCCTCGTCGGCTGGGGTGGGTTCCTCGGCCTGCGCGAGAAGCTGCCGCGTGACCGCGGCGCCGGCGTGCGCACCGCCGCCACGATGCGCAGCGAAGAGGCCTTCCGGCTCGGCAACAAGGTCGCCGGAGTCCCGACGCTGGCCGGCGGCGTGATCGCCGTGCTCGCGGGGATCGCCGCGCTGGTCATGCCGACGACGTTCGGGCTGCTGCTCGCCTCGTTCGTGGGTGTGGCCGGGATGGTCGCGCTGGTCGCGGCCGGGGGAGTGCTCGGCAACCGCGCCGCCGCGACGGTGCCGGAGCCCGAACCGGAGCGGCCCGCCGGCTGCAGCGGCTGTGCCTGTGGCACCTGCGGCGTCTTCAAGAAGGCCGACACCGCCACCGCCTAATTGCGCTGGAGGTCTCCCGGGTGGGTGGCCAGCAGCGCCAGCGGGATGCCCTGACGCCGCAGCACCTGGCCCCACAGGTCGTGGTGCGGCGAGGCGAGGACGTCACTGGGCAGCGCCGGGACGATCACCCAGTCGTCGCGTTCGATCTCGTTCGCCAGCTGGCCGGAATCCCAGCCCGCGTACCCGGCGAACACCCGCACACCGCGGACCTTCGGCACCAGGATCTCGGGATCGGTGTCGAGGTCGACCAACGCGACCGGGCCCCGGACGGCGATCACGCCCGGCACGCTCGACGCCGTCTCACCGGTCCGCAACGCGGCCAGGCACAACGCGGTCTTCTTCTCGACCGGACCGCCGACGAACACCGACTGCGGCTCGGCGACGTGCCCGCCCCAGTTGGGGAGCACGTCGTACACCGGCACGTCACTCGGCCGGTTGAGCACGACGCCGAGCGTTCCCTCGTCCCGGTGATCGATGACGAACACGACGGTTCGCCGGAAGTTGGGATCGAACATCGTGGGGGCGGCGACCAGGAGCGTTCCCGGTTCGACCTCGGCGTCCGCTGGCACGTCCGCCATGATCCCACTTCGAGCGGGGACAAATCGTCCGGCTCTGGGAACAACAGCATCACGAGCACCGTTGGACACAACGGTCGGTGCGCTTTCCGTGTCCCCCGGGCTCACTGAAGAACCGCCTTTGTGGAATACCGTCCGGCTGGAGCCACACTGCGCATAGCCGCCGAGAGGCGACCTCAAAGCGCATCGGCCACCTTTATAGGCTGCTCCCGTGACGACCACCGCCACGGCGCCCACCAGGGCGTTCGTCCGCGACCGTGACTTCCTCCGACTGCTGTTCACGCGGTTTTCCGCGCACTGGGGCAACGGCATGTACCAGGCCGGACTGGCCGGTGCCGTCCTCTTCAACCCCGAACGCGCCGCCGACGCGCTCGCCATGGCGGGCGGATTCGCGGCGCTGCTGCTGCCGTACTCGATCGTCGGCCCGTTCGCGGGCGCGCTGCTCGACCGCTGGGACCGCCGGAAGGTCCTGATCTTCGCGAGCCTTCTGCGGTCGGCCACCATCCTGGCGACGGCCGTCGCCGTGGGCACGGGTGTGGCCGGGATCGGGCTCTTCTCCCTCGCGCTGGCATCCGAAGGCATCTCACGGTTCATCGGCTCGGGTCTGTCCGCGTCGCTTCCGCATGTCGTCGAAGAGAAGTCCGTGGTCGCCGCGAACGCCTTCGCGGCCACCTGGGGTTCGGTGCTCGCCGTCGTCGGGGGCGGCTGCGCGATCGGCCTCCGGGCGCTGACCGGCGCGGACGACGCCGGTTCCGCCTGGGTCACCGCCGTCGCCGCGCTGGGCGGGATCGGCGCCGCCGTCCTAGCCGCCGGATTCGCGCGCGGACTGCTCGGGCCGTCGACGGTCGACGAGCCGTCGAACCCGGCCCTCGCCGTCGCCCGCGGCCTGGCCGATGGCGCGAAGGCGGCCTGGCGCACGCCCAGCGTCACGGCCGGGTTCGTCGCGCTGTTCGCCCATCGCGCGTCGTACGGGATCTCGCTGCTGGTGACGGTGCTGCTGATGCGCGACCACTTCGCCGCCGGGATGACGGGGCTGGGCGAGATGGCGGCGTTCGCCGGTGCAGGGATCCTCGTCGCCGGGCTGCTGACCGCCTGGCTGATCAAGCGGTTCGGCAGGGTTCGCGTCGTGGTGGGGGCATTGGTCCTGGCGGCGGCCGCGCAGTCCGCGCTCGGCCTGCCGATGACGATCCCCACCGCGTTGCTCGCGGCGTTCCTGGTGACCGGCGCCGGACAGGTGCTGAAACTCTGCGTCGATTCCTCGGTGCAACTCGACGTCGCCGACGAAGCGAGGGGGCGGGTCTTCGCGCTCTACGACACGCTCTTCAACATCACCCAGGTCGTCGCGGTCTCATTGGCCGCGACGGTGATCCCGGCCGACGGACGCTCGCCGGGGCTGCTCGTCACGGCGACCGTCCTCTACGTGGCGGGAGCCGCCGGTCATCTGCTCGCCGTGCGAAAACACCAGATCCGGTGATATGGCGCGGGCGTTGGCATTAGGGTGACGCTTACCGACACCGGGTGGCGTATGCCCGGGATCCAGCACTAGCGGGGGCTCAAGTGACGACGGCCGGCGACGACAGCGCACGCCTCGAAGCGCGCAATGCCGCCATGAAGGACCAGGTCGACACGCTGCTCGAACAGTTCGAGCGCCAGACGGCCCAGCTCCGGGACGCGCAGGAAGCCGCTTCGCAGACCTCGGCGACGGTGGTCTCGCAGGACGGCCTCGTCCGCGCCACCATCGACGCGACCGGCACCCTCGCCAAACTCGAGATCCAGCCGAACGCCTTCGAGCGCACCAACCCCGCGCAGCTGGCCAACACCGTGCTGTCCCTGGTCCGCCAGGGATCGCTGCAGGTCAAGCAGCAGGTCGCCGAGCTGATGGCCCCGATCACCGAAGGGCTGCCGGACCTTTCGGACCTCATCGAAGGCGCGCCTTCGCTGCAAGGGCTGATGCCGGCCATTCCGGACTTCCTCGCTGCCGAAGAGGAAGAGGAGCCGGCGAAGTCCGACGAAGACTTCGACGCCCCGCTGATGATCAAGGACGACACGCCGCCGCCTCCTCCGCCACCGGCCGCCCCGCCCGCGCCGCCGACGCCGAAACCGGTTCCGAAACGGGTGCGTCAGCAGGACGACGATGAGGAAGAGCCGCCTTCGAGCTGGCTGACCAGGGGAGTCTGATGCCGAACGGTGGGGGCGGCGCCGGATTCACCGCGGATCCGGATGCGGTGAAGTCGGCCGCGGCCAAATTGGGGATCGCCGCGGACCAGCTGGACGAGGCGGGCAAGGAACTGCTGGCCGCGATGAACTCGCTCGGCCAGTGCTGGGGCAGCGACGACGCGGGCAAGGAGTTCGCGAAGGACTACGAGCCGGGCGCGCAGGGCTCGTCCGAGGGGTTCGCGAACATCGTCGAGGCGCTGCGGGGCATGCAGCACAACGTCGAACGCTCGATGACCGCGTTCACGAACGCCGAGGAAGAGATCAAGTCGACGCTGGACAAGAAGGTCTAGCGCCGTGGGTATGGAGATGCCCGACGCGGTCAAGTGGCTCTTGCCGATCGTCGTCGGGGAAAGCTGGCCCGAAGGCGACGAGGACAAGCTCCGCGAACTGCGCGACGCCTGGCACAACGCCTCGAAGGCGATCCAGCCGATCGCCGACACCGCGACCAAGGGCGCCACCGAGGTCCTCGGCGGCTGGAGCGGTCAGGGCGCGGAGAAATTCGCCGAGGCCTGGAAGAAGTTCGTCGAGGGCGACGAGGCGTATTTCAAGTCGCTCGCCGATTCTTCGAAGGCGCTCGGCGACTCGTGCAACGCGACCGCGCTGGACGTCGAGTACACGAAGTACATGATCATCATCTCGCTGGTGATCCTCGCCGCCCAGATCGTCGCGATGATCGCGGCCGCGGCGGTGACGTTCGGCGGTTCGACGGCCGGGATCGCGCCGGCGCAGATCGCCACCCGCATGACCGTCCAGATGATCTTCCGCCAGCTGATGCAGAAGCTCGCGCAGGAAGGCTTCAAGAAGGTCGCGAAGGAACTCCTGGAGAAACTTCTCAAAGAGGGCCTGAAGAAGATCGGTAAAGAGGTCCTGCAGAACACGGCGATGAACCTCGCCATGGACGCGGGGATCCAGGGCCTGCAGATGGCCAAGGGCGACCGCGACAGCTGGGATTTCAGCAAGACCAAGGATTCCACGATCAGCGGCGCCGTCGACGGTGTCGTGGGCGCGGGCAGCAGCAGTATCGGCAAGGGCGCCACCAAGGGACTGTCCGACAGCGTCGGCGGCCAGATCGTCGACAGCGCGGCGCGGGGTGCCGTGCGCGGAGCGGCCGAAGGCGTCGCCAGCACGGTCGGGCAGGCCGCCGTCACCGGTGACCTGGACAAGCTTTCGGCCAAGGACGTGCTGATGGGCGCGTCCGGCGGGGCGGTCGGCGGTGGTGTCGACGGGGCGAAGAGCCAGATCGGCGACATCAAGGCCGCGAACACGCCCGGTCCCGCGGCGGGTGACGGGCCTTCGACGCCGGATGTGGACTCGGGGGATTCCGGGACGCCTTCGCGTACGCCGGGTTCTTCGGATTCCGGTTCTTCTTCGCGATCGGACTCTTCTTCTTCGGACTCGGGCTCTTCGCGGTCGGACTCGGGTTCTTCGTCGGATTCCTCGTCGCGGTCGGACTCTTCGCCGGACCCGGCGCCACGGTCCACTTCGGACAGTGATCCTTCGCCGCGGAGTTCGTCCGCCGATCCGCAACCCCAGCGGGCGGCCGACGGCGATCGGGTCAGCCAGTCCTCGACGCAGGCTCCGGAACGTCCGGCGGACACCGGCGACGGTCAGCGGGCGGCACAGACCCACCAGAACGCACCGGTCGCGGACAACGGATCCGGTCAGCAGCACCAACAACAGCAGCAGGCCGCGGCGGGGAACCAGCAGCAGTCGCCCGCCGCCCAGTCGCAAACTCCGGCGCAGGCTCCGGCGGCGAGCCCTGCCCAGACACCGGCTTCGAGCCCGGCACCGAGCTCGTCGCAAGGACCTGTGTCCAGCCCGTCACAAGGACCGGCGTCCAGTCCGGCACCGAGTCCTTCGCCGAGCCCGTCGCAGTCCAGCGCGATGCCGCCCGCCGCTTCCTCGGGCGCGCCGTCGAGTTCCGGCGGCTACGGCATGGCGTCCGGCTCGTCCGCTCCGTCGGGTGGCTACGGCATGGCGCCCGGCGGCAACCCGCCGGGCAACGGGCCCACACCAGGTGGTTTCCCGCCCGGCGGACACGATCCGTCCCGGCCTCCCCGGCCGAACGACGGCGTCCAGGCCGCGGGTCTCGCCGGGAACGGCGGACCGCAGCAGCCGCGGTTCGACCAGCCGCCCGCGCCGATGCCCTTCCAGGGCCAGCAGCCGATGCAGCCGCCGCCTCCTCCGGGTGGGTTCGCGCCGCCTCCGGGTGGTGGCGGCGGACCGATGCCGCACCGAGGACAGCCGGGCCCGATGGGTCCGCGTCCGACCGGGCCGCAGCCGCCGCCCCCTGGTCACGGTGGACACCCGCAGGATCGTGGGCCGCGTCAGCGTCCTCAGCAACCGCCACAGCCTCCAGGTCCGCCGCGGCCGCCGCAGGGTTATCAGGGCAGGCCCGGCCCCGGACCTGGTCCGAACGGCGGGGTTCCGCCGCGCCCGCAGACACCTCCGCCGCCCGGACAGCATCCGGGCCAGCGCGGTCCGGCGGGCTACCCGCCGCCTCCGCCGCGGCCCCAGCACCCGGGCAACGGTCCGTTCCCCGGCAACCGCGGCCCGATGCCGCCGCCTCCGCCAGGGCACCACCCCGGTCAGCCGGGACGTCCCGGACAGCAGCCCGGACGGCCGATGCCGCCCGGCGCCGAGCCGCCGCGTTTCGGTGGTCCGCAACGTCCGCCGCAGGTCCCGGCCCCGCGCCCCGGCCACGACGGGAACGCGGGTCCCCAGCAGCCGCAGCGTCCGCCGCAGCAGCCGCCGGTGCGGCCGGTGGAGCACGCGCCGCAGCAGGTGCCTCAGGACCACGGCGCGAACGCGCCCAAGGACACCGAGCTCCCGAAGGACACCCAGGCGCCGAAGGACGTCGAGGCCCCCAAAGACACGGAAGTCCCCAAGGACACGGAGACGCCGAAGGACGTCGAGGCACCGAAGGACACCGAAGCGCCCACGCCCGACGACAGGGCCACTGTCGACGAGCCGTATCTGACCGACCCGGATTTCCACACCGACGATCCCGCCGCCTACCGCGCGCTCGCCGAGACGCAGATCGACAAACGCGGTTTCGACAAGGACACCGGGGAAGCGCGGAGTGAGCAGGTCCGCCGCGAAGGTCTCGCCAAACGCGACGCCCACGAAGATCCGCGCGTCAAGCAGATGTCGGATCAGGGCGCGTACGCGGTGCACAGCTACACGCGCACCGACATGGCCGAGCGGATCACGCACGCCCAGCGCCACGGCGGCCCGGAGCTGGACGCGCTCCGGCCGCATATCGAGGCGATCACCTCCGGCCTCAACGAGATGCCCGCCTACGACGGTCTCGTCTCGCGGCGGGTGAACTTCAACGGCAACGAGAGCGCGATCCGGGCCTTCCTCGAAGCGCACGCCAAGGGCCAGGTCATGGTCGACCCGCAGATGCTGAGCACGTCGCGGGTCACGCCGGACCATCCGCGCAGCACCTTCCCCGGCGAAGTCGAGATGCGCATCCAGTCGAAGACCGGCCGCCACATCGAAGACCTCGCGTCCAAAAAGGACGAACGCGAAGTGCTGATGAAGTCGGCCACGCAGCTGCGCGTCACCGACGTCAAGATGGGCCCGGGGCATCCCGACCACCCGGACTACAAGAAGCGGCTGGACGACGGTTCGCCGAACGACCTGCCGAAGTGGATCGTCGAATGCGAAGAGGTCGTCGCCGGTGACGACGGCCACCTGAGCCCGGACGAGGTCCACCAGAAGGTCGCCGAGCGGCGCGACTACAACAACGCCGTGCAGGAGCGGTTGGCGCAGGAAGCCGCCGACCAGGAAGCCCAGCTGCGCCGCGATCACCCGGAGCTCTTCCAGTCCAAAGGCCTCGACGCGTTCGAAACCAAGCTGGCCGACGGCAAGGGTGGCTGGGTCGACGCGTCGGACGTCCCGGTGCGGGAGACCCCGAAGCCGCCGCGGGAGCACGCTCCCGACGGCGGCTGGTCCGAGCTGGCGAAGCCGCTCGAAGAGGGCGGGACGCCGGTCATCCACGCCGGTTCGACCGAGACGCCGCACCAGCAGGTCCGGCTGGTCATGGACGAGCTTCCCGCGATCGGCGAGGCCAACACCCGCAACTACTACGCGCCCGAATCGTGGAAGGACGGCTACCAGACGAACTCGGCCGAGGCGCTCGTCGCGTTCGAGAACCGGATGGACGGTGGCGACGCCGTCGCCGGGCCAGCGACGGCGGGTTCGCCGCTGCAGCACGTCAGCGACCGGCTCGGCGGGCAGTGGTCGGATCGGAACGGTTTCGCCGACGTCGCCCGTGAGCTGGGCGAACGTCCGGTCGGCGCGCGGACCGCGGTGGCGTTCGAGCATCACGCCCCCGCCGATCCGAACGCGCCGGAGGGCTCGCCGCGGTCCAAGGACCGGATCGAGACGCGCATCGTCGCCGCGGTGAACACGCCGCACGGCGTCGTCTTCGCCGACCCGATGACCGGGCGGCTCGCGACACTGCCCGACGATCCGACGTCGATCAAGGCGATGCCGATGGGCGGCGGCGACGCTCCGCACGTCCACTCGCCGGAAGCACCGGAAACCACCCACGCCGACAAGACCGACAAGACCGACGAAGCCGAAACCCCGGTTCAGGAGCAGGCGCCCAAGACCGAGGTCGACATCGCCGAGCGGCTCAAGGGTCCGGAAGAGACGCCGGCGCGGCTCGACGAGAGTTACCTCGGCGACGAGAACTTCCGTGGCACGCCTGAGGATCACAAGAGCCTCCGTGACCGCTACGACTCCGCCGACCTCGCCGAGCAGGCCCGCGAAAAGGCGCAGAGGCGTCTCGAAGCGAGCCCGCTGAAGGACCGCGTCTCGCCCGAAGCGGCCGAAGCGATCTACTCGTACTCGCGCGAACACGCCTACGCGATCAACGAAGCGAATCGTAAGGGTGAGTCGCACCCTGACTTCGAGAACGCGCAGCGCAGCACCCGGGCGATCGTCGGCGCGCTCAACGAGCTGCCGGACTTCCACGGCGAGGCCATCCGCGGCATCGACACCAAGGGCGACATGCGGGCCGCCGCGATCATGGCGGCGCACTACGAGCCGGGGCAGACCGTCCCCGAGCCGACGATGACCAGCTCCACCATCAAGACGTCGCCGGACACGAAGTCGAAGTTCGGCCAGGACGTCGAGATCCACATCGTCTCGAAGACGGGCAAGGACGTCTCGTCGCTCGCCGAGAACCCCGGCGAGAACGAGGCCATCAACAAGCCGGCCACGCAGCTTTACGTGCACAGCAAGGAGTTCAAGACTCCGCCGCTGGTCGACCGGCCGAAGTGGGTCATCCACGCCGAAGAGGTCACTCCCGGCGACCCGCGCTACCTCGACCCCGAGACCGCCAAGCAGAAGATGGACGAGCGGCGGGCCCGGCACGCCGCGGAGGCACCGGAACTCGCCCGTCTCGCCCAGGCGCAGTCGATGGCGCGCCTCGGTGGTTTCGACGAGCCGCAGACCCCGCATCTCACCGCGGAAAACCCGGCGGAGCACGGGGTCGCGGACGCCGACAAGGGTCCCGAGTACGGCGAGCAGCCCGCTCAGGACCACTCCGCCACCGACGACACGGCCGAACTGCCGGTCCCGGAGCGCGACTACTCGTCGATGGCGGTCGCGACCAACCCGCCGAGCGAACCGGCGATCCACGCCGGTTCGGCGAGCCCCGAGCAGCAGGCCGCGTACATCGCCGACCGGCACCCGCGGCTCGGCGAGGTCAACCCGCACTTCAACGATCCCGACGCGCTGGCGAACGGCTACCGCTCCAACTGCACCCGCACGCCGGGCGCGTACATGGACCGGCTGAACGGCATCGATTCGACCGCCGATCCGCTGCTCGTGCACGAGATGGACAGCCGCGGCACGCTGGAACACGTCGAAGAGCGGTTCGGCGGGCAGTTCTCCGACCGTGCCGACTACGACACCGTGATCCGCGAGATGCGCGGCATGCCGACCGATCACCACGCGGTCGTCGCCGTGAAGTACCTCGACGAGAACGGCGTCGAGCGCGGGCACGTCGCGATGGTGGCGAACACGCGTGACGGCGTCGCGTTCCTCGACCCGCAGTCGGGCGCGCTGATGAACCTGCCGCATCCGCCGCTGGGCATGAAGCTGATGCACGTCGGTGTCCCGGAGGGCCCGGCCGCGCAGCACACCGACGGGCACACCACGCGGACGGAGACCTCGTCGACGCGGCCCGTCGACCCGCGGATCGCGTTCGCCAGGGAAGACACCCCTGACGTGCAGCCGTCGCGGATCGGGCCGGACGGCCGTCCGATCGTGACGCCGCCGCACGACGCGGGCTACGGCATGGCCCACGACGAGCAACCCCGGGCCGACGTCGAACGGTTCCTGAACGATCCCGAGGTCGCGGCCGCGGTCGACGGGCTCGACCCGGACAAGAAGCGGGCCGTCCACGAGGACGAAAACGGGGTCAAGCACGACGTCGGCCCGATGCGGGACTTCATCCGCGAGCACCTGCCCGCGCATCCGGAACTCGTCCGGCTGATGGAGCACCCCGACAACGCGTACCTGCGGGCTTCGCTGCTGAACAACCCGATGACGATCGGCAGCCTGCTGCTGCATCCGGAAGCCATCCCGATCCTCGAAGACGCGCTGCGTGACGTCGAGGAACGCGGCCACCGGATGATCGACGACGTCCACCAGGACGGTCCTGGCGACACCCCGCTGACGCAGGAGCAGCGGGACCTCGCGAACGCGGCGGCGGACATCGCCGCCGACGTGGAACCGGGCGATCAGTACCACGCCGGCTTCGATCGCGCGGACAAGGGCGACACCGCGAAGATCCAGGAGTTCCTGGACGCCGAACGGGAGGCGTGGCCGCAGAACCAGGGCGACCTCAACCGGATCGCCGAGCGGATCGCGGCCGACAACAACGGAGAGTCCTCAGGGCGTCCCGGCCCGAAGGACGACGACCGCGCGAAGGCGAAGATCGAGGGCTACGACGGCGACGCGTCGAAACTCACCGACCTGGTGGGCGTGAAGATCCAGTTCGACACGCTGGCCGACGTCTACAACGCGCTGAACGCGGTGATGGCCGATCCGGACCTCCGGATCGTCAGCTTCGACGATCGGTTCGCGAATCCGCAGGACAGCGGGTACCGCGATCTGCAGATGAACGTCCGGCTGCCGAACGGGCACGTCGCCGAACTGCGGCTGCACCTGCGGCATATCGACACCGTCTCGGCCTACGAACACGCCTTGTACGAGGTCCGCCGCGACTTCCCGACGTACAACCGGACACTGGACGCGGACAACAAGAAGCGGTTGTCCCCGGAGCAGGCCCTGCTGGAAGCGGCCCTGATGGACCGGGTCCGGGAGAAGTTCATGGCCGGTCTCCGCAAGGGCCTGCCGCCGGAGGAGAGCACGTGATCCAGACACCGTCCTTCTACACGTACTTCGGGAAGACGTACCGCGTCGAGTCGACTCCCGACGGGGGCCTGACGGGTTACCTCCTCAACCTGAGCTCCGGCGAGTTCGACGAAAAGCCGGAGCACGTGCGCGAGGTCCTGCGGGCGATGGCGAGTTCGGACATCAGCAAGGTGCCCGAGGAGAAGTTCGTCCAGGAGACCGAACGCGCCCGCGCGTACGAACTCAAGGGCGACGGTCCGATCTTCGCGCTGTACGAGACCATCGACGGCCTCTACCAGCAGGCCAAGAGCGAGAACCGGCGCGTGGAGCCGCAGGAATCGGCGTTGATCAAGTCGCTGCGCAAACGCACCTTCAAGATGTGGGAGGACGAGCTGGCCCGCCGCGCCGCCGGTGAGCCGCCGTCGTTCCGCGCGGAGCCCCGTTTCCCGAACCGGGCGCGATGATTCACGTGGAACAACTCACTCCGGAACACCAGCGCGGACTGCTGGTCCAGATCGGCAGGCTCATCCTGGCGGGGATCACCGACCCCGCCCACGCCGCGGTCGCCGATTTCCGGCAGGCCGGGGAGCACACCGAACTCGAGGGCCACAACCTCGCACCCGCGCCCGAGCTGAACGAGCTCTTCGGCAGGCTCCGCACCGGGATGTACGCGACCGGCCGGGGGACCTGGCTCCAGTCGCGGTTCACGCTGAAACCCGACGGCACCTTCGACTTCGACTTCACCCTCGACGACGAGCCGTCGTGGACCGAGGCACCGCCGTCTTCTGCGTACCCGGACGAGCTGGCCGCGTTCCCGCGCGACGACGAGCACGTCCCGGACTGGTGGCGGCTGCGCGCGCAGCTTCCGTTGCGCGTCGAGTTCCGGCACGCCCGGATCGTCGACGCGTACACCGAGGGCGAGCCGCCGGTGGTGGACCGGCCGGAGCTCGACGACTCCGAAGCGCCGCTGGTCGCGCAGTATCTCGAACGGGAACCGGCGATCCTGTCCGGCAGCGGCCTCGGCAAGGACATCTTCGATCCGGAGGCCGACGGCGACGTCCCGGAGAGCTACCACACCGACGGCACCTGGATCTGGCACGCGTCCGTGCCGCACTACCTGCGGAAATACGGGATCCCGCCGGAGCCGGAGCTGGTCGCGCACATCCGCGGCCAGCGGTTCCAGCCGCCGTACGTCGAACATCTGGTGCGGCGGACCGCGGAAGCGGATCTGCTCGGGAAGCCGAGACCGAGACCGGGCCGCTCCGACGTCAAGAAGACCGAGGGCGACATCGCCGCGGAGCTGGAGACGTCGCCGAATCCGGAGCTGACCGACGAAGAACTCCTGGTCGTGCTGGTCGGCAGACTCGGCGAGCACGCCGTCTGGCCCGAGGCCTACCGCATCGGCGACCGCGCGGACGGCGCCTGGTGCCTCAACTTCACCGAGAAGGGTTGGGAGGTCGCGGCCTACTCGGACGGCGCCGCGGTCTCGCCGAAGTATTTCGACAAGCTCGAAGACGCGTCGCATCAGCTTCTCGGCGCGGTTCTGCTGCATCCGGCGCGGATGACCGCCGGACACGAGACGCCGCTGGAGACGGCGAAGGAACTCGCCGACTGGCCGGTGCACGCGGCGCCGGGTGAGCCTCCCCTCACCTTGCTCCGCAACAAGCGCGTCAGCCGGATGGTCGCCGGTACGGTCGTACTGCGGTTCGGCGAGGAAACCGGCAATCTGGTTCACCACGGAGGGGTACGGTTCGCCACGACGTCCCTGCCGCTGGAACGGGAGCGCGTCGGTGGGACCTACCGGCTGCGACGCCCGCTCCACGTGATCATCGGTGTCACCGTCCCTTGGGCGAACATGCCTGGTGGGGCGGTGGCCTACGTGCTCCCGAGGACCATCGCCGAGCACGTGTCCGACGGCAGCCTGGAGAGGATCGAGTAGGTGGAATCGGCGGAAGCGGTAGCCAAGGTCGAAGAGTGGCTGCGCGCGGTCCACGGTCCGGACGTGTCCGAACCGGGCGGCGCCGGCCTGCGCGTGAACCACGAGAAGGTCCTGCGCATCCCTGAGGGCTGGTCGGTCCCCTACAACACGATCGCCTTCCTCGACGAGGGTCACGCCGAGAAGGAGATCTTCCCGCCGCCGTCGGTGATCGTGCGCGAGCCGGACGGCGAGCTGCGCCAGGCGCATCCGCAACCCGGCGGGCTCAGCGTCCCGGTCGCGTTCCCCGGCCAGGAGGCCTGGCGCGAGGTCGTCGACCCCGAGTACGCCAAGTCCGGTCTCGGTGACCTCGGCGTCCCGCCGGCGGTCGTCGCGGGCTGGGTCAAGGTCAACGCGGAAGGCGTGCAGACCGGGGAGGAACGGGAGAACCCCGAGTACAAGGCCGGTCCGGTCCGCCGTGGTTACCCGAAGCCGGAGAACAAGCTCGAAACGCTGCTGTCGTTCGCCAGCGTCGGCTGGCTGACCAGGGAACAGCTGCTCGTCGGGCTGCTGCGCTGCGAGGTCTACGTCCCGCTCGACCTGGCGTCGGGCAAGACGGAGCGGTTCTACTTCAACGAGGAACGCGCCGAGCTGCGCGTTTTCAGTTCCACCAGGAATCTCCCGTCCCGCGAACACGGGTACTGGAAGGTCGACATCGCCACCCTGGCCGGGTACGAGAGCCCGCCGAACCTCGTGATCAACGGCGGTCCCGCGACGTTCGAGGACGTCAGCGGCGCCGAGCTCGCCGAGACCGCGCAGCGGTTCCCCCGCCGGGGCCCGGGTGTCGACGTCAACGAACGCTGCCCGGAAGCGGAGCCGGAGCTGGAGGCCCTCGCCGCCGAAACCGCCGCGAAGATGGGCCTGGCCGAGCCGGTGAAGCCGCCACTGGCCGCGGCCGAGCGAGCACGCCGTCGCGGCTTCGAGCTGAGCGCCGAGGAATGCCAGAAGACCGTCCTCGGTCAGTCTTGGCTGGCCCGGCTCAAGCAGCCGGAGCCGCCTCGCGCCCGTCCGAACGACCTTCGGGCGAACGGCTTGGCGCCGGGCTACGACAACGAGGGGCAGATCCAGCCGCGTCTGGACACCTTCGGCAAGTACTTCGACCGAGACCGCTCCAGCTCGCGTTACGGCTGGCAGCGCGTCACGGGCGCGTACGTGGGCTTCGCGCTCGGCGAGGCACTCGGGGCGGCTGTCGATCGGATGCGGCTCGACGAAATCCACAACACGTACGGCCCCGAGGGCGTCTCGGACCTGACGGTCGCCTTCGACCTGCCCGGTCGCGTCGGGCCGCTCACCCAGCGGCTGCTGTTCTACACCGAGGCCGTGATCCGCAGCCCGCATCGCGAGCAGCCGGAGAACCGCGACGCCGAAAAGGCGCTCGGCACGGTCGCCCGCAACTCGCTGATGCGCTGGCTGCACACCCAGGGCGCGCCGCTGGACAACGCCGACGGCTGGCTCGTGAAGGTGCCGGAACTCCGCGTCCGCCGCACCCCCGACGACGCCGAGCTGAACGCGTACCACGCGCTGGCGACCGTCTCGCCGACGGCGATGCCGATGAGCGGGCCGGACGCGCTGGTCGCGGCGCTGCCGGCGGCGATGACCGCGGCCGGGCCGGGGAGCGCGATGAGCGGCGGCGTCCGGCAGGCGGTGCGCGACCTCGTCGCGGTCACGCATCCCGGCGAGGTCGACGTCGAAGCGGCGACCTACCTGACCTGGCTGTTCGAACCGGCGCTGACCTCGGAGGCGTTCAGCTACCCGATCTGGAACACCTCCCGCGAGATCTTCAGTGACCAGAACCCGCACCAGCGGGGACCGGTCTGGGCGGATCTCAAGGCGATGGTCGCGGAATCGGTGCCGTTCTTCGGCAAACACGGCCTGCCCGACCTGCGGGTCCCGGAGCTGATCGGCGACGGCAAGGGCACGCTTTCCGTGCTGGGCCGCGCGTTCGCGGCGCTGTCCGGGTTCGAGAACTATCCGGAGCAGGCGCTGCTGCGGGCGGTCAACCACTCGGGCCGCAGCGCGATCACCGGCGCCATCGCCGGCGCGCTGCTCGGCGCCCGCACCGGTATCCCGGGGCTGCCGCAGAAGTGGGTCGAGCAGCTGGAACTGCGTTACCTGCTGGAGAACATCGCCACGGACGCGTTCTGGCACTTCGACCGCCATTCGGCGCTGCACGAGGTCGACGGCTGGTCCCAGCGGTATCCCCGCTGGTGAACGAAATGGGGATGATGAACGAAGAGGAAGCCGTCAGCCGCGTCGAGGAATGGCTGACGGACCGAGGCGGGGAGGGGACCGGCGCGCTGCGGGTCCGCCGCGAGTACGTCGTGCGCGCGACCGACGGCTGGAACGTCACCTACAACACCGTCGGCTGGCTCGACGGCACCGACCCCGGCACGGGCCTGTTCCCCAGCCCGGTCGCGTTCGTCCCGGACGACGGCGGCGAGATCCGCCTCGACCTGGAGCTGATGGCCGTTTCGGCGGCGGGCGACGACCCGGACGCGTTCACCCGGTGGGCGGAAATCGTCGACCCCGAGTTCGATCCGGCCGCGGTCCCCGGCTTGCCCGTGCCGAAAGCGGCGATCCTGCGCTGGGAGCAGCACACGCTTCTCGGCGAGCCGACCGGCGCGGTCCGCGCGAACCCGGAGCACCGCCCCGGACCTCGATTCTCGGGCCGCCCGGCACCGGAAAGCCCGGTCGAGACGCTTCTCGGGTATCTCCGCGTCGAGTGGATCACGCCGGAGGAATTCGTCCATTGGATGCTCGACCTCGAAGTGCTGGCCCCGGCGAAGGACGGACACCTGCAGGTCCGCGACTTCGGTGACGCGGGCGTGCGCTTCGTCGTCTACACCTCCGAGGCCCAGGTCCCGTCGGAGTACACGGTGTGGCAGCGGATCCAGCCCCGCGTGCTCCTGCGCCGGGGCAAGGACACCCCGGGCCTCGGGCTGCTGGTCAACCCCGGCCGCCCGGAGACGTTCAACGTCTACCCGGAGACGCTGCGGCAGGTCGCCGACCTCGAACTCCCGGCCGGGACCGAGCGCCCCGAATCCGTCGGACGTCCCACCTACTTCAGCGGGGAGTACGACACTCCGGCCGTCGCGAATCTGCGGAGCCTCGTCGACCAGGCGCGGGACAACGGCTACCCGCTGAGCGGCGAAGAGCTCACCCTCTTCACGCAGGCCTCGACGCTGTCGTTCGAGCGCTCGCGGGCGAAGTACGACGGCCGTCCGCTGCCCGAACTACCCGAAGACCTGTTCGCGAACGGGCTGGTCACGCACTACTACGACAACGGCGAGCCGCGTCCGAGCGCCTGGACGTTCGGGAAGTTCTACGACCCGACGCTCCCCGTCGGCAGCTTCGCGTACCCGCGGCTTCTCGGCGCGTACGTCGGCTTCGCGCTCGGAGACGCACTCGGCTCGGGCGCCGATCCCGCCGACGGACTGCCGCTCGGCGGCCTGACCCGGCAGCTGCTGTTCCACACCGAATCGGTGATCCGCGGCCTGGACCCGACGCCGGACAAGCCCGAGATCCCAGCCTCGCTGCCCGCGGGCGGACGGCCGGACGGCTGGGTCGCCAAGGCCACCGCGTCCGCCGGACCGGCACCCGCCGAGTTCTCGGCCATGCTGGCGACCGCGCTCGCCGCGACGGTGACCGGTGGCGTGCAGGGTCCCGCCGACAGCACCTTCTACGCGATGAAGGTGGTCCGCGAACTGGTCGGTTCCGCGGCCGGTCACGAGGTCGTCCACGGCGCCGAACTGCTGGTGAACGTGTTCCGCGCCCAGCTCGCGGCCCAGAACGGCGAACCGGCGGTCGCGAACTTCCTCGAAGGCTTCGACGAGTACAGCGGCGAGGTCGGCGAGCTGGTCAAAACCGTGCTCGACCTCCGGAACGACATCGACGGCGATGACGTCGAGCAGTTCGACAGCATCGGCGACGGCAGGACGCCGCTTTCGGTGCTCGGCCGGGCCCTGTTCGCCGCCGCCAAGCGCGGGTACGACCCCGAAGCGGCGCTGGCGCTGGCCGCTCGCGGCGGCTCGGTGACGGCCGCGCTGACCGGGGCGATGGTGGGCGCCAGGCTCACCGTGCCCGGACTGCCGGAGGCCTGGCTCGCCGCGTACGACGGCCTCGGCGTCATCGACAATCTGGCTGGCGACGCCTATTACTACTTCAACCGCTTCGGCCTGCCCCGCGAGCCCGAAGAGCGGCGGCGCTGGGACGCGAACCGGTATCCACGAGGAGATCAGTAGGCAATGCGCGAGTGGCTTCAACATCCGGCGACCAGGTCGCGGCTGCGCGGCAGCCTGTTCGCCGGGGCGATCGGCGACGCGCTCGGCGCGAAGACCGAGTTCGACTCGATCGACCGCATCCGCGAGATCGCCGGCCCCGCCGGGATCACCGACCTCATCCCCGCGTACGGCGGCGTCGGGCGGATCACCGACGACACCCAGATGACGCTCTTCACCCTCGAAGGCCTGATCAGGGCCCATGCCGCCGCCCGCCGGGAGCAAGGGACCTTTGCTACCACCCCAGTAGAGCAGTCGCTCCAACAGGCCTACCAGCGCTGGCTGCACACCCAGGGCATCCCGTGGGAGCGGGCCCGCGGCCCGAAGGACACGAGCGCGGAACCGGACGGCTGGCTGATCACGAACCGCGAGCTGTTCAGCCGTCGCGCGCCCGGGCTCACCTGTTTCGGCGAGCTGGAGGCGTACGGCAGGACAGGCGTGCGCGTCGGCATGGACAGGCCGGTGAACAACTCGAAGGGCTGCGGCGGGATCATGCGCGCGGCACCGGTCGCGTTGTGGTCGGACGACCTCGCCGAGGTGTTCCGGCTCGGCGCCGAGAGCGCGGCACTGACGCATGGTCACCCGAGCGGGTATCTCTCGTCGGGCGCCTTCGCGGTGATCGTGCGCGAACTGCTGGTGGGGAAACCGCTGCTCGACGCCGTCGCGACCGCGCGTACCGAGCTGGAGAAGTACCGGGGGCACGAGGAGCAGAGCGTCGCACTCGACCAGGCGCTCGCCCTGTCACGGGAAGGGGCCCCGACACCGGAGAAGCTCGAAACCCTCGGCCAGGGGAACATCGGCGAAACCGCGCTTTCGATGTCGGTCTACGTCGCGCTGACCACCACGGACGCGAACGCCGCGCTGCTCGCGTCGGTGAACCACAGCGGCGACAGCGACTCGACGGGGTCGATCTGCGGAAACCTCGTCGGCGCGATGTACGGCGAGGAAGCGCTCAACACGGACTGGCTCGCGAAGCTGGAGCTGGCCGAGGTGATCGGACGGCTGGCGGACGACGCGCTCGCGGAGTTCGGCGGGAGCGCACCGGGTGACGACCGGTGGTACGCCCGCTATCCGGCCCACTAGATTTACCTCCGGTTTGGGGTACTTGGGGAGGGGACACATAGTGCGTTACCGGGTTCAAGCGGCGGAGCGGCCTGATGGCCTGTACGCCGTCTGGGGGGACACCGTCTTCGCGGCCCAGCGGTCGACCGAAGACGGCACGCTGCTGCTCATCGCGCCGCCGGGGGAAGCGGCGCCCGAGGGCTTCGACCGCGACTGGAACGGCCGTCCGGCCAGGGTCGTGCTGAACGGCGAGGCGGGCGCGACCTTCAGCCTGCAGTCGTACGGCCGGTTCGACGACGAGCACTTCCAGATCGCGCCGAGCACCGGCGGCGACCTGACATTGCGCTGGGCGGGCGAGGACGCGGCCCGCGCGGCCGAACTGGGCCTGACGGACTTCTCGACCACGGCCGCGCCGACGCGGCTGACGGCCTTGTGGCAGACCAGGCACGACTTCGTCGAGACGCCGGAATCCCGGCTTCAGCCGGGGACGGGCGATCAGGCCGCGCTGCTGCGCGCCATCGGCCGGACGCTGCTGCGGGTGCTGCCCGCCGGCTGGCAGCGGGTCGGCGCCCAGTTCCGGCAGGTCGGCGACTACTCCGAACTCGAGGTCCGCTCGGTCGGCGACGAGGGCAACGGCCCGGTGTCGGTGTCGATCGCGGCGCCGCCGGAGCTCGGTTCGCTGTTCGCGCGGCTGCGCGCGGCGATGCACCAGCCCGAGACCGGCACGTGGTTCCAGGGCACGTTCACGCTCGACTCGGAGTCGCACTTCGACTTCGATTTCGACGCCGACCAGGAGCCGACGTGGCGGCTCGCGCCGAACGAGGGTGGGAAGCCGTCTCCGCGCGCGTACGCGACCGAGCTCGCGATCTTCCCGCGCGACCAGAAGCACGTCCCGGCCTGGCTTTCGGCCAAGGCCGGTCTGCCGCTCGACGTCGTGTTCCGGCACGCGCAGGTCGTCGACGCGCACAACGAGGGCGAACGTCCGGTCGTCAACCGGCCGCCGGTGCCGCCGGAGATGATGCGCGGCGTCCTGGACTATCTCTTCCGCTCGCCGGTGGCGCTGACCCGGCCGGGCCCGCAGCCCGACATCTTCACTCCGAACGGCCCGCCGGACGTGCCGAACGCCTTCCACACCGACGGCGTCTGGATCTGGCCCGCGGCCGTCCCGCACTACCTGCGGAAGTACGGGGTGCCGCCGGAGCCCGAGCTGGTCGAGCACATCCGGGCCGCCGGTTTCCGGCCGCCGCTGGTCGGCGAGCTGGTGCGGGCGACCGCCGAGGCGGAGATCGTCGGCAAGCCGCGGCCGCCGCAGACCGCCGCGGATCTGCCGGACGAAAGTGCCCGCACCCGCGTCGAACGCGACGGCGAACCGGTCCGCGACATCCGGGCCGTCGAGGTGCTGGACGTCCTGTACCAGCGGCTGGCCGAGCACGGCGTGGCGCCGACGGCCTACCGGATCGGCGCGAACGCGGTACCGGAGCCGGGGCTCTGGACCTTGCGCCGCACCGAAAGCGGCTGGGAGGTGTCCCGTCCGCCGACCGACGAGCCGGTGGCGTTCGCCAAGATCGAAGAGGCGGCGCGGTTCTTCCTCGGCACCCTGCTGCTGTATCCGGCACGGGCCGCGGTGGGCGCGAGCGAGGAGGCCGACAACCCGGCCGACTGGCCGATCCTGCCGCTGCGCGGTGAGCCGCCGCTGAACTTCTTCCGGCGCAAGCGGATCGTCGTCCTCCCGGCGGGCACCACGGTGCAGCGGTTCGGGAACGAGACCGGGAACCTCGTGCACGCCGAATCGGCGCGGTTCATCGAGACGTCGCTGGCCGCGGACCGCGAACGGGAGCGCCGTCTCTACCGCGTCCTGCGGCCGCTGCGCGTGGTCACCGGCATCACCGCGCCGTGGAACGGGACACCGGGCGGGGCCGTGGCCTACGTGCTGCCCCGGCCGATCGCCCAGCATCTCGAAACCGGCGCGCTTTCCCGCGTCTGACCACCCGCATTTCGTCCTCTGAATGCGATTGATCGCATTCAGAGGACGAAATGCGGGGCGCTAAGAGGCCTTCGCGACCAGCTCGTAGGACCGGGCCCGAGCGGCCGCGTCGTACACCGGTGCCGTCAGCATCAGCTCGTCGGCACCGGTGGCCGCGGCGAGATCCTTCAGCGACCGCACCACCTTCTCCGGTCCGCCGTGCGCCTGTGCGGCGGTGAACCGCGCGATCAGCTCCTTCGACTCCGGCGTGAATTCGTGCGCTGCGGCCTGCTCCCTGGTCGGGAAGGCGAGGTCGCCGCCCTCACCGTTGAGCAGGTAAGACTTGATCACCGCGCACGGCCCGGCGACGTAGGCCGCTTCGGCGTCCGTGTCCGCACAGATGGTCTCGACGCAGAGGATCACGTACGGCTCTTCGCGCCACTGGGACGGCTTGAAGTTCTCCCGATACGCCTGCAAAACCTCGGCCGTGTTCTGCGGCCGGATGTGGTGTGCGACCGCGATCGGCAGGCCGAGCTCGGCGGCGAGACGGGCGCCGGCCGCACTTGAGCACAACAGCCACGGCTCCGGCGTCGGGACCTCGCCGGGCAGCACCCGGATTCCGCTCTCCCCGGTCAGATGACGCAGCAATTCGGCGACGTCGGCGCGGTAGTCGTCGTCCGTCGCCGGATCCGCGCCCCGCCGCAACGCACGGACGATCTTCTCGTCGAAGGTGCCGGGACCGCGCCCGACACCGAGATCGATGCGGCCGGGATGCAGCGCCGAGAGCGTCGCGAACTGCTCGGCGACCGCCAGCGGGGCGTGGTTCGGCGCCATCACCCCGCCGGAGCCGATCCGGATCGACGACGTCACCGCCGCCAGATGCGCGGCCAGCACCGGCGGCGAAGCCGTGGCGATGGCGGGCGAGCCGTGGTGCTCCGCGATCCAGACGCGGTGGTACCCCAGTTCCTCCAGTTTCGTGGTGACGGTGGCTGTCGAAGCGAGTACTTCGGTGGCCGCGCGGCCGTCCTCGACGATGGCGAGTTCGAGCGCGGAAAGCAGGATCCCCATACCCCCAACGTAACCAAACTCAGGACGCGGTGATCAGCACCGCGGGCGACCACCAGTAGTCCGCGAGCGGCTCGATCCGGATGCCGGTGAAGCCCGCTTCCTTCAGCTGCGAAGCCCAATCTGTGGCGGGCTGCTCCCAGTTCGTCCGGCCCGTCCCGGGTTCGACGAGGCCGAGCAGGACCGGCAGCAGGAACCCCTGCGCCACCAGCGACGCCTCCTTGCCGTACTCCGCGATCCCGCGTTCGTAGCGCGTGACCAGGGAAAGCACGTACTCGGCGGAGTCTTCGTCGTACTCGGGCACGTCGAATTCGGCCAGCACCAGACACGAGGTGCGGGGCCGCAGCGCCCGCAGGACCTCGGTGCGTTCGCCGGTCGGGATCGACTGGAGCGCGAAGGTCGACTGCGTCAGCTGCCACTGCTGGTCGTCTTCGCGGTCGAGGAACTCCTGCGCGGTGGCCTCCCAGGTGTGCAGGCCGCGGGTGCCGTCGAGATGCTTGCGTGTTTCCGCGAGCAGCGCGCTCGACGGCTCGACGAGATCGATCCTGCCCGGCTGCCGGTCCGCCTGTTCGAGGGCCGGGACGACGGCCAGCCCGTCTCCGCAACCGAGGTCGAGCAGGGAACCGACGGTGCCGTAGCGCCGGGCGAGCATGGCGCTGAGCTGCCGGTAGAGCTTGACGTTCCCGCCGCCGCGGATGAACGCCGTGAACGCGGCCGGCCGGTCGTAGACGGCACCACCGCCGCCCTCGGTCAGGTATCGGTGCAGTTCGATGCCGAGCGTGGATCCGGCCCGCTCGGCGAGGTCCGCTGCCTTGGCCCGGTCACCGTCGCGGTACGCGGTGAGCGCTTCGGCCAGGACGTCCGTTTTCTTCATGTTCTCCTGTTTACCGTCAGAAAGGCACCCAAAGGGTGACTCTGGTGCCATTGCCCGGAGCCGACTCCACCCTCGCGGTCCCGCCGACCTCGTTCAGGCGGGCGGTGATGGACTCGCTGATGCCGAAACCGGCGGGCCGGGTGTCGAGGCTGAACCCGGCGCCGTGATCGCGCGTGATCACCGCGACGCCGCCTTCCTGCTCCTCGACCCGCACGACGACCTTGTCCGTCCCGGCGTGTTTGAGCGTGTTGCGCAGCGACTCGCGGACGGCGTCGCGGATGGCGATCTGCCGCACCTCGGAAAGCGTGTCGTCGTCGAGTTCGGCGATCACGAGCTGGGCACGCAGCCCGTCCCGCGCCATCTCCGCCGCCAGCGACGCGAGTTTCTCGCCCAGCGGCCGCGAACCGGCCTCCGACCGTTCCGAAGCCTCGTTCTCGATCGTCCGCCGCAGCTCCATCGACTGCGCCCGCGCCAGCCGCTGCACCTCGGCGAGCCGCGTGGACGGGTCACCCTTGTTGGCCAGCGCGATCGCTTCGAGGGTCTGCAGCACGGAGTCGTGCAGCATCCGGTGCTGGCGGGCGCGTTCGGCGATCCGGCCGTTGCGGATGCCGTACGCGAGAGCGAGCCGGGTGCCGAGGCCGATCAGGACGAGGGCGCCGCTCGCGGTGAAGAGGACACCGAGGATCGACGGGAAGGTGGCCATGGCGTCGCCGGGCGCGGCGTGACCGGTGCCGAACACCGACGCCAGCATCCGCACCGGGAAGCTCACGACGGCGAGCGCCGCGGCGGCGGGCATGCCCAGCGCCAGCGCCAGCAGCGCGACCTCGCCGAGCAGGTGCTTGCCGGGCACCGCCATCGCCTCGGTGAAGACCGAAGCCGGCACCAGCGCTCCGACGGCCAGCGGCGCGAGCAGGGTGAACACGAGGTCGATCGCGAGCAGGCGGGCGGCGTGCTGCGGGCGGAACGGCGCCGAGCGCAGCATCCACCGGATCCCGTACAGCGAAAGCCCGACCGAGCCGAGCGCCACCAGCCCGACCGGGCCGATCCCGATCATGCCGTGCGTGGAGACGTAGACGCCGAACGCGCCGGGCACCGCGAAGAGCCGGTAGACCAGCGGCACGAGGGCGACGTAGCGGGCGGCCCTGAGCAGCAGGTTGTCGCGATGAGCCGTGTCGATGGGACCGGACATCTGCTGGATCCGCCGCAGCGCGCGCATCGGTGTCGGGTCGCCGACCTCGTCCGAAAGCTCGCTCGTCGCCGTCGCCAGCGCGGGCGCGCCACGACGCAGCAACGTCACCAGAAAACTGGGCGGCCGCTTCGCCATGGATTTTCCCCCTGCCCGGAGCACCGGCAGGAGTATCTCCGGTCAGACCGCGTGGATCCAGAGACCAACGGGGTTTATCTCAGCCTATGCCGTTCTCGGCGGCCCACTTCTTCAATTCGGCCACCGCCTCGTCGTGCTCCAGCGGACCGCGGTCGAGCCGCAGTTCCTTCAGGTGCTTCCACGCCTTGCCGACGTCCGGCCCCGGCTTGAGGCCGAGGATGCGCATGATCTCCTCGCCGTTGAGATCCGGCCGGACCCGGTCGAGGTCCTCCTGCGCCTGGATCGCTTCGATCCGCCGCTCGAGGTCGTCGTAGGTGGCCTGCAGCGCGGCCGCCTTCTTGCGGTTGCGCGTGGTGCAGTCGGCGCGCACGAGTTTGTGCAGCCGGGGCAGCAGGTCGCCGGCGTCGGTGACGTAGCGCCGCACCGCCGAATCCGTCCATTCGCCCTTGCCGTAGCCGTGGAACCGCAGGTGCAGGAACACGAGCTGGCTGACGTCCTGGACGATCTCCTTCGAGAACTTCAGCGCCCGCAAACGTTTGCGCGCCATCTTGGCGCCGACGACCTCGTGGTGGTGGAAGCTCACGCCGCCGCCGGGCTGGAACTCGCGCGTCGCGGGCTTGCCGACGTCGTGCAGGAGCGCCGCGAGCCGCAGGATCAGATCCGGCTCGGAGGTCGGTTCGTGCGATTTCTCCAGGTCGATCGCCTGGGCCAGCACGGTCAGCGAGTGCTGGTAGACGTCCTTGTGCTGGTGGTGCTCGTCGATCGCCAGCCGCATCCCCGGCACTTCGGGGAGCACGCGATCGGCGAGGCGGGTGTCCACCAGCAGCTCGATACCGGGCCGGGGGTCGTCCGCGAGCAGCAGTTTCGACAGCTCGGCCTGGACGCGCTCGGCGGTGATCCGGTCGATCTCCTCCGCCATCGACGCCATCGCGTCGACCACGCGCGGCGCCGCCGCGAACCCGAGCTGCGCGGAGAACCGCGCGGCCCGCAGCATGCGCAGCGGGTCGTCGGCGAAGGACTCCTGCGGGGTCGCGGGGGTGTCGAGCACCTTGTCCTGCAGCGCCTGAAGGCCGCCGTGCGGATCGACGAAGGTCTTGTTCGCCAGGTCGATCGCCATCGCGTTGACCGTGAAGTCGCGGCGGAGCAGGTCGCCCTCGATGCTGTCGCCGAAGGTGACCTCGGGATTGCGGCCGACGCGGTCGTAGCTGTCGGCGCGGAACGTGGTGATCTCCAGGGTCATGCCCTGTTTGGTCACGCCGACGGTGCCGAACGCGATGCCGACGTCCCACACCGCGTCGCCCCAGGCGCTGACGATCTTGAGCACCTGGTCCGGGCGAGCGTCGGTGGTGAAGTCGAGGTCGCTCGACAGCCTGCGGAGCATCATGTCGCGGACGCTGCCGCCGACCAGGTACAGGCTGTGTCCCGCCTTCGCGAAGAGCTTCGCGAGCTCGTCCGCCAGCGGGGAGATGCGCATCAGCTCCGTCACAGCGTTCTGCATCGCAGTGCTCTTCCCCGCAATCGCCTGCCCGGCGACCACCTTGTTCACGACAATCCCACCACGATTTGGATGTACTACTACGGCCCGGCCCAACACGGGCACGGTGAGCCAGCGTACCCGTACCGCCGTTTGCTCTAGCATCGCAGCATGTCTGGATCAGCCGGCCGCTCCGGCGCTTCGAAGCCGGGCCGCCGGCGGAGGCGCAGGCGGGGGCGGCGGCTGACCACGGTCGACGAAACCTCGGCCGGCGGACTCGTCGTCGACGCCGAACGGGCGAACGCCGCGCTGATCGGGCGGCTCGACCGGCACGGCAGACTGCTGTGGTCACTGCCGAAGGGCCACATCGAGGACGGTGAGACGCATGCGCAGACGGCGGTGCGCGAGGTGAAGGAGGAGACCGGCATCTCGGCGCGCGTCCTGCAGCCCCTCGGCACCATCGACTACTGGTTCGTGGCCGAGCGACGGCGCGTGCACAAGACGGTGCACCATTTCATCCTGGAATCCACCGGCGGCGAACTTTCGGACGAGGATGTCGAGGTGACCGAGGTCGCCTGGGTACCGCTCGCCGACCTGGAGACCAAACTCGCCTACTCCGACGAGCGCAAGCTGGTCCGGAAGGCCAAAGAACTCTTCGCGCAGCAACAGCACACCGCCGAGGGAGCACCTGAGTGAAGCGGCTTGCCGCCACTGTCCTGTCGATCCTGTTCCTGGCCATGGCCGCGTCGCCCGTCGCGGTCGCGCAGGCACAGGAACAGCCCCGGCTGCGCGTGGACCTCGACCAGCTGAATCCCCGCGTGATCACCACGACCTCGGCCTCGCTCACGGTCACCGGCCGCGTCACCAACATCGGGGACCGGCGGATCAGCAAGCTGAGCGTGCGGCTGCAGCTGGGCACCAGGCTGCAGAGCGAGCAGCAGATCGGCGACGTCCTCGCCGGTGACAAGTTCAAGGACCTCGGGGCGACCGAGTTCGTCGACCTCGAACCGGACGAACTGGAGCCGGGGCAGAGCGCCGCGCTGAACCTGTCCGTCCCGCTCGGCCAGTCGTCGAAACTGCAGTTCCCGAGGCCCGGCGTGTATCCGCTGCTGGTCAACGTCAACGGCACCCCGGATTTCGGCGGCCCCGAACGGCTGGCGGCGGTCACCCTGCTGATGCCGGTGCTCGGCGTCCCCGGCAGGGCCCCCGCGTCGCGTCCCACGTCGGCGCCGTCCACGAGCCTGCTGTGGCCGATCGCGAACAGCACCGTGCACGTCGTCTCGTCCCCGCTCGGCGGCCCGCTGACCCTGGCGGACGAACGGCTCGCCGGTGAACTGGCCGCGGGTGGCCGTCTCGACTCGCTGGTCGAAGCGGCGCGGGCGGCCGAGGCCGACACGAAGGTCTCGTCGTCGTTGTGCCTGGCCATCGACCCCGACCTGGTCGCGACCGTCGACGGGATGACCCGCGGCTACCAGGTCGCGGGCGGCGCTCCCGGCAAGGGCGTCGAGACCGCGAAGAACTGGCTCGGCAGGCTGAAGGCGCTGGTCGCGGGCCGGTGCGTGGTCACCCTCCCGTTCGCCGACGCCGACCTCACCGCGCTGTCGAAGGTCCGCGCGGGCGACGCCACCGACACCGCGCTCATGGCGAGCGCGCTGGGCGGCGCCGGGACGATCAAGAACCTGCTCGGCATCCAGCCGCAGGACGGCGTGCTCTGGCCCGGCGGCGCCCTCGATTCTCAGACCGTCGAAGCGATCGGCAAAGCCGGCGTCAAGACCGTGCTGACCGATTCGGGCAAGCTCCAGTCCGGCTCGCCGCTTTCGGGCGGGGTGTCGATCGAGGGAACGGACCTGCGCGCGCAGCCGATCGACGCGCTGATCTCGTCCGCGCTGAACGGCTCGGGCTCCACGCAGAACGGGCTCGGCGCCATCGCCTTCCGGGCGGGGCTCGGCGGGCAGCCCGAGGGTCCGGCGCGTTCTCGGCTGCTGATCGCGCCGCCGCGGCACTGGGCCGCGAGCGGCACGGAACTCACCACGTTCCTGGAGCGGATGGGTGACTTCTACACCGCCGGTCTGATCAAGGCGGCGCCGTTGCCCGAGTTGCTCGGCGACAGCCCGTCCGGGACGGCGTCGGTCAACTACGACCCGCAGGATCTGACGGCCGCGACCAGCGGTGACGTCACCGCGAAGATGTCCCAGATCGACAACGAGACGCTGGGCCTGTCGTCGGCGATGACGATGGATGCCACCAAACGAGTGAATCCGGCCGACGTGATCGCCCCGGTCCGGTTCGCCCTCATCCGGGCCGCGTCGACCTCGTGGCGCGGCGCGGACGCCGCGATCGTCACCGCCAACGCCCGCGGCGACCTCGAAGCGATCCGCGGCCAGGTCACCGTGGAGCGGCCGAAGCAGACGATCGCGCTGGCCTCCGGCGCGTCGCCCCTGCCCGCGTACATCACCAACGGCCTTCCGGTCGGCATCAACGTCCGCACCGTGCTCAAGAACAACGTGGGCCTGCGTCCCACCGAAGCCGTCCCGGAGCGGACCGTCCCGGCGAACGGCGCCATCAACCAGCTGCTGCCGGTCGAGGCGCTGCGAGCGGGCCGGTTCAGCGTCGACGTGGCACTGACCACGCCCGACGGGACCCCGCTCGGTTCCGACGCGCGGTTCGAGCTGACCTCCACGGAGTACGGCGCGATCACCATCATCATCACCATCACCGCGGCGGGTGCGCTGCTGCTCCTGTCGTCCCGGCGGATCTACCGGAGGATCAAGGACTCGCGGGCCGATCGGACGAACGAAACCGCCCCACGTGTGACCGAGGACGCACAGGTTTAAGTGTTTCCGGCCGTTCCCGATTACCCTGGGTCGAACGATGCCGCCGGGCATCACGTAGCCGAGCACCGAGGATTGGGCGCACGTTGGAAAGAGAGCCGGGTGTACCGCCCGAGCGTGCAGGCCGTCCCCGGCGCGAAGGTACTCCGCCACCGCCCCGCCGTACCGACGGACCGGCACGCCGTCCGGAGCGTCGCCAGCCGCCCCCGCAGCAGCCCCCGCCCGAACGCGGTGAGCGCCCGTGGCGGGCCGTGCCGCCGCCTCCCCAGCAGCCGCCG
>NZ_JBPQFM010000027.1:0-85665 GCF_051373225.1 Amycolatopsis sp. w19 | reverse complement strand
GGCGCGTGGCGGGCGTGGCGGCGGGACACCGCCGCGCACCCGAGCCCGAACGCCGGCCGCGTCGAGGCCGCTTTCGCCGGGGCGCTGGAGATCCGCGTCGGCGGGCGGACGGTGTACCCGCACGGGGTCGAGGAACTCCCGGTGCTCGGCATCGGACGCAACCCGGACGCCGGGCACGTGACGCGGGCCGTGGAGCTCTCGCGGGTGGTCGGGTGGCTGGGCGCTCTCAGTGCGGTGGTGCTGGCGGGTCTCGTCGGGCTGCGGCGCCGTCGCTGACCTGCAGAAAGAGAGCAAGGGACCTTTGCTACCACTGGGGCGGGGGGTGTGTGGATATAGGGACGTTGAGTGTCCCTGTTTCCACACACCTCTTACTCCGCGTGGTGACTGTGTGGATTTTGTTGCGTTGGGTGACCCGAAATCCACACGGTCATCGAGCAGGGGGAGCAGGGGACCTTTGCTACCACCAGGCCCCCGACCTGCGGAAAGAGAGCAAGGGACCTTTGCTACCGCTCCCGCTGAGCCAACCGCGCCCGCGCCCCTGCGTCCATCGGCCCATCGCGCCGCGCGAGCTCGGCGTCGATCCGTGACCGGTCGGCCGGCTGCTTGTTCCCGCCGAACTTGAACTTCGCCCGCACCCCGGTCACGGTCAGCTCGACCCCGCGGATGCCGGGGAGCAGCCGCTTGTCGGGCGCCTCGGTCGCGCTCACCGCAGATCTGCCCGAACCGGGCTCGAAACGCGCGAGCTGCCGGTCCAGGAGCGCGGCCTTCTCCGCGGCGTCGTCGATCAGCCGGGCGTCGCATTCGAGCTGGACCGACGAGTAGTACGACGTCGGCACGCCGTGCGGCGGGTCGGCCGGGGTGTTCCAGTCGGAGCGGATGTAGGTGTGCTCGTCGATCACCGCGAGCAGCGCGCGCGGGTGCTCCTCCAGCAGCGGCCAGACGGGATTGGGGCGCGCGAGGTGCAGCAGCACCGTCTGGTCGCCGTCGTAGGCGAAGTGCACCGGGTTGACGATCGGCAGGTCACGGCCCACGCCGCAGGCGATCAGCTGGCCGAAATCGTGCGTCGAGAGCCAGGCCCGCCATTCGGCGTCGTCGTGGGTGGCGTCCCACGGGTGAATCAGCATGCTCGAAGCGCAACACGGGAAATGGACCTGCGAAAGGTCCATTTTCGGGTCGAATCAGGTGGCCACTTCGGAGCGTTCGTCTTCGGCCAGCATCTCCGCGACGCTCTTGCGCCGCTGCGGCCGCTCGGTGGTCAGCGCGCCGCCCGGCTTCAGTTCGCGGACGGTGAAGTACAGCCACCCCATCACCGCCATCGCGCCGAACGCGATCCACTGCAGGGCGTAGGAGAAGAACGGTCCCGCGTCGGTCTGCGGCAGCGGCAGCGCGCCCAGGACGCCGGGCTGGTTCACGTCGAGCTGGAAATAACCCGGACGGATGTCCAGCTTCGCGGCCCGCGCGACGACCTGCGAATCGACGACGTAGCTCTGCAGCTTCCCGCCGGTCGACTCGTCGGCGAAGGCGTCGCGGTTCTTCCCGTCCTTTTCGTCGTGGCGTGCGCGCGTGACGATGTCGACCGTTCCGGCCGGAGGCGGGGCGAAGGGGAGCGCGCGCGATTTGTCGTCGAGCCGGACGTACCCGCGGTCCACCAGCACGATCGTGCCCTCGACGGTCTGGAATGGCGTCAAGACCTCGTAGGCGGCTTCGCCCTGTACGGAGCGCAGACGGGCCACGACCTCGCCCTCGGGCAGGTACGTGCCCTTCAACGCGACCAGGTGCCATTCGGTGCGCTGATCAGGCACGGCGCCGTTGGGGAGCAGCTCCTCCAGCGAGCGCGGCTGCCCGGAGAACGACTCCCGCAGCGCCGCGTTCTGGTGCTCGCGTTCGGTGTTGCGGGAGAACTGCCATGGCGCCAGCAGGGTGAAGCAAGTGATGGCGAAGGTGAACACCACCAACGTCAATGCCAGCCACCCGGGCTTCAGCAGGAACTTCAACCGCACCCCACCACGGTAAGCGGTCGGCCTCAGGCGTGTGCGCGCACCCAGTCGAGCAGGCCCGGAACGGCCCGCTCGATCATGCCGAGGACGTCCTCGAAACCGTCGTCCTCGCCGTAGTACGGGTCCGGGACCTCGGCGCCCTCGGGCGCGGACGGATCGAACTCGCGCAACAGACGGACCTTCGCCGGGTCCGACACCTTGCGCCGGAGGAACGACAGATGTCCCTCGTCCGCCGCGAGCAGCAGGTCGGCGGCCAGATGTCCGCGGTCGACCTCGGCCGCGACATGGCCGGTCGGGTAGCCGTGTTCGGCGAGCTTCGCGCGGGCCCGCTTGTCCGCGGCCTCGCCCACGTGCCAGCCGCCGGTGCCCGCGCTGGACACCTGCACGAGGTGATCGAGACCCGCCTCCTCGGCCTTCGCGCGGAAGACGAGCTCGGCCATCGGGGAGCGGCAGATGTTGCCGGAACAGACGAAGACGATGTGCAGCACCTGATCAGTGTGAAGGCCGACGGAGATCGACCGCTCACCGGCTCCGAACGGCTACCGGGCGCGCGAAGCTGGAAAGCCGGGACGAAGCGGGAGTAGACCTCCTGGAGAGAAACACGCAGGAAGGTCGCGTATGAGCGCACCAACACCCAGCGTCGAGTCGCCGGCAACCGGGCTCCGTTGGTATCGCATCACCGTCAAGCTTCCGCACCCCTACGAGGTCGGGCGGATCCTGTCGGAGCACCACTTCGTCCAGGCGAGATCGCCGAAAGAGGCGATGACCAGGATGCCGTTGCACCTCCGGTCGAGCGCGTCCGTCGCGCCGTACCAGGTCGTCCGGCCCGACGTCCCCGATCAGGCGACGAAGGCCTATCGCGCGGTGCTGTGGACGGGGCGCGTGATGCGCGCGGCCGGCCGCTGGGCGATCAACAAGGACGCGAAGGCCCTGGACTGAGCAGGGGTGGTAGCAAAGGTCCCTTGCTCTCTTTCCGCAGGTCAGCGACGTATCCGGCTCAAGTGGTAGCAAAGGTCCCTTGCTCCCCATCCGCAGGTCAGGAGCGTGAGCAGGCCGACCGCACGGCCTCCGAAAGCGCCCCCGAGTGCAGCCGGTCCAGCCCGCGCCGCGCGTCGGCCAGCCGCACCGTGACCGCGAGCCGCACGTAGCACGACCGCCGCGCCCGCGCGTCCCGCGTCTCCGCGAGTTCGGTGAGCAGCCCCGCGTTGAGCCGGTCGATCACCGGCCGCACCTCGGTCCCCAGATCGGGGCGCCCGGGCGGCCGCGTGCCGGGGTGCTCGGTCCACCGCGCGTACAGGCCGCGCTGCACGACCTTGTTCGCCTCGATCTGGTCGCGGAAGAACCGCACCACGCTGTCGGCGTCGAGACCGAGGCCGGGCGCCTTCGCGGCCATCAAGTCGAGGATCTGCCGTTCGCGCACCGGGTCGTCGATCGGCGACGGCGTGCCGAACTTCGCGGCCGCGACCTTGTCGGCGATCTGCACGCGCTGAGCGGCCAGGTCGGTCAGTTCCCAGAGGCCTGGCGACGCCGACGCCGGCGCGGGTGACACCACGAGAAGCAGCGAAACAGCACAGAGCACCCGAAGTCGCATGCCCGGAAACGCTACATGCGAAAATCCCCGGGTGCCCGCGCTAGCCGAAGTCATCGCCGCCCTGGAGCAGGCGTATCCGCCCGAACTCGCCGAATCGTGGGACGCCGTCGGCCTCGTCTGCGGCGACCCGGCCGAGCACGTGGACAAGGTCCTGTTCTGCGTCGACCCGGTCGACGAGACCGTCGACGAGGCGATCGCCGGGGGCGCGCAGCTGATCGTCGCGCACCATCCGCTGCTGCTGCGCGGAGTCCACGGCGTGCCGGCGGACAGCATGAAGGGGCGCCTTGTGCACCGCCTGATCCGTGCCGGTGTCGCCCTCTACTGCGCGCACACCAACGCCGATTCCGCGTCCCCCGGCGTCTCCGACGCGCTGGCCGACGCCATCGGCCTGACCGTCCTCGGGCCGCTCGATCCCCGCGAGGACGGCGTCACCGGCATCGGCCGCATCGGTGAATTGCCCGCGCCCGAACCGTTCTCCGCCTTCGTCGAACGCGTCGCGAACGCCTTGCCCCGCACGGAGCCCGGCGTCTACGGCGCGGGCGACCCGGATCGCCCGATCCGCCGCGTGGCCGTTTCCGGTGGCTCCGGCGACAGCTATCTCAAGCGGGCCACCGCCGCCGGGGTCGACGCGTACGTCACCGCCGATCTCCGGCATCATCCCGCCGGCGAGCACCTCGCCGACATCGCCGAAGTCCCCGCCCTGGTCGGCGTCACCCACTGGGCGAGCGAGTGGCCGTGGTGCGAGCAAGCCTCGGGCGTCGTCCGTGCCGCGTTTGCGGGTAACGTCGACGTTCACGTCTCCACGCGGTGCACCGACCCGTGGACGCTACGGGCCACCCGAACCGAGCACTAAGAACTCCAAGGAGCACCGTGAAGGCCGACCCCGCCGTCCAGCGCCAGCTGCTCGAACTCGCGAAGGTGGACGCGGAACTCTCGCGTACCGCCCACCGTCGCCGCACCCTGCCGGAGATCGCCGAGATCGACGCGGGCGAGAAGACGGTGCGCGAACGACGTGACGCGCTGGTCTCGGTCCAGACGGCGGCGTCCGACCTCGACCGCGAGATCGCCCGCCAGGAGAAGGAGATCGAGTCGGTGCGCGCTCGCGGAGACCGCGACCGCAAACTCCTCGAATCCGGTTCCGTCGCGGCGAAGCAGATGACCGACATCGAGCACGAGCTGAACAGCCTCAGCCGGCGTCAGTCCGCGCTCGAGGACGACCTGCTCGAACTGATGGAACGCCGCGAGGCGCTCGAACTCGACGCCCAGCGCACCAGCGCCGAGGTCGCGAAGGCCGAGGGCGAGGTCGCCGAAGCCATCGGGCGCCGCGACGAGCACTTCACCGACCTCGACACCACCAAGGCACGCCGCGACGAAGACCGTGCCAAGCTCCTGCCGCGCTTCCCGGAAGACCTGCTGAAGCTCTACGAGCGGGTCCGCGCGCACAAGGGCATCGGCGCGGCGCTGCTGCGGGCCCGCCGCTGCGGTGCCTGCCAGCTCGACATCGACCGCCGCGAGATCGCCGAGATCAAGGCGGCCCCTGAGGACAACGTCATCCAGTGCGAGAACTGCGGCGCCATCCTGGTGCGCACCCTGGAGTCCGGCCTGTGACCGACCACGTGCTCGTCGAGGCCGACGGAGGTTCGCGGGGCAACCCGGGGCCCGCCGGGTACGGCGCGGTCGTCAAGGACCCGGCCACCGGCGAGGTGCTCGCCGAGCGCAAGGCCTACGTCGGCATCGCGACCAACAACGTCGCCGAGTACGGCGGCCTGATCGCCGGGCTCGCCGCGGCCGCCGAGCTCGGAGCGTCCACAGTGGACGTCCGGATGGACTCGAAGCTCGTGGTGGAGCAGATGTCCGGGCGCTGGAAGGTCAAGCACCCGTCGATGCAGCCGCTGAACGCCGAAGCCAAGGAGCTGGCGGCGCGGTTCTCGCGCGTGCACTACGAGTGGATCCCGCGTGCGGAGAATTCCCACGCGGACGGCCTCGCGAACGAGGCGATGGACGCGGGGAAGCAGGCGGAAGCGCCGAAGAAGACCGTGAAGCAGGACAGGGTCAGCCCCGTCGGCTGGACCGGCGCGACCGGGACCCCGACCAAACTGCTCCTCGTGCGGCACGGCCAGACGGCGATGTCGGTCGAGAAGCGGTACTCCGGCCGCGGCGACGTGCCCCTCACCGAGCACGGCAAGCAGCAGGCGGCCGCCGCCGCGAAACGCCTCGGCGCGATGGAGGGCCTGGTCGTCGACGGCGAGGCGGCGCCGATCATCGCCTCACCGCTGATCCGCACCCAGCAGACCGCGCAGGCGATCGCGGACGCGCTCGGCGGCCGGGTCGAGACCCACCCCGGGCTGATCGAGACCGACTTCGGCGAGTGGGAGGGCCTCACCTTCAAAGAGGCCATGGACCGCGACCCCGAATTCCAGACCAGCTGGCTTTCCGACACTTCGATCGCGGCGCCGGGCGGGGAGAGCTTCGACGGCGTGCACCGGCGGGTCCGCAAAGCCCGCGACGAGCTGATCGCGAAGTACGGCGGCCGGACGCTGGTGCTGGTCAGCCATGTCACGCCGATCAAGGCGCTGCTGCGGATGGGCCTGGACGCCGGGCCGTCGCTGCTGTTCCGCCTGCACCTGGACCTGGCCTCGCTGTCGATCGTCGAGTTCTACCCGGACGGCAACGCCTCGGTCCGGTTGGTGAACGACATTTCGCATCTCTCCTGATCAGTGTCTTTTGAAGCGCGCTTTCGGATTTCCGTAGCCGGGCCGCGGCACCCGCCGGGTACTCACCCAGCCGAGTCGGCGGCCCGCCTCCACAAATCCGAGGCCCCCGGCCGACAAGAGGCGCGCGCACGTGTCCTCGCTCGACCAGTCGACCTCAGTTCGGTCGAAGCCCTCCCAGCCAGAAGATTGTGGCGCGGATCACGCCTGGATATGACGTGTCGCGGGCGGCCGATGGGGTATTGGCTACAGTTTCGGCGACGGCACGTGAGCGAAAAGGCAAAGACGGGGACATGACGGCGAGCGCACTCAGCGAAGCTTCCGAACAAGGCGTGCCCGATCCGGCGGAGACGCCGGCCCGTCGTGGCCTGGCCGCCCGTGTCGCACCGTACCTGGCGGTTCTCGCCGGAGTGGCGGCGCTGGCCTGGCACGCCACCCTCTACGGCCACTGGATCGTCGACGACGCGGCCATCACCTTCTCCTACGCGCGCAGCTTCACCGACGGCCTCGGCCCGGTGCTGCAGCCGGGGCAGCCGTCGGTCGAGGGCTGGTCGAACTCGACGTGGCTGGTGATGCTGGCGCTCGGCAAGCTCGTCGGCGTCTTCGACAGCGGCATGCTGTTCGGCCTGCCCGACTACGTGCTGTTCCCGAAGCTGCTGGGGCTCCTGTTCACCGCCGGGACGCTGGCCGCCTGCCACATCGCGGCGAAGCAGATCTTCGCGCGCTTCGCCTGGCTGGCGACGTTGGTCGTCGGGCTGACGCTGGCCGCGATCCCGTCGTTCGTCATCTGGACGATCTCCGGGCTGGAGAACTCGCTGTTCGGGATGGCCGTCGCGTGGCTCGCCGTGCTGCTGTTCGTGGCCGTGCGCAAGGACGCCCTGCTCACCGCGAAGGTCGCCGTCTGGTCCGGGGTGCTGGTCGCGTTCGCCGCGCTGACCCGCCCCGAAGGCCTGATCTACGGCGGCGCGTACCCGCTCGTCGTCCTGTTCCAGCTGCGGAAGCCGCTGCTGGGGCAGAGCATCAAGTTCGTCGTGGTGTCGGTGGTCGCGTTCGCGATCCCGTTCGGGGCGTACCTCGCCTGGCGGATCACGGAATTCGGCAGGCTGCTGGCGAACCCGTCCATCGCCAAGGGACAGGGGCTGCCCGGGCTTTCGGCGCTGAAGCAGCCGTTCGAGCTGGTCGGCTACGCCGGTGTCGCCGGCACGATCCTGCTGGCGCTGACCATCGGGTACGCGCTGATCCGCGCGGAATGGCGGCGCGCGCTGATCGCGCTGCTGGTGCCGCTGGCGCTGGGCATCATCGCCTACGGCGTGATGGTCCCGGACTGGATGGGCCAGCACCGTTTCGCGACGCCGATCTGGATCCTCTCGGTGCTGGCGGGAACGCTGGCCGCCGGTGAACTCCTGCGCCGTTCGCGGGCGGCGCTGCGGACCGTCGTGGTACTCGTGCTGGTCGCGGCCGCGATCCCGTCCGGGATGGGGTTCGCGTCGGCGTCGAAGAAGTTCCAAGAGGTCCCGACGGTGCCCGCGTGCCTCATCGCCGACCGCTTCGGCCGCGGCTTCAACACCATGGCCGACATCCTGGGCCTCCAGCAGGCGTCGCTGCTGCTGCCGGACCTCGGCGGCTCGTCGATGACCAGCCGCCTGCACCTGGTCGACATGGCCGGGCTGGTCGAGGCGGACGTCGCGGACTTCCTCAAGAAGGGCGACCTGCCGGGGCTGCGCGACTACGTGTTCGACAAGGTCAAGCCGACCTTCATCCACTCGTGGGGCCCGTGGGCCGCGGGCAACGGCATCACCGTCGACCCGCGGATCGACCGCGACTACGAGCCGATCTTCGTGTACCCGGGCAGCGGGCCGCGCAACGGCGACTTCGTGCGCAAGGACGCCGTCTCCAGCCCCGAGAAGCTGAAGGCCGTCCGGGACTACGCCACGAAGACCATGCCGGACGTGGAGAAGGCGCGCTTCGGCGGGCCGCTCAAGGACTGCGGCCCGACCATGCACCCGGGCCAGACCGTCTACCTCCCGTAAACGCCCGCGTTTAGTCCTCTGAATGCGGCCCACCGCATTCAGAGGACTAAACGCGGTCGAGGGCGGCCTCCTTTTCCCGGATCACGGGCAGCACGTGCTTCCCGAAGTGCTCGACGTCCTCCAGGTAGTGCAGGAAGCCGAGCAGCAGCAGGTTCGCCCCGCGCTTCTTGTACTCGATGGCCCGGTCCGCGATCTGCTCCGGCGTGCCGATGAGCCCGGTGCGGAAGCCGTCGTTGTACTGCACCAGATCCTTGAACTCCGAGTCGGCCCACATCCCCTTCTTGTCCGATGTGGAGCTTCCCGCCTGCTTGACGGCACCGCGGAAACCTTCGACGGCTTCGGTGTTCGCCTTCTCGACGATCTCGCGCAGCACGGCCTTCGCCTCGCTCTCGGTCTCCCGCGCGATCACGAAACCGTTGAGCCCGAAGCGAACGGCGTGGTCGTTCTGGGCCGCGTAGCCGCGGACCTCCTCGACCTGCTCGCTGAACCCGTCGAAATCCTTGCCGTTGCTGAAGTACCAGTCGGAGACCCGGCCCGCTAGCTTCCTCGCGGCGGTGGAGTTGCCGCCCTGGAAGATCTCCGGATGCGGCCGCCCGACCGGTTTGGGTTTGATGTCGAAATCGTGGATCCGATAGAAATCGCCGGCGAATTCGGCGTGGTCGCTCGTCCAGAGTTCCTTCAGCACGCGAATGAATTCTTCCGAACGACGGTACCGTTCGTCGTGTTCCAGCCACGGTTCGCCGAGGTTCGTGAATTCGTCCTTGAACCAGCCGCTGACCACGTTGACCGCCGCGCGCCCGCCGGAGATCACGTCCGCGCTCGCGATGAACTTCGCGAGCACCCCGGGATGCCACAGCCCGGGATGGACGGCCGCGATCACCTTCAGGCGCTGCGTCGCGAGCAGCAGCGCGAGGCTGAACCCGGTCGATTCGTGCTGGTAGGCGGCACCGTAGCTGGCCGTGTAGCGGACCTGGCTCAGCGCGTACTCGAAGCCGCTGTTCTCCGCGAGGACGGCGAGATCCCGGTTGTACTCGTATCCCCAGTCGGTGCGCTGCTCGATGTCGCTGGTGACCAGACCGCCGCTCACATTGGGGACCCAATAGGCGAATTTGAGTGGTTCGGATTCGATTCCCGGCATGCCGCGGAGTGAACCCGCCGTCCCCGGAAACCGTCAATCGGTGTCCACGCGCTGAGACCGCCCGAGCGCGGAACCCAATTCGGTGCGTCCGGTGATGCCCAGTTTGCGGTAGGCCCCGGACAAATGCAGTTCGACGGTGCGGCGGGTCAGGTGCAGTGCTTCGGCGATCTCCCGGTTGGTGAGACCCTGTGACGCCATCAGCGCGACGCGGTATTCCTGTTTGGTGAGGCCGTGTTCGTTGTCCTTCGCCGTCGCGAGACTCGTCCGCGCGTCCCGCAACGCCTCCGCGGCCCGCCTCGCGAGCGGCCGCGCCCCGCAATGCTTGCTCGATTGCGCGGCCATCCGCAGCGTGCCGACCGCCTTTTCGGCCTGCCCGTGCCGGGCCTGCAGCACGCCGAGTTCGGTCAGCGCCTCGGCCAGCGCCAGTTTCGCGGTCGACCCGCCGAGCACGTCGACGGCCTTGGTGAGCAGACGTTCGCCCTCTTCGTCCTCGCGGACGAGCCCGGCCGTGGTCAGCGCGCCGCCGAGGATCCTGGGCGCTCCCCAGCGTTCCGCGGCCTCGAGATCCTCCTCGGCGAGCCGCGCCGCCGCGTCGGTACGGCCGAGCGCCAGCGCGGTGCGGGCGGCGTGCGCCCGCCAAGGCGCGAAGCCGGGGAAACGCATGCCGTGGTGTTCGAGACGGCGGCCGCAGCCGCGCAGGTCTTCGTACCCGAGCTCCGGTTCACCGGTGGCCGCACGCAGTCTGCCTCGGGCGTAGAGCAGGTAGTTGTGCGTGAAAAGTGCTTGTGTGGCCCCGAAATCGACGCGATCCAGCAGCGCTTTGGCGACGTCGTGGCGGCCGAGGTCGACCGAGACCTCGATCAGCCTCGCCGCGCACAGCACCGCGATCGGGCACCGGCTGGTGACCCCGCGTTCGTCGAACTGCCGCACCAGCGATTCGAAGTGGACACTCGCGCGCACCAGGTCTCCGCCCGCCTGCAGGGCGATCCCGCGGGCGAGGGTGGCGAGGGCGCCCTTCGGCACGTGGAAGTCCCACGGCAGGCGTTCGGTGTCGAGCACTTGGCAGAGCTTGTCGGTGAGCGCGGGTTCGTCGGCGAGGGCGGCCGTCGCGAGCGTGAAGAAATACGGCTGCTCGAACAGTTCGGGCTGCTCGCCGGACAACGCCTCCCCGAAATGCCGGACGGCGTTCGCCGAGGACTCTCCGCCGCGCACCGTGTCGAGCGCGAGGAGACCGGATCGGCTCTGCTGCGAGGCGGGATCGTTCAGCGGCGCCCATTGCCGTTCGAAGTCGCGGAAGTCCGGCGGTGGCCCGAGTCTGCTGCCGGCTTCGGCGAGATAGGTCATGCACAGCAGCGGCCAGACGGCGTCGGGCCCGCCCGCGTCGAGCCGCGCGGCGAACTGGCCGGCGGAGTTGATCGCCAGCCGCGCGTCCGGGCCGCAGCACAGGGAAAGGATCATGGCCGTCGCGACGAAGGCCGCGGTTTCCCGGTCGTCGATATGGTCGATGGCCTCGCGCACCCTGGCCGGCGCCGAATCCTGGTCGCAGTGGAATTCCGCGTGCGCGAGCTGAAGCAGGATCGCCATCCGCTTGCGTTCGCTGAGCCGTTCTTCGAGCGCGCGTGAGAGGAACCGGACGGACAGCTCCGGGTCGCCCTCGACCACCGAATGCCGTGCGGCCAGCCGCAGGACGTCGACCGCCCAAGGGATCCTGATCGCGGTCGCCTCCAGGAGATGGACGCCGACCCGCTCCGGCGCGGCACCCGCGTCGTGCAGGAGCCGCGCCGCCCGCGACTGGGTGACGGCCCTGGTGGTGAGCGGCATGTCGGCGAGCACCGAGTTGCGGACGAACCGGTAGGTCAGCGACGGCCGGTGGCTGTTGGTCAGCAGGTGCACGCGCACCATCGTGTCGATGGCCTCCAGCGCGGTGCTCTCGTCGACCCCGGCGAGTTGTGCCAGCAGGTCGAAACTCGCGTCCTCGCCGAGGATCGCGACGGCTTCGAGCACTTTCGGCGCGGCGGTGTACTCGTGCATGCGGACCCGCAGCACCTCGCCGATCATCGCCGAGCCCGCGGTGTCCAGATCCATCCCCGGGACCAGGCGGCGGCGCAGCGCGCCGAGCAGGAACGGGTTGCCGCCGGTGACCTCGCGGCATTCCTCGGCGAACCGTCCGACGGAGACCTGGAGGAATTCGGCGACGTGCCGGGTCCCGAGCCCGCGCAGCCGGATCGTCGCCGGGGTGCAGCCGGACATCTCCAGCAGGGCGACCTCGCCGGTCTGCAGATGCCCGATCAGCGAGGTCAGCACGACCACCACCGGCAACTGCTCGACCCGGTGCCGGATGTAGGCGAGGCAGCGCATCGACCACGGGTCGGCGAGGTGGATGTTGTCGATGCCGAGGAAGACCGGCCCCTGCTCGGCGGCGTGCCGGACGATGCGGAAGAAGGCGTCGAGCGCCTCCGTCTGTTCCCGTTCGGTCCGGGGAGGGTGATCCGGCAGGATTTCGGCCGCGTGCGGCGTGCGCGGCCGCGGCGATCCGGGTTCGGCGGGCGCGTGGGTGAGCCCTTCGACCAGCTGACGGCCGACGCCGCCGCTCAGGTGGGTTTCCAGCCGGGACGCGGTGGCGATCGCGACGGTGAACCCGGCCGCTTCGGCGAGCTCACCGGCCGCGGTGAGCATCGAGGACTTGCCCATCCCGAACTCGCCGACCACCACCGCGCTGACGGCGCGGCCCCGCAGGGCGGCGCGGAGCAGTCCGGTGATCGTGTCGAGTTCGCCGTCTCGACCCAGTAACCCGGCGGCGCGACACTTCGGTACCGAAGGCCCGCCGAAGGGACTCTCGGGATTTACTTCGGTATGCACCGTAGAGACCTTCGTGTCGGCTTGCGGCAGACTACTCGCATGTAAGCGGTAACGGGAGTGATCGCTGGTCGTCGAGGGGAGCAGGAGCCGGGATGTCCGCATCCGACGAGATCCGCCGGGACGATCGTTGCGACGACATCAAGGCCGCGACGACGCACGCCAGGAAGACCACGACGAGGTTGGCCGTGATCATCGACAGCCGGCCGCGACATCGCGCGGCGACGGGGGACAGGTAGCGCAGATCGGCCTTCGCCAGCGCGTCTTCCACCGACGCGAATTCCGCGACCTGCCGTCCGCATCGCGCGCAGCCCTTCAAATGCTTCTCGAAGGCGTGCGCCTCGGCGCGGTCCAGCACGCCGAGTACGTACGCCGCCACATCGGTGTGTTTCACCTTTCGCTTCCTCATCGGGACCCCAGTTCTCCTAACGACCGTCGCAATGTCTTCATGGCCGCGTACAGCCGTGATTTGACCGTTCCCTCCGGGATCCCCAATATCACCGCCGCCTCCCGGACCGTATGCCCGGTCAGATACGTCTCGTAGATGACGGCCTGATATTTGCCGTCCAGATAACGCAGTGCTTCGGAAATGACGAGTGCGGACAGTGACTGTTCGGTCCGGTCCGCTATTTCGGCGTTTTCGGAACTGTCCAGCTCGACCTCCTGTGGTCGGGCGCGCCGGTTTCGCCAGCCGTCGATCACGATCCGCTTGGCGACCGTGAGCAGCCAGCCGCGCAACATTCCCGGCTCGCGGTTCAACGTGTCCGAATGCTGCCAGGCGCGGATCAGTGTTTCCTGGACCACGTCTTCCGTCCATTGTTGATCATGGCCCGTCAGGTACATCACCTGCCCGAACAACGTATCCCGGAAAACCTTGTACAGCACCGAAATGAACTCGTCTGGAACCTCGCCCGGCCGATGGTCGCCATCGAACCGGCATCCTCTGTCCACTGCTTCCATAAGATTCGCTACCTCCCCGGCGGTGGAGGATTTCACGGGTTCGTACACCGTAGCGCAGACTATCGCCGTGAGCCATGTGCAGTAGTGGTTCGTTTACATTTAGTCGACCGGTACGTATCGCGGCGATAAACGGTTCTAAATGTGTCGTGTGATGCACATCACACTGGCCTGCTCCGGCTAGATCGAACCGGCCGCTCCGGTTCGCCGTACTCCCAGTGAGGCACTTCGAGGACGGGGACGGGTGAAATGATCTATCGGCTGTTCGGACTGGTGATCGCCTGCTTGGTGATATGGGCGGGAACGCCCACCCAAGCCTTCGCGGAAATCGATGCCCATGATCGTGAACTGCTCGTCCGCGTGCGCCAAGCGGGTTTGTGGGAAGGGCCGATCAGCCGCCAGGCGGAACAGCGCGGGAGCGGGCAGCGGGTGCGGGAGGTCGGCCGGAAACTCGCCGACGACCACGACCGGCTCGACGCCCAGGTCCGGGCGCTCGCTTCGAAGGTCCGCGTCGAACTCCCCGCCGAACCCACCGCGGAACAGCGTTCCTGGATCGACGAGATCACCGGGGCCGCCGGCGCCGACTTCGACCGCCTCTACGTCAATCGCGCCCGCGCCGCGCACGGGAGCGTCTTCGGTCTCGCCTCGCAAGTGCGGGCCGCCACCCGCGACGACGCGATGCGGTCCTTCGCGCAGACCGCCGTCGACACCGTCATGCGGCATATGACCCTGCTCGAAAGCACCGGCATCGCCGAGACCACCTCGCTGATGGTCGCCCCTGGTGCCGGTGACGAACTCGACGGCGGCGACCTCGCGCTCGGCGTGCTCATGGCGGGGATCGCCGGGGGCGCGACCTTCGGGCTCGTCCGGGTGCTCGGGGCATCGGGCAGGCGCGTATGAACTCCGCGCTCCTGGCGGTCATCCCGGCCCCGTCACCTCATGACAGCGGGGTGCGGGACATCGCCGCCCTGTCGGCCCGGTTCGCCTACGTGACCATGTGCCTGACGCTGGTGTGGGGCGTGCTGAGCGCCACCGGCTGGATCAGGCGCGTCACCGGTCACGAGGCGTTGCGCGGAGGTCACGTCGTGCTCGCGGTGTTCAGTCTCGCCACCGGTGTCGTCCATGGACTGTCCTATCTGTTCCTCGACGACGAGTCGTTCGGCGTCCTCGCGCTGCTGATCCCGTTCGCCGGTGGTGGGTTCGCGCGGCACGCGGCCGGTGTCGTCGGGCTGGAACTGTTCATCGCCGTCTCGGTCACCGCGGCGGTGCGCCGTGGCGCGGCCGATCCCCGGGGGCAGCGGTTCCATCAGGCCGGCTACTTCGCGGTCGGCCTGCTCGCGATCCACTCCTGGCTGGGCGCGTCCGCGAACGGGAACCTCGCGACGGTCTGGCTCGGCGGGATCACCGTGCTCACCCCGGCCGTCGTGCTCACCGTGCTGCGGGTGCTCCCGCCGCGGGCGCTGGTCCTGCTGGGACTGCTCGAAGGCGACACCGGCCGGGCCGAGCCGGTCCGGATCTCCGTCGACGACAAGAAGTGCCATCGCTACGCCATCTGTCAGGCCGAAGCGCCGCAGGTCTTCCAATTGCAGGGCGACGGACAGCTGCGTTATCTCCGGAAACCCGGCGCCAAACAAGTGCCGCTCGTACAAGCCGCGGCCAGAGCCTGTCCGATGCGGGCGATCCGATTACAGGGGGCGCGACGATGAGCGAACGGATCGTCGTGGTCGGCGGCGGGCTGGCCGGGCTGCGCTGCGCGGAACGGTTGCGGGAACTGCGGTTCGACGGCGAACTGGTGATCGTCGGCAACGAGCCGGAGCCGCCTTATCACCGGCCGGCGTTGTCGAAGCAACTGCTGACCGGCGCCACCGGCCCGGCGGAGATGATGCTCGCCAGGCCCGACGAGATCGACGCCGAATGGCGATTCAACACCCCGGCGACCCATCTGCAGCCGGGCCGCCAGGTCGTCCATCTGCCCGGGGCCGAGGAACTGCCCTACGACGGGCTCGTCATCGCCAGCGGCGTCGAACCGCGAAGGCTTTCCGGTGTGCCGCACGGACATCCGCGGGTGGTCGTGGTCCGGACCCTGGCCGACGCCGCGGAACTACGCGACAACCTCGCCGCCGACCACGGGCCGGTCGCGGTGCTGGGCAGCGGGTTCATCGGCTGCGAGGTCGCCGCCAGCCTGCGCGAGATCGGCCGGGAGGTCACCGTCATCGGCCGGTCGGCGCATCTGCTCGGCGAGGTCGTCGGCAAGCACATCGGGCAGAAGCTCTCGGCGCTGCACCGCTCGCGCGGGGTGCGGCTGGCGCTGGGCGCGTCCATCGACAACTGGCAGACCACGCCGAACGGGTTGCGGCTGCGGTCGTCCGACGGCTGGATCCTCGACGTCTCGTGCGTCGTGGTGGCCGTCGGCACGGTGCCGTCGATCTCGTGGCTGCGCGGCGCGAAACTGCCGCTCGACGACGGCGTCGTCTGCTCGCCGACCTGTCACGTGCTGGGGATGAACAACATCGTCGCCGCCGGAGACGTCGCGCAGTGGCCGAACCTGCGTTTCGACGAGACACCGCGGCGGGTCGAGCACTGGCTCAACGCCGTCGAGATGGGCCGTGCGGCCGCGGAGAACCTCCTCGCCGGGCCGCAGGCTTCGCGGCCTTTCGCGCCGGTGCCGCGGTTCTGGTCCGAACAGCACGGCATGCGCATCCAGGCGGGCGGCATCCCGAAGCTCGGCACCGACACCGTCGCGCTCGCTTCACCCGTCGGTGGCGAACGGCCCGCCACCGGTTTCGTCCGCAAGGGACGGCTCGTCGGTGTCGTCGGCCTCGACAGCCCGTCCGCCGTCCTCCACTGGACCAACGAGATCGCGGCACAGAACCCCGTCAGCCACCCGGGAGAAACGGAGACGCCTGATGCGCCGATCGCGGTTGACCATGCTCGTCGTCATCGCGGCGCTCGTCGTGGGCGCCGCGATGTGGTGGCAGGCGGCTGACCCCGTTTCGCTGACGGCTCAGGCTCCGGTGACGGAATCGCTCCCCAGCCCGCGGGTGTCGCAGCCCGTCACCTCGCGCGCCGGCACCCCGACGGACCCTCCGCCCGGTACGCGGCTCACCGCCGTCTACATGACCCGGATGGGGCAAGCCGTCCTCGACGAGACCGGCGCCGTGCTGTTCCGCTACGAACGCGACAACCCGCACAAGGCCCGTTCGGCCTGCCTCGGGGACTGCGCCGCGGTGTGGACCCCCGTCACGACGACCGGCACGCCCCTGGTGACCGGCATCGATCCGGCGCTGGTCGACACCATCAAGCGTCCCGAAGGCGCCAAGCAGGTGACTTTGGCCGGTTGGCCGCTCTACAAGTTCGCCAACGCGCGGCCCGGCGAATGGACCGGGCAGGGTACCGATCACGTGTGGTTCGTGGTCGAACCCGACGGACGGCGCAACCTGAACTGCCTGCCGACACCCGTGCAGTAGGATTCGCCGACGGACGAGTCGGCGGGGCGGCCGCGAGCCGGGAGACCGGTTCGAGGAAAGTCCGGACTCCACAGGGCAGGGTGGTTGTTAACGGCAACCCGGGGCGACCCGCGGGACAGTGCCACAGAAAACAGACCGCCTTCGCTCGCTTCGCGGGCGGAGGTAAGGGTGAAACGGTGGTGTAAGAGACCACCAGCGTCCTGGGTGACCAGGACGGCTAGGTAAACCCCACCCGGAGCAAGGTCAAGAGGGAGCCGCGAGGCTCCTGCGCAGGCGATCGAGGGCTGCCCGCCCGAGCCTGCGGGTAGGCCGCTCGAGCCCGTCGGCGACGGCGGGCCTAGATGGATGGCCGCCACCCGTGCCGCCGCAAGGCGGGGCGGGGACAGGATCCGGCTTACACGCCGGCTCGTCCGTACTACTTCTCGAGGGCGCCGGTTCGGGTGCCCCCAATGTGGCATTGGGGACACCCAGCGTCGCCAATGCCACATTGGGGGCAGCTGGTGTCCTGAAGGGACCCTTTGGGACAGGGGGCACCGAGCGAGCATGTGCTCCGCCCGGAGACTGAAGGGCCCTCGGCGAACGCGACGAAGGACGCCTTCCTCGCATCGCATGCGGGGAAAGCGTCCTTCAGCCCTCAAGAACCGAGCGAGCTACCTCGGCGCGTCCGGCCGTCCGGTCCAGTGAATGGTGTCCGGGAACTCGAAACGCTCCCGCAGATACCGCTCCTCGGTGCGTCCGTGCAGCGTGAACGCGAAACTCGAACCGTCCGGCCAGGTCAGGACGCGTTTGCGGAAGTCGATCGCGGGAGCCTGCGGTTTCCTGGCCTGCCAGAGGATCTCCGGCGGCGGCGCGTCGGCCAGGTCCCGGTAGGTCGAACCGGTGTCCACCACCGCGATCGCGGACGGCGAGCACACCAGCCAGGGCCCGCTCGCCTTCCGGACCCGATCGGCGGGTTCGAGCGCCATCGCGTTCGCGGGGCCCTTCACGCGGATCTCCCGCTGGAACGGGTGACCGCCCTTGCCGCCGCCGCTGCCCGCACCGTTCAGCAGCGCGAAGACGTAGACGAACGCGCCGCCGATACCGCGGAACACGTTCCAGAAGAACCGCCGGACGAGCCGCTTCCCCTTGACCGTGCCGTCCAGGCGCCTGCCGGGCACGTCGAAACCCATATCGGTGTCGCCCAGCCGCAGCACGATGACCGGCTCGCGCCACTGGGCGGCCATCAGTTCCTCGACCCGTTCACGGAAGCCAGGACGGACGAGGGCCTTCTCCGCCTTGTCCTCCATGCGTTCTTGGTGCGCGAAGATCTTTTCCGCCGCTCGCTGCCGGGAGTCGCTCAGATGTCGAGGTTCCCCCGCGTCTCCTCCGGGCTCTTGTCCCCGCCGATCTCGCTCTTGTTGAACCACGGCTCGTTCTCCCCCTCCGGCGTCACGGCTTCCTTGCCTTCGGTGTACGCGGCCTTCCCGGCGCCGATGCCGCCCTTGACGGCCGCGCCGGAGACCAGCGGGCGCGCGCCGACCGAGGTGCCGAACATCGTGGTGAGCACCCGGTTGCTCGGCGTGAGCGCGACCCCGGCGGTGTTCTCCAGGACGTTCAGCGAGAACTTCGACTCACCGGCGTAGGTACCGATCCGGAACTTCCTCGTCATGTCCACGACCTTGGTCGCGTACTTCGCGAGGTACTCGATGAAGGTGTCGAGCAGCTTGCCGAACTTGCCGAGGTACTTGGTCACCTTCTGCAGCACGCTGGCGGCCTTGGCGATGGACGCGGTCATCGCGGCGGCGACCGAGCTGCCGAAGCTGATCACCGACGCGGCCAGCGCGGGCAGCCAGATGGTGATCAGCCAGGAGATCAGCTCGGTGATGATGCCCTTGATCAGCTCCTCGATGACCACCATGACCATCGACCACATCTGCAGCACCTCGGCCACCGATCCGGCGGCCGAACCGACGCCGCGGATCCCGGCGGAGAAGTCGCCCAGTGCTTCCTTCGCGGCCTTGCCTGCGTCGTCCACCCACTCGGCGAGCGCCGCGTCACCGGTCTTCTCGAAGTCGTCGGCGAGGGCGACGAAGCCGTTCGCGAGGGTCACGAAGTTCTCCGACGCGTGCCCGATGGCCGGGCCGTCGCCGGTGACCTGGTGCAACGCGTCCTGCAGCGGCTGGACCAGTTCGAGCAGCATGTTCAGCCCGTGGCTGACCAGCCAGCCGATCGGGTCCATCGCGAAGGTGACCATGTCCGTCGCGGCGGCGCCGACGAACGCGGCCCCGTCTCCGACCAGCGCGGCACCCGCGGACGCCAGTTCGGCCGGGTTGTCCGCCTGGGCCGCCTGCTGCGCGTGCGAGGCGATCGACTTGCCCGACTTGTAGATCGTGCCCGCCACCGGCACGTGCCCCATCGCGCGATCGAGGTTCGCGCTCATGCTCTCGTCGTACGCCTGGACGTCGATCCCGTCGGCGATGCTCGACTTCTCCTCGGTCATGACCCCTACTTTCCGAGCGTTTCGTCGATGGTCGCCTCGTGCTTGCCGAACTCGACCTTTCCGGCTTCCTCGATGCCCCGGTACATCTCCGAGGCCTTGTTCAGCTTGGAGATGAACCCGTCCACGCCGTCCTTCATGTCGTTCATCAGCGAACGGAGTTCGCCGAGCCGATCGGTGTAGCCCTGCTTGGCCCAGATCCCGACGACTCCCCACGCCTCGTCGGTCACGTCGGCGGCGTCGATCTTGGCGCCGAACTTCTCCGCTTCCTGCTCGTAATAGGGGAGTTGCTGGGCATACGCGGCGATCGCCGCGATGTTCGTCTCGATTCCCTTTGACATCGTGGGAGTCCCTCGGTCGGTTCGGTCAGCTGCGGCGCAGGAAGGAGCCGTCGTCGAAGTAGTCGTCGTCGTCCCGCGGGGCGGGGCGGCGCGCCGGGCGGGATGGCTGCTGCGGTTGCTGCTGCTGTGACGCGGGTTCTTCCTCGACGGTTCCGAACGCCTCGGCCTGCGCCTCGCGAACCTGTTCCGACGTGTTGACGCCGAACGCCTCGCCGAACGTCTCGTCCACGATCCCGGCCTGCTGCTGGGCGGCGCCGGCGACGGCCTTGCGCAGGGTGCTCATGATCACCGAGGACAGGTGACCCGCTTCGAGGCGCATGGCGCCCGCGCTGAGCCGGAGGTCGGTGACGGTTCCGCCCGCCCCGGCGACGACCGTGACCTCGCCGGAGGGGGAGGTCACGGAGGTCTCGACCTGCGCGATCCGCTCCTGCATGTCGCCGACTTCGGCGAAGCGCGCCTCGGCCTGGCGCACCTTGGCCTGGAAGTTCTCGAACTGGGCGATCAGTTGTTCCATCTGGGCGGACATCGTCGCTCCCCGTGCGCTGTGGTGATCCGTCTTCAGGAGTATGACGTAGCCGAGCCGGTTCGGTTCCCGCGTCGTCTCGGGGGTGGTAGCAAAGGTCCCTTGCTCCCCTTCGCGAGGACTGTGTGGATTTCGGGTCACCCAACGCAACGAAATCCACACGGTCACCACCCCCTGCTCCGCCAAGTGGTAGCAAAGGTCCCTTGCTCTCTTTTCGCAGGTCAGCGGCTCGCCGGTAGCAAAGGTCCCTTGCTCCATTCGACGCCGAACCCTGCACCGGATACCTACCTGCCGGTAGGGTGCCCCCATGGGTGAAGCGAGTCGGGTCACGGGACGTTTCCGCGGGACGTTCGATGTACTGCATTCCCTTACCTACTTCGCCCCCGAGACGGAAGAGGCGCTCACGGGCGCCGGCCTCCGCCCGGGGCGCATGACGTACTTCGCGGGCCGCGCGGCGCCGATGGGCGCGGTCGGGCCCGGCGTGGTCGCGGCGACGTTCTACAACTTCAATCCCGAACTGGTCGCCCGCCACATCCCGCGCGCCTGGACGCTGGCCACGCCCGAAAAGATCATCGAAGCCCGGTTCGAAGCCGTCGACGCGGCGCTGACCCGGCTCCTCGGCAAAGAGACCCTCGGCTCCGAAGCGGTCGCCGAGGCGGCCGAACTCGCCCGCGAGGCGACCGGCGGCTGCCAGCCCGACGGGCGCCCCCTCTACGCCGGGCACGCCGGCCTCGACTGGCCGAGCGAGCCGCACCTCGTCCTCTGGCACGCCATCACCCTGTTGCGCGAGCATCGCGGGGACGGCCACATCGCCGCGCTCGTCGCCAACGGGGTCGACGGGCTCGCCGCTCTCGTCTCGCACACCGCCACCGGCAAGGGTTTCCTGCCCGAGGCGGCCAAGGCCTCCCGCGGCTGGAGCGACGAGCAGTGGGACGCCGCGGCGGCCAAACTTCGCGAGCAGGGCGTCCTCGATGACCAGGGCGGCCTGACCGAGGCCGGGAACGATCTTCGCGAGCGGCTCGAAGTCGCCACGAACGCGGCTTCGGCGGGGCCTTGGGAGCATCTCGGCGAAGAGAAGACGAAACGGCTTCACGAGCTGTGCGGGCCTTTGAGCCGCCAGGCCGTCGAAGCCGGCGCTTTTCCCGCGAATGTGTTCTCGACGGGCCGATAATCACGCTATGTAGTGAAAATGGCCATCCCGATTTCGCTTTGGGTAACGGAAGCGTGACTTTCGCTTGATCGGCGTTCGCGTTTTTTGTGGAATGCGTGCTCACCCAGCGGACTCGCGAGAAGCCACCGAACGAGTCATGTCACACTGGTCGAGGCCGGATTCTCCTCGGCCGACCCGTACTCACAGTGAGCAAGATGCCTCGCAAGCGAGTGAGGCCGTTCGCACACTGCGAAATACGGGTGGCCGGGGTTAATCCAGACGACCCTTGCAACGATGATGGAGACCGAGGATGGTCGTGGTGCTGTGCCTCGCTCTGTGAACTGTAGACAAAACGACATCTACAGAGCGCGCTTTGACCACTACGCCTCGTGACGCCATGATGTTCGAAGCACCACCGAGCCAGAACCGCGCGAACCCCCTCTCCGCGCACCGGGAGTAATGCGATGATGACCTTGACCACCCTCGACACGCTGGCCGCCGGCGAGCTCGGCACCGGCAACGTCCGTACCTGGCTGATCGACAACATCATCCCCCTGGTGCTGCTGGCCGTCGCGCTCCTCCTGCTGTGGCTGGGCGGTGGCAAAGGGGACAACGCGGGTGTCATGCGCCGACTCGCCGGTGTCGTGATCGCGCTGGCGATCATCGGCCTCGCCGTGAGTGGCGCCGGAGTCAACGTGGGCCAGTGGATCGCCGGCCTCTTCACAGGCTGAGGGCTCGCGTTGCGTATCCGCACCGATGACGAGGTCTACCGGGTCGATGCCGTATGGCTCGGCCCGCCGAAAGCGACTTTTCCCTGGAGAGCCCGCTACGTCGCGTGGCTCGTCGGTATCCCGGTCTTCCTGCTCGTGCTCACCGTCGAACGGTGGGCGGGCTGGAGCTTCGGGTTCTTCTCGACCGCCTGGGCCTTCGTCGCCACAATTGTGATCACCAGATTGATCACGGCCAAGATCAGCCACGAGCGTCCGCTGGGCGCCGTGGCCGCGATGGCGGCGAAAGAGCTCAACACACCAAGAGAACGGACCACGGGCACGGGTGGCGCGGCCAGCGCATCCCGCGTCCGGGTACGGGCGAGCCGCCCGCTACCGAAGCACCGCAGGAGACGGCAGTACCAGCACCACGGCTACGGCGGCGGCGCCGGAGCTCAGGGAACACCACGAGCGCGTCGGAGCCGCCCCGCGGCTCGGGCCGGGAGGTAGTCGTTGTTCGGTCGCGGCGGAAGCCGAGGAAAACGTGATCGAGACCTGCAGCAAGGGGCCTGGAACCCGCCCCAGCAGGTCCGCTCCGCGCAGCCCAAGAAGGCCGGCAAGGGGAGGCGGCTGCCCGGCGAGGCGGCCATACCCTCGTATACCCCGTCGATAGCGGCGCGAAGCATCGACGGGCACCTGTTACGCACCGGTTATGAGGTGTACGCCTGGTACCGGCTCGCGCCGCAGCGCTGGTCGTTCCGGTCGGACTCGCAGCGCCGCGACCTGATCGCGGCCATCGCCGGGCAGTACGCGGAGCTCCAGGGCCGCTGGCTGCACCTGCGCGTGACCAACCGGCCGTACCCGATCCGCATGTGGGCCGAGGCCCACGTGCACAACGCCGTCGGCCGTCCCCAGGACGTCCAGGGCGCGCTGTCCTTCGACGACTACCTCATCGGCGAGCAGCAGCAGCTGATGGGCCGTTCGATGGCCGAAAAAGAGGTTTACCTCGGTGTCCAGGTGCAGACCAGGCGGATGATCGACCGCGCGGTCGAGAGCGCCGCCCCGGTGCTGCGCAAGGTTTTCCCGGAGGCCGTCGACGCCGAGCTGGCCGCGCTCGACTCCGAGGTCGAACATCTCGACCAGGTGATCGGCTCCGCCGGGCTCGAAGGACGTCCGGTGCACGCCGAGGAGATGTCCTGGCTGATGCACCGCTCGTGCTCGCTGGGCCTGCCCGCGCCGCGCAACATGCCCGCGGTCCCGGGCGCCGCCTGGGAGCCCGAGGACCTCGCCAGCTTCACCGACGCGGCGGACTTCCACGCCGAGCCGTACGCGCCGACGGTCACCGTCCGCGGCCGCACCGGGTCGAACGCCGGGGTCTCGCGGCATCTCGCGGTCCTCACCGTCGGCCAGATGCACGGCCTGCAGATCCCCGAGGTCGACGACCCCTGGATCCAGCACGCGGACCGGCTGCCCGCCGCGGTCGAGGTGTCCGCGCGGATCTACGTCCGGCGCCCCGAAGAGGTCGCGGGCGAGCTGCAGCGCCAGATGAACAAGGTGCGTTCGCAGGTCAAGCACTACACCGACGAGCACGAACTGGAGCCGCCGCAGTCGCTGGCGCGCCAGGCGGGCCGGGTGCTGGAGATCGACGACGAGATGACGTCGGGCTTCACCGCGCTGGCCACCCGCGTGCGTTCGTGGTGGCGGCTGGCGGTGTCCGGGCCGACGGAGCGCGACGCGCTGCGCCTGGCCCAGCAGCTTCTCGACCTCTACAAGCCGAAGATCGCCGTCGAGCATCCCGAGGCGCAGTACGCGCTGGCCAGGGAGTTCATCCCCGGCGAGCCGCTGGCCTCGGCGGCGTACATGCGCCGCGGTTCGGTCGTGTGGGCGTCCTCGGCGGTACCGACGGCGACGGCCGAGGTGGGCGACCGCCGCGGCATCCTGCTCGGCGAGACCGTGACCGCGACCCGGCGCCCGGTGGCGTGGGACCCGTGGATGGCGCAGGAGATCCGCGACGGTTCCGGGCTGACGGCGATGGTCGCCGGCCTCGGTGGCGGCAAGTCGTTCCTCGGCGGCGGCATCGTCTACAAGACGCTCCGCGCGGGCGCGCACTGGACGATCCTCGACCCCTCGGGCCCGCTGTCGCGGCTGTGCGACCTGCCCGAACTGCGGCCGTACGCGCGGCCGATCAACCTGCTCAACGCGCAGCCCGGCATCCTCAACCCGTACCGGGTGGTCGCCGAGCCGCAGATCGAGCACTTCATGGACGAGGACGACCCCGAGCGTTCCTGGCGGCGGGAGAAGGCCCTCGCGGGCGCGACGCGCCGTCGTCTCGTGCTCGACGTCCTCACCGGTGTCCTGCCGTACGAGGTCTCGCGGATGGCGCAGACCCGGATCGTGCTGCTGCGTGCCGTCCGCGCGGTCGGCGGCCGGTTCGACGCCGACCCCGGCCAGGTCATCGACGCGCTGCGCCGGGACTCCAGCGAGCACCACGAGCACGCCGTCGTCGTCGCGGACTTCCTCGACGAGATGCGCGAGCGGATGGCGCTGCTCATCCCGGAGACCGACGCGGACCCGTACTCCGAGACCCGCGACGACCGGATGACCGTGCTGACCATGGCGGGGCTGACCCTGCCGAAGGACGGCGTCCCGCGCGAGTACTGGACGGACGCGGAATCGCTCGGCGTCGAGATGCTGAACCTCGCCGCGTGGCTGACGCAGCGGTCGGTCTACGAGAAGCCGAAGGAACTGCGCAAGGGCGTCTGGATCGACGAGGCGTTCTTCCTCTCCGAGGTCCCGACCGGTCGCGTGCTGATGAACCGCTTCGCCCGTGACTCGCGAAAGTGGAACGTCCGGGTGCTGCTGTCCTCGCAGATCCCCGCGGACTTCCTGAAGATCCAGGGTTTCGTGGCGCTGCTGGACTCGGTGTTCGTCGGCCGTCTCGACGACGACGACGCCCAGGCGGACGCGCTACGCCTGCTGAAGGTCCCGGTCGGCGTCGGCTACGAACAGGTCGTCGCGGCGCTGGGCCGCCGTCCCGGTTCGCAACGCGATCTCCAGCGTGACGTCGAGCCGCGGCAGTTCATCTTCGGCGACGGTGCCGGCGGCGTGGAGCGGATCCGCGTCGACTTCTCCGGCCCGCACCTGGAACACCTGCGGCGGGTCATGGACACCACGCCGGGCTCGCCCGACGCCAAACCGTCGAAGCCGGGCAACGAGATCGCGGTCCCGGAGGAGAAGCAGTACGTCCCGACACCACCCGAGGACGACTTCGAGCTCGAAGAAGACCTCGAGCTCGCGGCCGAACTCGAGGTCGGCCTCACCGATGAGCAGATGCTCGGCGCCCCGGACCCGTTGGCGGCCGAAACCGGAGAAGTGCAAGGCGCCGTCCAAAATGGACATAACGGGAACGGGAGTCAAGGCGAGCACGCGCGCGCCGGCAAGGGTGGCACCGGCAGGGACGCCGCATGAACACAGTGCTGACACTGGCGTTCGTGCTCGCGTTCGCCGCCGGCTGGCACGCGCTGCGCCGCCGCCTGAAAGAGGGGCCGCGGCCCGGTAAGACCAGACCGAGCCGCCGGGCGACGATGTTCGTCGTCATGCTGATCCTGGGCCTGCAGGCCGTGGCGACCGCTCCGGCGGCGTCGGCCGCGGCCTGTGGTGAGGCACCGAACCCGGAACGCCCGGGCGCGGGCATGGTCGGCGCGCTCGATCCGCCCGCCACCGCCAAAGGCGAAGGCGGTAGCCCGTACAACGTCTACGGGTACGCGGGACACGTCTGGGACACCTTCGAAACCGACTGCGGCCCGCTGGCAGGCATCACGTCTCCCAACTCGACGATCGACACCTGGGCGGGCAACCAGCTGTTCAACATCGGCAAGAACATCGTCGGTGCCACGAACTCGCTGCACTACACCGTGCTGCAGGGCAGCCTGCTGAGCCCGCTGTACAACGCCGTCAAGGCCGGGGCCGAGAAGGTCTACAACAACATCTACGCCCAGCTGTTCGGCCTGGCCGCGCTGATCATGTCGATCATGTTGTTCCGCAACATCTGGCGCGGCGATCTCGCCGCGGTCAGCAAACGGGCGCTGTACGGGCTCGCCGCGGTCTGGCTTGCCGCGTCCTCGTTGGCGCTGCTGCGGTTCCTCGATCCGATCGACAACGCGATCGTGCAGACCACCACCAACATCCAGGCCGGGTTCATCGACGAGGCCAAGACCCCGCCGCCCACCGAACCGTCGCCGCCCGCGGCGCAACCGTGCCAGGCGACCCCGGAGGCCGTCGCGGCGCGCCAGCCGTGGGACCGGGTCCCGACCGAACTGCATTGCCGGGTCGTCTACGACAACTGGCTCCGCGGGGAGTTCGGCAGCCCGGATTCGCCGCAGGCCATCCAGTACGGCCCGCCCCTGCTGGACGCGCGGGCCTTCACCTGGAGCCAGATCCAGCAGGGCGGGGACGCCGACGCCGCGCTGGTGGACTCCAAGAAGGCGGCGTTCAAGGACATCTCCACCAAACTCGGCCCCGCGACCGGGTACTTCACCGGTGAGGACGGAAGCCGCGTCGGCGCCGGATTCCTTTCGCTCGGCCAGGGAATCTTCTACTCGCTGTTCCAGTTGCTCGCCAAGGCGACGGTGCTGCTCGCCCAGGTGCTGATCCGGATCTTCGTGCTGACCGCTCCGCTGATCGGCCTGATCGCGTTGCTGCAGCCCCAGATCATGCAGCGCATCCTCAAGGTGGTCGGCGCGGTCGCCTTCAACCTCATGGTGCTCTCGGTACTGGCGGGCGTGCACACGCTCCTGCTGGAGGCGATCTTCACCGCGGGGAACTCCTTGTCCCTGCTGACGAAGATGGCGCTGGCGGCCATCATCACCGTCCTGCTGTTCATGGTCGGGCGTCCGGTGCGGCGGCTGTGGCAGATGGTCGAGATGTCCGTCGGCATGGTCGGCGGCGCGATGCCCTCACCGCGCGGCGGGCTCTTCTCCCGCTTCCGCAAGAAGAACAACGAACCGACCCCGCAGGACGCCTTCTGGCAGAACGTCCGCGACACCGACGACGTCGTCGACGGAGACCTTCGCGGTCCCGTGGGCGCGACGGTCGGCGGCGGACGGTTCCGGCCCGAGGCGACGATCTTCGCCAGCTCCCAGCGGCTCGACAACGGTTCCGGCGCCATCCGCCCCGCGGCGGCGTGGTCGGGAGCGCCGTGGCCGGGCGCGGTCGGCGGTGGTGGCGGCCTGCCCGCGCTGCCCGCCGGTGGTGGCGGAGGCGTCCCGGTGTTCGGCCAGTACAACCCGTCCGCGGGCAATCCGGGCGACTCGATGTTCACCTCGGGCGGGCGGAGCCCGATCCAGGTCCCGAGCCGCCGGGTCGACACCTCGCCGGTCGCCGACCGGCGCTGGAGCGACGAACCGGAGCCGGTCGTGGTGCCGTCACGGATGAACTCCGCGGGTGGCGGCTACACCACCCCGGACTATTCGGGTGCCGTGCCGGTGCAGGCGGGGCCGTCGACGCCGCGTCCGCGTCGCGTCGACCCCGAAGTCGTCGCGGGCAAGCCGGTCTTCGTGCTGTACCGGCCTTCGCGCGGGCTGGAGGTCCGCGAGGAAGTCCGGGACACAGACCACGCCGTGGGTCGGTGATCCATGCCGATCCGGACCAACCGCGGCCGTACCGCGGTCTACCGCAGACTGTGGGGCTGGCCGCTGCGCTCGCCCCGGCACCTCATCGGCACGCTGGTGATCCTCGCGGTGGTGCTCACCGCGCTGGGCATCCTGCTGCCCAAGGCCATCGGAAAACCGGGACAGACGGCCAACGGGCCGGGTGCTTCGGCGACGACCACCTCGCGAACCGGCGTCGCGGCGCCGGTGACCGTGACGTCGACCTTGCCGCCGAGGCTCACCACCCAGCCGCCGCCGTCTTCCGCGCCACCTGACCAGGACGGGGTCCGGGTCGCCAAGGAGTGGGTGACGGCATGGGCGAATCATCCCGACGGCACGACGACCGAGCAGTGGCTGAACGGCTTGAAGCCGTACACCACCGAGGAGTACCTCGCCGGGGAAATGACCTCGGTGGATCCCGCGAACATCACCGCGACCAGGGTCGCCGGGGAGCCGCAGGTCGTCTCCTCGCTCGCCGGGTCGATGGAGGTGGAGGTCGCGACGGACGGCCCCAAGGTCCGGGTCACCGTCGTCAAGACGAACCCGGGATGGCGGGTCACCAAGTACACCCAAGCGGGCTGACCCGATGAAGATCGGGATCATCGTCGGCGTGCTGATCGCCGCGGTCTTCGCCGCGGTGGTCACCACGAGCACGGTCACCAAGGTGGTGACCGACCACGTGGAGGCCCAGTCGGGCGGGATCGTCAAGACCTCGTGCGACGCGTCGGTCGGGCCGACCCTGCCGGGGCAGACCGATCGCGGTTCTTCGGACATCAACAAGCTGGACGAGGAACAGAAGGGGATCGTCGCGCTGATCATCTCGATCGGCAAGCAGCGCACACTGTCCCCGCGCGCGTGGCAGGTGGCGATCCAGGCCGGGATGACCGAGTCGAAACTGCGGAACCTGACCTACGGCGACCGCGACTCGCTCGGCATCTTCCAGATGCGGCCGTCGATGGGCTGGGGCACCGTCGCGCAGGTCACCGACCCGCCGTACCAGGTCAACAAGTTCTTCGACGTGCTGCTCGCGGTGCCGGACTGGGAGAACATGCGGCCCGGCGACGCCGCCCAGCGTGTCGAGCGGTCCGGTTTCCCCGACCGGTACCACAACTGGGAGCCGATGGCGGCGCTCCTCGTGCAGAACGAGGGCCAGATCGTCGACGTCGTCGGCTGCGGGACGAGCGTGGGCAGTGTCGTGCCGCCGAGCCAGGCGGCCGCGCAGGCCATCAAGTTCGCCCTCGCCGAGCAGGGCAAGCCGTACGTCTGGGGCGCCACCGGTCCGAACAGCTATGACTGTTCCGGCCTGATGCTGCGGGCCTACGAGTCGGCGGGGATCATCATTCCGCGGGTTTCGCGTGACCAGTACAAGGGCGGCGCGATGCTGCCGGTGCGTCAGGCGCAGCCGGGTGATCTGCTGTTCCTCGCCACCGTGCCGTCGAACCCGGCGACCATCCACCACGTGATGATGTACCTGGGTGACGGCAAGATCGTCGAAGCGCAGCAGACCGGGGTGCCGGTGCACATCCGCGACTTCTCCTTCGACGAGGCCGAAGTGGTCGCGCAGGCGGTCCGTCCTGGCGTTTAGCATGGTGAAAGCGTGGTATCGCGATCGCGGGACCATCCGATTCACCCGAAGTGGCGGCCTGTCCACCGGCGAGCGGCCGCACACTGGCAGAGGATGAAGAACGTGGCACGGAAATTCGGAAGGCGAGGCAAGCCCGCGGCGGGGAACGGCCCGGAGGTCGATCCCCGCGATCTCTTCGGCACCGCCCAGCCCGCGCGGCAGGCGGCGCGGCCGGCGTCGAGCACGCCGCTGGCCGATCAGCTGAACCAGGGCTGGCCGGGCGTCGACCCCGGTTACGTCGTGTTGCCGCGTTCGCTGGCCGAGGGGATGTCGCTGCCCTGGCAGCAGCAGATGGCCGCGTTGCTGGCGCAGTTCCACCAGGAGAACGGCAGGCTCGCCTGGCCGATCTACCGTGTCGTCCCGTCGCGTTACGAAAAGCTCGTCGACCTCGACGAAGAGCAGCTGGCGGAGGCCGGCTACCTGGTCGAGATGGACACCGAAGGCGAGATGATCTACCGCGAACGCAGTGGGCGGAAGGTCGAAGATCCGGCGAACACCACTGTGCTCGTCTCGTGCCTGGACCCGATCCCGAAGCCTTCGCAGCGCCAGGCGCCTCCGCCGCCTTCGCAGGCCGCGCCGCCCGCGACCGGGCAGCCGCCGCGTGCTCCGGCGCCGATGAACATCGGACCCGCGCCGGTGTGGCGTACGGTCGCGCCGCCTGCCGGGCCACCTGCTCCGCCGTTGCCGGGCAATCACGGGGCTCCGCAGGCTCCCGCACCTCAAGCCCCTGCACCTCAGGCGGCCCAGACTCCTGCACCCCAGGTGCCCGCTTCTCAGCAGGCGCTCGCGCCTCAGCCGCCGGTGTCCCAGGCACCCCCGACCCAGCCGCCGCCTCCGCTGCCCCAGCCCAGCCGGATGCAGCCACCGCCGGTCAGCGCCCCTCCGGCCACTCCGGAGGTCCCACCCGCCGCGGCGGGCCAGGCCGAGCCGGAGCCGCCCGTGAGCCCACCCGACCCGCCGGTCACGGCGCCGCCGTCGGCCGCAATGCCGGCGTCACCCCCGCAGGGGATTCCCGTCGCGCCGGAACCGGCGACCCCGCCCCGTGGTGTGCCGATGCACCGGGGCTGGTTCGACGAGCTCGCCGAGAACGTGCCGGAAAGTTCGAAGGTGGATCCGCCCGAGGGTGGCGAGTTCGGTCCGACCGGCGATCCCACGGAGATCCCCTACCGCTATCGCAAGTGATGACAGGACGTCCCGGTGATGTCAGGCTTGACGTATGTCGAGCGACCCGAACCCGGATCAGGGCTGGTACTTCAACACCAAGACGAACCAGGTCGAGCACCTGGAACGAGGCCGGAGCATCGACCTCCTCGGCCCGTACCCGGACGAGGCGACGGCCAGGCGCGCCCTGGAAATCGCCAAGGAACGCACGAAACAGGCCGACGCCGAAGACGCCAAATGGAGCGGCGACTGACCCGCACCAGGCCCGCACTCACGTGATCAGCGACGTGACTCGCGTGATCGAAGCCGGAACTCGCGTGATCAGCGGCGGAACACCCGAGTCACGCCTCCAATCACGCGAGTCACGTCCCTGATCACGCGAGTCACGCCTCCGCGCACACTGCGATCAGGCGTCCTGACCGGCGAGGGCCGGCCCCAGCATGAACTCCGGGTCCACCTGGGCCGTGAGGTCTTCCCCGGCCCGTCCGCTGCCCCACGCCCGCGCGTTGCGCAGGTGGAACTCGACGCCCTGCCGCTGGTAGCGGGCCCAGTCGCGCCGTTCGCCGTCGACGGTCGCGAGCATCGAGCCCAGTGTCCCGAGGTTGTGCGCCTCGAGTTCGCCGATCGGGCGCGCGCGACCGCGTTCGGCGGCGCGGACGTGCCGCGAGTTCTCCATCCAGCCCAGCAGGGCGTCGCCGACCTCTTCGCGCAGGAACTCGATGTCCTCGTCCTCGGTCACCTTGTTGCCCACTACGACCAGCCGCACGCCGAAGTCCCGCGCGTAGTCGGCGTACTGCCGGTACACGCCGACGCTGCGCACGGTCGGCTCGCACACCAGGAACGTCACGTCGAACCGCGTGAACAGACCGGACGCGAACGCGTCGGCCCCCGCGGTCATGTCCATCACGACGTACTCGCCCGCGTCGTCGATCATGTGGTTCAGCAGCAGTTCCGCCGCGCCGACCTTCGAGTGGTAGCACGCGACGCCGAGGTCGTCCTCGTCGAACTGCCCGGTGACGCCGAGCCGCACGCCGCCGAACTCGCGGAAGCACGCCTCGAAGATCGGGTTGTCCTCGAACGGCCGGACCAGCCGCGACCCGCGCCCCGGCGGCGTCGTCTTGATCATCGAGGCCGCGTCGGCGATCCGCGGGTTGTCGCCGCGCAGGTACTCCTTGATCAGGCCCATGTTGTCGCCCAGCGTCGGCCACGCGATGGCCTCTTCCTCGCTCGCGCCGAGCGCGACGGCGAGGTGCTGGTTGATGTCCGCGTCGATCGCCAGCACCGGTTTCCCGCCGCCTGCCAGGTACGCGGTGAACAGCGACGCCAGCGTGGTCTTGCCGCTGCCGCCCTTCCCGACGAACGCGATCTTCACGCCACGGCCCTTCCTGTCGTTTTGAAAAGGGTATCGGTTTTCATTTCGATCCGTAACGTACACCCGACCGGCCCGCACCCGAACGGGCGATCAACGGCGCCGGATCGGGATAGGGTTGGGTGGTGCCTCCACTCGTGATCAGGACACATGCGGCGGGAGGGGACTTCGGTCACCTGCGCGCCGAGTTCGTGCTGCCGGAGTCGTTCGGGCCCGACGTGCTCGCCGAGGCGGAGGCGGCGGTCGTCGACCCGCTCGAGTCGGCCGGGGAACGCGAGGACGCCACCGGTCTGCCCTTCGTCACCATCGACCCGCCCGGCGCCAAGGACCTCGACCAGGCGGTGCTGATCGAACGCGTCGACGGCGGCGGCTTCCGGGTCCACTACGCGATCGCCGATCTGGCCGCGTTCATCCCGCCGGGTGGCGCGCTCGACAAGGAGGCACGCCGCCGCGGGCAGACGCTCTACCTGCCCGACGGGAACGTCCCGCTGCACCCGCCGGTGCTGTCCGAGGGCGCGGCGAGCCTGCTGCCGGGGGAGACCCGGCCCGCGGTGCTGTGGACCATCGACGTCGACGCGAACGGCGAGCCGACCGCGACCAAGGTCCGCCGGGCACTGGTCCGGTCCACCGAGCAGTTCGACTACGAGACCGTCCAGGCCTCCATCGACGCGGGCGACCCGCATCCCTCGGTCGCCGCGCTGCCGGAACTGGGCCGCCTGCGGCGCGAGCTCGCGATCCGGCGTGGCGCGGTCGAACTGCAGTTGCCGGAGCAGGAGATCAGCGGTGACCCCGACGGCGGCTGGGCGCTGATCCAGCGCCCGCGCAACGACGTCGACGCGTGGAACGCCGAGATCTCGCTGCTCACCGGCATGGCCGCGGCCGAGATCATGATCGACGCGAAGATCGGCGTCCTGCGCACGCTGCCGCAGCCCGACCCCGAGGCGGTCGAATGGCTCGGCCGGTCCGCGCAGGCGCTGAACATCGACTGGCCGGAAGGCAAGAGCGTGTCGGAGTTCCTGGCCGCGCTCGACCCCGGGCAGCCCGCGTCCATGGCGCTTTTCGCCGACACCACAAGGCTTTTGCGCGGCGCCGGGTACACCGCGTTCGACGGTGAGCTGCCGGAGCTGACGACGCACGCCGGGATCGGCGGCGCGTACGCCCATGTCACCGCGCCGATCCGGCGGCTGGTCGACCGGTTCGCCACCGAGATCTGTCTCGCGGTGAGCGCCGGCCGCGAAGTGCCCGAGTGGGTGCGCGCGGCGCTTTCGGAGGTGCCGGAACAGATGTCGGCGTCCGACACGCTGGCGGCCAAGGTCGAACGCGCCACCATCGACCAGGTCGAGGTCTGGGTGATGGCCGAGCACATCGGCGGCGAGTTCAGCGCGATCGTGCTGCGCGCGGAGGAGACCAAGGCCGAGATCCTGGTCGAGGATCCGCCGGTGATGTCCAAGTGCACCGGCGAAAAGCTGCCGGAAGGCGAGCGGATCCGCGTCCGGCTCACCGCGGTGGACGTCGACAAGCGGAAACTGTCGTTCGAGCGGGCATGATCGACGACCTCGGCGAAGTCGTCCCGCTGCGCGAACCGGCGTCGCGAGTGGTCTCGCTCGTACCGTCGCTGACCGAGGCCGTCGAAGTGAGCGCGCCGGGACGGCTCGCCGGCGCGACGGACTACTGCACCCACCCGGTCGATTTGGACGTCCCGCGGGTGGGCGGCTCGAAGTACCCGAACGTCGACAAGGTGCTCGAACTCGAACCGGATCTGGTGCTGGCCAACTCCGAGGAGAACCGGCCGGAGGACGTGGAACGCTTACGCGCCAATGGAATCCCGGTCTGGGTGATGGAGGCGTCGGCGACCGTGCCCAGCGCGCTCGCCTCGATCCGGAGGATCCTGACGCAGGCCTACGACCTCGCCGAGCCCGAGTGGCTCGTCGAGGCGGAGGAGATCTGGCGGGAGACGGTGCCGGAGCGGTTCCGCGCGGTCGTGCCGGTCTGGCGGAAGCCGTGGATCGTGCTCGGCCGGGACACCTTCGGCGGCGACGTGCTGCATCGCGTCGGAATCGGCAACGTCTACGCGGACCACGAAGAGCGTTACCCGCGCCCGAAGCTCGACGAGCTCCAAGCGCGCTTCGCGGCCGAAGAGGCGAACCTGCTCGTGTTGCCCGACGAGCCTTACGAGTTCACTGCCGACGACGGCCCCGAAGCGTTCCCCGGCACGAAGCACGTTCTGGTCTCCGGTCGCTACCTGACCTGGTACGGCCCTTCGCTCGTCGAAGCGCACGCCCACCTCACGCATTTCGTCCTCTGAATGCGGTAGTAGCGCATCCAGAGGACGAAATGCGGGGCGTCAGAGGGTCAGGCCGGTCAGGACGGTGACACGCTCTTCGGTGAAGTCCGCCATCGCCGACGCCGGGCCCTCGCGGCCGACGCCGGAGTCCTTAACTCCGCCGTAGGGCATCTGGTCGGCGCGGAAACTCGGCACGTCGCCGACGAGCACGCCCCCGACCCGCAGCTTCGCGGACACGTCGAACGCCGTCGGCAGGTCACGCGTGAACACGCCCGCCTGCAGGCCGAAGCGCGAGTCGTTGATCCGGCGCACGCCGTCTTCCACCGAGTCCACCCGGGTGATCGACACGACCGGCCCGAAGACCTCGTCGGCCATCACCGACGCGTCCTCGGGCACGTTCGCGAGCACCGTCGGCTCGACGGTGGCGCCGTCACGCTTGCCGCCGGTCAGCAGTTCGCCGCCCGCCTCGACGGCCGCCGTGATCCACGATTCGACCCGGGAGGCGGCGGCGGTGTTGATCAGCGGCCCGACGTCCACGCCGTCCGCCCGCGGGTCGCCGGTCCCCAGCGCGCGCACCTGCTCCAGCACCTTCGCCTGAAGCTCTTCGTAGACGTCGGCGTGCGCGTACACACGCTGCACCGAGATGCACGACTGACCGGCCTGGTACATCGCGAACGTCGCGATCCGCTGCGCCGCGAAGTCCAGATCCGTCCAATCAGGACAGACGAGCACCGCGGCGTTGCCGCCGAGTTCGAGCGCGACGTGCTTGCGCGGCACGCTGTCCCGGATCCCCCAGCCCACCGGCACGGAACCGGTGAACGACACGACCGGCAGGCGCGGGTCGGCCACCAGCTTGGCCGATTCCTCGTTGCTCACCGGGAGGATCGACCAGCTGCCGGCGGGCAGCTGGGTCTCGGCGAGGATCTCGCCGAGCAGCAACGCGGTCAGCGGCGTCGCGGGCGCGGGCTTGAGCACGATCGGCGCGCCGACCGCGATCGCCGGCGCGACCTTGTGCGCCACCAGGTTCAGCGGGAAGTTGAACGGCGTGATGCCCAGCACCGGGCCCTTCGGCACGCGGCGCACCAGCGCGAGCCGTCCGGTGCCGCCGGGGTCGGTGTCGAGCCGCTGCAGGTCACCGGAGAACCGGCGGGCCTCCTCGGCGGCCCAGCGGAACGTCGACGCCGCGCGCCCGATCTCGCCGCGAGCCCACTTCAACGGCTTGCCGGACTCGGCGGTGATCAGCTGTGCGATCTCTTCGGACCGCTCACCCAAAACTCGGGACACGTGGTCCAACGCGCCCGCCCGGACGTGCGCGGGCAGCGTCGCGAACTCGTCCTGGACGTCGTGCGCGGCCTGGACCGCGGCTTCGATGTCCGAAGTGGACGGAACGTGGTGCGACCCGGCCTCGCTTCCGTCGAAGGAGTGACGGACGACGACGGTCTCGTCGCTGGTGACCGGCTTTCCGGCTACCCAGTAAGGGAAGGTGGTCACTTGGAGGCCTCCGTGCGGACAGCGTGCTCCAGGACCGTCAGGCCCTCGTCGAGCAGTTCGGTGGACAGGGACAGCGGCGGCAGCAGACGGACGACGTTGCCGTAGGTGCCGCAGGTGAGGACGACGACGCCCGCCTGGTGGCAGGCCTGCGCGACGCGTTTGGTCAGGTCGGCGTCGGGTTCGGTGGTGCCCGGCTTCACGAACTCGGCGGCCAGCATCGCGCCGCGGCCGCGGACGTCGCCGATCACGCCGGTCTCCTCGGCCAGCGCGCGCAGCCGCGGCAGCACCGTGTTCTCGATGCGCTTCGCCGACGCCGCGAGGTTCTCCTGCCGCATGATCTCGATCGAGCCGAGCGCCGCGGCGCACGCGATCGGGTTACCGCCGTAGGTGCCGCCGAGCCCGCCCGGACCGACGGCGTCGAGCAGTTCCGCGCGGCCGGTGACGGCGGCGAGCGGCAGCCCGCCCGCGATGCCCTTGGCGGTGGCGATCAGGTCCGGCACGACCTCCTCGTGCGTGGACGCGAACCACTCACCGGTACGGCAGAAGCCGGTCTGCACCTCGTCGGCGACGAACACGACGCCGTTTTCGGTGCACCAGCGGGAAAGCGCGGGAAGGAAACCCGGGGCGGGCTCGATGAAACCGCCTTCACCCTGCACCGGCTCCAGCACGACCGCCGCGACCTGGTCGCCGCCGATCTGCTTCTCGATCCGGTCGATGGCGATCCGCGCGGCCTCGGGTCCGGACAGACCGTCGCGGTACGGGTACGACCCCGGCACCCGGTAGACCTCGGGCGCGAACGGGCCGAAACCGTGCTTGTAGGGGATGGACTTCGCGGTCAGCGCCATCGTCAGGTTGGTGCGGCCGTGGTAGGCGTGGTCGAACACGACGACCGCCTGACGGCCGGTCGCGGCGCGGGCGATCTTCACCGCGTTCTCGACGGCTTCGGCGCCGGAGTTGAACAGCACCGAACGCTTCTCGTGCGTACCCGGCGTCAGCTTGTCGAGTGCTTCGCACACCTCGACGTAGCCCTCGTACGGCGTGACCATGAAACACGTGTGCGTGAACCGGCCCGCCTGCTCGCGGACGCGGTCCACGACGGCGGGGGCGGCGTGGCCGACGTTGGTCACCGCGATACCGGAACCGAAGTCGATCAGGACGTTGCCGTCGGCGTCGGTGAGCAGGCCGCCTTCGGCCGAGGTGACGTAGACGGGCAGCACCGAGCTCACGCCGGCGGCGACGACGGCCGCGCGTCGTTCCTGCAGGGCGCGCGAGGCGGGGCCGGGGATCTCGGTGCGCAGCCTGCGCTGCGTTGCGGTGGTGGCGGTCACGGCCAAACTCCTGCGGACGCGAGGGACGGTGGTCGCCCTCCAGGATGGGAGCCGCGCCGGGTGTCGTCAGCTCGACATCTTGTCGATATCGAGGCGTAGAGTTGGACAACATGGCACTGACGCTGGCCGCCCTCGCGGCGGAACGCCCGCTCGGCCTGCGGGTGCGTGCGGCCGAGGCGGCGCTCGACCGGGCGATCGGCTGGGTCCATCCCACCGAACTGACCGATCCGCAGGCCTTCCTCGAAGGCGGCGAACTGCTGCTGACCACCGGCCTCGCCCTCGACGAGACCACGTCGCCCGAGTACATCCGGCGGCTGGTCGACGCGGGTGTGGCGGGGCTGGGTTTCGGGGTCGGCCTCAGCCACGAAAGCATCCCTCAGTCCCTTGTGGACACCGCCGAAGAGGTGGGGCTCCCGGTGCTGGAAGTGCCGAGGAAGACGCCGTTCATCGCGATCACCCGCGCGGTTTCGCGTGCGGTCGCCGCGGACGAGTACGCCTCGCTCGTGCGCACCGGCAAGGGGCAGCAGGAGCTGACGAGGACCGCGGTCGGCAAAGGCGGTCCCGGCGGGGTGGTGCGGAAACTGGCGAAGCTGGTCGACGGCTGGGTGCTCCTGCTCGATTCGTCCGGTGCGGTCACCGAGGCTTCGCCTTCCGCGCGGCCCTTCGCCGACGAACTCCAGGACGACTTCGCGCGGCTGCGCGCGGGCACGCTGGTGACGGTGCTGGGGGAGTACGAGGTCGTCCTGCAGACGCTCGACACACGCGCGCGGGGCGTGCTCGCCGTCGGCACCCGCGAGCCGCTCGACGCCGCGGGGCAGCACATCGTCAATACCGCGGTGTCCTTGCTTTCCCTTGCCCTGGAACAGAACCGTGAGCACAGCGGGGCCTTGCGGCGGCTGAGGTCCGGGCTGTGCGACCTGCTCGCCGCGGGGCAGGGCGAGCTCGCCACGCGGACGATGAAGTCGCTCTGGAGTGGTGTCCCGGAAGCGCCGTGGTCCGTGCTGGCCGTCGCCGGACCCGCGAGTGCGCGACGGTCGCTCGCCGACGCGCTCGACGCCGAAATGGCGGGGGAGAGGGTGTTCTTCGGCGAGTCCGGCGCGTTCGTGCTCGCTTTCGGCGACGTGGAGGCGGTCACCCGGCACGCTTCCCGGATCGGCGGCTTGCACGCCGGGCTGTCCGAACCCGTGTCCACTGTGGACTTTCCGGCCGGGCTGCGGCAGGCGAAACAGGCGGCGGAAGCGGCGAAGGCCGAGCGGTCCCCGCTGGTCCGGTTCGCCGAACACGCCGGACGCGGCTTCCTGGAGATCGTCGATTCCCAAGCGGCGCAAGCGTTTTCGGACAGCTTGCTGGCGCCGCTGCGGCAGCACGACGAAACCGGCAGGGGAGAGCTGGTCGCCTCGCTGACCTGCTGGCTCGAACACCACGGTCACTGGGATCTGGCGTCCGCGCGGCTCGGCGTCCACCGGCACACCTTGCGCAACCGCATGCGCAAGGTCGCCGAACTGACCGGCCGCGACCTCGATTCCCCTGGCGTGCGCGCCGAATTCTGGCTCGCGCTGCAGGTCAGCGCTCGGACCTGACCAACGCGATCGGCGAGTCCCCGCAGCGCCGCAGGTGTGTGCCGGTCTCCGTCGTGACCGGCTCCGCGCCGGCGGACCACCACGCCGGGACGTCGACCTCGCGGACCAGCGAGCCCGTCGCCTGCCGCGCGTTGTTCGACACGATCACCCTGCCCTGCGCGTTGACCAGCGCCGCACGGCCGCCGAGGGCGCGCAGCTTCGGCTGCAGCAGGCGCTCGACCTCGCGCACGTAGATGTCCGCGCCGACGACGCCCGCGAAGGCCCCGTCACGCTGGACGGGGACGGTGAAGGTCAGCGTGTATTCGTCGGTGCAGAGGTAGTCGACGTACGGGCCGTTGATGTGGCGGCGGCCGGTGTCGCGCGGGACGGTGAACCACGACTGCCTGGTGTAGTCCAGGAAGTTCTCGCTGTCCGGATCGAGGCCGATGACCAGTTGCACCGGCTCGGCGTCGCCGGTCTCGGTCCACCATTCGAAGCCGAATTCCTGATCCGCCAGTGCGTTCGGCGCGCTGATGAACCCGGCGCCGACGACCAGGCCGCCGAGGACCTCGAAGACCTGCGGCCGGAGACGGGTCAGGTCTTCCGCGGTGGCATCGGCGGATGCGGCCAGGAGCCCCTCGGCGCCGGCCAGTACCGGCTTCAGTCGGCCGAAGACGTCTTCGACCAGGGCGGATACCTGTTCGACGACCTCGGAACCGGCGGACGGTGTGTCGTTCACGATGCTCACCTCGGATGCGCGGATGTCGCAGCTTAAGGGGCCAGAAGGTCTAAATGCACGTCCGCCAGCCGGTCTATCGCTTCGAGGATGTGCTCCTCGGTGAGCTTCCTGGCCAGCTCGCCGTCGCCCTGTGCGATGGCGGCGGCGATCGCGCGGTGTTCGGCGTAGGCGTTCTCGCGGGTGCCGTGCGGTTCGAGCGGCAGCCAGAGCAACCCGCCCCGCTCGCTCTGCAACTGCACTTCTTCCCTGGTCAGCCGTGGCGATTGGGCGGCCGCGGCGACTTCGAGATGGAACTGGCGCTCGGCGCGCGACGCTTCCGCGCCGGTGGCGGTGCGGATGTCCTCGGTCGCCAGCTCGAGCCGCTCGATGTCTTCGGGCGAACTACGCTCGGCGGCGAGTTTGGCCGCCGCGCCCGCGATGGCGAGGTAGTGATCGCCGACGTCGCGAAGCTCGGACAGCGAGACCGTGCGAAGGCGCTCTCGCCACGAAGCGGCCGAAGGGTTGGCAGGCGTCTTCACGAAGCTTCCGCCGCCTCGGCCGCGTCGCGTCTCGACAAGGCCCTGCTGTCGCAAGGCCACGAGCGCTTCGCGGACCGTCACGGTGGAGACGCCGAACTGGGCGGCCAGCTCGGCTTCGCTCGGCAGCTGTTCCGAATCGGCCAGCAGCCCGAGCGTGATGGCGTCGACCAGCCGCGAGGTGACCGCTTCCGCCCGGCCGATCTGGTCGAGCGGAGCGAACATCGCTGATCGCGCGCTGTGCGACATCCCCTTACGCATGGTGGCCCTTCGCCCGTACCGCTACCCGATGGAACCAATCTTGCACCATCGTCTTGTCATTTAACCTATGGACTTATATGTTTTAGCTCCCGCGCCGCCCCACAAGGGAGCAAGGGACCTTTGCCACCACCTCACGCCACCAGGCCCCTGGAGGTCTCGTGCAGCAGTTGAAGCACTTCATCGGCGGTGAGTACACCGGATCCGCGTCGGGCAAGGTCGCCGACGTCGTCGATCCCGTCACCGGCCGCCCGTATTGCACCGCCGCCGTCGCCGGCCCCGAAGACGTCGACCGCGCGCTCAAGGTCGCGGCCGCCGCCTTCGAAACCTGGCGCGAGACCACACCCGCGCAGCGCCAGCTCGCGCTGCTGAAGATCGCGGACGCCGTCGAGGCCCGCGCGGACGGCCTCGTCCTCGTCGAATCGGCGAACACCGGCAAGCCGGTCGCGCTCACCGCGGCGGAAGAACTGCCGATGATCGTCGACCAGTTGCGGTTCTTCGCGGGGGCCGCGCGTGTCCTCGAAGGACGGTCGGCGGGCGAGTACATGGAAGGACATACCTCTTTCGTCCGCCGAGAACCGATCGGCGTGTGCGCGCAGGTTACGCCGTGGAACTATCCGCTCCTCATGGCGGTCTGGAAGATCGCGCCCGCGCTCGCCGCGGGGAACACCGTGGTCCTCAAACCGGCCGACACGACGCCCGCGTCGACCCTTCTCTTCGCCGAGATCTGCGCCGAATTCCTGCCACCCGGCGTACTCAACGTGATCTGCGGCGACCGCGAAACCGGGCGGGCGCTCGTCGAGCACGAGATCCCCGCGATGGTGTCCATCACCGGTTCCGTACGAGCCGGGATCGAAGTCGCCGCTTCGGCCGCGAAGGACGTTAAGCGCGTACACCTCGAACTCGGCGGTAAAGCGCCCGTAGTCGTCTTCGCGGACGCCGACATCGAAGCGGCCGCAGAAGGTATCGCCGCCGCCGGCTACTTCAACGCGGGCCAGGACTGTACGGCGGCGACGCGCGTCCTGGTCGCCGACGAGGTCCACGACACCTTCGTCGCGGCTCTCACCAGGCAGGCGCGGGCGACCACCACCGGCAAACCCGGCGACACATCGGTCACCTACGGCCCCCTCAACAACGCCGCCCAGCTCGATCGGGTCGCCGGTTTCGTCGACCGGCTGCCCGCGCACGCGATGGTCCACTGTGGAGGCAAGCGGCATGGGGACGAGGGTTACTTCTACGAACCGACGGTGATCTCCGGGGTCCGTCAAGACGACGAGATCAGCCAGACGGAGATCTTCGGCCCGGTCATCACCGTGCAGCGCTTCGAGACCGAAGCCGAAGCGCTCGCCGCGGCCAACGGCGTCGAGTACGCGCTCGCTTCGTCGGTGTGGACCACCGACCACCAGCGGGCGATGCGGCTGGCCGGGAAGCTCGATTTCGGCTGCGTGTGGATCAACACGCATATCCCGCTGGTCGCCGAAATGCCGCACGGCGGCTTCAAGAAGTCCGGCTACGGCAAGGACCTCTCGCTCTACGGCCTCGAGGACTACACCCGCGTCAAGCACGTGATGAGCGCGCTGTGACGACCACCGAAAGGCACGCCATGCCTCATCAAGCGCCCACCGCCGCCGCGGGGGAGCAAGGGACCTTTGCTACCACTTCCGCGGGTGGAGGCGGTATTCCGGCCATCAGGCTGCGCGGGCTGCGCAAGGAGTTCGGCCAGGTCCACGCGGTCGACGGCGTCGACCTCGACATCCCGCCCGGCGAGTTCTTCTCCATGCTCGGCCCGTCCGGTTCCGGCAAGACGACCGTGCTCCGCATGATCGCCGGCTTCGAACTCCCGACGTCGGGCACGATCGAACTCCACGGCCGCGACGTCAGCCGCCTCGCGCCCTTCGACCGCGACGTCAACACCGTCTTCCAGGACTACGCGCTCTTCCCGCACATGACCGTGCGGCAGAACGTCGAGTACGGCCTTCGGGTGAAACGCGTCCCTCGCGCGGAGCGCCGTCAGCGCGCGAAGGAAGCCCTCGACACCGTCCGGCTCGGTGAGTTCGGGGAGCGCAAACCCGACCAGCTCTCCGGCGGCCAACGGCAGCGGGTCGCCCTCGCCAGGGCACTGGTCAACCGGCCGAAGGTGCTCCTGCTCGACGAACCGCTCGGCGCGCTCGACCTGAAACTGCGCCACACCATGCAGACCGAGCTGAAGCAGATCCAGCGCGAGGTCGGCATCACCTTCATCTTCGTCACCCACGACCAGGACGAGGCGTTGACGATGAGCGACCGCATCGCGGTGTTCAACGCCGGCCGCATCGAACAGGTCGGCTCACCGGTCGAGGTCTACGAGCGGCCCGCGTCGGCGTTCGTCGCCGGTTTCGTCGGCACCTCGAACCTGCTCAGCGGTGGCGGCGCCGAGAACATCATCGGCAAACCCGGTGTGTTCAGCATCCGCCCCGAGAAGATCCGCATCGACGCCGATCTCTCGAAATCCGCCGAGGTCGGCGAGACCAGCGCCACCGGCACCGTCACCGACACCGTCTACGCCGGCGCGACCGTGCGCTACGAGGTCACGCTCGACGCCGGTGGCCAGCTCTCCGTGGTCCGGCAGAACACCGCCGAACCCGCGGACTTCGAAGGCGGCCGTGTCCGCCTGAGCTGGCGGCACGAACACAGCTTCCGCGTCCCCGAAGCCGGTTAGTTCTCCCCTGTACCGAAAGGTTGTTCAATGAAGAACAGGAAACTCGCGCTCGCCGGCCTGCTCGGCGCCGGCCTGCTCGTGGCCGCCTGCGGAACGTCCGGATCCAGTTCGACCGCCGCCGCGCCCGGCGGACAGGGTTTCACCCCGCCGAAGCTCGACGCGCTCGCGCAGCTCGGCCAGCCGGAAGGCCAGGTCAACGTGCTGGCCTGGCCCGGCTACGCGGAGAACGGCTCCAACGACCCGGCCGTCGACTGGGTCACCGGCTTCGAGAAGGAGACCGGCTGCAAGGTCAACGTCAAGGCGTTCGGCACCTCCGACGAGGCCGTGAGCCTGATGAAGACCGGACAGTACGACGTCATCTCCGCCTCCGGTGACGCTTCGCTGCGGCTCATCGCGTCCGGCGACGTCGAACCGGTGAACACCGCGCTCGTCCCGAACTACGCCGACGTCTTCGACTTCCTCAAGAACCGCCCGTGGAACAGTGTCAACAATGTCTCCTACGGCGTGCCGCACGGCTGGGGGGCGAACCTGCTCACCTGGCGCACGGACAAGGTGACCCCGGCGCCGACGTCGTGGTCGGTCATGTTCGACGCGAACAGCCCGTACAAGGGCAAGATCTCGGCCTACGACTCGCCGATCTACATCGCCGACGCCGCGCTGTACCTGCAGACGCACAAGCCCGAACTCGGGATCAAGAACCCGTACGCCTTGGACGACAAGCAGTTCCAGGCCGCCGTCGACCTGCTCAAGCAGCAGCGCCCGATGGTGGGGGAGTACTGGTCGGACTACCTGAAGGAAAGCCAGGCGCTCAAGAGCGGCGACGCCGTCGTCGGCACCGCCTGGCAGGTGACGGTGAACCTGACCAAGAGCGAGGGCGCGCCGGTCGAGTCCGTGCTGCCGTCCGAAGGCGCGACCGGCTGGTCGGACACCTGGATGGTGGGCGCGAAGTCGCCGCACAAGACGTGCTCCTACAAGTGGCTGAACCACATCGTCAGCCCGAAGGCGAACGCCCAGGTCGCCGAGTACTTCGGTGAATCGCCCTCGAACCCGAAGGCGTGCGCCGAAACCAAGGACAAGAAGCACTGCGAGACCTACCACGCCGGTGACGCCGCGTACGCCTCGAAGATCCAGTACTGGACGACGCCGATCACGCAGTGCCTCGACGGCCGCACCGACGTCAAGTGCAAGGACTACGGCGAGTGGACCCGCGCCTGGACCGAGATCAAGGGCTGACCTCCCGAACTCCGGGAGCGGCCGGTGGGCCCCCACGCCGGCCGCTCCCGGTCCCATCCCACACCTGGTGGAGACGATGACGACCACCCTCGATTCACCGAGGCGGAAAGCCTCCGCCTACCTGTACCGCAAACCCAAGCTGCGCCTGGGAATCCTGCTCTCCGCGCCGATGCTGTGGCTCGGCCTGGCCTACCTCGGCGCGCTGGCCGCGTTGTTCGTGACCGCGTTCTGGAGCACCGACGTCTTCACCGGCCAGGTCGTGACCGAGTGGTCGCTGAACAACTTCGTCACCCTGTTCAGCGACGCGGTGTATCGCACGATCACCCTCCGGACGGTCGGGATCGCCGCGCTGGTCACGGTGGTCACCGCGATCATCGCCTTCCCGATGGCGTTCTACATGGCCAAATTCGCCTCACCCAGGGCACGGCGGCTGCTGGTGATCGCCGTCATGACGCCGCTGTGGGCGAGCTACCTGGTGAAGGCCTACGCGTGGCGGACCATGTTGTCGGGCAACGGGGTTCTGCACTGGCTGCTCAACCCGTTCGGCCTCGACACCCCCGGCTACGGCGTGCTCGCGACCGTGATCACACTGTCGTATCTCTGGCTGCCGTACATGATCCTGCCGATCTACGCGGGCCTGGAGCGGCTGCCGAACTCCTTGGTGGACGCCTCGGGCGACCTCGGCGCCCGGCCGTTCCGGACCTTCCGCTCGGTGGTGCTGCCGGTGACCTTCCCGGCCGTCGTCGCCGGCTCGATCTTCACGTTCTCGTTGTCGCTGGGCGACTACATCGCGGTGAAGATCGTCGGCGGCACGTCGCAGATGCTGGGCAACGTCGTCTACGACAACATCGGCGCGGCCAACAACCTGCCGTTCGCGGCGACCGTCGCGACCGTGCCCGTGGTGATCATGCTCGCCTACCTCGCCGCCGTGCGCCGCACGGGCGCGCTGGACAACCTGTAGGAGCGCGCGATGCGGCTTTCCCGGACGACCAAATACCTGCTGCTGGCCGCGCTCGTGCTCGGCCTCGGCGTCATCTACTTCCCGCTGCTGGTGGTCCTGCTCAACTCTTTCAACGCGGACACCACCTTCGGCTGGCCGCCGTCGAGCTTCACCCTCGAATGGTGGAGCCGGGCCGCGGAGAACGAAGGCGCGCTCAACGCGCTCGGCACGAGTGTCCAAGCAGGACTCGCGGCGACCGCGATCGCCCTGATACTCGGCACGATGGCGGCCTTCGCACTGCAGAAGTACCGTTTCTTCGGCCGCAACCAGGTGTCGCTGCTGATCATCCTGCCGATCGCGCTGCCCGGTATCGTCACCGGTATCGCGCTGAACAACGCCTTCCGCACGATCCTCGGCATCGACCTCGGCCTGTTCACCGCGATCGTCGCGCACGCGACCTTCTGCATCGTGGTGGTGTTCAACAACGTCGTCGCCCGCCTGCGGCGGATGGGCGGCAACCTCGAAGAGGCGTCGATGGACCTCGGCGCCGACGGGCTCACGACGTTCCGGCTGGTGACCTTCCCGATGCTGCGGTCGGCCCTGCTGGCCGGCGGTCTGCTCGCCTTCGCGCTGTCGTTCGACGAAATCATCGTCACGACGTTCACCCTCGGGACCGGGCTGGAGACCCTGCCGATCTGGATCCTGAACAACCTGTTCCGGCCGAACCAGGCCCCGATCGTCAACGTCGTGGCGGCGGTGCTGATCCTGGCCTCGACCGTGCCGGTCTATCTGGCGCAACGGCTTTCCGGCGACACGACGTCGGGCGGACGGCTGTAGACGGCGAAACGCCGGTGCGGCTCGAAAGCCGCACCGGCGTTTTCACGTTCACTCAGTAACGACGGTCTTCGATCGCTCCCGTCGATCCGTTGTAGGTGATGTAGCCGTACTGGAAGTCGCTGCGCTTGCCGGTCGGGATGTTGTACTCACCGCTGGTGGGGAAGCCGAGATACGATGTTTCCCAGCCGAGATCCCGCCAGCGCAGCCGGATCATCCCCTTGACCTCCCAGGCGACGTTCGTCCCCGCCCGCCAGTAGATCGAGTGATCGAACCCGCCTTGGCGGAAGTGGTTGTACTTACCCTTACTGCCCGGCGTCCAGGTCTCGTCGGTGATCGGGTAGCCGACACCGGTTTGCCAGCCGGTCGCCGCGAAGCGGTCGCGGATGTATCCATGCACTTCGAAGGCATCCGTCGACGGGGACCAATAGATCGAGCCGTTGCCGCTGAAGTGGGTGTACCGGCCGACGCCGTCCGGCGTGGGCACTTCGTCGGTGGTTGGGTAACCGAAGAACACCTCCCAACCCAGCGAACGCCACTTCTGCCAGATCCGGCCCATGACGTAGTGCGCGCCGGTCGCCGCGGTCCAGTAGATCGAGGCGTTGTTGTTGTTGAAGTGGTTGACGCGGCCGATACCGTCCGGTGTCGTCAGCTGGTCGCTGGTCGGGAAGCCGAGCGACCCGGCCTCGCCGTTGGTCGCCTGCCACTTCGTCCGGATCTCTCCGTAGATCGCCATGGCCCCGATGCTCGAGGTCCAGTAGATCGAGCCGACACCCGTGGTCGGCCCGCCCGTGAAGTCGTTGTAGCGACCGTTGTTCGCTCGAGCCACCAGCTCGTCCGTGGACGGAGAACCGAGGAACGCGTGCGCCCCGAGCGTGACGTACTTCGTCAGGATCTCCCCGGCGACTGCTTTGACGCCGTGCTGATCCGTCCAATACAGACGGCCGGAAGCGTACTGCTGCCAATGGCCGTCACCCTCGATGAGTTCCAGTCCCACCGGAGCGCCCATCAAGGTCCGGATAGGCGCCTCGTCCGCATAGCGCTTCTGGATGGGGGTCTGATACTCCGCGCGGAGGGTGAGCCCCGCGACGGGCATCTGGACCTGACGGACCGGCTCGGTGCTCTGGTTGTCCGGCCATTTGACGAAGTTCGCCGCGTCCAGGGATTTGGGGGGAGCGGAGATCTGGACGGGGGAGTTCACGGTCACCAGCCGGTTGGCACTCTCGTTCACCCCGATCTTGAGCCGCGCCGGGCGGGTGCCGGCGACGGCCAGCCGAGCCGTCCGAGGATTGACGGAGTACCGCTGACTCGTGATGACGCCTCGGCCGTTCTCCGCCGTCGCGGTGACCACGACACGGGTGTCGGTCTCGTTCGGGAAGGCGAACGAGAAGGTGGGGCCCGTGCCGGTACGCAGCGTGGTGTAATCGCAGGTGCTGCTCTGAGGACAGCGCATCCGGTCTGCCCGCCACTTCACGGCCAGCGGTCCATCGATGGGATCCTCGGCCGAAGAAACACCCACGGAGACAGTTTCGCCGCCGGAAAAGACGGTGTTCGGGTCAGGAGCCGCGAGCGAGAGCGTGGGTGTGGCTTCACCGGGAAGGAAGGTCTGGCTGGCGTTCGTCACCGCACCGTGCGCGTCGCTCACCGTGAGACTGACCGTCACCACGTCGCCGGTCGAGTAGGTGTGCTCCACGACCTGACCGCTACCGGTGGTGCCGTCCCCGAAGGTCCATTGGTAGTCGAGGGTGTCCAGGTCCGGGTCGCTCGACCCTCCCGCGTCGAGTGAGATCTTCTTCGTGTCCGGCGTCACGGTTCCGGTGAACGCCGCGAAGGGGGCCTTGTTCGCCGGCTTGTAGCTCAACCTGCGCAGTTTGGAAGATGCGGAGTCGGCCAGCACGACGTCGCCGTTCGGTGCCGTCAGAACGGCGACCGGATCGCCGATGTCGGAGGCGATCGCGTTGATCGCCTGGGTGACCTTGCCCCCGGCGTCGAACGCGAAAGTCGAAAGCGTGTGACCGCTCTTGTTGGCTACGAAATGAAGTCCCCGATAAATCTCGGGATACGAAGTCCCGGTGTAGGGAACTCCGCCGACGAGGGTATCCGTCGCGCCCTGGGTCGCCTCACTGATCGGTGCGGAGTTCGCGACGTTCGCGCACTCCGGGAGGTCGCGATAGCCAGGCGCACGCGTGGTCCCTTCCCAGCACGGCCATTTCAAGTTCTGGCCGGGGAAGGCGAGATTCGCTTCGCTGCGGGCCGCCCAGCCGATGTCGGTGACGACGACACCGCCTCGCGGATCCACCGCGATCCGGGGATCGCGCAGTCCGCTCGTGTAGTTGCGGCTGCGCCAGGACGCCGGAGCCCCCGGGTCGTAGAACGGATTGTCCACCCGGCCTTTGCCGTCCGTGCCGATGCGAAGCACCTTGCCTGTCGGTTGAGCGGGATCCAGTGCTCGCAGTGCGAACTTGTCCACATTGTCCTTGGTCGCACCGGCCGGAGCCTGAACTGTCGCGTTGTCCCCGACAGCGACCCAGAGGACGTCGCCGCCGGGATCCACGACGACGTCCTGGATTCCCTTGCTGTCGGCGTTGACCGGGAACTCCAGGACCGGGGCCTCGTCGGTGAGTCCCGTCGGGGCGCCCACACCCTCCGCCCGCCATTTGCTGAGGCGGAACACCTGAGTGGACGTACCGGTCGCGAGTGCCCGAGTGGTATAGACCGTTCGGCTGGTGGTGAAGTCCGGTGCCACCGCGATGCCGGTGAGGCCGAGCGAACCGGCGGTGTGCACCGGAAGTGAGGCGATCTGTACCGGCTGACCACCTCGCGGTACCAGCTGTACCGATCCCAGGCGGCCGGTGGTCAGCGCACTTCCGTCCGGGAGGTAGGCGGCGTCGGTGAGATCTCCGGCCTGCTGACCGGTGGGTGTGTCGATCAGAGCGAACCCCGTCGGGAGCGCCGGCGCGGCCTGTGCCGGGGGTGCCGTGGTGACCACGGTGCCGAGCAGCACCGTGGCGGCCGCGGAGACGACCAGGGATCTTCGAGTCCGCATTGGACCTTCCTTCTCCGAATACGGAGAGTGCCATGCGCGGAAAGTGCTCACGAACGCACAAAAAATCGCGTCGGCGCGACAGAGTTGCCCATTCTGTAACGCGACGCGACCTTCCGCCCCCAGCGCCCTCGTTTTTGACTTTGAGCACGCCGGACGCTAGCGGCTGGTCAGAGCGCCGTCATTCGGCCGAAAGTGTGATTCGGCCACCCCTGTCGAAGATTTGTGATCTAGCTCATCATCGGCTAACGCGCTAATCGAACTATCGAACTCATGATCGACCGCTGTTCGGTCATCCACGCGTGCCCATTCGACCACGGCCATTTGGCCCAAAATCGGCAAAAGGCCTTGCCGGACGTCTCGTCGCCCAGCAATATCAACTCGCCGACCTGCTCTCAAGGAGCCGAGGGCTGTCCTGGGTGGGCAGCCCAAGGGGGGAAGTCATGAAGCGGATCCGTCGTGGACCTGTCCTGCGCGCAAGACTCCGGGTGACGCTCGCGTTGCTGCTGATCGTCGCACTCGTGGCGACGCTGGGGCCGGCGGCTTCGCAACGGTTTCCGTCGTCGGACGAGGCGGGTGCGTCGGCTGTGGCGGACGCCCCGAAGCAGGAGTCGGGATCCGCGGAAGGCGTCGCGGACCGTCCGACCCCCGACAACGCCGCCACTCCCGCGGTCAATCGGGCGACGGCCACTTCACTTCAGTCGAAGTACCCGCCGATCGCCTTTCCCGAACCCGCCTCCGACAAGCGCAGCAGCGCGACGGTCGTACCGCCGCCTGCCGCCCAGGTGCGTGGTTTCGACGCGCAGGCCAGCAAGGAACTGCCGCAGCAGCGCACCACGCACAGCAGTGTTTACGACAATCCCGACGGTACGCAGACGACCGTCTACGGCCAAGACCCGCTGAACTTCCCACTGCCCGAGGGCGGATTCGGTCCCATCGACACCCGCGCCGTCCCCGATCAGGCAGGCGGCTGGCGCAAGGCGGGCGACGAGCTTCAGGTCCACATGGGACAGACAAGCGGCTCGATGCGGGTGAGCGACGGCGCCGGGCATGAGGCGGCCTTCAGCCTGCTGGGTGCGCGGGCGACGGCCGGGCACGCGGAAGGCAACGCGGTCGGGTACCCCGACGTTCTGCCGAACGCCGACATGCGGGTCGAGTTCACCGCGGGCGCGGCCAAGGAGTGGTTCGTCCTCAAGAATCCCGACGCTCCCCATGCCTGGGAGTTCGCGCTGGATCTGAAGGGACTCGAGGCGAGGATCGCCGATGGTCAGGTGGTCTTCGTCAATCAGGCCGGCGCCGTCGTCCTGCGTGTCCCGCTGGGTTACATGCTCGACTCGAGCCGTCAGGAAAGCGGTGAACCCGCGACCTCCTATGGCGTCACCTACCGGCTCGGAAGCCGTGATGGCAAGCAGATCCTCCGGGTGGAACTCGACTCCGCGTGGCTGCGGGACCCGGCAAGGGTCTACCCCGTGCGGGTCGATCCCACCGTGGTCAAGGAGTCGGTCAGCACCGGCAACCTAGTGGTGGAGAACGGCACTCGGTACACCAACCACGGCGAGTTGCGTATCGGCCGCAGCGGCGGCAAGACCGCTTCGAGCTACCTGCGCTTCGGCGGCATCGGCGGAGATCTGAAGGACAACCGGATCTTCGGCGCGCAGCTGCAGCTGACCAACTTCTGGTCCGGCTCCTGTACTCCCCGTCCGATGAGCGTGCACCCGGTCACCGCGGACTGGGGTTCCTCCGGAACACCCCCGATCGGCGGTGCGCTGGGTGGCGGGGTCTTCTCGCACGGGTACATGGCCCCCTTGGCGACCAGGTCGAACTGCCCGACCGCCCACGAACTGATCGACCTGGGCGTCGGCGGCCGGGAGCTCGTCCAGCAGTGGGCGGGCGGCGCTCCGAACCATGGTCTCGCCCTTCAGGCGCCGACGGACCCGGCGGCGTGGAAGCGCTTCACCGGCTTCGGCACGGCCAACCCCCCGCGTCTGTACGTGACTCACTCGCCTTACAACGCCGACTACCGCATCGACCGCGCCACACCGGAGCCGCCGGTCACCCGTACGGCCTCGGGCAAGGTCAAGATCACCGTGACGAACCGTGGGGCGCAGGCCTGGCCGCGCAACGATTTCGCGCTGGGTTACCGCGTCTACGACCGGAGTGGGAACCCGCTCGGCTCGCAGATCGCGGCCGAGCTTCCCGGTGACGTGGCGCGCGGAGCTTCCGTCACGCTCGACGCGGAGATCAAGGCGATCGGGGTGGGCAGCTATCTCCTCGACTTCAGCATGCTCCGCAAGCCCGGCGACTACTTCACCGATCACCAGGTCGCGCCCGCTCGTATCGGCCTCGACGTGTACGACGTGCCGCCGTTCATCAAGCAGCAATACCCGCTCAACGGCGCCTCGGTCCAGACGCTGACCCCGCAGTTGTGGGCGAGCGGTATCGACGTCGACCCGCCCGCGGGCAGCACTCTGAAGTACCGGTTCGAGGTTTGCGAAAAGGGCGCGGACGGCAACCCGGTCAACTGCTTCAGCTCGGCGCACCAGGCGAGTCCGACCTGGACGGTTCCGGACAAGAAGTTGTTCTGGAACAAGATCTACCTCTGGCGCTCGTTCGCGTTCGACGGAAACAGCGAAAGCGAAGCGCTGCCGTTCAGTGCCATCTTGAGCGCCGTCCCGCAGCCGGCGATCACCTCGCATATGGCCATGACTCCGCACAGCGGAACCGACCGCGACTTCGACCCGATGGTCGGCAACTACCACTCCAGTGCGATCGACGTCCAGATGCCGACGGCCGGCCCCGGCCTGAGCGTCATCCGGACCTACAACACCTTGGATCCCCGCCGCGACCACTGGTTCGGCACGGGATGGGCGACGAAGTACGACATGCGCGTGGCCCGGGACTACGCGGGGAACGCCCTCGTCACCTATCCCGACGGCCAGCAGTTGAGGTTCGGGCTGAACCCGGACGGCACCTACGCGCCGCCGCAGGGCAGGTTCGCCGGTTTCAAATCCGAGCCGGACGGCGGCTGGTCGCTGACCGACAAGTCGGCGACCACGTATCGCTTCGACTCCGCGGGCAAGCTGACCGGTTACACCGACGGCGTCGGGCGCGGCGTCAGGATCTACTGGGAGGGTGACGCGCTCACCCGTGCCCTCGATCTGGCCAGCGGGCGGCAATTGGTCTTCCTGATCCAGGATCGCAAGGTCGCCGAGGTGTTCGCGACCGAGGTCAACGGCCAGATCCGGAACTGGAAGTACTCCTACGAGGGCAACCGGTTGCGACAGGTCGAAGACCCCCTGGCGAACATCACCCGGTACGACTACGCCGATCAGTCCAGGTTCCGCACGGTCGTCAATGACACGGCGCCGGACGGCTACTGGCGATTGGGTGATCAGAACGGCGAAACAGCCGTCAGCCAGGTGGCGCTCAACCGGGGCAAGGACAACGGCAAGTACAAGAACGTCGTGCTCGGCGCGGCGGGAGCAGTGCCGGGTTCGGCCGACACCGCGGCGACCTTCAACGGGTCGACCTCGGTGCTGCAACTCCCGGACGGGGCGATCAAGAAGAGCAGGGATCTCTCGGTCGGGCTGTGGTTCAAGACCAGCGGTGCCGGTGTCCTGCTGGGCTATCAGCAGAACGAGATCTCGGGTTCGCTGCAGAACGCCTACACCCCGGCGTTGTACGTCGGGACGAACGGAAAGCTCTACGGGCAGTTCGCGGACGGCACGACCGCGCCGATGAGCACTTCCGGTGTGGTCAACGACAACAAGTGGCATCACGTGGTGCTTTCCGGATCGCTGGCGACACAGTGGCTCTATCTCGACGGTGTCCAGGTCGCGACCAAGCAAGGCGTGATCGATCACGGCAACCAGACCAAGACGTACGTGGGCGCCGGCTTCGTCTCCGGTAACTGGCCTGCCAAGCCCAGCAACGACCACGGGTACTTCGCCGGGGCGATCGACGAGGTGGCCGTCTACACCAAACCTCTAGGGGACAACGCGGTCCGCGAGCAGTTCCAAGCTGCTCAGCCGTCCGAAGGGCTCAGCAAGATCACTCTGCCCAGCGGCAAGATCGCCGCCGAGGTGGAATACGACACGGTCAGCGAGCGGGTGAAGAGCTACACCGACCGCAACGGCGGGGTCTGGCGGCTCGGCGTGCCGGTGATCACCGGTGAAGAGAACAATCTGATCCGCACCGTTCAGTTCACCGATCCAGGAAACCGCAGCCACACCTTCGACTACGACCCGGTTCGGGGCCGGATTCTGCGGACGGTCACCCCGCTGGGGCTCGGCGTCCGTCCGGAAGACCAGGCCGGGCAGCCCGCGGGGGAAGTCGGCTACGGGATCCGAACCTACGACTACGACGACGAAGGCAACCAGAACACCATCGTCTCCGAGAACCTCAATGAGGTCACGCTCGGATTCGACCAGCGGGGTAACGTCATCAGCAAGCGGGCCTGCCAGATGCCCGGCCGCTGCCAGACCGAATATTTCGGCTACCACTTCAGCCCGGACAACCCGCTCGATCCGCGTAACGACAAGGTCGTCTGGAGCCGGGACGGAAGGTCCACGAACGCCGAGGACAACCGGTATCTGACCACGTATCTCTACAACGCCAAGGGCGACCTTCTCAGTCAGAAGATGCCCGACGGCGGCGAGGTCGTGCACAGCTACACCACGGGTACCGAGCAGCCGCTCGACAACGTGGGCGTCCCGGTTCCGGCCGACCTGTTGCTGTCGACGGTGAGCGCGACGGGGGAGAGCACGAACTTCCGGTACTACAGCACCGGCGATCTCGGTGAGATCCAGCAAGCGTCCGGAATGCGGACTCGATTCGTCTACGACGCCGCCGGACGGCGGACCTCTTCCACGATCTATGTGGACGCGTACCCCGACGGCATCACGACCACCTACGAATACGACGCGCTTTCGCGCGTGAAGGCCGAGACAGGGCCTGAGACCACGAACGCCGTCACCGGTGTCAAGCATCGTGCCCGGACGGTCACGTCCTACGACAAGGACGGGAACATCGAGCGCGAGGAGGTTTTGGACCTCGTCGGCGGTGACCCTTCCCGCGTCACCACTCGTGAGTACGACGATCATGGCCGTCTCGTGCACCTCGTCAACCCGGAGGGCAAGGGGACACGGTACGGCTTCGACGTCTTCGGCAACCGGATGTTCGAAATCGACGCGAGCGGTGTGAAGAAGTCCTACGCCTATACGGCTCGCAATGAAGTCGCCGAGGTGCGCCTGCACGGCTGGCACGGTGGCGTGGTCGACCCTGCGGACGGGGACGGCCGCCCGGGTGACGGGGAAGGGGATACCGATCCGGCGAACTCGAAGCCGACGGTGCTCGAGTCCTTCCGGTACGACGAGTCCGGACGACAGATCCTGCACGTCGACGCGATGGGCCGTACGACGCGGAACAACTACTACGCCAACGATCTGGTCGCTCAGGTCGTCGCGGAGGGCTACAAGGATCCCGTCACCGGTTACGTTCGAGACCTCGTGCTGGAGAACAACAGCTACGACGGCGCCGGGAACCTGACCAAGCAGACCACGGCCGGAAACCGGACCACGACCTACGACTACGACACGGTCAACAGGCTCACACAGTCGATCGAAGACCCCGGCGGACTCGATCGCAGCACGAGGTTCACCTACGACCGCAGCGGCAATGTGATCCGCACCGAGAAGTCCGGTAATCCCTCGAACACCGGTGGCGGACAGGTGAACACCCTTGAGGTCACCGAATTCGAATACAACGCCTCCGGCCAGCGAATCAAGCAGACCGTCCACAATGGTCAGGAACGGCTGATCACCAGCTGGGACTACGACGAACGCGGGATGCCGGTGTCCGTCACCGATCCTCGTGGGAGCCAGTCGTCGTCCCAATACACGACGACGATGGCGTACGACCAGCTGGCCAGGCCCATCCGGGCCACCGGTCCGCGAGTCCGCACGGAGTCGAACGGCGGCGCGCCGGTGGACGCGCAAGCGACCATGATCACCGGCTACGACACCTTCGGTTCGGTCACGCACACGAAGGACCCGCTCGGTCGCGTCACCACGGCCGAGTACGACAAACTCGGGCAGCTGGTGAAGGCGAGCCTGCCGTCGTACACGCCGCCCGGCGCCACGGCGCCGATCACACCGACCAAGGAGATCCGGTACGACGCCGTGGGGCGCGTGATCAAGCAGATCGACGCCCGGCAGCACGCGACCGAACTGCGGTACGACCAGCTGGGAAGGCTGCTTGAGCGGCACGACCCGCAGGACAACGGCACGGCCGCCGGTGTCTGGAAGTACTCGTACACGATGACCGGCCTGCCCCTGTCCGCGACTTCGCCGACGGGTGCCCGGGTCGAAGCGACCTATGACGAACTGGGCCGCAAGGCCACGTCGACCGCGGTGGAGCGGTTCCCGACGCCTGCCGCGTACACCACGAAGTACCGGCACGACGACGCGGGCAACGTGGTGGCGGTCGAGAATCCGGCCGGCGAGAAGAGCCTGAACACCTACGACAAGCTGAACCAGCTGATCACCGCGGTCGACCCGGCCGGGGTCACCACCAAGCGGGGCTATGACCGGCAGGGCAGGCTGGTCCGGGCGAGCGACGGCGCGGGCGCCACGAAACGGCTCAACTACGACCTGGCCGGGCGCGTGATCTCCGAGTTCGACGTCGACGGCCAGTGGACCGGCTCGCAGCCGCTGTTGCGGGAGCGCAAGTTCACCTACGACCCCGCCGGCAACATGCGGACGTCGGAGGACTGGGAAAAGCGGGTCACCACGTTCAGCTACGACGCGGCGAACCGGCTGTCCAGCCAGATCGAGCCCGTCGCGGACGGGAAGACGATCACGACGTCATTCGGCTACGACGCGGCCGGAAACCGCACCAGGTTCACCGACGGCCGATCCAACAAGACCGTCTTCACCTACAACAGCCTGAACCTGCCGGAGTCGGTGGTCGAGCCGTCCACCGCCGCACATCCCGCGCCGGCCGACCGGACCTGGACGCAGTCCTACGACGCCACGGGCAACGCGACCCGGCTGACCGCGCCCGGAAACGTGAACCGCGACCGGACGTTCGACGCGCTGAACCGGATGCTCACGGAGACCGGCTCGGGCGCCGAGACGCAGACCACCGGCAAGGCGCGGACCTATGACGCCGACGGCCGTGTGCGGGTGGCAGGAAGTAACGCGTACACCTACAACGACCGCGGTGGTCTGCTGACCGCGACCGGTACCTCCGGCGCGTCATCCTTCGAGTACGACAACGCCGGGCGCGTCATCACCCGGAAGGACGCCGCCGGCACCACCGGTTACGGCTACCTCAAGGGCCGTCTGGACTCCGTGACCGACGGCGCGACCGGCGGCAAACTGACCTACGGCTACAACGAAGCAGGCAAGGTCAAGACGATCGACTACGGCGCCGGTCGCGTCCGGACCTACGACTACGACAACCTCGCACGGCCGAAGTCCGATGTCCTGAAGGAAGCGAACGGCACGGTCCTATCGTCGATCGCCTACACCTACGACCCGAACGACCGGGTCAAGACGAAGACGACCGCGGGGTTGGCCGGCTCCGGTCAAAACAGCTACTCGTACGACTTCCAGGGCCGGATGCTCTCCTGGACGGACCCGTCGGGTAAGTCGACCGAGTACGGCTGGGACGACTCGGGCAACCGAGTCAAGGCGGGTGACAAGAACGCGACCTACGACGAGCGGAACCGTGTCCTCGCCGACGGCGACTACACCTACGCCTACTCGCCGCGCGGTTCGCTGAGTTCACGCACGTCGTCCGGCATGGAGGAGAAGTACTCCTTCGACGCCTTCGACAGGCTGGTCAAGTTCGGCACGACCGAGTACACCTACGACGACTTCGACCGGCTCGCCACCCGAGGCGGACAGAAGTTCTCGTACGCGGGCATGGAACGGGACACTGTCAGCGACGGCGTCTCGCGCTTCGGCCGCGGTCCGGATGGCTCTTTGGTGTCGCTCTCGCAGGGAGCCGATTCCCGGCTCACGCTTTCCGACCGGCACGGCGACGTCGTCGGCGCGCTGGCGCCCGCGTCGGGTGGCGTCGTCGACTCGACGGCGTACGACCCGTACGGCAAGCGGATCGCGTCGACCGGTGCCTCGCGGACGGTCGGTTTCCAGGGCGACTGGACGGATCCCGACAACGGGAACGTCAACATGGGGGCGCGGTGGTACCTGCCGGGTTCCGGCACGTTCGCTTCACGCGACAGCATCGAGCTCCCGTTCTCGCCGTCGATCAGCGCGAACCGGTATTCGTATGTGCTGGGTTCGCCGCTGAACTACTTCGACCCGGACGGCCACGGCTGGTTCAGTGACCTGTGGGACAAGGCGGGCACGATCGTGCACACCGCCCTGGACGTGGCGGGCATGATCCCCGGCATCGGCGAGATCGCCGACCTCGCGAACGCCGCGATCTACGCCGCTGAAGGTGACTGGGAGAACGCCGCCTGGTCGGCGGCGGGCGCGATCCCGTTCGGTGGCAACGCCGCGACCGCGGCGAAGTGGGCTCGAAAGGCGGGCGACTTCATCGGCAACGGCCGGCGGGCGGGCCGCCACGCCGACGACGCGATCGGCCTCGGCCGTCGCTATGGCGATGATGTCGCCGGCGCCGCTCGCCGGGGTGTTGATGATGCTGCGTCGGCTGCTGCTCGGAAGGCTTCTGCTGTTGCGGCTGCTCGTAAGGCGGCTGCCGCCGCCGCTGCGGCCGCGGCTCGGCGGGCCGCGGCGATCCTGGCGAAGAAGAAGGCGGCCGCGGCCGCAGCGCGGGGTGCCGCGGAGCGGACGGCGAAGCGGAATCCGATTCCGACGTTGAAGGCGGCTTTGAAGCCGGTGTTCAAGGGGACGGATCTGGTGTCGTCGTCGCCGTTGACGCCGGCTCGGGTGGTGCAGGCGTTCAAGGCGGATGTGCAGGATTCGGGTCGGGTTTTCGATTTCTTCAAGAAGCAGGTGGTGGGGGACGGGAACGTCGTCCAGAACGTCGCGGAGACTGTGACGGCGGTGTCGGAGGTTGCTCAGTCGGGGGCTTCTCCTGATGATCTTTTGTCCGCTCTGGGTGGTTTGGCTGGGCGGAACAAGAGCCGGGGTAAGCATCACGACGAGTCGTCGAGCGGTTCGGCTACGAGCTGTGTGTCGAAGAACAGTTTTGATCCGAACACGCTGGTGGTGATGGGTGACGGGTCTCGTAAGCCGATCAAGGATGTGAGGGTCGGGGACAAGGTCCTGGCGAAGGATCCGACGACGGGGCGTACTGCGGTTCGGGTGGTGACGGATGCCCGTTCGCATGCGAGTAAGCGGACTCTGGTCGAGGTCGGTGTCGCGAGCGGTGCTGATCGTGGGTCTGTGGTGGCGACGGATGAGCATCCGTTCTGGGTGGAATCGGAGAAGCGGTGGTCTCACGCTGTTGATCTGAAGTCCGGGTATCGGTTGGAGACCGGGGATCATCGGGACGCCACTGTCACGGGGACGCGGTCGTGGTCGGAGGTGCGGCGGGTCTACAACCTGACCGTCGACACCGACCACACGTACTTCGTTGTCGCAGGTCAGACGCCGGTTCTCACGCACAACTGCGACCTTTCTGGCAGAGCGAGCGAAATCCATGAAGCGGAGCCCAACGAGTTCATCAGAAACAGGGTCAGCACCGTTGCGGTAGTGCAGGCGAACACTCCACATGGCCGGGTCAACGTCGTGGCGGGTTCCGGAGATGGTTTGACGCCCGCTCAGATGTCGGCTGTCAATCGGAGCGAGATCGTCGCGGATAACATTCCCGGCACCCACGCCGAACAGAACGCACTGCTGTTCATCAACGAAATGGGGTGGACCCCCGCTGCAGGCGGTACCTCAAGGAACGTTTGCCGAGGCACCTGTGGTCCTCTGATTCGAGGCACCGGCGGTAGGATGATGGGGCAGGTGTACCCAGGCAACGGTGTCACCACAACTCGTCAGAGGAGCTTTGAGTGGTAGTCGATACTGAGGTCGTGGCGGCACTCCAAGGTCAATCGCGATCTCAAGTGAATGCCTTCGTGGCAGGTTGTGCCGAACGGATGTCGCAGATCTTTACGGGAATTCGTGGCGAAGATCGCTCGCGCGTGGAAGATGTCGAGCTTTTTTTGCGGATCTTGGATGATCTTTGGGATTTCGACGCTTCGCAAGAGCTATTCAATGAACATCTTAATCTGCTGGACGAATTTCCGGAGATTTCATCCGCTGATGAGGTTGTCGATGTGGCTGAGATTTATTGTTTCTATTCAGTTCTCAGTCTCAGATATGCGGTGCTCAGTCGCGCCGGGGGTGGTGTCGACTCGGCTCTCGAGTGCGCACATATCGGCCTGACCGCGATGGGGCAGTTGGATCAGAACCTTGCTGGCGCCGAGTACTTTGTGCAGGAGGGTGAAGGTCAAAGCAGAGAGGCTGGTGTCTCTCTGAGGAAGGGGATCGAGCAGGGCGAGATCGAAGGCTTGAGGAACCTGAACCGCGAGATCGGTCGCGAGCGGCTGATGGCTATTCTATCGCGAGCAAGGTGACGGCCACGCCTCTGATGGTGATCAAGAAGCATGTGATCGGGGACGTTGTCCTGAACGTCGCGGAGACCGTGTCGGCGGTGTCGGAGATCGCTCAGTCGGGTTTCTCTGCCGATGATTTGCTGTCCACTCTGGGTGGTCTGGTTGGCTGGAATAACGGGGCGGGGTAAGCATCACGACGAGTCGTCCGGCGGTTCGGCTACGAGTTGTGTGTCGAACAGTTTTGATCCGAACACGCTAATGGTGTGCGAGTCAGCGGACTCTGGTGGAGGTCGGTGTCGCGGGTGAGGCCGGTCGTGGGTCTGTGGTGGCGACGGATGAGCATCCGTTCTGGGTGGAGTCGGAGAAGCGGTGGTCTCACGCTGTTGATCTGAAGTCCGGTCATCGGCTGGAGACCGGGGATCATCGGGACGCCACCGTTACGGGGACGCGGTCGTGGTCGGAGGTGCGGCGGGTCTACAACCTGACCGTCGACACGGACCACACGTACTTCGTTGTCGCAGGTCAGACACCAGTCCTCACCCACAACTGCGGCCCAAGCGCCGGTCACACCGAGATGTATGTCGCGGGGCGTCCTGGTACGGACACCACCCCGCAGGACCCTCTCCCCGCGAGCGCAGTGGTCACCAGGGGAGGAAATCTCCAGGACGGCAACTACCATTACGTAGTAGCGCCGGGTGGTTCAGTGAGAGCATTTCACGAAAGCGTCTTCGACGGTGGCGTGTGGGCGGGGCATACGAGCCTCTCTGGCGGTAAGCCTGTAGCCATGGCTGGCACATTTGACGTATCAAATGGATCGATTACCGAATTCGGCAACTTCTCTGGCCATTATAAGCCGAATGGAGCTGGTATGGCATTGGTGGCGCGAGACGCCCTGAGTAAGAATGGCTTCAACGTTAGTAGAGCAAGGTGGGATCCCTTCAATTTTGGATGAAACCTCGTTCGTCCGGTCCTGCTCGTCCGAAGGGGTGGGCAGGACCGGACGAGTGACTTAATTGTTATCTTCCGAATTCAGGCTTCGCGCAACGACAATTAGCCGCCGAAGTTGTTCAGCTGAAAGCGAGCTTGCAATAGAAACTAGCTCGCCGATTTCAGTTGAATTGCGGTAAGGCTTGGCGGTGTTTGAGGATTGACTTGTTGCAATACCGGCGATTATGAGCAAGTCGGCTTCGGGTATGTTCAGCACTGGTGCGATATCCTTTACTGTTTCCGGCGATGGTGAAACAACTCCATTAAGTAATTGAAGAATGGTTGATTCGGCCCGTGCCGAAGCTCGACTAACAGCTCGGGGCGACAATTCACGGTTGTCCATTAGGCCCTGCAAGATATCGGCAAACCTTTGAGTCATCCTTGTATCTTACTGAGAATGTCACTTACGTGGTGTGTCTGTGGCTTCGAGGATGAGGACGGTCAGATCCCTCTTGGGATCCGACGACGGGGCGTACTGCGGTTCGGGTGGTGACGGATGCCCGTTCGCATGCGAGTAAGCGGACTCTGGTCGAGGTCGGTGTCGCGAGCGGTGCTGATCGTGGGTCTGTGGTGGCGACGGATGAGCATCCGTTCTGGGTGGAGTCGGAGAAGCGGTGGTCTCACGCTGTTGATCTGAAGTCCGGGTATCGGTTGGAGACCGGGGATCATCGGGACGCCACTGTCACGGGGACGCGGTCGTGGTCGGAGGTGCGGCGGGTCTACAACCTGACCGTCGACACCGACCACACGTACTTCGTTGTCGCAGGTCAGACACCCGTGTTGACGCACAACTGCGGTGACAGCAAATCGTCGCATCTCGTTAGAAAGGGCGATGACCCCGAGGTTCCGGAGCTCGTCGACGAGATCAACAGTCGTAATCGGAGCACGTTGTGGCTCAAGGTATTGCTATCAATCGCACTGACGGCAGCACGTTCACAGACTTTGATGTCGTGACTCGAACCGCTGTTGTTCAAGTCAAAACCGGCAATGGCAAGTGCACTGTCCCAAGCGGAGGTCGCATAGGGGCCTACTGACCTTCCTGTGATTGTGTACCTTCCACAAGGACGAGGTAGCGTGTTCAAGAGTCTCGAAAAAGCTGGATTTATGGTCACTCGGGACAAGAACGTCTTGATGGATGTTCTTAGGCCTTAGCGCTAGCTGTTGGTTGAGGCTTGAGATGAAGAAGAAGGAGTCAGGGTGCGTCCGACCATTGTCCTGATCGCAGGCTTGGATTCTCGACGTGAACTCGAGGGTCGGTTGCGGCGAGCGGGATCATATACCGAAGGGGATGTCTTCGATCACCTTGACGTGGGTGAATGTCGATTCGGTATTGATTTATCAGATCGCGTACTATCTGATTACGATGAATTAGAGTTGAAAGAAATAGCCGACCGACTTGGTGAATTTGGTTCAATTCTTTTAGAGTATTCGGACGTGTCATGCCTACGTCCGCTTCTTAAAGTCGTACTCGTGGGCTTGACTGGTATTCTTGACACAAATTTTGGCGAACTTATCGACTATGTTGAAGTTCTGGAGCGGTTTGACCGGGAATCTTCCTGGGACTGGAGTGTTCTCCGGTCTGATTGAGAGTTTACTTATCGTGCGCATTTCTGGAAGTTTCTTCGGTATCCAGGGTTCCGAGTTGGGCGGCGTTAAGGTAGGGGTAGGCCTTTTTGCATATTGGGTTCTTGAACTCGATATGTCACAGTTGGTGCCAGTCTGGAATTGGTAAGCGCCCTGACAGGAATCCCGACTCGGGGAGTCTTGGTCACGTCGACCGAAGGATTCCTCTCCAGCCTGGAGTGCCGGCGGCATCCGGATCCGCTACGGCGTGACCGGCCGCCTCCATCGGTCTTCCTGGTCCTCGCTTCAGTGACTCGGGCAATCGAGGGCATATCGAGGCTAAATGGTGACTGATGCCCGTTAGTATGCGGGTAAGCGGACGTTGGTGGAGGTCGGTGTCGCGGGTGAGGTCGGTCGTGGGTCTGTGGTGGCGACGGATGAGCATCCGTTTTGGGTGGAGTCGGAGAAGTGGTGGTCTCACGCTGTTGATCTGAGGGCCGGTCATCGATAGGAGACCGGTGATCATCGGGATGCGATCACCGTTCGCAGTGCCACGGGTGCGCCAGAAGCGGCGTGCTTGTCCTGTCAGAGTGTTCTTGTTCGGCGTGGAGCGACAGACCTATCAAGGTGAAAGGATGAGCGGGTCGGAGCTGGAAAAATTCCTCAGATCGTGTGGCTGGGAGGGGGCTGGATTTCACTGTGAGACGGATGCCGTTGTGGCGGGTCTGGAGCGTGTCGGTTTCACCTGCCATGAGGAGGCGAGGAAGTTCTTGGGTGAATATCTTGGCCTAAGGATCGATCATCTCCCAGCCCTCGTTATCGCGGGGGAGAGGATCTCAAGTTGGACGAATTTTGATCCGTCCGTGGTCTGCACCACCCGTGATGCAGGCGTGGCGCGCCGATGCACAGAGGTGACTGACACCCCCCTATTCCCGATTGGCGCGGACAGCTTCCATCTGACCGTTTACTCGGGAAGCGACGGAATGTTCTATGCAGGGTTCGATTCATCGGTCTATCAATATGGGGAAGATTGCAACGCGATGTTCTCGATGATGAAGGCTGGAATTCGACCAATTGCGTTGGGTGAGTGGACGATTCAGTGAGAAGGATGCGCGGCAGTCCCTGATCCTTAGGTGTCGTCGCGCGGAAAGAGATAATAGGCCGGTGTTCTCAGGCTGGAAAATCGAGATTGTCGAGTTTGGTGACCTTGTACAAGATGATGACGACGTTACTCCTCAAGATGAGGATGAGCGTCGCTGGAATCGGTGCGTCGAACTGGCCGATTTAGTTGACTGGCGATGAAGGTCCAACTGGAGTCGCGGCGATTGTTTCTTCCCTGAAAGTCGAGGAAGACTACGGTGCGTACCAATCGGCGCAAGCGGCTTTGCGGCGATTCCCGGATGAAGATTTAGGATTATTCGGCGCTTTCCTTGGGTGCGGTATTAGGAAGTAGTGAGAAGAATTTGATGTCACCCACGGGCGGGGCGATGGAGTACGTAGACAGCGAGCATGTCCAGGACTGGGTTGATTCCGGGAAAGCGAAGCGAATCGGAGCCGACCTTTGTCGAGCCTTCCATGAGCATTTGCTCCGCTTTCCTTGGCTTCCTTCCAGGGTGGATTGGGCCAGGCTGGGGCATGTTGCTATCGACATGTCGGAGCTTGACGACGCGGCGATTGTGGAGCGAGTAAGAGATTCGCCGATGGGTGTCCATTCGCATATTTTGATCATGTACACGCCTGACCAAGACGGCCTCGTCTGTCGTTTCGAAGATGCGATTGGCAACCTCGATCTTCTCTATTGGAAATCGCCGGGCGTTCGCTACTTTTGTGGCGTGGACCTGGCTGGCTTCTCTGATGAAAAGAAGCTAGTTCCGTCGTATTCAAATTTTGCGGAGTATGACGGGTCGGCTAAGATCACGGTATGCCTTTCTGGGGCGCCTACTGCTTGACCTGCCTTTGAGATCGCGGTCGCGTCAGGTGAGCGCGATCTCGACTAGGGTTGTAATAGTAGTCGGGCCTGGCGCTCGTCGAATACGTGGATCGACCGATTACCTCAGTCGGAATGAATCCGTCGCTTCCCTCAGTGCCGCCAGCATCCCCGGATCCGTCACCGCGTGCCCGGCAGCCTCCACCAGCTCCAGCTTCGAGTCCGGCCAAGCTCGGTGCAGTTCATAAGCCGTCGCCGGCGGGCACACCGCGTCGTACCGCCCCTGCACGATCACGCCGGGAATCCCCGACAGCTTCCCGGCTTCCCGGATCAACTGCCCTTCCTCAAGCCACGCCCCATGGCAGAAGTAGTGCAGCGCCAGCCGGGCGAAGGTGACCGCGAACTCCGGCGACGCGTACTGGTTGTGGAAGGCGGGATCCGGGCGCAGGCAGACGATCGCGCCTTCCCAGGTGCTCCAGGCGATGGCCGCACGTTCCCGGATCGCCCGATCGGGGTGATAGACGAGCTCGCGGTACGCCGACAGCGGGTCGTCGCGGCGGTCTTCGGGGATCGGCGCGAGGAAGTCTTCCCACTCGCGGGGGAAGAGGTTCGCGGCGCCGCCGTTGTAGATCCAGTCGAGTTCGCCGCGGCGGACGGTGAACACGCCGCGCAGGATGATCTCGCTGACGCGGCTCGGGTGGGTTTCGGCGTAGGCGAGGGCGAGCGTCGCGCCCCATGAGCCGCCGAAGAGCTGCCACTGGTCGAGATTCAGCCGTTCGCGCAGCTTTTCCATGTCCGCGACGAGGTGCCAGAGGGTGTTGGCCGACAGGTCGACGTCCGGAGTGCCGATATGCGGAGTGCTGCGCCCGGCGCCGCGCTGGTCGAACAGGATGATCCGGTAGGCCTCCGGGTCGAAATGCCTCCTGGCCATGGGAGAGATGCCGCTACCAGGGCCTCCGTGCAAAACGACCACGGGTTTGCCGTCCGGATTCCCGGCTTCCTGGCAGTAGATCCGGTGCCCGTCGCCGACGTCGAGCATGCCCTCGGCGCGCACCTGGATCGGCGGGTACAGGTCATCCATAAGAACACTCTGCCCGAATCGGCGAGTGTTCGAAGGGTGGGGGCCCGCCCCCGCCGCCGGGCTGAGCGGGCCCCCGGTCTTCGGTCGCGTCAGCAGCCCGCCGTGGCGGCCACGTTCGCGAATCCCTTCCCGGCACCGGTCACCTTGTTGCTCGCGCAGACCTTGTCGCCCGTCGCGGCCTTCACGAGATAGAAGCCGTACGCGTAGCTGGACTGCACGTCCGCGGTGTTGCCGGAGAAGGTGTTGCCGCGGCCCCAGCCGTCAAGCTGGACATGGACCTCGAAGCCGCCGTAGGTCGCGTCGTGCACGAAGACCTTGCTGCCCCGGTTGTCCGCGACCACGTAGTTGTTGCCCTTCATGTCCACCCAGCTGTCGGCGAAGTGCTCGCCGCTCTGCCCGGTCCCGTCGAAGACGTTGCCGCGCAGTTCGCCGCCGGTGGTGCCTTCCTTGATGTCGATCGACTCGGCTCGCACGTTCGGGCCGATCTTGTTGTTCAGCGCCTTGTTCCGGTCGCTCCGGTCGGGCGTGCCGCCGGGCCAGTTGCCCTTCGCGGAACCGAAGTAGATGCCTTCGCCGTAGCCCGCGTACTCGCGGCCGGTGTCGGTCACCTCTGAGTTCTTCACGACGTTGTCGGTGCTCGTGTACTGGAAATGGATGCCCTCGTGGCCGACACCGGCGACCTTGATGCCGTCGACGACGGTGTTCTTGACGCCCGTCGCCATCAGGCCTTTCTGGCCACCGGTGAGGGTGAAGCCGGTCAGGTTCCAGTGGCTGCCGGTCAGTTCGAGCGTGCGCCCGGCCGAGGCCTTGATGACCGCGCTTCGCGGACCCTTCAGCGTGATGCGGCTGCTGGACGTGCCGCTCTTCGCCGCCTTGAAGTTGCCCGTGAAAGTCGTGTCGGCCGCGAGTTCGATGACGGTGCCTGGAGTGACCGAAGCGAGCGCCGCCGTGAGCTGCTCCGAAGTCCCTACGCGGACCGTCGCGGCCTGTGCCGGGTACGCCGCCAACGTCGACAGCAGGGCCGCGCCGGCCGCAACGGCCAGAACCCGCTCACGAACACGCATCCGTGGTCCTCCTCGTCGAGGGATCGAAATTCGGTCGTGGCGGCGACGGGCTAGACGTTAAGCCTCTTTACGAATGAGAGTCAAGGACATGATTGAAGTTCATATACGTGAACAACTAAAGGAGGGTCGCCAAGCAAGGACCGCCTGGAAAGAGAGCGAGGGACCTTTGCTACCGCGGGCGGCGGGAGGGGATGAGAGGCGTTGACCCGCGTGTCGACTGTGTGGATTTTGGTGCGTTGGATGACCCGAAACCCACACGGTCACAGCGCGAGGGAGCAAGGGACCTTTGCTACCGCGCTCCCTCGGCGGGAGTGGTAGCAAAGGCCCCTTGCTCTCTTTTTGCAGGTCAGGGGTGGGTCAGTCGTGGAACGAGTGCTCCGGCGCCGGGAATTCGCCTCGCCGGACGTCCTCCGCGAACGCGGACGCGGCTCCGGCCAGCACGCCGGCGAGGTCGGCGTACTTCTTCACGAAGCGAGGCGTCTTGCCGCGCCGAAGCCCGGCCATGTCCTGCCAGACGAGCACCTGCGCGTCGCAGTCCGGCCCGGCGCCGATGCCGACGGTCGGGATCTTCAGTTCGTGCGTGATCCGCTTCGCCGCTTCGGCGGGCACCATCTCCATGACGACCGCGAAGGCGCCGGCCTCCTCCAGGGCGAGCGCGTCGGCGAGCAGCGCTTCGGCCGCTTCGCCGCGCCCCTGGACGCGGTAGCCGCCCAGATTGTGTTCACTCTGCGGCGTGAATCCGATATGTCCCATCACGGGGACACCGGCCGACGTCAGTGCCTCGACGTGCGGAGCGAATTTCCGTCCGCCTTCGAGCTTCACCGCGTGCGCGCGGCCTTCCTTCATGAACCGCACCGACGTCTCGAGCGCCTGCTGCGGTGAAAGCTGATACGAACCGAACGGCAGATCGGCGACGACCAGGGCCCGCTTCACCGATCGGGTGACCGCGCGGACCAACGGAAGCAGCTCGTCCACGGTCACCGGAAGCGAAGTGTCGTAGCCGAAGACGTTGTTCGCCGCGGAATCCCCGACGAGCAGCACGGGAATGCCTACTTCGTCGAACAGCGCGGCGGTGTACATGTCGTAGGCGGTGAGCATCGGCCAGGCCTCGCCGCGCTCCTTCATGTCGCGAAGGTGATGTACGCGGACCTTCTTCCCAGATGTGGCCTGGGGCGCCGCGCCGGTCCCGTACGGGGCGGTGAGCTCGCCGGAATCCTTTTCGGTGGCAGACATCCTTGTCGACCGTCCTTCCCTCGAGGCCTCGAAGAGGTCCCCGGGTAGTGGAGCTGAACAGGACAAAGCCTGACATGCCCGGATACCGCTCCCAAGGCCGTGCGACCAGCTTCACACCGCGGCGTCACGCCTGTGGATGAGGAAATTCAGACCAGAGGATGATGATCGTTGACAACCACACAGGGTTGTGTGACGTCAAGTAAGTACAGCTGTCGATCCCCTGTGTGTACCGCGAAGGACCAGAATGGCAAACCCAGTGAGCCGAGTCGCGCCGTGGAAGGCGAGGGCCGGCGGGATCGTCGCCACCCTCGTGCAGCTCGCGGCCGTGTTCTCGGTGATCCTCCTGCTCGCCGGCGGTGTGAAGGGGCCGGTGCTCAGGACGGGTGACATCGCCTTCTCGGCCTTGAGCATCCCGACGAACGCGAGCCTCGTGATCGTCCTGCTGCTCGTGGTCCTCGGTGCCGCGCTCCGCCGCCGCAAACGAGCGGCTCTCTACACGCTTCTGCTGTTCCAGGTCGGCGGCCTGGCGGTGACGCTGGCCTTCCAGGCCGCCCTGCTGTGGTCGCCCGAGCTGCTGAAACTGGGTCCGTGGCAGGTCCGGCACATCCCGCATCAGGTGTGGGTGCTGGCCATCGCCGACCTGATCTCGATCGGGATGATCGCGTTCCTCTGGATCCTGCGTCCCGCGTTCCCCGCCCGGCTCGCGCCCGGCGCCTGGCGTGACGGCTTCACGGTGCTGTTCGGCGGCTTGGCCGCGGTCATCCTGGTCGGCTGGGGCTTGAGCGAAGCCTTCCCCGGCCGTCTCGCCGACACCTGGGCGCGGTTCGCCTGGGTGGTCAACCACACGACCGGGGAGAACATCCAGCTGCGCCGGGTCGGCATCGGCGAAGGGCCCGCCTGGCTCGATCTCGTGCTCGACCTCAGCGCCACGGCGGTCGCGACGGCCGCGCTGTACACGCTCTTCCGCGGCGTGCGCAGCCGTCGCTTGAGGACAGACGAGGAAGAACTTCGCGTACGCCGCCTTCTGGCCGAACACGGCGAAGACGACTCCCTCGGCTATTTCGCCACCAGGCGCGAGAAGAGCGTCGTCTTCTCGCCGAACGGCCGCGCCGCCGTGGCCTATCGCGTGCTCGCGGGCACCAGCGTCGCGAGCGCGGATCCCATCGGCGATCCCGACGCCTGGCCCGACGCGGTCCGCGCCTGGCTGAACGAGGCGCGCACCTACGGCTGGACGCCGGGCGTGCTCGGCGCGAGCGAACACGGCGCGAAGGTCTACGCCGACGCGGGTCTGCGTGCCCTGGAGATCGGCGACGAAGCCGTCCTCGACGTCCGTGACTTCAGCCTCGCCGGGCCGGAACGCCGCTCGGTCCGACAAGCGGTCAAACGGATCGAAAGGGCCGGATACAGCACGAAAGTCCGGCGGCACAGCGAAATCCCGGCCGACGAAATGGCGGGGCTGTTACTGCACGCGCAGCAATGGCGTGGCGCGGAGACCGAACGCGGGTTCTCGATGGCGCTCGGCAGGCTCGGCGATCCGAGCGACGGCCGCAGCGTGATGGTGGAGGCGTACGACGCCAAGGGCGAGCTTCGCGGCATGCTGTCGTTCGTGCCGTGGGGCCGTCGCGGCCTGTCGCTCGACCTGATGCGGCGCGACCGCGACGCCGAGAACGGGCTCAACGAGTACATGGTCGCCGAGGTCGTCGCGGCGAGCTCACACCTTGGCGCGCAACGGATTTCACTGAACTTCGCGATGTTCCGCGCGGTCTTCTCCGAGGGGGAGCGGATCGGCGCGGGTCCGGTGTTGCGCGCCTGGCGCGGCGTGCTCAGTATGGCGTCGCGGTTCTTCCAGCTGGAATCGCTCTATCGGTCCAACGCCAAGTACGGGCCCGACTGGGAGCCGCGTTTCCTGTGCTATTCCTCGGCTCGACGGCTGCCGCGGGTCGGTATCGTCGCTGGCGCGCTCGAAGGATTCGTCCCGACAGGACGATCGGCGCGGGCGCTGAAACTGGAGACTGTCACTGAGGATTTCGTCGCCGAAGTCCACCGTATCGAAGCGAACGCGGCCACTCCCGCGCCCAAGGAGGTACGACGCCCCGACCAGGTCCGTGTGCGGATGGCGAAGCTGGATCGCCTGCGGGAAGCCGGGATCGACCCCTACCCGGTCGGTTTCGCCCGGGAAGATCTGCTCGGCGACGTCGTCTCGAAGTTCGGAGACCTGGGCCCGGGCACCCACACCGGTCATCGGGTCCGCGTCGCGGGCCGGGTGCTCGCGATGCGCAACCTCGGCGGGCTTTGTTTCGCGAGGGTCAAGGATTTCAGCGGCGAGATCCAGCTGATGCTCGACGCCTCGGTGCTCGATCTCGGCGGTTGGCGGCGAGGCGTCGACCTCGGTGACCATGTCGGCGTGAGCGGGCAGGTCGTGACGTCGCGGCGCGGTGAGCTTTCCGTGCTCGTCGACGAATGGACCGTGACGGCGAAGAGCCTGCATCCGTTGCCGGACAAGCGAAAAGGCCTCACCGACCCGGAGACGCGGGTGCGGCAGCGGTACCTGGACCTCGCGGTGAACCCGGACTCGACGGCGATGCTGCGGATGCGTTCGACCGTCGTGCGCGCGGTGCGGGAACGGCTGCACCAGGGCGACTACCTCGAAGTCGAGACGCCGATGTTGCAGACCGTGCACGGCGGCGCCAACGCCCGCCCGTTCATCACGCATATCAACGCCTACGACATGCGGATGTACCTGCGGATCGCGCCCGAGCTCTACCTGAAGCGGCTTTGCGTGGCGGGCGTCGAGCGCGTCTTCGAGCTGAACCGGAATTTCCGCAACGAGGGTGTCGACGCGACGCACAACCCCGAATTCACCATGCTGGAGGCATATCAGGCGTATGCCGACTACAACACCATGCGGACCTTGACGCGCGAACTCGTGCAGTGCGCCGCGGAGGCCGCGTACGGCGCGCAGGTGGTTCGCCGTCCGGGGCCGGACGGGAAGGTCGTCGAGTACGACATTTCCGGTGACTGGCCGGTGATCCCGGTCCACGAAGCCGTCTCGGCGGCGCTCGGGGAGAAGATCGACGCGAGCACCTCCGTCGCCGAACTCCAGCGGCTGTGCCGCGCGGCCGGCGTGCCGGTGAACGAGGACGCCGGGCACGGCGATCTCGTGCTGAAGGCACACGAGCACCTGGTCGAAGGCGCGACCGTGCTGCCGACCTTCTACACCGACTACCCGACCGACGTCTCGCCGCTGACCCGGCAACATCGCGTGGACCCGCGGCTGGCCGAGCGCTGGGACCTGATCGCGTTCGGCTCCGAGGTCGGCACGGCCTACACCGAGCTGACCGACCCCCTCGAGCAACGACGGCGGCTGGAGGCCCAGTCGCTGCGCGCCGCGAGCGGGGACGTCGAGGCGATGGAGCTGGACGAGGACTTCCTGCTCGCGCTCGAACACGGGATGCCGCCGACCGGCGGGCTCGGCATCGGCGTCGACCGGCTACTGATGATGCTGACCGGGGCGTCGATCCGGCAGACGGTGCTGTTCCCGTTCGTGCGGCCGCAGGGGTAAGTGGTAGCGAAGGTCCCTTGCTCCCTTCCGGGCCGAATCGCCCCAGGAAGCGCGTGCCGGATGCCATGATCCTCTTCCCAACGGAAGGAGCCATCATGGCTGGAAACGTTCCCCCGGTCGCCGACGAGCGCGAAGGACTCCTCGCGTACCTCGAGCAGCAGCGCCACGTCCTGCGCATCGCCGCGCACGGCCTCACCGAAGAACAGGCCAGAGCCGTCCCGACCAGAAGCTCACTGAGCGTCGGCGGCCTGATCAAACACACCGCGTTCACCGAAGACGGCTGGATCGACATCCTCCTTCAGAAACCCTCGAAGCCGATGGACGAGGCGATGAAGGAGTACGAAGCCGGCTACGTGATGGCTGACGGCGAGACGCTCGAAGACGTCTTCGCGCGCTACGACGAAGTCGCCCGCCGTACCGCGGACGTCATCGCGGGTATCGCCGACCTCGGCCAGCCGGTCCCGGTGCCCAAGGGCGTGCCCTGGTACCCGCAGGACGTCGACGCGTGGTCGGTCCGCTGGGTGCTGCTCCACCTCATCGAGGAGACCGCGCGGCACGCCGGGCACGCCGACATCATCCGCGAGCACATCGACGGCGCGACGGCGATCCCGTTGATGGCCGCCGCGGAAGGCTGGCCGGAGACACCTTGGCTCAAGCCCTGGTCGCCGGGTCAGAGCGACTAGAACCTAGAACAAGGTCGGTTCGTCCGCCAAAGCGCCTTCGATGACCAGCATCCGGCGCTTGGTGGCGACCCCTCCGCGCGCGGAGAAGCCGCCGTCCTTGCCGCCGGCGGCGAGGACGCGATGGCACGGAACGATGATCGGGACCGGGTTCCGGCCCATCGCCTGCCCCACGGCCTGCGCGCCGCCGGGCATGCCGAGGATGTTCGCGATGTCGCCGTAGGTCAGCGTCTTGCCCGCGGGGATCGTGCGGATGAATTCGTACACGCGGTGGTGGAAGTCCGGTACTCCTTCGTAATCGAGTTCGACGCAGGTGAGGTCCGTGCGCTTGCCGTCCATCAACGAGACGATCCCGTCGATCGCGCGCTGGATCTCCTCCGGTGGTGTGGATTCGGTCGCTTGGGGAAGGCGCGCGGTCAGCCGCGCCCTTGTCTTCTCTTCACTGCCCTCGGGGAGCTGGACCGCGATGACCCCGCGTTCCCTCCACGCGATGCCGCAGTCACCGATCGCGGTGCCGAACACGGAGTAGCCCGGTGCCGTCATGAGCCCAGGGTACGAGAGTGGTCCGACAGTTTCGGATCCATCGCCAGGCCGCGGTGCCGCCGGAGCCGTCGCTGCGGTAGGAGTATGGACATGAGCGACCTCGTGCTTGATCACCTCGTCTACGCCGGGCCGGACCTCGAAGAGGCCGTCGAGCGCGTCGCCGAGCTGACCGGCGTCACGCCGGTACGCGGCGGAAGGCATGTCGGTTTCGGTACGGCCAACTACCTGGCCGATCTGGGCGCCGGTGCCTACCTCGAGGTGGTCGGTCCCGATCCGGATCAGCCCGAGCACATCGGGCCGCGTCCGTTCGGCATCGACGAGCTGACCGCTCCCGCCCTGATCACCTGGGCGGCGCGTGTGGACGGCATCGACGAGGCGATCGCTGAGGCACGCCAACGCGGCTACGACCCGGGCGAAGCGTCCGAGATGTCGCGGACCACAGACGACGGCGAACTGCTGACCTGGCGTCTCACCGGTGCGGGCGGGCTCGACGGGCTCGCGCCCTTCCTCATCGACTGGGGGAGCACCCCGCATCCGACGACGCGGGGGCTCCCGTCGATCCCGCTGCTCATGGTCACCGGCGTCCACCCCGAGCCGGCCGCGGTCGAAGCCGCGGTCCGCGCGCTCGGGATGGACATGCTCGTCCGGCGTGACGAGAAGCCCGGCCTGGTGGCCGTGCTGACGAACTCAGCCGGGAAGCAGGTCGCGCTGAGCTGAGCGGGTCACGACGGTGCCCTCCCGCCAGCCGTTGGTCATCGGCAGCCGCCGGTCCCGCCCGAACGCCTTGAACGTGATCTTGGTGCCCGGCGGATATTGGCGGCGCTTGTATTCGGCCTTGTCGACCATCCGCACCACGCGGTCGATGGTCTCCGGCTCGAAGCCCGCGTCGACCAGGTCGACGTAGCCGCGGTCTCCCTCGATGTAGTCGTCGAGGATGTCGTCGAGCATCAGGTAGTCGGGCAGCGAATCGCTGTCCAGCTGACCCGGGCGCAGCTCCGCGGACGGCGGTTTGGTGATCGAGTTCTCCGGGATCGGCGGGGTTTCGCCGTTCTTCTCGGCTTCCTTGTTGCGCCACTTGGCCAAGTGCCAGACGTGCGTCTTGAACAGGTCCTTGATCGGCGCGAAAGCCCCGACGGCGTCGCCGTAGATCGTCGAGTAGCCGACGGCGAGTTCGGTCTTGTTGCCGGTGGCGAGCACCAGGTGGCCGTCCTGATTGGACAGCGCCATCAGCAGCATGCCGCGGACACGGGCCTGGATGTTCTCCTCGGCGAGCCCGGTCAGCTGAAGCTGCTCGACGTAGACCTTGACCATGTCCGCGATCGGTTCGACGCGATAGTGCGCGCCGATCCGGCGGGCGAGGTCTTCGGCGTCGCCCTTCGAGTGCTCCGAGGAGTACTCCGAAGGCATCGAAACGCCGTAGACGTTGTCGCCGCCCAGCGCGTCGGCGGCCAGCGCCGCCACGACCGCCGAGTCGATGCCGCCCGAGAACCCGAACGTCACCGACGAGAAGCCGTTCTTGTGCACGTAGTCGCGCAGACCGACGACGAGCGCGTGCCACACCTCGGCTTCGTCCGACAGCGGCTCGCTGATCGCGGACTCGGTGCTCGGGGTGTACGCCGGGACCGGGTCTTCGCTGAGCACGCGGCGCTTGACCCGCAGGCCTTCGAACTCGCCTTCGGCGGTGTGACCGCCGGCGACGAGATCCGTGTCGACGACGAGCAGGTGCTCGACGAACTGCGGCGCGCGCGCCAGCAGCCGGCCGTCCGCGCCGACCACGATCGAGTCGCCGTCGAAGACGAGGTCGTCCTGACCGCCGATCTGGTTCGTGTACACCAGCGGCGCCCCGGCCTCGGCCGCGCGGCGGGCGATGAGCGGCAGACGGATGTCGTCCTTCGCGCGCTCGTAGGGCGAGGCGTTGGGCGCGACCACGAGGTCCACCCCGGCCTTGCCCAGCGCGGAGATCGGGCCGCCGTCCTGCCAGACGTCCTCGCAGATCACCATGCCGACGTCGACGCCGTGGAAGCGGACGATCTCGAGCTCCTGGCCCGGCTTGAACCAGCGGTGCTCGTCGAAGACGCCGTAGTTGGGCAGATGGTGCTTGAACTGGCGTGCGACCACTTCGCCGCGGTACAGCGCGGCGGCCGCGTCGCGCGGGCCGGTCTCGTCCAGGTCGAGGTACCCGATGTAGGTGAGCACCTCGCCACAGCCGGCTTCTTCGAGCCGCCGGGCGAGAACTTCGACCATCTGCTTCGAGGCGGAGGCGAAGGTCGGGCGGAGGGAGAGGTCCTCGACGGGGTAACCGGTGAGGGACATCTCCGGGAAGACGACGATGTGGGCGCCTGCTTCGGCGGCCTTGCGAGTCCACTCGACGGTGAGCTCGGCGTTGCCTTCGAGGTCGCCGACGGTGGTGTTGACCTGGGCCAGTGCGATGCGCAGTTGCGGCATGCCGACATTCTCACCCACCGGCGTCCGCGGGGACGACCGGATGTGCCGAATCGCCCACCCGGGTGCGGCCGGTGCGAAAAGAGAGCGGGGGACCTTTGCTACCGCTCTCCCGAAGAGAGTGACAGCAAAGGTCCCCCGCTCCCCGCGCGCTACTTGCGCTTGATCATGCTCCGCACCTTCTTGATGGTCTGCTCGAAGTCGGAGTCGAACGGGTTGTCGTGCACCAGGTACGTCCACGTCGTGTTCGCCCGCCGCACCCCCGCGTCGCCGAGGTCGATGCCGTTGTCGGTGATCTCGGCCTCTTCGAGCGTCTTCGCCGCCCGCTCGGCCGCCTCCGGGATGATCTTGTGGAACTCGGGGATCGCCGCCCGGTGGAACTCGTCGATCGGCGTCTCCCGCGCCAGCGCCCGCAGGTGGATGCTCTCCCGCACGTCGGTCAGGAACGCCAGGTGGTCCGACCACAGCTGGTCGATGTGGAACAGCAGCACCTCGCGGCTCAGCTGCTCGACGCGAGCCTCGTCGTCGACCTTCTCCGAAAGCTCCTTGAACTTCTCCGGGTGCGCCTTCTCCAGCACCTCCGCCGCGTGCGCCGTCCGCAGCACCTTGTCCCGGTGCTCCAGCAGCTCGCCGCGCTGCCGCTCGATCAGCCGCGTGTAGCGCCAGGTGTTCCGGTGGATCTCCAGGTCGACGCCCTCGGCGACGCGCTGGGCGTGGTTGATCTGCCGCAGCGCCGCCGGGTCGACGATCTCGCCGCTGCCCACGTCCGAGCTGATGCCCTCGGGGATGTCCGGCGCGTTCGACAGCACGAGCTCGTCGTTCAGGCTGGCGAAGAACACCGCGCTGCCCGGGTCACCCTGTCGCCCGGACCGGCCGCGCAGCTGGCCGTCCAGCCTGCTCGACGGGTAGCGGGCGGTGCCGATCACGTGCAGGCCGCCCAGCTCGACGACCTCGTCGCGGCCGTCGCCGTCCTTGCCGCCCAGCCGGATGTCGGTGCCTCGGCCCGCCATCTGGGTCGAGACGGTGACCGCGCCCTTCTTGCCGGCGTCGGCGATGATCGCGGCCTCCTCGGCGTCGTTGCGCGCGTTGAGCACGACGCATTCGAGGTCGACCTTCGCCAGCTTCTCGGCCAGCTCTTCGGATTCGGCGACGTCCTGGGTGCCGACGAGGATCGGCCGCCCGCTCTCGTGCACCCGCCGGATCTCCTCCTCGATCGCGCGCAGCTTCTGCGACGGCGACCCGAAGATCCGGTCCTCCTGGTCTTCACGGATGTTCGGCGTGTTCGGCGGGATGACCGCGACCTCGAGCTTGTAGAACTCGCGCAGCTGTTCGGCGACCGCGACCGCGGTACCGGTCATGCCCGCGACCTCGGGATAACGCGCCAGCAGCGCCTGCACGGTGATCGAGTCGAGGATCTCGCCCCGGTCGGTCGCCTTGACCTGCTCCTTCGCTTCGACGGCGGCCTGGAGGCCGTCCGGCCAGCGCTGAAGTTCGGCGACGCGGCCGCGCGCGGCGTTGATCAGCTGCACCTTGCCGTCGCGCACGAGGTAGTCGACGTCGCGGGTGAGCAGCGCGTGCGCGTGCAGCGCCACGTTCACCGCGGGCAGCCGGTCCGAGCCCGTCTCGTCGTAGAGGTTGATGTCGTCGCCGAGGGCCTTCTCGACCACCGAAGCGCCGGCCTTGGTCAGCCAGGCGTTGCGGCCGTCGGCGTCTGTCTCGTAGTGGAGCCCGAGCCGCAGCCGCCGGACGATGTTCGCGACCTCTTCGTCGGCGTCGGTGTGGTCGATCGATCCGGCCATCACCAGCGGCACGCGGGCCTCGTCGACCAGCACCGAGTCGGCCTCGTCGACGATCGCCACCTCCGGCTCGCGCTGGACGAGGTCCTCTTCGCGCGTCACCAGGCGGTCGCGCAGCACGTCGAAGCCGATCTCGCTGACGGCGCCGTACGTGACCTCCTTCGCGTACGCCTCGCGGCGCTCGTCGCGGGAATGCGCGGGCTCGACCCAGCCGACGGAGACGCCGAGCAGGGCGTAGATCGGGCCCATCCACTCCGCGTCACGACGGGCGAGGTAGTCGTTCACCGTGACGACGTGGACGTGCTTCCCGCGCAGGGCGTACCCGGCGCCGGCCAGCGCACCCGCCAGCGTCTTGCCCTCACCGGTCTCCATCTGCACGATATGCCCGCTGAGCAGGCCCATCGTGCCCAGCAACTGGACATCGAAGGCACGCTCGCCGAGTGCCCGCCGCGCGGCCTCGCGACCGAGCGCGCAGACCTCGATCAGCTGTTCGTTGCCGAAGGAAGCGGCGTCCCGAAGCTTGCCGGCCCGCTCTGTCAGCTCCTCGTCGGAGAGCTTCTCCAACTCAGGCTCGAGCTTCTCGATGGCCGGCAGCAGCGCTTCGTAGCGGGTCAGCTCGACGCTGCCCGGCCGCTGGATGATCCGGCGCAGCTTCTTGCCCACCCGGCTGATCAGTGCTGCCACCCCTGTGCTCCCGTCTGCTCTTCTGCCGTCCGCACCCGTATCACCAACGCAGTGGTGGTGCGGCCGAGTTCCACGGCCGATGGCACGATCCAACCGTGTCCACTCATGTCAGCGCCAGGTCCCGTGCCCGTCGATTCGCCGCGATCACGCTGTCCGGCCTGCTCGCGGTCACCGTCGCCGCGTGCTCGTCGGGAGAGGGTAGAACCCAGCCGCCGCCTCCGGCCACCGAGTCGCACGCTCCGACCGGACCGGTGCCCGCCGGACTGGAGAAGTTCTACGGACAGAGCCTGACCTGGGCCGACTGTGCACCCTACGCGACATCCGATGACGCGAAAGCGGCGTTTCGAGTGAAGGACGCACAGTGCGCCCGGCTCACCGTCCCGCTCGACTACGCGAAGCCCGAAGGCGACTCGATCACGCTCGGCCTGCTGCGCCGCAAGGCGCTGGATACCGACGAAAGGATTGGGGCGCTCGTGGTCAATCCCGGCGGCCCCGGCGCTTCCGGGATGCAGGCCGCGGCCGGTCTCGCCTCCCGGACGGCGACGAACGAGCTGGGCAAGCGCTTCGACATGGTCGGTTTCGACCCGCGCGGCATCGGCGCGAGCCAGCCGCAGGTCCGCTGCCTGACCGACGCCGAACGCGACGCGGACCGCGCGGACGACAGCGAGACCGACGGCTCACCCGAGGGGGTGAAAAAGCAGGAGGCCGAGTCCCAGGACTTCGCGGCGAAGTGTGCCGAGCGGACCGAACACGGCGCCGCGATGCTCGCGAATCTGGGCACGCGTGACGTCGTCAAGGACATGGACATCCTGCGGTCGGTCCTCGGCGAGCCGAAGCTGAACTATCTCGGCTACTCCTACGGGACGCGGATCGGGTCCGCCTACGCCGAGGCGTTCCCGGCGAACGTCCGCGCGCTGGTGCTCGACGGAGCCGTCGACCCGGAGCAGGACGCGGTGGAGTCGCTGGTCGGGCAGGGTCAGGGTTTCGGCAAGGCGTTCGGGGAGTTCTCGAACTGGTGCGCCGCGCGTGAGGACTGTGCGCTGGGGCGCGACGCCGCCGGCGTGACGAAGGCGTTCCAAGATCTGGTGCGGCCCCTGATCGACTTCCCGGTGCCGGTCAGCGACGGCCGGAAACTGTCGTACGAGGACGCGACGACGGGCGTGATACAGGCCCTCTACCAGGAAGATCTCTGGGAACCGCTGAACTCCGCGCTCAACGACCTGAAGCGCCAGCGCGGCGACGGCCTGGAGAAACTGGCCGACCTCTACAACGAGCGCGGCGCAGACGGCCGCTACGGGACGACGCAGGACGCCTTCGTCGCGATCCGCTGCGTCGACGACCCCCGGGTCACCGATCCGGCGAAGATCCTCGACGCGCAGAAGCGGTACGCGCAGGCGGCGCCGTTCCTCGACGACGGCAAGCCGGACGGGGCCGCGCGTGACTCCTGCGCCTTCTGGCCCGTGCCGAACACCTCGGAACCGCATCAGCCGAACGTCGAGGGCCTGCCGAAGACGCTGGTCATCTCGACCACGAACGATCCGGCGACCCCGTATCAGGCGGGCGTCAACCTCGCGAAAGCGATCAAGGGAGCTTTGCTCACGTTCGAGGGGAACCAGCACACGGTGTTCCTCCAGGGCGTGTCGTGCGTCGACCAGATCGGCATCGACTACCTGGTGAACGGCGCCCTGCCGGACGAGGGCACGCGCTGCGCGGCCAAATAACGAGTTCGGCGCGAAGGGCCTTAAGCGGCCGGGACGCTGCGAAGATCGCGAGATGAGCCTTCGCCGCGTCCCGGCCGTGCTCGTTGTCGCCGTGCTGGTCGCCTCCTGCACGACGCAGCAGCCACAGCCCGCGCCGTCGGTATCGCCGACCACCACTGCGTCGCCGACTCCGGACCCGAAGGCACTCGAGAAGTTCAGCAAGCAGAAGCTGGCGTGGGGCGCGTGCGCGTCGTTCAAGGACAAGGCGTTCGACTGCGCGAAACTCACCGTGCCGCTCGACTACCTGAAGCCGGACGGCGAAACGATCTCGATCGGCGTCCTCCGGCACAAGACGAAGAGCTCCGGCAGGCGCATCGGCTCCCTCGTGCTCAATCCGGGTGGCCCCGGTGGCTCGGGCGTCTCGGCCGCGGCGCGGATCGCGAAGTCGCGGCCCGCGGCGGCGCTGGCCGAGCGCTTCGACATCGTCGGATTCGATCCGCGGGGCGTCGGGTCCAGCGAGCCGAAGCTCGTCTGCCTCACCGATGCCGAACGCGACGCGGACCGCGCGGAAGATTCGGAAAGCGACTCCACGCCCGCCGGGATCGCGAAGCAGCTCGCCGACGCCAAGTCGTATGCCGCGAAGTGCGCCGAGCGCACGAAGCACGGCACAGAGCTTCTCGCCAACATCGGGACCAGGGACGTCGTCCGCGATCTCGACGTCCTGCGCTCGGCCCTCGGCGACGAGAAACTCACCTACCTGGGCTTTTCGTACGGGACGCAGATCGGGACCGCCTATGCCGAGGCCTACCCGGACAAGGTGCGGGCGCTGCTCCTCGACGGCGCGGTCGATCCCGTGCTCGACACCGCCGAATCGCTGGTCACACAGATGGCCGGCTTCCAGAACACGTTCGCCGAATTCGGCAAATGGTGCGCGGCTCGCACGGACTGTGCGCTCGGCCGTGACGCGGGCGCGGTGACGAAGGCGTTCCAGGACCTGGTCCAGCCGCTGATCGCCGACCCGGTGCCCGCGGGGAACCGTGAGCTCTCGTTCGAGGACGCCATCACCGGGACCAGCGCCGCGCTGTACTCGCGGGACGCGTGGAAGTTCCTCAACGACGGGTTCGCCGAGCTCAAGCGGGGAAGTGGCAAGACTCTGGTCGCGCTCGCCGACAACTACTACGGCCGCGAGCCCGACGGCCGGTACACCGGCATCCTCGACGTTTACTTCGCCGTCCGATGCGTCGACAGTGCGCGGATCGCCGACAGGCGCGTCATCGACGACGCTCACCAGCGGATGGCTTCAGGGCGCGCCGTTCCTGACCGGCGGCACGCCGGACATGAGCGAACTGGACATCTGCTCGGCGTGGCCGGTGCCCGCGACGTCGGAGGTGCACAAGCCGGACGTCGACGGCCTGCCGCGGCCCCTGATCATCTCGACCACCGACGACCCGGCGACCCCGTATGCGTCCGGCGTGAATCTGGCGAGGGACCTCAAGGGAGCTTTGCTCACGTTCGAGGGCGCGCAGCACACTGTCTTCCTCGACGGCAACGAGTGCGTCGACAGCGCAGGCCTCGCCTACCTGATCGATGGCGAACTGCCCGCCCCCGACACCCGCTGCTCCTAGCGGGGGAGCAAGGGACCTTTGCTACCACCGGGCCCTCTGACCAGGCATTTCCCGCCCAAAGGGAGCAGGGGACCTTTGCTACCGCCCGGCCCCCACGACCACCGCGTTATGCCTGGTCAACGCCAGCTCCAGCATCACCGCGAACTCCTCCGGCTTCGTCGGCGGCACCTGCAACCACACCCGCACCAGCCGCCGCGGCTCGTCCCGCGAAATCCACAGCTTCACGAACACGTCCGACTTGATCTCCGGCACGATCCCGCCGATCACCGCGGCCGGCACCTTCGCGGCGATCCGGAACGACTCGGTGTCCTGCACCCGCTCCCACCGCTCGCCCCGCAAGTCGGTCGCCCCGGTCAGCAGCCGCCGAAGCCCTCCTTCAGGCCCGAGCATCGCTTCAGGCGTGTACGGCGGCGAAGCCGGAATCACCCGCTCCCCACGGGGCCCACTGAGCGTGATCTCCGAGCCGGACAGCCGGTAGTCGACTTTCATCCGTTCGAAGTCGTCCTGCAGATCGGCCTTACCGACCGCACCACCCTCGAGGCTGACTTCGCCGTTGAGCCCGCGCACCGGCAACCCGGTGACGACACCGTTCACCCCGAGCGTGAACCGCACGCTGCGCAACGAGACGAAGGAGTCGGCCGCCGCGCTCACGTAGTCCTGGGCAGGCGGCAGCGGGGGAGACCCCGCGCAACCGCCGATGAGCCCGACCGTGAGCAGCAGCGCCGGCACGAGGTGACGGCAGCGCATGGCCAGAGCCTATGTCCATGGCCCGAATCTTGCGCACAGTGTCCTTCCGGCCGCTTTCGCCGAACGCCGCCGCCGATGACGCTGTATCCGTGCAAACCGAGACCCGTCTCCACCGCGCGTGGTTCGTCGCCGCCGCCGCGTTCATCGCCCTGCTCGCCGCGGCCGGCTTCCGCGCCGCCCCTGGCGTGCTCATCGACCCGCTTCACAACGAGTTCGGCTGGTCGCGCGCGACGATCGCGTCGGCCGTCTCCGTGAACCTCGTCCTCTACGGACTCTTCTCGCCCTTCGCCGCGGCTCTCATGGAGCGCTTCGGCATGCGACGCGTCGCTTCGACGGCGTTGTTCGTCGTCGCGATCGGCGCGGGCGGCACGGTGTTCATGAACGCGAGCTGGCAGCTCATCCTCTGCTGGGGCGTGCTGGTCGGCGTCGGCACCGGCTCGATGGCGATGAGCTTCGCCGCCACGGTCGCCGCCCGCTGGTTCGTCCGCAGCCGCGGCGTCGTCACCGGCGTCCTCACCGCGGCGGGCGCCACCGGCCAGCTGATCTTCCTGCCGATCGTGGCGAACCTCGCCGTCGACGAGGGCTGGCGGACGGCGTCGCTCGTCATCGCCATCGCCGCGCTGGCCGTCGTCCCCGTCGTTCTCCTGGTGGTCCGCGATCACCCGTCCGACGTCGGAACGACCGCTTACGGAGCGGAGCCAGGCGAAGTCGCTCCCGTCGCCCGCACGGGTGGTTCCGCCCGCCGCGCGCTGTCGGTCCTCGGTTCGGCGGCACGCACGAGGACGTTCTGGCTGCTCGCCGCCGGCTTCGCGATCTGTGGCGCCACGACGAACGGCCTGGTCAGCACGCACTTCGTGCCCGCGGCGCACGACCACGGCATGCCGCAGACGACCGCTGCCGGCCTTCTCGCCCTCGTCGGCATCTTCGACGTCGCAGGCACGATCGCCTCGGGCTGGCTCACCGACCGTGTCGATCCCCGGATCCTGCTCGGCGTCTACTACGCCCTTCGCGGCGTTTCGCTCGCTCTGCTCCCGCAACTGCTGAGCGGAACGGTGGAACCGAGCATGTGGGCGTTCATCGTCTTCTACGGCCTCGACTGGGTGGCGACGGTTCCGCCCACCGTCGCGCTCTGCGTCCGGCAATACGGCGCCGCCGGGCCGATCGTCTTCGGCTGGGTCTTCGCCAGCCACCAGCTCGGAGCCGGTCTCGCGGCCTTCGGCGCCGGCGCGATCCGCGACGCGTCGGGCAGCTACGCGCTCGCTTGGTACATCGCCGCGAGCCTCGCCGTGATCGCTTCGGTCGCTTCGCTGTCGATCACCAAGGCGGCCAAGCCCGAGCCGGTCCTCGTGGGGTGATCCACCACTTCCGGTCGATCGGCGCGTCGCGAAACATGTCGTTAACACGTTCTCGTTAGGGTGCGGCCATGGATCGCCAGCAGGAGTTCGTGCTCCGTACCTTGGAAGAGCGCGACATCCGTTTCGTCAGGCTCTGGTTCACGGATGTGCTGGGGTTCCTCAAGTCCGTCGCGGTGGCGCCGGCCGAGCTCGAGGGCGCCTTCAGCGAGGGCATCGGCTTCGACGGATCGGCCATCGAAGGATTCGCGCGCGTCTACGAGTCGGACATGGTCGCGAAGCCCGACCCCGCCACGTTCCAGGTCCTCCCCTGGGAGACCCCGGACGGCGGCCCGTACTCGGCGCGCATGTTCTGCGACATCGCGATGCCGGACGGCTCCCCGTCCTGGGCGGATCCCCGGCACGTCCTGCGCAGGCAGCTCTCGAAGGCTGGCGAAGCGGGCTTCACCTGCTACGTCCACCCCGAAATCGAGTTCTTCCTGCTCTCGAACCTGCCGGACGACGGCAGCGAGCCCGAGCCCGCGGACAACGGCGGCTATTTCGACCAGGCCAGCCACGCGACCGCGACGCACTTCCGCCGCCACGCCATCGAGACGCTCGAAGCGATGGGGATCTCGGTCGAGTTCAGCCACCACGAGGGCGCGCCCGGTCAACAGGAGATCGACCTCCGGTACGCCGACGCGCTGACCATGGCCGACAACGTGATGACCTTCCGTTACGTGGTCAAGGAGGTCGCCCTCACCCAGGGGGTCCGCGCGACCTTCATGCCGAAACCCTTCACCGACCAGCCGGGTTCCGGGATGCACACCCACGTGAGCCTGTTCGAGGGCGATCGCAACGCCTTCTACGACGCGGAAGACCCGTACGAGTTGTCCGCGACGGGCAAGGCCTTCGTGGCGGGGCTCCTGCACCACGCGAAGGAGATCTCGGCGGTCACCAACCAGTGGGTGAACTCCTACAAGAGGCTGATCAGCGGCAGCGAGGCCCCGACCACCGTTTCGTGGGGCCGGGCCAACCGCTCCGCGCTGGTCAGGGTTCCGATGTACTCGCCGGGCAAGGCGTCGTCACGCCGCGTGGAGATCCGCACGCTCGACTCCGCGTGCAACCCCTATCTGGCGTATTCGGTCATCCTGGCCGCCGGTCTGAAGGGCATCGAGAAGGGCTACGAACTCCCGCCGCCCGCCGAGGACAACATCTGGCAGCTGTCGGACGCCGAGCGCCGCGCGGCCGGGTATGCCCAGCTCCCGCAGAACCTCGGGGAGGCGCTGGCGGAGATGGAAAAATCGGAACTTCTGCCCGAAGCGCTCGGAGAGCACGTTTACGACTTCTTCCTTCGCAACAAACGTGTTGAATGGGATAACTACCGCAGCGCGGTGACCCCGTACGAGCTGCGGACCCTGCTTCCGGTTCTCTAGACGAAGGAGACCTGATGGTGCGGCGGCCGGTGTTCGGAGTTCTGACGGCGTTGGTCGCCGCGACCATCGCGGCGAGTGCCGCACCAGCGGCATCAGCCGCCGGGAAACCACTAGATCTCGACGCCGCCGACATTCCCGCGCTCCAGGCCCGGATGTCCTCCGGACGGCTGACCGCCGTCGGCCTGACCTCGGCTTATCTCGACCGCATCCACAAGGTCGACCGGAAGGTGAACGCGGTCATCGCGGTCAATCCGGCCGCGATCGCGCAAGCCGCGGAGAGCGACGTCCGGCGCCGCGCGGGCAAGACGCGCGGGCCGCTGGACGGCATCCCGGTCCTGGTGAAGGACAACGTCGACACCCGCTCTCAGCAGACGACGGCGGGGTCGCGCGCACTGCGCAGCAAGCCCGCGAAGGACGCGACTCTGATCCGCCGCCTGCGCGACGCGGGCGCGGTCGTCCTCGGCAAGGCGAACCTGTCCGAGTGGGCGAACTTCCGCGCCGCCAAACCCACTTCCGGGTGGTCGGGCGTCGGTGGACAGACGAACAACCCGTACGTGCTCGACCGCAACCCGTGTGGGTCGTCCGCCGGATCCGCCGCGGGCGTGGCCGCGTCACTCGCCCAGGTGGCGATCGGCAGTGAGACCGACGGCTCGATCGTCTGCCCGGCCGGGATGACCTCGACCGTGGGCCACAAACCGAGCCTCGGCCTGGTCAGCCGCACCGGCGTCGTGCCGATCTCGGCCGAACAGGACACCGCCGGCCCGATGGCCAGGCACGTCGTCGACGTCGCGCTGACCCTGTCCGCGCTCCAAGGCCGCGACCCGAGCGACCCGGCCACCGGCACGTACCCGCCGAACCAGCCGACCGACTACGCCGCGCACCTGCGGCCCGGCGTTCTGAAGGGCTCCCGGATCGGGCTCTGGCGCCTGCCGGTCCTCGGCCCGGACGTCGAAGCGGTGATGACGAAGACCAAGAATTCGCTGGTCAAAGCGGGTGCCGAGGTCGTCGAAGTGACACCGCCGTACCAGGCCAGGCTCGGCGAACTGGAGTTCCCGGCCCTGCTCACCGAGTTCCACCGCGACATCGATCGCTACCTGGCCACGCGCCCCGAAGGCCCGCGCGACCTCGCCGCGCTGATCGCCTACAACCGGTCCGACCCGCTGGAGCAGACCTGCTTCGCCGGGCAGGAACTCTTCGAACAGGCACTCGCCGCGCCCGGTCCGTCCGACCCCACCTACCAGGCGAACCGCCGCGAACTGACCGATCTGGCGAAACGCTCGATCGACGAGACCCTCGCGAAGTACCGGCTCGACGCCATCGCCGCGCCCACGAACCCTCCCGCCTGGAAGACCGACTGCAAGACCGGCGACAACGACGTGATCCCGTCGTCGACGCCGGCCGCGGTCTCCGGCTATCCCGCGGTGACCGTGCCCGCCGGCTTCGTCGGCGAGCTCCCGGTCGGGGTTTCGTTCATGGCGGGGCAGTGGACGGACGCCCGAGTGCTCGCCTACGCGGCCGACTTCGAACGCGTCGTCCCCGTCCGCAAACCGCCTCGCTACCTGAAGACCGTTGGATGACGGGGGTTTGTACCGGCTGACCTGCGGCGATGTCGTTAAGTGACCCCCCTGTTTTCGGGGGGTTCCGGGGCATGTAATCTTCTCTTCGTCGCCAGGAACACCGGGCCGCCGGGGCCGAAAGCCCCGAGGTCAGGAACCAGGGCCGAGCGGGTTGACACCGCGAACCGGACCAGGTAACGTTCAGCGTCGGCCCACGAGCGGCCGCCGACCCCCTACGACTAAGACCGTAGGATTCGGCATGCTCGACCAAAAGCTTGTGAATATCGCTTTGAAACAAAGCGTGTTGCTTGAGAACTCAACAGTGTGCTAGTGAACTAAGCCAGTAGAGCTTATATTTGAACCTCGTTTGAGGTTCCTTTGAGAGCAAGAAAATTTGCCTCGATCAAATTTGACATTGTTGGAGAGTTTGATCCTGGCTCAGGACGAACGCTGGCGGCGTGCTTAACACATGCAAGTCGAACGATGAAGCCTTTCGGGGTGGA
>NZ_JBPQFM010000026.1:0-91394 GCF_051373225.1 Amycolatopsis sp. w19 | reverse complement strand
GGCGGCGCGAAACCCGCCGGGGCCGGGGGCGGCGGGAAACCGGGCGCCTGGCCGAAGCCGGGCTGAGGGGGCGGCGGGAAGCCGGGCTGCTGCTGCCAGTTGCCCTGCGGGGCGGGACCACCGGCGGGCGGAGGCGGCGGCGGGAAGCCCGGAGCCGGGCCGCCACCGCCGAAGTTCGGGTTCTGCGGGAAGGTCATCGGCGGCTTCTTCGCCTGGTTGACCTTCACGATGATCACCACGATCACGATGATGACGACGATGATCGCCAGCACCAGCAGAAACCAGCCGAAGCCTTCACCGTCACCGCTGCTGTGGACCCGGACCCGGTCCAGGTATGGCGTCAGCGTCGTCAGCATCATTCCCCCTTAAGAACGTCAGCCGACACCCTAACGGCCGGACGCCGCGGGCACGGCGGCTTCCATCAGTTCGGCGAGATCTTCCGACCCTTTCGGGAGGGAATTCACCGGCCACCAACGAAGATCGTCCGATTCGTCGCTTTGGACCGGTTGTGCCCCGCGGGGTGCGCGCACCACGAAACGCACGTCGAAATGCCGGGTCGGCACGCCGAGCGAGCACGTGATCGGGTGGACGTCGAGATGCACCGGGGCCGGGTCGATCACGAGGTCTTCGATGCCGGATTCTTCGCGTGCCTCACGAAGAGCGGCGTCCGCGAGCGTCGCGTCGCCGGGTTCGCAATGCCCGCCGAGCTGCAGCCAGCGTCCGACCCGCGGATGCAGGGTGAGGAGCACATTCTCCCCGTCGGCGTCGAGAAGGACGGCCGACGCGGTGACGTGCCCTGCCGCGCATTCGCGGCGGCAGGCGTCGTCTCGTGCGGCGAGGAAGCCGAGATAGGCCTGGCGCAAGGATTCCTGGGCCGCGTCCACCGGTCGCCAACCGGACAATGTGGACACGACGTCGTCGTGCAGGGTCACAGTTCGAGAAGTCCTTCACCGGGTTCGACGGGGCCGCGCGCGGGCGGGAGCGCGGCGGGATGGCCGATCGCGACCGCGCCGAGCGGTTCCCAGCGCTCGTCGAGGCCGAGGACGTCGCGCACGATGGCGGACGCGAAGATCGTCGACCCGATCCAGCACGAGCCGAGGTCTTCGGCCGCGAGCGCGACCAGCAGGCCCTGCACGGCCGCTCCACCGGCGACGGTGAACATCGTGTGTTCACAAGCGTTCCGCCGGTCGTCGCGGTAGGTGTGCGCGCCCTCGGCGACGAGGAACGGCACCACGACCTCGGGCGCGTCGTACAGGATGTCGCCGCGGCTGAGCCGTTTCGCGACCTGCTCGGCGGTGAAGCCGTCGCCTTCGAGATCGGCCTGCCACGACGCCTTCATCGCGTCGAGAAGCTTGCGCCGCAAGCCTTCCTCGCGCAGCCACACGAACCGGACCGGCTTCGTGTGATGCGGCGCGGGCGCCGTCAGCGCCGTCCCGACCGCGCGGCGCAACACCTCGGGATCGACCGGCTCGTCGGTGAACGACCGGATCGAACGCCGCGCGAGCACGGCTTCCCGTCGGCCCTGCGCGATGGATTCGTTGGTACCGAGGCGGAACAGGTCCTCCTCGATCGGCCGGAGCAGGTTCCGGGCGGTCGAGCCGTCGTCGGTGAGCCGAAGGCCCCGCACGACGGCGACCGGTGTCCCGCCGAGCTTGCCCTTCACCAGATCCGCCGCGGCGGCCAATTCGTCGGCGATCGCCACCTCGGTGACGGCGAGTTCGTTGCCCTGGCCGTCGACCTCGCCCGCGTACGAATGCAGCACCCGCAGGCCGGACGCGCCGATCGCGGCGTCGGTCTGCCCGACCCGCCACGCGCGGCCCATCGTGTCGGTGACCACGACCGCGATCTCGACGCCGAGCCGCTCGCGCAGCCCGTTCCGCAGCGCGAGCGCGGAGGCGTCCGGATCCGACGGCAGCAGCGCGACCTCACCGGAGGCCACGTTCGACGCGTCCACACCGGACGCCGCCTGCACGATGCCGAGTTTGTTCTCGGTGATCACCGTCCGGTTGATCCGCGCGATCACGCGGACGGACTCCTCCTCGACGAGCTTGCGCCGGGCGGCGTCACGCTCCTCGGGATCGGACGGGACGCGGATCAGCATGCCCTCGGCCTTGGAGACGATCTTGCTCGTCACGACCAGGACGTCGCCCGAACGCAGCCACGGGGCCGCCTCGACGATCGCGCCGGTCAGGTCGTCGCCGGGCCGGAACTCCGGCAGGCCTTCGACCGGCAGGATCTCGATCTTCGCCGAAGCGTGGTCAGTCAACGGAAACTCCCGCCAGGTCGAAAGCCGCGCGCACCATCGCCGCGGTCGCGTCCACATCGGACATCAGCAGGGGCACGTCGCGGACCGCGACCCCCGGCACGTCGACGGTTTCGCCCTCGGCGACCAGCCAGCCGTCGAGCACACCGTCGGTGGATTCCTTGCGGGAACCGTAATGCCGCCCGACGGCTTCGGCGGACGTCTCCACGCCGATCGCGCTCAGGCACGCGTCGGCCATACCGCGCAACGCCTTCCCGCCGATGATCGGCGAGACACCGACGACCTTGGCGCGCGTCTTCCGCAGCGCGTCGCGGATTCCCGGGACGCCGAGCGTCGTGCCCACGGAGACCACCGGATTCGACGGCGCGAACAGCACGACGTCGGCGGCCGCAATCGCGTCGAGCACGCCGGGCGCCGGCTTGGCCTCGTCGGCGCCGACGGCGATGATCGAATGCGCCTTCGGCTCGGAGCGGTACCGCACCCACCACTCCTGGAAGTGGATCGCCTTGCGCTGGTCCGGATCCTCCGGATCGTCGATCACGACATGCGTTTCGACGCGGTCGTCCGACATCGGCAGCAGGCGCACGCCCGGCTGCCAGCGATCGCACAACGCCTCGGTGACCTGGGACAGCGGATAGCCCGCGCGCAGCATCCGCGAACGGATGAGATGCGTCGCGATGTCCTTGTCACCCAAGCCGAACCAGGTCGGCTCGGCGCCATAGGCGGCGAGCTCCTCCTTGACCGTCCAGGTCTCGCCGGCGTGGCCCCAGCCGCGTTCGGTGTCGATCCCCCCGCCGAGGGTGTACATGCAGGTGTCCAGGTCCGGGCAGATGCGCAGACCGTGCATCCACACGTCGTCCCCGGTGTTCACCAGCGCGGTCACCTCGTGCGGCGAGTCCGGCGCGGAACCGGTCGCGGGCAGACCCAGTGCTTGCTTGACCCCCAGCAGGAAGCGGGCCCCGCCCACTCCGCCGACCAAAATGACGACCTTCACGACGGGCGATCCTCGCACGCGCCGGGTCCCGGGGCCCAGTAGCGGTACCTGTGGTGCTCCGTACAGCCCAGGCTTTCGTACAGCTTCAGCGCGCCGTAGTTCGCCATCGCGACCTGCAGGAGCATCCCGGTCGCGCCCTGACCGGCGCCCCAGGCGCCCACGGCGTTCATCAACCCGCGGGCCAGCCCCCGCCGCCGGAACTCCGGCCGTACCTCCAAACGGGCGATGTGCAGCCACTCGCCGACGACCGCTCCGCGCACCGCGCCGGCCGTGACACCGTCCAGCTCCACGATCCCGAAGCCGACCTTGCCGGTGCCGAGGACGTGGCGCGGCGCCTCCGGCGGGTCGGCGCTGCCCGCCGTCATCTCCCACCATCCGGACGTCGGCTCGTCGAGGATCACCGCTTCCGCCGAGGTCCCGCGTGAGAGCGGCCCGGTGAGCAGGCGAACCTCGTGCGCGGGCCGGTGTTCCACATAGTGGACCCAGCCGGAGACGGCGAGGTCGTCTTCGAGAGACGTGTTCTGGATCACCTGAACGACCGCTGGGATGGCATGATCGTGGGCGAAGTCACAGACCGCCCGCAGGGCGTCTGGCAGCGGTTTTCCCGGGTCACCGATCGCCAGGGCACTGTTGGCCCGGGCGGTGAACCCGTCCGCCCAGCGGAGCCTCCAGTCGCCGATCCGGCTCTCCAGCAGGGGAGTCCAAGCGCGGCTACAGGTGAGCTCGAGCATTTCCGCACTGTTCACGGTTAGATTGTGCCAAGGAAGGCAGTGGAGGGACCCCGATGAGCATCGCGCGCAAGGACGACAGGCACAACGAAGACCTGGTTCGCGAGATCTCCGACGGCTTCAACCGGGCGTTGGGCGCGGAAAAGGCCGTCGAGCAGGACGAGAAGGACTCAGCAGTGGCGAAGCCCGCCGCGCCGCAGTTCCGCATCACCGGGGACAGCAGGGCCACTCCGCCGCCGCGCCGGAAGGACCGCTGAAAGCCCATACCCGGGGTAGGCGATAAGGGTGGCCTAAGCAGGCCGGTCGCGCCCGTGGGCGCGTAATGTCCGTTGCAGACTGGTGAAGCAGAGATAAAGCAGGAGTACGCAGTGACCTACGTGATCGCCGAGCCCTGCGTCGACGTGCTCGACAAGGCGTGTATCGACGAGTGCCCCGTGGATTGCATCTACGAGGGTGACCGCATGCTGTACATCCACCCGGACGAATGTGTCGACTGCGGTGCCTGCGAGCCGGTCTGCCCCGTCGAGGCGATCTACTACGAGGACGACGTCCCCGACGAGTGGAACGACTACACCAAGGCCAACGTCGACTTCTTCGACGAACTCGGCTCGCCCGGTGGCGCCTCCAAGGTCGGCAAGACCAGTCACGACCCCGCCTTCATCAAGGCTCTTCCCCCGCAGGGCGAATGAGCCGGGTCGCTCTTCCCGATTTCCCCTGGGATTCCCTCGCCGAAGCCAAGGCGAAGGCCCAGGCACATCCCGGCGGCATCGTCGACCTGTCGATCGGCACGCCGGTGGACCCGGTCCCCGAGAGCGTCCGCGCGGCGCTCGCGTCCGTGTCGGAAATCCCGGGGTACCCGACCACGCACGGGATCCCCGAGCTCAGGGCCGCCGCGATCGAAGCACTTTCGCGGCGGCACGGCATCTCGGGTGTTCCCGAGGCCGCCGTGCTGCCGACGATCGGCTCGAAGGAACTGGTCGCTTCGCTGCCGCGGCAACTGGGCTTCGGCCCCGGTGATCTCGTCGTCATCCCCGAGGTGGCGTACCCGACCTACGAGGTCGGCGTGCTGCTGGCGGGTGCTTCGCTGCTGCGTGCGGACAGCACGTTCGCGCTCGGCCCGCAGCGGCCGTCGATGCTGTGGCTGAACTCGCCGTCCAACCCGACCGGGCGCGTGCTCGGTGTCGACCACCTGCGCAAGGTCGTCGACTGGGCGCGGGAACGCGGCGTCGTCGTGGTGTCCGACGAGTGTTATCTGGCGCTGGGCTGGGAAAGCGAGCCCGTGTCGATCCTGCACCCGGACGTGCACGGCGGCTCCCTCGACGGTCTGCTGGCCGTCCATTCGCTGTCGAAGTCCGCGAACCTCGCGAGCTATCGCGCCGGATTCGTCACCGGTGACCCGAAGCTCGTCGCCGGCCTGCTGGAGATCCGCAAGCACGCCGGGCTGATCGTGCCGCGGCCGGTGCAGGAGGCCATGGTCGCCGCGCTGAAGGACGACGAAGCGCTTGCCGTGCAACGGGAACGCTACGCACGCCGTCGGCTGGTGCTGCGGAAGGCGTTGCTGGACAGCGGTTTCGAGATCTCGCACTCCGAGGCGGGACTGTATCTCTGGTCCACGCGCGGCGAATCCGCGCTCGACACGGTCGACTGGCTCGCCGGCCGCGGCATCCTCGCCGCGCCGGGCACGTTCTACGGGCCGACCGGCGGGAACCACGTCCGGATCGCCTTGACGGCGACGGACGAGCGGATCGACGCGGCCGTGGAGCGGCTCGCTTCCTGACTAGCGCACGTCGCGGCCGGTGAAGCCCCGGTAGACGAATCGCGTCAGCGCCTCGACGGCTTCTTCTTCGGAGATCGCCGACGGGTCGAGCAGCCACGTGTGCGCGAAACCGTTGACCAGTTCGGCCATCATCGCGAGCGTGACCCGCTCCGACGCCGGAAGCTCCATGCCCGCCGCGGTGATGTACCCCAAGTGGTCGAGAATGTCCGACGCCTGAGCGGCGCCGAAGCGTGCGTAGGTGCGTGCGAACTCGTCGCTGACCATCGCGGCCTGGCGCAGCGCGAGCATCGTCGCGGCGTTGTCACGGTGGAAGTTCCAGTACTCGCGGACGTGCCAGCGCACGGCTTGCGGGTCGGTGAAGTCGGGGATGTGCTCCGGTGAGGTCGCGTTGACGTCGCTCTCCGCCGCGAGATCTTCGAGGAGCGCTTCGAGCAGCTCTTCCTTGCTCGTGAAGTGGTTGTAGAACGAACCCGCCGCGCGCCCGGCCTCCGCCGTGATGTCGGTGATCTTGGTGTTCAGATACCCCTTCGCCGCGAAAACGCGCTTCGCCGCCTCCTTGAGCGCGGCCTCGGTCTCCGCCGCCTTCTCCTTGCGGCTCATCGCCGTCATCGGCACCTCCTTGACACGGAAGGCTAGCAACGAGCATAGTGAATTCGGATTCACTGAATCGCAATTCACCGGAGGAGAGAGATGACCGAGGTGCTGATCGCGGGAGCCGGGCCGACCGGGCTCACGCTGGCCATCGACCTCGCGCGCCGCGGCGTCGGCGTGCGGATCGTGGAGAAGGCCGAGACGTTCTTCGAGGGCTCGCGCGGCGACGGTCTGCAACCGCGCACGCTCGAGGTCTTCGAGGATCTCGGGGTACTGGACGCGGTGCTGGCTGCCGGGCAGCCGCCCGTGGCGATGAAGATCCATCTGGGTGGCGAGGTCGTCGGCGAGCGGTGGATGGCCGAGCTCGCCGAGCCGACGCCGGACGTGCCGTACCCAAACGGCTTTTTCCTCGGCCAGTCGCGGACCGAGGGGATCCTTCGTGAGCGGCTCGCCGAATTCGGCGTCCAGGTCGAGCTCGGCACGCCACTGCTCGGTTTCGAGCAGGACGCCGACGGGGTGACCGCCGAGCTGCCGGGCGAGCGCGTCCGGGTCGACTACCTCGTCGGCGCGGACGGGGGGAAGAGCTTCGTGCGCAAGGCGCTCGGGATCGCGTTCGAGGGCACCACCGACGAGTCGGTCCGCATGCTGCTGGGCGACGTCCAGGCCGAGGGGCTCGATCGCGCGTACGGGCACTGGTTCGCCAAGCGCGAGGATCCGATGTCGGGGATCGTGCTCACGCCGCTGCCGGGAGTGCCGCATTTCCAGTTCGGCGCGCCACTGGGCGAGGAGGAGGTCGAGGCGTCGCTCGGCACGTTGCAGTCCCGGCTCGACGAACTGTCCGGCGGCGGGGTCCGGCTGCACGACCTCGCCTGGTCGACGGTGTGGCGGCCCAATATCCGGCTCGCGAAGCGGTTCCGTGACGGTCGTGTTTTCCTCGCCGGCGACGCGGCGCACGTCCACCCGCCGACCGGTGGGCAGGGGCTCAACACCGGCGTCCAGGACGCGTACAACCTGGGCTGGAAACTCGCCGACGGTTCACCGGAGCTGCTCGACAGTTACGAGGCCGAGCGTCGCGGGGTCGCCGCGCGGGTGCTGAAGATCAGCGCCGAGATCCTCGAGAAGTACAAGGAAGGCACCGAAGACGCGCACGAGCGCGGCGAGAACACGCGTCAGCTCGACATCGGCTACCGCGGCGGCCCGCTCGCGCCCGCGGCGACCGGCCGGATCCGGCCCGGCGACCGCGCCCCGGACGCGCCACTGAAGGACGCGAACGGCAAATCCGTCCGGCTGTTCGAGCTGCTGCGTGGACCACAGGCGACGCTGCTGGTGTTCGGCGACGGTCCGGCGCCCGAAGGCGCGCGACGGATCCTGCCCGCGGGCAGCGCACTGTCCGATGTGGACTTCGAGGACTTCGGCGGGCACGCTTTCGCCGCGTACGAAGCCGAGAACGGGCGGCAGGTGGAGATCCGCCCGGACGGCTACATCCGCGGGCTCACCGCCTGAGCGGCCGCGTCGACCTCCGCCCAGACGTCGCGCCATACGGCACGGACCTCGGCGCGGCGCAGTAGTTCCTTCTCCGCGACCCGGCCCGCGATGAACGCGACTTCGGCGTCGACGGACGCCACCACGCCACGCATCCGATCCGCGGCGACGCAGGCGTCCTGGTGCTCCCCGAGAACGGTCTGGAAGTTCTTCGTGGCCTTGATCAGCCGCTGGATCCGTTCCGCTTGCTTCTTCTTCGCCGCGGGCTTGGCCATTTCGGCGGCGTAGCGGAGTTTCTTGCCGTAGATGCGAAGCGCGTGAAGGTCGTCGTCCGGGGGATCGGCAGGAAGCGCCTTCACAGCCTTCGCGAGCTTTCGGTGCGGCTTCGCGAGACCGGCGACGAGATCGGCGGAAGTCTGGGGGCTTTCGGCGCTGGCTTCCTCGGTGGCAGGTTGCCGGGCGAGACGGCCGATGTCCTGCAGCATCGAGGCGTACCGAGGGCTGGCGAGCGCCCGGGTGAGCCGCCGCTTCGCGACACCGCGTTCGGTGACGAACTTCGAGACCAGACGGCGCGCGGCGGGCTGGTCGCGCACCTCGAATTCGGCGACGACCTCGCGGAGGTGCCCGATCAGGACGTCGTAGTCGCGGACGTCGCCGAGGGACTGGCCGAGCCAGCCGAGTTCGGTGCGCACGGGCTCGGCGTCCGGGCCGACGAGGCGGCCCGAGAGCTTGAGGACGCTCCGCATGCGGCGCAGGGCGACCCGCATCTGGTGGAGGTCTTCGGGGTCGGCACCGGATTTGGTGCCCGGTTCGTGCGCGAGGAGGGCGCGGATCTCGACGTCGAGTTTGACCCGGACGTGAGTGGCCGCCGGATCGCCCGGCCCCGCTTTCGCGGGCCGGTCGCCGAGCCCGAGCGCGGCAGGAGTGGTCGAAGGGACGTTCTTGCGCGGCAGGGTCTCGGCTGTCACAAGATGAATTCTAGGTGAACCGGCAAGGTGGTCCAGGCCGTGAGAGAAGCAAGGGACCTTTGCTACCGCCCTCCGGGGGAGAGTGGTAGCAAAGGTCCCTTGCTCTCTTTCTCTGGCTTCGGCCTTGATGACTGTGTGGGTTTTGGGTCATCCAACGCACCAAAATCCACACGGTGGGCCAGTGTCGCTACGCGGGGTGAGAGGTGTGTGGAAATAGGGACACTCAACGTCTCTATTTCCACACACCCCCTTGCCGTCCGCCCGGTCCCGCCTGGGCGGTAGCAAAGGTCCCTTGCTCCCTTTTCGCAGGTCAGTTGGCGTGCAGGGCCGCGTTCAGCTCGATGCCGACGCCGGTGCGCGCGACGACCTCGACGGCGCCGGTCCCGGAGTTCCGCCGGAACACCGCGCCCGAGATGCCGGACAGCTCCAGCGCCTTCACGACCTTGCCCTCGAAGGTCACCTTCGTGCCGGCCGTGACGTACAGGCCCGCCTCGACGACCGAGTCGTCGCCGAGCGAGATGCCGACGCCGCCGTTCGCGCCGATCAGGCAGCGCTCGCCGATCGAGATGGTCTCCTTGCCGCCGCCGGACAGCGTGCCCATGATCGACGCGCCACCGCCGACGTCGGAGCCGTCGCCGACCACGACGCCCGCCGAGATCCGGCCTTCGACCATCGAGGCGCCGAGCGTGCCGGCGTTGAAGTTGACGAAGCCCTCGTGCATGACCGTGGTGCCGTTGGCCAGGTGCGCGCCGAGGCGGGCGCGGTCGGCGTCGGCGATACGGACGCCGGTCGGCACGACGTAGTCCACCATCCGCGGGAACTTGTCCACGCCGTAGACGGTGACGTTGCCGCGCGCCCGCAGCCGCAGCCGGGTCGCCTCGAAACCCTCGACGGGGCACGGCCCGTGGTTGGTCCACACGACGTTCGCCAGCAGGCCGAAGATGCCGTCGAGGCTCGCGCCGTGCGGCCGGACCATGCGGTGCGACAGCAGGTGGAGCCGCAGGTAGACGTCGTGCGTGTCGCCGGGGGCGTCGGCGAGCCGGGCGATGGTCGTGCGGACCGCGACGACCTCGACACCTCGGTCGGTGTCCGGGCCGAGCTGGGCGGCGGCGGCCTCACCGAGGGCCTCGGAGGCCTCCTCGGCGGTCAGCCGCACCGTGCCGGCCTTGCCTTCGGCGCCGTCGATCAGCTTGGGCAGCGGGAACCAGGTGTCCAGCACCGTGCCGTCGGTCGTGACGGTGGCCAGTCCGACGCCGGTGGCGCCGGTCGTTTCGGGGTCAGGGGTCTGCTCGCTCACGTCCTGAACGGTAACCCAGTGACCCTCGTCAGCCGCCGACGAGGCTCTTCACACTGGTCAGCGCCGTCGCCATGTCGCCGAGCGCCTGGCCGCACGGGCCGCCGGGACCCGTCACGTCCTGGCAGTTCGCGGCGCGGAAGGCGGCGATCGGGCGGTCGAGGACGTCGGCGTGCGACGACAGGTCCGGGCGGCGCTTGCGGATCGTGCCCGCGGCGCTGGAGAGTTCGGTGACGTACTTCTGACAGCCCTTGGGCGATTCGGTCCCCGGCGCCAGATAGCACTGGTCGGTCGTCAGCGCTTTGAGCTTGATCGGCAGCACGTCCGGCCCGGTGCTCTGGGTCGGACGGACCTTCACCGGGACCTCCCCCGATCCGCAGCCGCTGAGTACCAGGAGGAGGGCGACCAAGATCGTTCGCATGCGCACTCCTTCACGGTAGCCCCGGGCGCCCGGCGGTACGGTGCGGGCATGCCTTCGCTCGATCTGCACGCCGACCCCGTCGACCTCACCGCCGCGCTGGTGGACATCTTCAGCGTCTCGGAGGAGGAGAAGGTCATCGCGGACACCGTGCAGGCCGCGCTCCAGGCGCAGGCACCGCATCTCGAGGTGATCCGCAACGGTGACGCGGTCCTCGCCCGCACGAACCTCGGCCGTCCGTCGCGGGTGCTGCTGGCCGGGCATCTCGACACCGTTCCGGTCAACGAGAACATGCCTGTGCGCCGCGAGGGGACCGGTGACGACGAGATCCTGCACGGGCTCGGCACCGTCGACATGAAGAGCGGCGACGCGGTCTTCCTGCACCTTGCCGCTGCCCTCCGGGAGCCGAAGCACGACGTCACCTTCGTGTTCTACGACTGCGAAGAGATCGAAGCGACGAAGAACGGCCTCGGCCGAATAGAGCGCGAGCTGCCCGAGTGGCTGCGGGCCGACCTCGCGATCCTCGGTGAGCCGTCGAACGGCGGAATCGAGGGCGGCTGCCAGGGCACGATGCGGATCGAGATCCGCGTCGAAGGCGCCCGCGCGCACACGGCGCGCGGCTGGATGGGCGTCAACGCGATCCACGGTCTCGCCGAACCGCTGCGCAGGCTGGCCGAGTACACGCCGCGCGTGGTCGACATCGACGGCCTGACCTACCGCGAAGGGCTCCAGGCCACGAAGATCGGCGGCGGGGTCGCGGGCAACGTCGTGCCGGACGAGGCCGTGCTCACGATCAACCACCGCTTCGCTCCCGACAGGAGCGGCGAGCAGGCCGAAGCGCACCTTCGCGAGCTCTTCGAGGGCTACGACGTGAAGGTTGTCGACTTGTCGTCAGGAGCGTTGCCCGGGCTGAGCGCTCCCGCGGCGGCCGAGCTGGTCGCGGCGGCCGGCGGTAAGGCGGTCGCGAAGCTGGGTTGGACCGACGTCGCGCGCTTCGCGGCTCTCGGGATCCCTGCGGTCAACTTCGGGCCTGGCGACCCGACGCTCGCGCACACCCGCCAGGAGAACGTGCGGGCGGGCGAGATCCGGCAGGTCGCTTCGGTGCTGCGCGAGTTCCTCAGTGTCTGAAGGTGAACCCGCGTCCGCGATCGACGTCGGCAGGGCGCTCGCTGGCAAGGCACGTCACGACAGCGGATCGGGCGCCCTGCCACCGCGATAGCGGGGCCTTCGGCCGGGCGGGTTCACGCGTATGGTCACTTTCCGAGACACCTCAAGCTCCGCCGATAGGCCCTCAGCTAGCCAGGGCGAGGAACTCGTCGAGAGCCTCCTCCGGGCCGCCGTAGGTGAGGTGCGAGATGGCGAACATGGGCGCGATCACGCGGCTCCAGGCGTACAGCCGGTCGCCGTCGAGCCCGCACGCGGCCGCCACCACCTGGCACCGTGCTTCGACTCCTTCGCGTCCGGCGCCGCCCACCACGTAGTCGACGGCGTCGAAGCACGGATCACCCACGCACGCCTTCGGGTCGATCGCGATCAGGCCGCGCGGGCCGCCGTCCAGGACGTTGCCGAGATGCAGATCGCCGTGGAGCAGCACTACCTCGGCTTGTGTGTCCAGCAACCGCTCGCAGCGCTCGATCGCCCGCCGCCAGGTGGCCGGGCCGACCCGGGCGGCGATGGCCGGTTCGGTGATCCGACGGCCGATCCGGTCGAAGGACTCCTCGAACCGGCCGCGCAGACTCCACGGCCAGCCTTCGGGTGGGGCCACCGCGTGCAGGGCGGCGAGCAGCTCTCCCCACTGCCCCGGCAGCGTCGATGACGGCAGGCTCTCGGCTTCGGTACCCGGCTGGATCTCCTCCAGCACCATCGCGCCGGCGTCCGCGTCGGCGGCCAGGACGGCGGGCACCCGGCCCGACGGCGCGAACACCTGCAGCATTTCGAGCTGTTTGGCCAGCAGCGGCCCGTCCGGGCTGAGTTTGAGCACCGCCGGTGTCCCGTCGGACCATCGGCAGCGCAGGACGACGGACGAGGCTCCGCTGTCGAACAACTCGCCGAGCGCGAAGTCCCATCGGGAGGCCAGGCGTTCGGCGAGGGCGGGCACACCGGCGAGCCACCCTTCGGCATCGGCGCCGAAGCGGTCGGCCAAACGGGCGCTGATGTCGTCCAAGTCCACTTCGGTCACTGAGAAACGTCCTCCTCGGCTCCGAGAAGGAGCAGTCCACGCCGCAGCAGGTCCGCGGCCTCTTCGAAGCGCCCCTGATCGCGAAGCAGCTCTCCCGCCTTGTCGATCGACGCGGCCAGGACGCCGCGAGCGTCGCGGAGGGCCGCTACGTCGATGGCGTGCGCGAAGCCCGCTTCGGCTGCTTCGAGGTCTCCGCGAGCCAGCGCCAGCGACCCCTGCTGGAACACGAGGGACGCGAAGAGCGGCGAGTCCGCAGGGATGGCTTCAGCCGCTTCGGAGAGTAGACCGGCGGCGTCGTCGAGACGACCGAATTCGCGGCAGACGTCGGCGAGCTCCAGCGTGACGGCGTGATCGGGCGCGGCCGCGCGTGACGCGCGGAGATCCGCGAGAGCGCCTTCGGGGTCGTCGGCACGCCGGACCAGCGCTCGCGCGAACAGGCACCGGGCCAGCACCGGCCGCAGGGCTCGTTCGTGGAGCAGGTCGTGCAGCGCCGACACGGCGGCGACGGCGTCGGCCACCCGTCCTTCATCGAGATACGCCTCGGCCAGCCGACGCTGGTTCTCGGCGAGTTCGGCCAGGATCTCCTCGTCGCCGCGAGCCAGCCGCAGTGCCTCTCCCGCGTGATGCGCGGCCTGGACGGTCTCGCCGAGACGGAGCTGCCCGTCGGCGAGGTACGCGTGCAGCGTCAGTAGGAGCACCGGATGCGGATGACGGTCGAGGCTCGCGTCGAGCGCGGTCCGGAGCAGGTGCATCGCGTGGTGCGGCTCGCCCCGGCCGACCAGGACGTTCGCCCGCAGCGCGGCGGCCAGTCCCCGGTACGACGGGATGTCGGTCGCGAGCGCGGTTTCGGCGGCGGCCACCAGCCGGGGCTGGGTGTCGCCGCGGGCGAATCGCGCGAGCCAAAGCCAGGCGAGTCCGGCCTGGCGGTCGCGGCCGATCTCCTCCGCCCGCCGCGCCAGCCGTCGCATCTTCGGCGCCGAACCGTTCCCCGCCAGGAAATCCGCCGCGGCCGCCGCGATGTCCAGGTCGAGCCGGACGTCGTCGCGCGGCGAAGTCACGCCCAACAGCTCACCGGTGTCCATGCCGAGCCGGGTGGCGAAATGGCGCACCGCGTCGCCGGACGGCGTCCGCGCGCCCGTCTCGACGGAAGAGACGTACGCGGCGGTGTAGTGCGGCTCGGCGAGCTCGCGCTGGGTGAGGCCGCGTTCGGCGCGCAGCCGCCGCAGTCTTCCGCCGACCTCCTCGCCCATGACCGAGAACGATACGACTCGTGAGATCGGCCTTCAATCACGCGAGTTCCGCCTCTGATCACGCGAGTTCGCCGTTTCCTCCCGGTGAGCCCAGGCGGTCGAAACGCGGGACTCACGTGATTGAAGGCGGAACTCATGTGATCGGGGGCGGAACTCGCGTGATCAGACGGACGACACGGGAGGTCAGCGGCCCTGCAGGGATTTCACGTTCTGGCCGAAGGTCCAGTTCCGCGAACCATCCCAGTTGATCGACCAGGTCATCAGGCCCTTGAGCGAAGGAATGCTGCGGTAAGCCTGGGAAACCAGGCTCGGCGACATGTAACCGCCACCCGCGCCCGCCTGCGCCGGCAGGCCGGGGGCCTGCTTGTCGTAGGGGACGCGGATCGTCTGGCCCTGGATCACCAGGCCCTTGTCGAGGCAGTTGGTCTGCGCGACGAAGCCCTGGACCGTCCCGGCCTGGTACGAATCACCGGAGCAGCCGTACATGCTTCCGTTGTAGTACTGCATGTTCAGCCACCACAGCCTGCCGTTGTCCGCGTACTTCTTGACGATCGGCAGGTACGCGCCCCAGATCGAGCCGTAGACGACGCTGCCGCCGGTGACGTACGCGGTCTCGGGCGCCATGGTGAGCCCGAAGTTCGGCGGCATCGCGGCGAGGACACCGTCGATGATGCGGATGAGGTTCTTCTGCGACGCGGAAAGCGTGGCGATGTTCCCGCTGCCGGTGAGGCCGGTCTCGATGTCGATGTCGATCCCGTCGAAGTTGTACTTCTTCAGGATCGGCACGATCGTCGCGACGAATTTGTCCGCCACGGTGGCCGAATTCAGATCGATTCCCGCGGTGGCGCCGCCGATGGACATCAGGATCGTCGCGCCCGCGTCCTTGGCGGCGCACATTTCGGACGGGGTCGCGACCTTCACAGTCGCGTCCATCCCATCCTCCCATTTGGCCGTTCCGTCGGACAGGATGACCGGAAAGGCCGCGTTGATCACGTTGTACCCGTTGGCCTTGATGCGGGCGTCGGTGATCGGGATCCAGCCGAGCGGCGGATGGACGCCGTTCGAAGCGCCGTCCCAGTTCTCCCAATAGCCCTGCAGGACCTTGCCCGCGGGCTTCGATTTGACCGCGCAGACCTCGGCGTCGGGCGAGGCGTGTGCCGGGCTCAGGATGACGAGTGTGGTGACGGCGAGTACCGCCGCGCCGGTGATTGCGAGCAGCCGTGAGACGCGACCGAACATACCCAGCTCCCATCTCGAAAGCGGTTTGAACGAACAGGAAGCGGCCGTTCGGCTCAACATAGGTCGCGGTGCACGGCCCCCGCTACCGACGATCGGGTGGTCTAGACCAGATATCGAAGAGTTGTCCGGAATTCCCCCTCGCCATTCGCGATGGTTAGGAAGTGTCTCGCACAGTGAGGCTGGTCAGGCGAGGACACGTGCGCGCGTTCTTTCGGCCGGAGGCCTCGGGTTTACGGAGGCGGGCCGCTGACACGGCTGAGTGAGTGATCATCCGATGCCGCGGCCCGGCTACGGAAACCCGACAGCGCGCCTTGAGAGACACAGCTCAGACGGTGATGGTCCAGCTGTCGAGCGTGCCGGTGTCCTGCGCGTAGGCGTCGTAGACCACGAGCGTCCAAGAGCCGGAAGCGGCCTCATTGGTCACCGGGACCGAGTAGTTCCGCGTGCCGAGGTCGGTGCAGGGCAGGGAACCGGTGGGCTTGACCGAATACGTGCTGCCGTCGGGCGCCCGCAGGCTGATGCGGAGGTCCTCGGAGCAGGTGTGCGTACCGGTGATCGACACCTTCACCGGCGACGTCGCCGTACCCGTCGCGCTGGACGTGATCGGGCTGTTGACCGTCGCGTAGTCGTTGAGCGCGTAGTCGGTGCCGTTGGTGAACGTGCGCACGCTGACGTCGCCGACGGTGAGCGTGTACTGCGCCGTGCGGTCCACCGAGGTCCCGTCACCGGTCACGGTGATCGTACTGGTGCCGTTGGGGGTGCTCGCCGACGTCGCGATGGTGAGCGTCGAAGAACCGCCCGACTGCACCGAAGCGGGGTTGAACGTCGCCGTGGCTCCGGCGGGGAGGCCGCTGGCGCTCAGCGAAACCGCTTGTGCCGCGCCGGAAGTCGTCGTGGTGTTGACCGTGACGGTCGCCGACTGTCCCGCTTGGACGGTTCCGGAGGCAGGGGTCAGGCCGAGCGAGAAGTCGGGGCCCGTCGACGTGCCGACGGCGAGCTTCCAGAGCGCGTAGCCGATCGCGTCGCTGTTCTTCTCCAGCGGGGTGTCCGGGATGTTGGACAGCGTGTCGCAGGCGCGGTGATAGCAGCTGTCGAACGCCTGTCCGGCGGTGCCGCCCCATTTCTGTTGCTGCGCGGAGCTCTTCGTGTAGCCGGCACCGGTCGCGAGGCCGCCGACCGGGATACCCGCGCTCTTGAACGACGCGTGGTCCGAACGGCCGTCGCCTTCGGTGTCGCCCTCGGTCTGGATGCCGATCGTCCGGAAGTACTCGTCGAACACCGCCTTGACCGAAGCCACGTCGTCGTAGACGAAGTAGCCCCAGTTGTCGGAGCCGATCATGTCGAAGTTCAGGTAGGTCTTGATCTTCGTGCGCTCGGTCTGCGGCAGGCTGTTGACGTAGAACTTGGAGCCGCGCAGGCCGGACTCCTCGTCGGCCCACCAGCCGAAGCGGACGCGCTTGGCCATCGCCGGGTTCTCGCGGGCCAGTGTCAGCGCGACTTCGAGGATCGAGGCCGAACCCGAGCCGTTGTCGTTGATGCCGGGGCCGGCGCTGACGCTGTCGAGGTGCGCGCCGAGCATGATGACCTGGCTCGCGTCGCCCTGCGGCCATTCCGCGATCACGTTCTGGCTCGAACCCGCGCAGCTCGAACAGGTCTGCAGGGTGACGTTGTAGCCGGCGTCGCGCAGTTTCTGTGCCACATAGGACACCGATGCCGGATAGCCCGGCCGTCCGGAGGCGCGGTTGCCGCCGTTCTGGTTGGCGATCGTCTGCAGTGCGCTCAGATGCGCCTTGACGTTGGCGAGCGAGATGTCCGGTGCGGCGGTGGTGGTCGCCTGCGCGGGCGCGGTGACGACACCGAGTACGGCGGCCATGCCGACGACGGCCGCTCCTATTCGCTTTCCCCACTTCATGCCGGGGTGTTCCTTTCTGGAGGGGTTTGCGTGAAGGACTCCTTCCCTCGGCTCAGCCGAGGGAAGGAGTCCTTCACGCGCGAGGTGGAGCTAGACGGTGATCGACCAGCTGGAGAGCGTGCCGGTGTCCTGTGCGTAGGCGTCGTAGACCACGAGGGTCCAGGTGCCCGCGGCGACCTCGTTGGTCACGTTCACCGAGTAGTTCCGCGTGCCCAGGTCGGTGCAGGGCAGGGAACCGGTGGGCTTGACCGAATACGTGCTGCCGTCGGGCGCCCGCAGGCTGATGCGGAGGTCCTCGGAGCAGGTGTGCGTACCGGTGACCGTCACCTTCACCGGGGACACCGCGTTACCGGTGGCGGTGGAGGAGATCGGGCTGTTCACCGTGCCGTAGTCGTTGATCGCGTAGTCGGTGTCGTTGGTGTACGTCCGCAGGTCGCCGCCGGTGCCGACGGTCAGCTTGTACTGAGCGGTGTGCGTGCCGCTCGCCGCGGTGCCGGTCACCGTGATGGTGCTGGTGCCGTCAGGGGTGCTCGCCGACGTCGCGATGGTGAGCGTCGAGGAGGCGCCGGACTGCACGGTGTCCGGGTTGAACGTCGCGGTCGCCCCGGCCGGGAGGCCGGAAGCGGTGAGCTTCACCGACTGCGCCGCACCGTTGACGGTCGCGGTGTTCACCGTGACGGTCGCCGACTCGCCCGGCTTGACCGAGCCGGACGCCGGGGTGACACCGACCGAGAAGTCGGGGCCGGACGGCGTGCAGGAGGTCGGCTCACCGGTCGCGGCGGTGACGCTGATCGCGTCCCACGCCGCCTTGGTGGTGTTGAACTCGGTGCAGGAACCCGGGTACAGCGCGAGCGCCGCTTCGAGGGTCGCCTTGCGGGCGGCCTTGTGGTTCCAGCTGGAGGTCTTCTTCAGCAGGCCGTTGTAGAAGATCTTCGCGGCCTTCTGGATGCCGATCCCGGTGATCGAGGTGTTGTTGCAGGTCGGGCTGGCCGGCTTGCCGACCGGCGCGGTGCCCTCGGAGAGCAGGTAGAACCAGTGGTTCTGCGGGCCCGCGGCGGCGTGCACCTCGGTGTTCGGGATGGACGACGTGTAGCAGTCGGGGTTGCCGGAGATCCTGCTCGGCTTGTTCATGTAGCGGATCGGGCCCTGGCCGACCAGGTTCACGCCCTCGCCGACGTCGTAGTCCGGGACGTCCTTGGCGTTGTTGGCGTAGTGCTCGGTGATGGCGCCGAAGATGTCACCGGTGGACTCGTTGAGGCCGCCGTTCTCGTTGCCGCTGCCCGCGCCGCCCGGCGTGGTCTGGAAGATGGCGTGGCCGTACTCGTGCGCGACGACGTCCATAGGGGTGGCCTGGCGCTGGTTGTCCTGCGAGTGGCCGAAGGTGGTCGAAGAGCCGTTCCAGTAGGCGTTGACCTGGTTGAGGCCGACGTAGGCGGGGAAGCCGCCGCCGTTGCCGTTGATACCGTTGCGGCCGAGCCATTCGCTCAGCATCTTCCACTCGGTCTGGACGCCGAAGAGCGTGTCGACACAAGCGGTTTCCAGGTCGGTGCCGGAGCCGTTGCCCCAGTTGTCGTCCGGTCCGCTGTAGGGCGAGCCGTTCTGGCGGGCACAGCTGATGTTGCTGCGCTGCGGGTCGCGCATCGTGTACGTGCCGCCGGAGTTCGTCGTGTCGATGGTGACGTTGCCGACGTAGTAGCTGTTCCCGGCGCCGAGCGTGCCGAGCTCGTTCGACGTGGACTTCTTCGCCGCGGTCGGGAAGTTCGACATCTTGACGTCGTCACGGGTTTCGAGCACCGCGCCGGTGGCGCCGTCCACGAACACGTGCAGGTTGCTCGGTGCCGTCGCCTTGGTGCCCGCGACGACGACCTCGTAGGCGAGCTTGGGGGAGTTCCCCGCCAGCACGACGAGCTTCGGCGCGACGACACTGTCTACTTTGGACAGCTGGCCGCGGGCGACCTCGGTCGCCTTCGCCGCGGAGATCTTGGCCTTGGTGTCGACCGAGATCGTCGCGGTCTCCGCCGCGCTGGTACCGCGGACGCGTCCGGCGCCGTCGGCGACCACCACCGCGTCCCCGCCGACGACCGGCAGGCCACGGTAGGTTCGTTCGTAAGCGGCGTAGAAGAGTCCTCCGCCGCCCTGGGTCAGCCCGACGCGACGGAAGTCCTCGTTGGCTCCCCTTCGCAGGTGATCCACTCCGGCCGCGGCGGCCTGGTCGGCCGCGCTCGCGGCCACGGCGTCGGGGCTCGCGGGCTGGATGGTGGCGGTGGTCGCGTTCGCCGGGGTCACCGGGAACGTCATGCTCAGGGCAAGGCCGGCGACAGCCGCCAACCCTGTTCTGAGCCCTCGCTGAACGGTCATGTGAACCTTCCATGGGCAGGACCGTGTACCCGGACGGCCAGTGGCGCGGCGGGGAATCAGACCGGTGCGGGTGCACGGCGGGGGACGGGGAGCGTGCCCATTCGGATAACTGGAGTTATCCCGATGGACACGTCCGAGTAAAGGAGCCGCTCACAAGGCCGTCAATGGGCCGGATGGCCTAGCGGGGCGGACGAAGATCCACATGCAAGGAATAAAATCCCTGTGTAGTAAGAGTTTTTCCCGCCATGTGCGATATATGGCGACTTTCGTATGGTTTTCAGTCCGCCGGCCCGGAATCGGACATAGCGGCCGCGCGTACACCGCGCCGATAGGCCTCCGCCGCTCTTTCGATTAATCCGCGGGCTCGCAACGTATCGCCCAAATGCAGTGAGGTGGCGACGAGCGCGCCGCGTAGTTCGGACTTTTCCTGTGCGGAGGCGGCTTCTTCGAGCAACGCGGTCGCTCCGGGCAGATCGCCGCGGGCGCGGGCGATGAGTCCCAGTAACCGGAGAACCTCGGCCCTCGCCTCGATATCGGGGGATCGATCCAGAAGCGGCCGGATCCCTTCGGCGAGTTCGGCCGCCTCGTCGAGTTCCCCTTGGCGGCGGCGGACGTCGGCGAGCTCGATCGTCGCGCCGAGTACGCCCTCCTGTGATCCGGCCTTGGCGAGCAGGTCGCGCGCGAGCCGGAGTTCGGCGTGCGCCTCGTCGAGTTTTCCCAGTCGTCGCCACAGGAAGCCACGGGCCCAGCGGCTTCGGGCGGCGTCACGGTCGTAGCCGATCGACGTGAACAGCCGAAGTGCCCGCGAAAGGTCCTTCTCCGCGCGGTCGACCAGACCGATCTCCTGCCACAGTTGCGCCGCCTGCCGGTGATAGCGCGCGGAGATGTCCTTGCGGTGGGCGGAAGGGAGGACGCGGCGGCCTTCTTCGGCGGCCCGGCGCGCCCGGCGCAGCGCGCCCATTTCGATGAGCGGATGGATCAACGCGGTCAGCAGTGCCAGTTCGGCGTCCGGGTCGCTCGCGCCGGTGCTGCGGAGTTCGGCGAGCGCCGTTTCGACGAGCGCGACCGACGCGCCCAGATCGCCCGACAGTGCGCGGCAGGCGGCCAGCCGGTTGACGATCATCGCGCGCAACCGGGGCGAAGCGGCGTCGGCGAGCTCCATGGCGTGCGCGAAACCCTTGTCCGCCAACGGGATGTCGTAACGCTGCCACTGGACTTCGCCGAGATAGAAGCGGGCGTGGCATTGGATGTCCGGCAGCCGGTACTCGGCCGCACGTCGCTCCACACGGGAGAATTCGCGCTCCGCGGCTTCGAGTCCGCCCTTCTGTAACTCGCGATACGCGGTTTCGAGGGCGGCGGTGAGTTCCTCGGCGGCACCCGGCGGCCGATCGAAGCGAAGCTCGTCCGGCGTGAGGCCGAGCCGTCGCGCGAGGTGGGAGAGCACGTCGTCCGAGGGCAGGCGGCCGCCCGACTCGACCTTGGCGAGGAAGCCGCGGTCGTAGCGGGGCTCGGCCAGCTCACGCTGGGTCAGCCCGCGTGCCCGGCGCAACCGCCGGATCCGCGCGCCGAGTGGTTCTGCCCCGTTCGGCTTGGACGGCACCCGACCACGGTAGACGATTTCCCGGCGGGGATCCGGGGTGAGCAGGACGGATACCCGCCAACAACGCCCGGATCCGGTGACTTTCGACCGCCGAAACGGACATATTGACTGGTGGCGTTCCGGACGCTAGCGTCTTGCGCCATAAAAAGGAAACTTTCTTAACTAATTCGAGCGGGGCGCCGATGATGGTGAGTTCCTGGTCCCGGACGGTGGCCGCGGTTTCGGCACTGGTCCTCGGGGGTTTGACGGTTCCGGCGGTTTCGGCCGCGGCGGCGGTACAAGGTGAGGTCCGGGTCGACCAGGTCGGCTACGGCATCACCGAGACCAAGCACGCCTATCTCCTCTCCAGCGCGCCGGGTTCGTTCTCGGTGATCGACGAACGCGGCCGGACCGTCCATCATGGACGGAGCGGACAGTCGCTCGGCGCCTGGAACGCGAAGTACCCGGCGGTGTACCAGCTTGACCTGTCGAAGGTCTGGCTGCCGGGCAAGTACCGGATCGAGGTCACCGGCGAGACCAAGGCGACGTCGCCGACGTTCCGAGTGGACACCAAGGACCGGCTCTTCACGCCGCTCGTCCGCGCCACCAACGAGTTCTTCCAGGCGCAGCGCGACGGTGACGACATCATCCCCGGCAGGCTCGACCGCAAACCCTCGCATCTGGCCGACAAGCAGGCCACGGTCTACGAATGGCCCGCGTTCGGCGGTGAATTCGGTGACGAGATCACCGAACCGCTGAAGCCGTCGGGCGGGCCGATCGACGTCGAGGGCGGCTGGGTCGACGCGGGCGACTTCGTCAAGTTCACCTCGAACACGGCGTATTCGCTGGCGGAGCTGGGATACGTGCTCCGCGAGGACTACGACCGGGCGCTGGCCAAGGAGGTCAAGCTCGGTCTCGACTGGCTCGACAAGATGTGGGACGAGAAGAGCAAGACGCTCTACGCCCAGGTCGGCATCGGGACGGGCAGTGACAAGTTCGGCTTCCTCGGCGACCACGACGTCTGGCGGAACCCGCACGACGACGACCCGCTCGACGTGAAGCCGGGTGACCCCAAGTACTTCGTGAAGCACCGGCCGGTCTTCCCGGCGAACCCCGGCGGTTCCGCGCTCAGCCCGAACCTCGCCGGCCGTGTCGCCGCCGCGTTCGCGCTCGGTGCCCAGGTCGAGGCGAAGCGGAACCCGTCGCTGGCAAGGAAGTACTTCGCCGAGGCCGCCTCGGTGTTCGCGCAGGCCAAGACCGAGAACGTCGGCGAGCTGGTCACCGCGTTCCCGCACGCGTACTACCCGGAATCGTCCTGGCGGGACGACATGGAACTCGGCGCGACGCAGCTCGCTCTGGCTGCCAAGGCCCTGCGGGACCCGCGGTCGGCCGAATGGACACGGCAGGCGGCGCACTGGGCGAAGGCCTACATCGACGTCGAAGAGAAGAGCACGCTCAACCTGTACGACACCAGCGCGCTGGCGCACGCCGAACTGGCGAAGCTCCTGCGGCACGGCGTCCCGGGTGCCGCGCTCGGCCAGAAGGAACTGGTCGGCGACCTCCGGCGTCAGCTCGACGAAGGTGTCGCGAGCGCGGCTCAGAGTCCTTTCCGGACCGCCGTCTCGGTGAAGGAATTCGACGCGGCCAGCAAGAGCTTCGGGTTCGCCGCGACCGAGCGGCTGTACGCGGACCTGACCGGTGACCGCCGGTACGCGGCGTTCGGTTCGCAGCAGCGGAACTTCACCCTCGGCGCGAACGCCTGGGGCATCTCGCTGGTCGTCGGCGTCGGCACCACGTACCCGCGGTGCCCGCACCACCAGGCGGCGAACCTCGCCGGCGAAGAGAAACTGCTCTACGGCGCCGTCGTGAACGGCCCCAACGGAGCGGAGAACTTCGAGCACATGGAGCTCCCGCCCGGTTCGAAGGAATGCAAGAAGCCCTTCGAAGCCTTCGACACCCCCGAGGCCCGCTACGCCGACGACCTCGCCTCGTGGCCGAGCAACGAGCCCGCCATCGACTTCACCTCGACGGCCATGCTCGCGTTCGCGCTGACCGGACGTTCCTGAGGCGTGATCGCGGGGCCCGCTTTCGCGGCGGGCCCCGCGTTCGCGTACCCGACAACTCCTGTTCGCGGCGATGCCGCCGCTCCGGACGGTGACGACGTCGTAGTCTTGGCGGGGTGAGTGAGACAAGCGAGTTCCCCGACGGCCAGTACCCGGAACGTCCGATCGAGCGCCACAAGGGCCCGGTCGTGCTGCGGCGGGATCGCCGTGACCAGGGCAGCACCACCGACCAGCGCCTGCTGGACTCGCGGGGGCCGAGCGACTGGGTGCACACCGACCCGTGGCGGGTGCTGCGGATCCAGGCGGAGTTCGTCGAGGGCTTCGGCGCGCTGGCCGAGGTGCCGCGCGCGGTGACGGTGTTCGGCTCGGCGCGGACCAAACGGGACAACCCGGAGTACGAACTCGGCCGCAAGATCGGCGCCGCGCTCGCGAACGCGGGCTTCGCGGTGATGACCGGCGGCGGCCCCGGCGCGATGGAAGCGGTGAACCGCGGCGCCAACGAGGCGGGCGGGTTCTCCGTCGGCCTCGGCATCGAGCTGCCGTTCGAGCAGGGCCTGAACCCGTGGGTCGACCTCGGCGTCAACTTCCGGTACTTCTTCGCCCGCAAGACCATGTTCATCAAGTACTCGCAGGCGTTCATCTGCCTGCCCGGCGGCTTCGGCACGCTCGACGAGCTGTTCGAGGCGCTGACCCTGGTGCAGACGAAGAAGGTCACGAAGTTCCCGGTCGTGCTGTTCGGCAGCGAGTACTGGGGTGGCCTGTACGACTGGATCGCCAAGACGCTGCTCGCCGAGGGCAAGATCGGTGAGAAGGACCTCGACCTGCTGCACGTCACCGACGACATCGACGACGCCGTGCGCGTCGTGCAGGAGTCGTACCAGGCGTGGGAGGACACCCACTGATGGCGGCGCCGCGCCGGATCTGTGTCTTCTGCGGCTCGTCGATGGGCTTCGATCCGAGGTACGCCGACGAAGCGCGAGCCCTGGGCACGCTGCTGGCCTCACGGGGGATCGGGCTGGTCTACGGCGGGGCCTCGGTCGGCACCATGGGCGTCGTCGCGGACGCCGCGCTCGCCGCCGGCGGTGAGGTGATCGGCGTGATCCCCGAGGCGCTGGGCAGCGTCGAGATCGCGCACGCGGGCCTGACCGAACTGCACGTCGTCGCCGACATGCACCAGCGGAAGGCGAAGATGGCGGCGTTGTCCGACGGCTTCCTCGCACTGCCCGGCGGCGCGGGGACGCTGGAGGAGCTGTTCGAGGTGTGGACGTGGGCGCAGCTCGGGCTGCACGAGAAGCCGATCGGGCTGGTCGACGTCGGCGGGTACTACGCGCCGCTGCTGAAGTTCGCCGACCACATGGTGTCGGAGGGCTTTCTGTCGGCTGGGTACCGGGACATGCTGTCGATCGACTCGGACGCTTCGGTGCTTCTGGACGGCTTCGCGGACTACGTGCCGCCGCCTCGTCCTAAGTGGGCTAAGTAGGGCTGCCACTCGGCTCCTCGGTACATGAAGGCCCCCTTCATTGCGCCTAGCGCCGTGAAGGGGGCCTTCATGTACTTCACCCAGGCAAGTCGCACCGGAATGCGCCAAATGTCCCTTTAGTCTCACTCGCGCGTGCAATGAAAGGCTCTTTCCTTGCAAAATTTGCAAGGAAAGAGCCTTTCATTGCAGCGGCGAGGCGGAGCCGCGAGCAGCGGGGGAGCAAGGGACCTTTGCTACCACCCCGCGCCACCGCAACCGTCAGGCAGCGCTCTGATCAGGCCGTTTGTGGTACGAGTCGACGTACTCCTGCCCCGAAAGCTCCAGGATCGCGTACATGATCTCGTCGGTCACCGAGCGCCGGATCGCCGGCGACGAGTCCTGCCCCTCGTACCGCGAGAAGTCCAGCGGCGCACCGTAGGTCACCGTGATCTTCGCCCGCCGCGGGATCCGTTTCCCGGCGGGTTGCAGGTCTTCGGTCCCGGTGAGCGCGACCGGCACCACCTTCGCCCCGGTCGCCAGCGCCAGCGCCGCGACACCGGTGTGCCCGCGGTGCAGCCGCCCGTCCAGCGAGCGGGTGCCTTCGGGGTAGATCGCGAACGCGCCGCCCGCGTCGAGCACCTTCCGCGCCGCTTCGAGCGCGGCGAGACCGGCCTGCGCGTTGCCGCGTTCGACCGGGACGTAGCCGAGGCCGCCCAGGAAACCGGCCATCAGTTTGCCCTTGAGCCCGCGGCCGGTGAAGTACTCCGCCTTGCCGAGGAACTTGACCTGCCGCATCGCCGTGAAAGTGATCACGCCGGTGTCCAGCGCCGCCCGATGGTTGGGTGCCAGCAGCACCGGACCGGTGGCGGGGATGTTCTCCACGCCGCGGATCTCGGGGCGGTACAGCGCCCTGACCAGCGGGCCGAGCACGAATCGGACGAGCAGCGGTAGCAAGGTTCCTCCATCGACTCCGGTGTCGGACTCCAGCATGGCACGATCACTACTCATGAGTTGGTTCGAGCGGCGTACCTGGCAGAACCCCGATTGGACGCTCGACGACATCGTCGCTGCGAAGGGTGACCGGACGGTTTCGGTCGTGCTACCGGCGCTCGACGAAGAGGACACCGTCGCCGAAGTCGTCGGCACGGTCCGCCCGTTGCTGGGCACGGTCGTCGACGAGCTGGTCGTGATGGATTCGGGCTCCACCGACGCCACCGCCGAGCTCGCCGCCCGCGCCGGCGCGCGTGTGGTGCGCCGCGAGGACGTGCTCCCCGACCTGCCGCCGGTCCCGGGCAAGGGCGAGGTGCTGTGGCGGTCGCTGGCCGCGACGACCGGTGACGTCGTCGTGTTCCTCGACTCCGACCTCGTCGACCCCGATCCGGCGTTCGTGCCGACCCTCCTCGGGCCCCTGCTCTGCGAGGAAGGCGTCCACCTGGTCAAGGGCTTCTACCGGCGGCCGCTGCGGCTGGAGAGCAGCGGCGGCGGCCGGGTCACCGAGCTGCTGGCGCGACCGGTCCTTTCGGCGCTGCGCCCGTCGCTCTCCGGGCTCATCCAGCCCTTGGGCGGCGAGTACGCCGCGACGCGCGAGTTCCTCGAGTCAGTTCCCTTCGCGGCTGGATACGGCGTCGAGATCGGGCTCATCCTCGACGCCGAAGCGCGCTACGGCCTTGAAGGGCTCGCGCAGGTCAACCTCGGCGTACGCAAGCATCGCAACCGCTCGCTGCTTCAGCTGGGGGTGATGGCGCGCCAGATCCTTGGGACGGCGCTCGCGCGTTGCGGCATCAAGTCCGACGACCCGGCCCAGCTCACGCAGTTCGCGCAGGTGGGTGACGAATGGCTGCCGGAGGTGGCCGAGGTGTCGGTCAGCGACCGGCCGCCGATGCGCGAAGTGCGCGGCCTACAGACGTAGGACCTCGTCGAACCCGGCCACCTGCGATTCACGATGCGTCACGAGCACGACGGTCCCGCGAGCGGCGGCGAGCACGTCGGCCAGGACGGCGTCGCCGTGCGCCGGATCCAGACCCTCGACGGGCTCGTCCAGGACGAGGATCGGCGGCGCCGAGAGCACTGCTCTCGCCAGAATGAGCCGCTGGCGTTGCCCACCGGACAGCGAGTCGCCGTCGGAGCCGACTTCGCGATCCAGTGGCAGATCGAATCCGGCCGTCGCGCACGCGTCGAGCAGTTCGGCGTCGGAAGAGCCGGGCTTCGCGAGGAGCAGGTTCTCGCGGACGGTCGTGTGGAAGACGTGCGCGTCCGCGAGCGCGCCCGAAATCACCGACGGCAGCAGCGCCGGGTCGTAGGTGTCCAGCGGCTTCCCGTTTAGCAGGGCGCGCCCGGACGTCGGCGCCACGGACCCCAGCAGGACGTTCAGCAACGTCGTCTTCCCCGCCCCGCTCGGCCCCACGATCCCGATCCGCTTGCCCGGCGGCAGGTCGAGGTCGACGCCGTCCAGCGCCGGAGCCCTGCCCGCGAAGTGAACGCCGATGCCTTCGAGCCGCAGATGTCCCGGCTCGGGCACCGCGGTCCCGCGCGCGGGCGGCGGTTCGGTCAGCAGCGCGCGCACCCGCTCGGCCGACGCGCGGACCTCGACCCAGCGCTGGGCGGCCGCGGTCAGCGGCAGGACCAGCTCGAACACGGCCAGCGCGCCCAGGGCCAGTGCCGCGGTCAGGGGCGCCGAAACCCCGGCGGTCAGCGCGATGGCGACGCAGGTCAGCAGCTGGACGAGGATCCCGGCCGCGGTCAGCAGGCTCGTGCGGTTCGCCGTCGCTCGGTCCCGCGAAGCAAGAGAATCGACAGCAGCGTGCGCGGCGTCCACAGTGGACTCGTGGACGCCGTAGGCGATCAGTTCGCGTCGCCCGGTGATCAGTTCGACCGTCCGTTCGGCGAGGTCGGCGCGGGCCGGAGCGCTCGCTTCCGCCGCCGCGTGGGTGATCCGCACGCACAGCCACGGCAGGCCGATACCGGCGACGGCGAGCCCTGACGCGAGCACGAGCCCGGCGGCCGGGCTGACGATCAGCGCGACCGTCGTCGACACCGCGCCGACGAAGGCGGCGACACCGGCGGGCAGCAGGCAACGGAGGATCGCGTCCTGTACGGCGTCCACATCGGACACCAGGCGCGTGACGAGGTCGCCGCCCGAATGCCGCGAGACCCGGTGTGGCAGCAACGACGTGTACACGCGGGTCCGCAGGGCACCGAGATAGCGTAAGACGACCTCGTGCCCGGCGAGCCGTTCCGCGTAACGCAGCCCGCCGCGCAGCAACGCCAGCGTCCGCACGGCGACGATCGCCACGGTGAGCGACGCCAGCGGCGGCTGCTCGGCCGCCTTCAGCAACAGCCACGCGGCGGTGGCCATCAGCGCCAGTCCCGCCAGCTCGGCACCGGCCGCGATCAGCCCGGCACGGGCCAGCCGTACGACGTCCTTTGTGGACACTCCCCAGACGTTCACACCAGTTCCCGTTCTCGTACGGCGCCATCGTGGACTTCGAGGACGCGGGTGGCCAGCGCGGTCATCGCGGGCCGGTGGGCGACGAGTACCGCGGTCCGGCCGGTGAGCAGCTCACGGGTCGCGCCGAGCACGGCCGCTTCGGTCCCCGCGTCGAGCCGGGCGGTCGGCTCGTCGAGCAGCGCCAGACCCGCATCGGTGCGGGCCAGCGCCCTGGCGAGGCCGAGCCGTTGCCGCTGACCGGCCGAAAGCGGCGCGCCCAGTTCGCCGATCCGGGTCCGGTAGCCGTCGGGCAGGCCCCGCACGACCTCGTCGAACGCCGCCGCGTGTGCCGCGGCCTGGACGTCCGGCACCTGGCCCATGGCGATGTTCTCCTCGACGGTCCCGGTGAACAGCGTCGGCCGCTGCGGCACCCACGCCGTCCCGGCCCGCCACCTGGCCGGATCCAGCTCGCGCAGGTCGACGCCGTCGACGAGGACCCGGCCGGACGTCGGCGTGACGAAGCCCAGCAGCACTGCCAGCAACGTGCTCTTCCCGGAACCGCTGGGGCCGACGAGCGCGACGTGCTCACCCGATTCGATCGTCATGTCCACTTCGGACAGTACGGTCTCGTCGCCGTACGCCACGCTCACCTTCTCCAGCACGATCCGCGGCGCACCGCGGCCGGCCACGAGCGAACCGGGGACGACGTCCTCCGAACGGACGGCCAGCGCTTCCCACAGCGTGGCGAGCCCTTCCGCGCTGGCGTGGAACTTCGCCCCCGCGGCTCGCAGCGGCAGATACGCCTCCGGGGCGAGCAGCAGCACGAGCACCGCGGTGTGCACGACCATGCCGCCTTCCAGTAAGCGGAAGCCGATCGGCACCGCCACGAGCGCCACCGAAAGCGTCGCCACCAGTTCCAGCACCAGCGCGGACAGGAACGCGACCCGCAGCGTGCGCATGGTCGCGTCGGTGTGCGCGTCCGCCATCGCCCGCACGGTCTTCGCCTGCGCCTCCGCGCGGCCGAACACCTTGAGCGTGCCGAGCCCGCGCACGACGTCGAGGAAATGCCCGCCCAGCTTGGAAAGCAGCGACCATTGCTTGGCGGTCTTCGCCTTCGTGTGCTGTCCGACCAGGATCGCGAACACCGGGATCAGCGGCAGCGTCGCGGTGATGATCAGCGCCGACGACAGATCCGCGGCGAACAGCCGGACGAGCACCGCGACCGGGATGATCGCCGAGAGCACCACCGTCGGCAGATACCCGGTCAGGTAGGCGTCGCTCGCGTCGATCCCCTTGGTCACCAGGGTCGCGACCTCGCCCGGGTTCTCCGCCTCCGCGCCGAGAAGCCGTTTGCGCAGCCCGGATTTGACCTTCGCCGCGAACCGGCCGCCGACGGAACCCTGGACGCCGGCGAGCAGTGCCCGCACCGTGATGGCGGCGACGAGCGTCCAGGTCACGCCGCCGCCGGTGAGCAGCGTCGCGAGACCGTCGGCCTGGACGAGGATCGCCGCGGCGGTCAGCGTTCCGAGGACGGCCAGTACGCCGAAGTGGCGCCGCAATCCGGGAAGGGGAGGCATCTCGGGCTCCTAGAAGTGAAGCAGCGAACGCTGGTCGACGCGGGTGTCGTGCCTGCGCCAGGTCGCCCATTGCACGGCGGCGATCGCCACGAGCGCGGGCGGCAGGACGAAGGTGAGCAGGCCGAGCATCTCGGTACTGGTGGCCGCCTCCGTGAGGCTCAACGAGAAGCCTCCGTCCACAGAGGACACCAGCGCGTCCGGCAGGCGCAGGGTTCCGACCGCCAGCACCGGCGACGCGGACAGCGTCATCGTGGCGACCAGTGCCGCCTTGTGCCGTCCCGCGCGCAGGGCCGCCGCTGCGACACCCAGCGCGCCGAACGCCAGCACGATCGCGGGCAGCACCGACCACGACGCGGTGGTCTCGACGGCGCCCCAGACGACCGCCACGACCAGGAACGCGAGGGCCGGCGCGAGCAGGGCCTTGGCGATCCGGTTCGCGCGGGCGGTGAGCTCGGCGGGTGCCCGGACGGCGAGGAAAGCCGCTCCCTGCAAGGCGAACAGCGCGACGAACCCGGCACCCCAGAGCAGCGCGTACGGGCTGAACACCGCGAGGACGTCGCCTGCCGGTTTCCCGGCCGCGTCGAGCGGGAGCCCGAGCACGAGGTTGCCGAGGAACACGCCCCACGACACCGCCGTCACCCAGGCGCCGACGGTGATCGCCAGCGTCCAGGCGCCGCGGCCCGCGCCCGGCCGCCTGCTGCGCAACTGCACCGCCGCGGTGAACGTGACGAGCCCGAGCAGCAGGGTGACGACCGGAAGGTACGCCCCGGCGAACACTTTTCCTTCCAGATGCGGGAAAGCGCCGAACAGGACACCGACCGCGGCCACCAGCCACACCTCGTTGGCCAGGAAGAACGGGCCGAAAGCGCCGAGCACACGCCGTCGTCCGGCTTCGTCACGGCTGAGCCTGCCGAGCAGCATCCCGACGCCGTAGTCGTAGCCGGCCAGCGCGAAATAGCCGGCCGTCAGGAAACCGAGCACACACCACCAGAGGATCACCATCGGTCAGACTCCGCTCAGGACGGGAAGTTCGGGACGCGGCGCGGCCGCTTCTTCGCTCGCGTCGGGGCCGCGTTTGGCGACCCGCGACATCAGGACCCAGTCGGCGATCGCGAGCGCCGCGAACAGCACGGTGAACGCGATGAAGGAGAACAGGATCTGCCCGGCAGGGATCGCCGCGACGGCGTCGGCGGTGGTCAGCTGCCCGCGGATCAGCCACGGTTGACGGCCGATCTCGCGCACCAGCCAGCCGAGGATCGCCGCGACGAACGGCAGCGGAATGGCCAGCACCATCACGTACAGCAGCGGCCGCACCTTGGTGATCCAGTTCCGGAACAGCAGCAGCGTGCCGAGCATCGAGGCGAGGAAGGCGATGAACCCGATCTGGATCATGAAGCCCAGCGACGCGCCGACCAGCGGATCAGGCGACTTGAGCTTGTCGGGGTGGTACTCGCCGAGCGGGCCGAATTGGCCGAAACCGAAGCCGATCACCAGCGTGCTGCCGACCAGCGAGGCGAGCACGCCGATCCGCATCGAGCGCTGGAAGAACTCGATCTCCTTGGTGCGCTTGATGAAGTGGTACGCGCTGACGCCGACCACGAAGAAGCCGCCGGTCATGAGCGCCGCGCTCAGCACGTGCGGCAGCGAGCTCATCAGGGCCGGGTTGGTGAACAGGGCGCCGAAGTCGTCGAGCTTCAGCACGCCGTTTTCGGCGTGCGTGCCGACCGGGTTCTGCAGGAACGAGTTGGCCACCATGATGAACAGCGCCGAGGCGTACGCGGTCAGCGTGACCAGCCAGATCAGCGTCAGGTGGACCCATTTGTTCAGCCGCCCCCAGCCGAAGATCCAGAGCCCCAGGAAGGTCGATTCGGCGAAGAACGCCACCAGCGTCTCGATGGCCAGCGGAGCGCCGAAGACGTCGCCCGCGACCGCGGACAGGCCGGTCCAGGTGAGTCCGAACTGGAATTCCATCACGATTCCGGTGACGATTCCCAGCGCGTAATTGATCACGTAAAGCTTGCCCCAGAAGCGAGTCATCCGCGTGAGTTCCGGCTTTTCGCCGAACGCGGAGCGTGTCTGCATCACCGCGACGAGTGTCACGAGCCCCAGTGTGAGCAGCACGAACAGGAAGTGGAACGAGGTCGTCGTCGCGAACTGGAGTCTCGCGATCGGGAGTGCGTCCATGTCGAAGCACTGTATACGTAGGCTGGCTACATGTAGCCACTAAATCTATGAAATCGGGGTGATCTCGGGGACATTCCCTGAGGCCGGTCCGGGAAAGTCCCGGCTACCCTGGCAGGCGGCGATGTGTAGACTGTCTATCTATGAAGGCCGACAGCCTGCGCGGGCACCTCGACGCGCTGCTCCTCGCCGTCCTCGACGGCCGGAAGCTGCACGGATACGCCATCATCGAGGCGCTCCAGCTCCGCAGTGACGGTGCGCTCGACCTGCCGACGGGCACCGTCTACCCGGCGCTTCGCCGGTTGGAGCGCGCCGGATTCCTCGCCAGCGAATGGGACGTCGTGTCCGGCCGCAAACGTCGTACGTACAAGCTCACCCGCTCCGGGCAGAAGGCCTTGGCGGCGGAACGGGCCGAGTGGCAGGAGTTCACCACCGTGATCGGTGGTGTCCTCGGGGGGAGTACCGCATGAGCACGATCGAGGCCTACATCGGCGATCTGGACACGAGATTGCGCGGGTCGGCGGGGGCGAAGGCCGATCTGCTCACCGAGGCCAAGGACGGTCTGATCGACGCGGCAGAGGCATATCGCGAGGGCGGTGTCGACGAGGCGGAGGCCGAACGCCGTGCCGTCGCCGATTTCGGCCCGGCCGCCGTGATCGCCCGCGAGTACCAGGCCGAGCTGGCGTTGCGCGGCGACATCGGCACGCTGTGGAAGGTCATCGTCGGTATCCCGCTGATCCAGGTGGGCTGGGAGCTGGCGCGGATCTGGACCTACGGCGACTGGAGCCGGAGCGGGAATTCGCATCCGGAGTGGTACATGTCCGTCATCGAACTCTTCGGTGTCCTGGTCCTCGTTCCGCCCGTGATCGGAGTGGTCGCGCTGTTCGGGACGCGACGGCTGGGGCGCAGGCTCGACAGTGTCCGGCTGGGGAAGGTGACGCGGTGGACGGTGGGCGCCGCGGCGAGCACGAACCTGCTGGCGCTGCTGCTGCTCACCGTGGGTACGGCGGCCCTCGATCCGTCCAGGCTGAACGTGAGCCTGGTGTGCAACGTGCTGGCGATCGGCTGGGTCGCGTTCAGCTTCTGGCTGCTCCCGCCGGCCTTCCGGCCCCGGCCCGCGCTCGCCGCATGAACGCGATCGAGGCCTACGTCGACGAGTTGGACGGCCGCTTGCGCGGACCGCGGTCGGCGAAGGCCGATCTGCTCACCGAAGCGAGGGACGGTCTGGTCGACGCGGCCGAGGCGTATCGCGAGGGTGGTGCCGACGAGGCGGAGGCCGAACGCCGTGCCGTCGCCGATTTCGGGCCCGCCGACCTGATCGCTCGTGACTACCAGGCGGAATTGGGACTCCGGCGCGACATCCGCGTGCTGTGGGAGCTGATCGCCGGTGTCCCGCTGCTGATCCTCGGCTGGGATTTCGCGCGGGGATTCGGTGACTGGTCGCGGTTCGGCGACGCGCCGTCCTGGTATCACCGCGCGATCGGCGCGGCCGACACGCTCGCGGCGCTGTCCCCGGCCATCGCGGTCGCCGGGTTGCTCGCGGCACGTCTGCTTTCGCGGCGAGCGGACGGCCCGCCCGTCGCCCGCGCGGTCTCGTGGTCGCTGGCGGGCGCGGTGGGTCTGAACCTGCTCGCGGTCGCGACGTACGGCGGCGCGACCGGACTGCTGGAACCCGCGCGCATGCTCGTCAGCGTGCCGTGCGCGGTCATGTCCGGAACCTGGATCCTGTTCAGCATGCGGCTCGCGGTCGCCGCGCGGAGTCGGAGAGCCACGGCATGACGGTGATCGAGGCGTACCTCGGGGAACTGCGCACCCGGCTGGACGGCCCGGCGTCGGCGAAGCGGGATCTGCTGCGCGAGGCACGGGACGGGCTCAACGACGCCGCGGACGCGTATCGCGACGGCGGCTGGAGCGAGCACGACGCGCAACGCCGCGCCGTCGCCGATTTCGGGCCGGTGCATCTGATCGCGCGGGACTATCAGGCCGAGCTGGGGATGCACAGCGGCACCCGCACCCTGTGGAAACTGATCCTCGGCGTGCCGATGATGCAGCTCGCCTGGGAGTTCGCCCGCAAATGGACCTTCGGTGACTGGTCGCAGCTTTCGACGCCGACCCCGGGTTGGTACAAGTACGTCGCCCAGTTCACGCACGGCTCGGTCTTCATCGTGCCGATGCTGGGTGTGATCGCGCTGCTTTGCATGCGCTGGCTTTCCCGGCGGATGGACGGCGCAAGGCTGGTCAGGACCGCAGGCGTGCTGATCGGCGAGGCCGTCGGGCTGAACCTGCTTTCGGTGGCGCTGCTGGTGATCGCCACCGGGTTCATCGACGCGTCGAGACTGTTCCTGTCGGTGCCGTGCGGGATCCTCATGGTGCTCTGGGTCGTGGTCAGCGTGCGACTCGCGTTGCTGGCGAGACGATCGTGGCGTTCGTGTGCCACGATCGTCGCGTGACGACCGCCCTGATCTATCTCGTAGTCATGCTGCTGGTGGCCGCAGTGGTGTTTCTGCTGGCCGCCGTGGTGTTCGGCCGGGGTGAGGAGCTCGCCCCGCTGCCGCCCGGCAGCTCGCCGACCAGGCTGCCCGCCGAGGACATCACCGCCGAGGACGTCCACGCCGTCCGCTACCAGATGGTGCTGCGCGGCTACAAGATGTCCGAAGTGGACTGGGTGATGCGGCGGCTCGGCGTCGAGATCGAGGACCTGCGCGCCAAAGTGGCCGAACTGGAGGCCGAGCGCGAGGGCGCCAGGTGACCGATGTCGTCGTCTCGGTCGACGTCGCGGTACCGGCCGGGACGGCTTGGCTCGCCCTGACCGATTGGGAACGCCAGGGCGAATGGATGCTCGGCACCGAGGTCGAGGTCGTCGAAGGCAACGGGCGCAGCGTGGGTTCGAAACTGTCGGCGTTCACCGGCGTGGCCGGGATCGGCTTCACCGACACCATGGAGATCACCGGCTGGGAACCGCCGCTGCGCTGCGTCGTGCGGCATACCGGCAAGATCGTGCAGGGCACCGGAGTCTTCCAGGTGATCGAGAAGGGGCCGCACGCGTCGACGTTCGTCTGGGCGGAGCATCTGCGGCCGCCGTTCGGCGTCGTCGGACGGCTCGGCTGGCCGGTCGCGAAACCGGGATTCGAACTGGGGCTGCGGCTTTGCCTGCAGAGATTCGTGAAGTACGCGGAGGGGTATCGGGTTGGCTGAGGCGGGTCTGCTGGGCGCGGACGGGATCAAGCGGTGTTCGTGGGGCAACTCGGCCCCGGACTACGCCGAGTACCACGACACCGAATGGGGCGTCCCGCTCCACGGCGACGAAGAACTGTACGAGCGGCTGTGCCTGGAGTCGTTCCAGTCCGGGCTTTCGTGGATCACGATCCTGCGGAAGCGGGAGTCGTTCCGGAAGGCGTTCAAGAGGTTCAAGCCGAAGAAGGTCGCGGCCTTCACCGACGACGACGTTTCCCGGCTCATGCAAGACGCGTCGATCGTGCGGAACCGGGCGAAGATCCTGGCGGCGATCAACAACGCCAGGGCGATCGAGGAACTCGACGGTTCGCTGGACGACCTGCTGTGGTCGTTCGCGCCCGATGCTCATGTCCGGCCCCCGACGATGGCGGACGTCCCGGCGATCACCGACGAGTCGAAGGCGATGGCGAAGGAACTCAAGAAGCGCGGCTTCGTGTTCCTCGGGCCGACGACCTGTTATGCGCTGATGCAGGCGACGGGGATGGTCGACGACCACGTGAAGGACTGCTTCCGGGCCGCTTAGACCGAGCGGGCGTGGAGGTCTTCGGCCAGCCGTTGGAGCGTTCGGTAGGTGCCGTCGAACTCGATCACGCCACCGTCACGCAGTTCGATGGTGCACCTCGCGACATACGCGAAGGGGACGACGTAGCTGAACCGAAACTCGGTGCCCTGGTAACGCACTGAGCGGACTTCGGCCCACGCGATCGCGTGCCGGACCTTGCGTCCGTAGACCTCCGCGAAACCGCCGGTGAAGACGTAGAGGCCGCCGTCGAGACGTTTCCGCGTCAAGGCACACCACCACAGGAAGAGCGGCGGCCACACGAACAGCACGACGGCCAGGGCTCCGGTCATGTCGCCTTCGCGGAGCCCGAGCGCGAGAGCGCCCGCCAGCGGCGCGAAGGCGAAGAAGGTCCCGATGGCGCCCGGCCTGCGGCGGTAGCGGCGAACGCAGTCACCGAGGTCGCGCTCCGCGGCAGTCGACTGGAGGTGGGGCGGGATCACTCCCGGACGCTAGTCGCGGCGGTCCGGTACCGGTCCCGGGTGCGCTATGAAAGGTCCTTTCCTTGCAAAATTTGCAAGGAAAGGACCTTTCATAGCACGCCGCGAGGGGTTACTTGCCCTGGAAGTTCGGCTTGCGCTTGCCCACGAAGGCCTCGACGGCCTCGGTGTGGTCGGCTGTCGCGCCGAGCGCGGACTGCGCGGCGTCCTCGGCGTCCAGCGCCTCTTCGAGCGAGGACTCGGCGGCGACCGCGAGGACGTTCTTGATCTTCGCGTACGCGACCGTCGGTCCGGCCGCGAGCTTCGCGGCGACCTTCTGCGCGCGGGCGGCGAGTTCCTCGTCCGGCACGACCTCGCCGACCAGGCCGAGCGTCAGCGCCTCGGCCGAATCGACCGTGCGCGCCATCAGCATCAGCTCGGCCGCGCGGCCGAGACCGATCAGCCGCTGCAACGTCCACGACGCGCCCGAGTCCGGGCCGAGTCCGACGTTCGCGAACGCCATCAGGAAGTTCGCCGACGTCGCCGCGATCCGGAGGTCGCTCGCGTACGCGAAGGCCGCGCCCGCGCCGGCCGCCGGGCCGTTCACCGCCGCGATGACCGGCTTCGGCATCCCGACGATCGTCTTGACGATCGGGTTGTAGTGCTCCTTGACGGTGTGTAGCGGAGCGGGGTCACCCGCCTGCAGCAGCCCGACGTGCTCCTTCAGGTCCTGCCCGGCACAGAAGGCCTTGCCGGAACCGGTCAGCACGACCGCGCGGACGCTGTCGTCGGCCGCTGCCTCGGTCAGGCCCGCCAGCAGCAGTTCCTTGAGTTCGACGGTCAGCGAGTTGTACGCCTGCGGCCGGTTCAGCGTGAAGGTGCGCACGCCATCGGCGTCGGCGGTCAGCAGAACGTCGGATGTGGTCACGGGATCTCCTAGTCGGCGAAACTGCGGTCTGAGACGAAGTCTTTCAGCCTCGCGAGCCGCATACCAGCACCGATACGGCGGCAAAAGATCGGTCCGCGTTCGCGCTCGGCCGCTGATGAGGGACAATGGACAGTAGACCCGGCTGGCTTTGACGAGCGCGACCCGGGCGCGCCGGTTGAGACGGAGGGAGCACGCTATGGCGGCCATGAAGCCCCGGACCGGAGATGGTCCCCTCGAAGTGACTAAGGAGGGGCGGGGCCTCGTGATGCGCGTACCACTCGAAGGTGGTGGGCGCCTCGTCGTCGAACTCTCCGCGGAAGAAGCGAAGGATCTCGGCGCGGCCTTGCAGGAGGTCACCGGCTGAGCCGGACCGCACCAACGTTCAACCACCCGCACCCCGGTCTCCCTTCGGAGGCCGGGGTCGCGGTTCATCTGCGCCCGGAGGTCGCTCACTGTGCGTAACCCGCTACCCCCCGTTCCGGGGAAGCTGCTCGAACTCGAGGTCTCGGACGATCTAAGGCGCGGTACGCCGCTGGCCACGCTGATCGCGGCGCCGTCCGAAGAGGACGGTGACGCCGGACTCGCGGAGATCGGCGGCGTGCGGCCCACCGGCAAGGCCGGTGACGTGCAGACCGTGCCGACCGGCGGCGTCCGCTGGCTGGCCGGCGTCGGAGACGGCGAGCCCAAGCAGTACCGCAAGGCCGGTGCCGCGCTGGTCCGCGCCGTTTCGTCGGCGCTGGAGGAAGACGTCAAGGCGGGCCAGAAGGCGTTCCGTGCCTTCGCCGTCGAGCTGCCCGAGGACGCGGGCACCGAGCACGTCGAGGAACTCGCGTTCGGGCTGCTGCTCGGCGGTTACCGGTTCACGGTGACGGCCGAGGACCCGAAGCCGAGCCTGCGGACCGTGCGCTTGATCACACGCCACGAGCACGCGGCGGACGCCTTGGAGCGGGTCCGCGAACTCGCCGCGGCCGCCGCGTTCGCGCGCGACCTGGCGAACACGCCGTCGAACATCAAGACCCCCGCCTGGCTCGCCGACACGGCCGTCCGCGTCGCCGGCGGCCTCCCGAACCTGACCGTGACGGCCAGGGACGAGAAGTGGCTGGCCGAGCAGGGCTTCGGCGGCGTCCTCGCGGTCGGTGGCGGCTCGGCCGCGCCGCCGCGGCTGATCGAACTGGAGTACCGGCCGCGCGGGGCGACGACGCATCTGCTGCTGGTCGGCAAGGGCATCACCTTCGACACCGGTGGCCTTTCGATCAAACCGGCCGACGGCATGCACCTCATGCGCACCGACATGGCGGGCGGCGCGGCGATCATCGCCGCGGTCCGCGCGATCGCCGCGCTGCGCCTGCCGGTCAAGGTGACCGCGCTGGTACCGGCCGCCGAGAACCACGTGTCCGGTTCGTCGTACCGGCCCGGCGACATCGTCCGGCACTACGGCGGCAAGACGACCGAGGTGGGCAACACCGACGCCGAGGGCCGCATGGTCCTGGCCGACGCCCTCGTCTACGGCATCAAGAAGCACAAGCCGGACGCGGTGATCGACGCCGCGACCCTGACCGGCGCCATGAAGGTCTCGCTCGGCGTCCGCACCGGCGGTGTCTTCGCCACCGAGGACGCGCTCGCGGAGCGGGTCACGAAGGCGGGCGAGCGGGTCGGCGAGGCGTGGTGGCGGATGCCGCTGCTGGAGGACCTGGCCGAGACCGTTCAAGGCTCGCTCGGTGACGTCCGGCAGGCGCCGGGCGGCCCCGGCGGCATCGTCGCGGCGCTGTTCCTGCGCGAGTTCGTCGGGGACGTGCCGTGGGCGCATCTCGACATCGCCGGCCCCGCGCGGGCCGACAAGACCTACGCGGACGTCGTGCCCGGGGCCACCGGGTTCGCGGCGCGGACGCTGGTCGAACTGGTCGCGTCCTACGTCTGACCTGCGGTTTATCTGCGGGGTGGGAGCAAGGGACCTTTGCTACCACCCCGCAGGTCGACCTTCGGCATGGGCTGGGTCGGCGCGTCACCGGCGTGGGCGGTGAGCCGCCGGGCGATCCCGGTCGCGGGACCGGTCAGGTATCGGTACACGAGCCACGCCGTCACGGAGCCGAGGACGAGCCCGGCGAGTACGTCGTGCGGGTAGTGCGCGCCGACGAAGACCCGCGAGAAGCCCATCAGCACCGCGCCCGGGAGCACCCACGGCGCGAGTCGCCGCCAGGCGAGCGCCAGCCCGACGGCGGCCGCCGCCCCGATGGTGGAGTGGTTGCTCGGGAAGGACCAGTCGCCGATCGGCGGGCAGTCGACGAGCGTCACGAGGTTCCGGCACGGCCGGTCCTCCTGGATCACGCTCTTCAGGCCTTCGCTGATCAGGTACGCGATCGCGGTCGCTGCGGGCGGCAGCAGCGCCACGGCGATCCGGACGGGCGAAGTGCGCGCCCGCCACAACATCCAGGCGAAAAGCCCCGCGAAGACGAGCAGTCCTGCTTCGGTGAACAGGATTCCTGCCGCCTGAAGCCAGCTCGGGCTTTCCCCCGCCAACTCCACGATGTCGTCGTACATTCACTCGAAGTTAGCGAAAACGACGCGTCCGCGGGGTGGACGAACGGCAGGGATCGACACTGACGATCGTCACCAGGGGTGCGCGCGGACCCGTTCCCGGAACCTCAGGACGGCAGGCGGCAGGACGACGTCCTTGCGCCAAGCCAGCCCGATGGTCCGGCCGACCGGCGGTACCAGCGGGACTTCGGCGACACCCGCCGGGCTGCCCGGCTCGAAACGGGGGAGCAGCGCGACGCCGAGCCCGGCCGCGACGAGGCCTCGCACGGTGTCGGACTCCTGCCCTTCGAAGGCGATCTTCGGCTCGAAGCCGGCCGCGGCGCACAGTTCGTCGGTGATGGTGCGGAGGCCGTAGCCGGTCTCGAGGAGCACGAACTCCTCGTCCTTGAGGTCCTCGATGGCGGCGCTGGGCCGGTCGGCGAGGCGGTGCGACGTCGGCACGGACAGGAAGATCTCCTGCTCGGACAGCACGGCGGTGTCGAGCAGGAGATCGTCGACGGGGGCGGGCGCGAGCAGCGCGAGGTCGAGTTCGCCGCTGGTCAGCCGGTCGACCATGTCCTGACGTGAGCCCTGGACCAGCGTGAACCGGACTCCCGGGTGGTCCGCGCGATAGCCGCGGAGCAGCGTGGGGACCAGCGAACGGCCGAGGAGGTGCAGGAAACCGAGGACGATGTGCCCGGATTCGGGGTCGACCTCCTCGCGGGCTTGGCGGACCCCGGCGTCGACGGCGGCGAGCGCGCGCTCCGCGGCGTCGGCGAGCAGCTCGGCGGCCCGGGTGAGCCGGATGCCGCGGCCGTCGGGGACCGTCAGCGGTGCGCCGAGGGCCTCGCCGAGCGCCGCGATCCGACGGCTTACCGTGGGCTGCGGGACACCGAGCAGTTCGGCCGCGCGTGTGACGTTCGTCGTGCGGCGCAGTGCGGTGAGCAGTGCGAGCTGGGGGGCCAGCTGGGCGGTCATCCTTTCATTCAGCACAGTATCGATTGTGGCAGATGAGCGTATTAGACGTATCGTTTAGCCAGGCTTAGCTTCGAGGTCGTGCCTGCTCCCGGAACCACCCGCCGCGTGACGATCGCCGTCGCCGCGGCCGGGATCTCCTCGTTCGCGCTGCTCTACGCGCCGCAGCCGGTGCTGCCGCAACTGGCCGAGCAGTACCACCTCGATCCCGGTGGCGCCTCGCTCGCGGTGAGCGTCGCGACCGGCGCGCTCGCGATCGCCGTGCTGCCGATCGCGGCGCTTTCGGAGGTCGTGGGGCGGCGTCCGGTGATCATCGCCTCGGTGGTCGCGTCGGTCGTGTTCGGTTTCCTGCTGCCGCTGGCGCCGAGCTATCCGGCGCTGCTCGTGCTGCGGGCGCTGCAGGGGGTCGCCATCGCGGGGTTCCCCGGCGTGGCCGCGGCCTACCTCGCGGAACGGCTCGGCAAAGCCGGACTGGCGGCGGCAGTGGGCGCGATGATCGCGGGGAACACCGTCGGCGGCATGGTCGGACGGCTCGCGGCCGGGTTCACCGCCGGGCCGTTCGGCTACCAGGGCGCGCTGCTCGTGGTCGCGGTGATCGGGCTGCTCTGCACGGTGGTCACGGTGCTGGCCCTGCCGCCGGGGGAGCAAGGGACCTTTGCTACCACTTTCGCGGATCGGCGCAGGTCAGGGCGCTTTCGCGACCAGGGCAAGGCGGTGCTGGCCGGGCTCGGCGCGGCCGTCCGGAAGCCTGTCCTGCTGGTCCAGTACGCGGTCGCGCTACTGGCGATGGGCTCGTTCGTCGCGCTCTACAACGCCGCCGGCTTCCGCCTGACCGGCGAGCCGCTGAACCTCTCGCCCGCGATCGCGTCACTCGTCTTCCTCGCGTACGCGATCGGCTCGGTCTCGTCGGCGACGGCGGGCAAGCTCGTCGGCCGCTTCGGGCGACGCCGGGCGCTCGCCGGTGCCCTGCTGCTCACGATCGTGGGCGCCGCGCTGACGCTGTCCGGCTCGCTGCCCATGGTCGTCGCCGGGTTCGTGGTGCTGACCGGCGCGTTCTTCGCCGCGCACGCCGTCGCCAACGGCTGGGCCGCGGCGGAGGCGCCCGAGAACGCTCGAGGCCAGGTGGGCGGGCTCTACACGCTTTCGTATTACCTCGGCAGCAGCGTCGGCGGCGCCGTCGGCGCGAGCGTCTACGGGCACGCGGGCTGGACCTGGCTGATCGTGCTCACCGCCGCCTGGCTGGCGCTCGCCGCGGTGGCCGTGGTCGCTGTGGTCCGGAACGGGTCTGAAAGTGGTAGCAAAGGTCCCTTGCTACGCGATCGCGGCGACCAGCAGCCCGCCGCCCACCGGCAACAGCGCCGGGACCAGCCGCTCGTCCTCCCGGAAGGCCCGCGCGACCTCCCGGAGCGCGAGGGTGTCCGGATCACGCCGTGAGGGATCGGTCACCCTGGTCCCCGAGACGTTGTGGAACGCCAGTATCCCGCCGGGCCGCAGCAGCGCGACGGCCTTTTCGTAGCAACTCGGGTACTCGACCGGCGCCGAATCGACGAACACCAGGTCGTAGCCGCCGGGGGTGAGCCGGGGGAGGACGTCGAGCGCGCGCCCCATGATCAGCCGGGTCCGCCCCGGCGGGTAGCCGGCCTCGCGGAACGCCGCCCGCGCCGCCCGGTGGTACTCCGGCTCGATGTCGATCGAAGTGAGGATCCCGTCGTCGACCATGCCGCCGAGCAGGCACAACCCGCTCACCCCTGCCCCTGTCCCGACCTCGACGACGGCCTTCGCCCGCAGCGTCGTGGCCAGAAAACGGAGAGTCGCGCCCGCGCCCGCGCTCAGCGGGCCGCATCCCAGATCGGCCGACCGCGCCCGCGCGGCGGCCAGTACCTCGTCGTCGGGGACGTAGCCGTCGACGAGATCGGCGTCGGCGGCCTCGGCAGGCGAGCCCGCATGCGTCCCGGAATTCACACGCGGAGGTTAGCGCTGCCTATCGCCAAAAGAGCAGAAGACTCCTGGTAACGACTTCTCAGCCTCCTCTCAGTCCAGTCTCACTAGAAACATAAGCAGGCCGGACAGACTGGTCCTCGACAACGGGAACACCGTGCACATCGCCCGCGTTGGGTGGAGTAGTTGGGAGAAGACGCTGATGGAGGTGCCTACTTCCCCGATGCAGGACACGATGCAGGACCAGCACGCGGACCAGGTCACGCCGGTGACGGTGGACGAGGCCGCATGGACGCCGCCCTCGTGGGACGAGGTCGTGCGTGAGCACGCCGACCGCGTGTACCGGCTGGCATACCGCCTGACCGGTAACGCCCACGACGCCGAGGACCTGACGCAGGAGACCTTCATCCGGGTCTTCCGCTCCCTCGCGTCCTACAAGCCCGGCACGTTCGAAGGCTGGCTGCACCGCATCACCACGAACCTCTTCCTCGACATGGCCCGCCGCCGCTCGCGCGTGCGGATGGAAGGCCTCCCCGAGGACACCGACCGCATCGTCGGTGACGACCCGAGCCCCGAGCAGGTCTACTCGGACACGCATCTCGACCCGGACCTGCAGGCCGCGCTCGACGAGTTGCCGCCCGAGTTCCGTGCCGCGGTCGTGCTGTGCGACGTCGAAGGCCTCTCGTACGAGGAGATCGGCGCCACCCTCGGTGTCAAGCTCGGCACCGTGCGCAGCCGGATCCACCGCGGCCGCCAGGCGCTTCGCGCTTCTTTGGAGCGTCGTCGCGCCGCGGCGCAGGAGTCTGCGAAGGTGGGGGTATGACCGCACCGCGAGGTTGGGGACTCCCCGAGTCGCATCTGCTTCCGGACGCCATCGTCGCCTTCGTGGACGGCGAGCTGACCCTCGGCGCCCAGGACAGGGCTTCGGCGCATATCGCCCGTTGCCAGTCCTGCGCCGCCGAGGTGACCGCCCAGCGCCAGGCCGTCGCGGCCGTGAAGCAGGCGGGAGCCCCGTCGATGTCGGCGGGTTTCCTGGCCAGCCTTTGCTCCATCCCGCAGAACACCGAACTTCCCGGCACGCCGGACAACCTGGCGATGACCGCGGACGGCCAGCTCGTGGCCATCCAGCGGCCCGACCGGGTCGCCGGCCTTCGTGACACCGGCGTCTTGGGCGGTACCGCGCCGTTGGGATCATCGGCGCCGCTGGGCCATTCGCCGAACGTCCTCGGCGGCGGGCGGTTCGGTCTCGCCCGGCGGAAGTACGCGCAAGGCGCCGGAGTCGTCGTTTCGGGCCTGGTGCTGAGCGCCCTGGCCCTCGTCGCGACCTCGGGTGACGGCACCGAAGACCAGCCGGCCACCGGTTTCACCCCGCCGCAGGGCGTCAACGCCGGGCTGCTGCCCGCGCAGCTGGGCGGCGGCACCCAGCCGGAACCGCCGCGCAGCACCACGCCGAGCCCGAGCACGTCCAGCCGGCCCATGCCCGTCTCGGCCCGCTGATCTGCTTCGTCAGGGTTTGACGAAGCAGATCGTCGCGCTCTTGAACTTCTGCGTCGCGCCGTACGCCGAGTAGGAGATCACTTCTTCTGTGCCCTCCTTGCACGGACTGTTCACGTAGCTGGCCTTGTCGAACACCTCGCTGATCTTCAGCCGCGCTCCCGAGCAGTTCACCAGCGGCGGCGGGGTCTTGGTCTTGATGTCGTCGAAACACAGGCCGACCTGGGCGTTGATCCCCAGGCAGAGTCCGACGCCTTCCCCGCGCAGCGGCGTCGCCACCGAGTAGCTGTAGAAGCCCTCCGGGCAGTCGCCCTTGACCGTGCCCTTGACGCTCACGACGTACGGCGTCTGCGGGTTGTCGCAGGCGGCCTTCACCGCGTCGGCCTCTTTGCCGGCGCCGGTCAGCTGGACGCAGTCGCCGGCCTCCACCTTGCTGGCCTGCTTCTCCGGCCCCGCGACCGATTTCATCACGACGACCAGGCCGATCCCGCCGCCGACCACGACGAGCGCCGCCACGAGCAGCAGCACCTTCAGCTTGGTGGACATGCCCTTCTTCTTGGGTGGCTGCTCTGGCCAGCCCTGATGCTGCGGCCATTGCTGGTGAGGGACGTTCTGGGGCGGATAAGGGGCGCCCGGGTTCTGCGACATGGCCGTCAGAGTGCCACAAGTGAGACATCTTCGCGGCAAGTGTCACATTTCTGTCCGGTGCGGGGAATCAACGCGCACTTCACCGTGGTCACGGCAGAATCCACGGTGAGGCTTGGCGTACTCTCGCGTCCGGCCAACCTGATCTCAGCCCCGGGGAATGATGACCGAGCAGCCGAACGCGAAACCGCAGCAGCCTGGTGACCCGGCGGGGGATCGGCTGGCACCGCGCCCGCTGGCCCGGCCCGCCGTCGATCCGGCGCAGGCGGCCACGTTCGGGAGGCCTCATGGCGTCGATGGCGCCTTCGACAAGCTGTACCAGCCCAGTCCGAACGGACAGCCCGCGCCGGGCCTGAATCTGGCGCCGCCGACGCCGGAATCGCTCGCCGAAGCCTTCCGCCGCCCGCCGGGCGCCGAAGGTGTCGTGCTGGAGCGGCCGCACGGGACCAACGGTTCCGGGCCGTCCTCGAACGGCGCGGAAGATCCGCTCTGGACCACGACGTCGGACCCGTGGCGTGATCCCGGTTCCGGCGCGGTGCTCGCCGGGCCCGCCGTGCAGCAGGACACGGAAGAAGAGAAGCAGGCGAAGCGCCCGCAGGGTGCGCTGCTGAGCCTTCCGGAGGTCCTCTTCGGGCGGCGTGTGCAGACGAAGGCACTGGCGATGCTCGCCGCGGTCGCGCTGGTCATCGGCGCGGTCGGCGGGCTGATCGGCTGGTGGTTCGCCGACACCGGCACCGAACTGACCGGCCAGGCCAGCATCTCCGAGGCCGACGCGGCCAAGGAGCGTCCGGCGGGTTCGATCGCGGACATCGCCCACCGGGTGGCGCCCGCCGTGGTCTCCCTCGAAGTCTTCAAACCCGGCGCCGACGCGGGCCAGCAGGGCTCCGGTGTCGTCATCGACAACCAGGGCTACGTGCTCACCAACGAACACGTGATCTCCGCCGCGACGGCCGACGCGGCCACCAAGGTCACCGCCGTGTTCTTCGACGGCAAGCGCGTCGAAGCGAAGGTCGTCGGCGCCGACCCCAAAACCGACCTGGCCGTGGTCAAGGTCGACGTCAAGAACCTCACCGCGCTGCAGGTCGGGAAGTCGTCCGACCTGGCCGTCGGCGACTCGGTGATCGCCGTCGGTTCGCCGCTGGCGCTGCAGAACTCGGTCACCGCCGGCATCGTGAGCGCGCTCAACCGCCCGGTGACCGCGGGCGGCGACGGCGGCAGCGCGCCGGTGATCTACGAGGCCATCCAGACCGACGCCGCGATCAACCACGGCAACTCGGGCGGCGCGCTCGTCGACGCGACCGGCGCGCTGGTCGGGATCAACTCGGCGATCCGCTCGTCCAGCGCCGAAGGCGGCAGCATCGGCATCGGATTCGCCATCCCCAGCGACTACGCGGTGAAGATCGCGAAAACACTGATCAAGGACGGCAAGGTCGTCCACCCCGACATCGGCATCAACGCTTCGTCGACCGTCGCGGGCTCCAGCACCATGGGCGCACAGGTCCGCAACGTCGCCCCCGGGGGTCCCGCGGCCTCGGCGGGGATCAAAGAAGGCGACGTCATCACGGAAGTCGGCGGCCGGCTCGTGCGCGACTCGGCGGAACTGCTCGTCGCGGTCCGCGCCCGCGAAGTCGGCGAAGTGGTCCCTGTCCGGCTTGTCCGGGATGGGTCTTCACTTGTCGTGGACGTGAAACTGGCCTCGGACTAGCGAGTTCGGACGGGTACCCTGAACGGGGAAGACGCCGAGGCGGAGGTTCACACGGGTGTTCGAGAGTGTCGGCTGGGGAGAGATCCTCATCATCGTCGTCGCGGGTCTTTTCATCCTCGGTCCGGAGCGGCTGCCCGAAGCGGCGTCCTGGGTGGCGAAGAGCGTCCGCAAGGTCCGCGACTTCGCGACCGGGGCCAAGACGCAACTGCGCGAGGAGATGGGCCCGGAGTTCGATCAGCTGCGCAAACCGCTGGAGGATCTGCGAGGCCTGCGGAACTTCGACCCGAAGCGGGTCGTCACCCAGCACCTGTTCGACGGTGACTCGGATCCGCTGGGGCTCAACAACGTCAACGGCACCAATGGTGCCAACGGCGCTTCGAAGCCCAACGGCCACCCGGCGCCCGCTTCGCAGCCTGAGCCGCTGAAGCCGGGAGAGCGCCCTCCGGTCGACCCGGACGCCACCTGACCCCCAACGCATTTAGTCCTCTGGATGCGATCCTTGCGTGCGCAAGTACCGCATCCAGAGGACTAAATGCATGAGTAGGGGACGGTCAGCGGCCCGCGGGAGTGACGTTCAGCATCATCCCGGCCAGCCCGCGCGCCCGGACGGTCAGCTTCTTCGCCGCCTCCTTGAGCACGAGCGACGCCGGCGCGTCCGGCTCGGCCAGCACGATCGGAGTGCCCGCGTCGCCGTTCGAGACCACACGCGGATCCATCGGGACCTGCCCGAGCAGCGGCACCGTCGAGCCGACCGACTTCGACAGCGAGTCGGCCACGGACTGCCCGCCACCGGAGCCGAAGATCTCCATCTTCTGGCCGTCGGGCGTCTCCAGCCACGACATGTTCTCGATGACCCCGGCCACCCGCTGCCGCGTCTGCAGCGCGATCGCGCCCGCGCGCTCGGCCACCTCGGCGGCCGCCTGCTGCGGCGTGGTGACGACCAGGATCTCCGCGTTCGGGATGAGCTGCGCCACCGAGATCGCGATGTCGCCGGTGCCCGGCGGCAGGTCCAGCAGCAGGATGTCGAGGTCGCCCCAGAACACGTCGGCGAGGAACTGCTGCAGCGCGCGGTGCAGCATCGGCCCGCGCCACACCACGGGGGTGTTGCCCGGGGTGAACATGCCGATCGAGATCACCTTCACACCGTGCGCCTGCGGCGGCATGATCATGGTGTCGACCTTGGTCGGCTTCTCCCGCGCGCCGAGCATCCGCGGCACCGAGTGCCCGTAGATGTCCGCGTCCACCACGCCGACGGACAGCCCGCGTTCGGCCATCGCGGCCGCGAGGTTCACCGTCACCGAGGACTTGCCGACGCCGCCCTTGCCGGACGCGACGCAGTAGACGCGCGTCAGCGAGCCGGGCTGCGCGAACGGGATCACCGGTTCGGCGGCGTCACCGCGCAGGGATTTTCGCAGCTCCGTGCGTTGCTCGTCGCTCATCACGTCGAGCTCGACCCGGACGTCGTTGACGCCGGGGAGCTTCTTGACGGCTTCGGTGGTGTCGTTGGTCAGCGTCGCCTTCAGCGGGCAGCCGGCGACCGTCAGGTAGATCCCGACGGTGACCACACCGTCCGAGCCGACCTCCACGTCCTTGACCATGCCGAGTTCGGTGATCGGTTTCTTGATCTCCGGGTCGTACACGGCCTTCAGCGCGGTGCGGACATCGTCGACGCTGGGGAGTTGCTGCGTACTGGTCACAGGTCCATGTTACGTACCGGTAGGCGTGCGGTCGGGTTTGGCCTTGCGCGGCTTGGCGTCGAGATCCTCACGGAGCCGGTCGAGCTCGCCCCGCAGGAAGTCCCGGGTGGCGACCTCGCCGAGCGCGATCCGCAGCGACGCGAGCTCCCGCGCGAGGTATTCGGTGTCGGCCTTCGTCTGCGCGGCGCGGTTCCGGTCCTCGTCGAGGGAGACGCGGTCGCGGTCGTCCTGCCGGTTCTGCGCCAGCAGGATCAGCGGCGCGGCGTACGCGGCCTGCGTCGAGAACGCCAGGTTCAGCAGGATGAACGGGTACGGGTCCCACCGCAGCGAGACCGCGACCAGGTTCAGCACGATCCAGACGATGACGATCAGCGTCTGCCAGAACAGGTACTTGCCGGTGCCGAGGAACCGCGCGATCCGTTCGGTGAACCGGCCGAACGAGTCGGGGTCGATGTTCAGCCTGAACCGGCTCTGGCCGCGGGGCTGGTCGAGCCGCCGCCCGGACGTCAGTTCAGGCACGTTCGGCCTCCTCGGTGATCTCGCCGGTGATGTCGTGCAGCCCGGTCTCGCGCCAGTCCTCCGGGAGCAGGTGGTCGAGCACGTCGTCGACGGTGACCGCGCCGAGCAGGTGGTCCTCGGCGTCCACCACCGGCCCGCAGGTGAGGTTGTAGGCGGCGAAGTAGCGCGTGACCTCGGACAAGGTGGCCTTCGGTCGCAGCGCGGGCAGCTGGGAGTCGATGGCGGCCGCCACCATCTCCGCGGGCGGCTCGCGCAGCAGCCGCTGGAAGTGGACGACGCCGACGAAGCGCCCTGTCGGCGTCTCCGTCGGCGGACGGCAGACGAACACCATGCTCGCCAGCGCCACCGGTAGGTCCGCGTTGCGGATGTGCGCGAGCGCCTCGGCGATCGTCGCGTCCGGGGTCAGCACCACCGGCTCGGGGGTCATCAGACCGCCCGCGGTGTCGGAGGAGTACTCCAGCAGCCGCTTCACCGGCGCCGACTCCTCGGGTTCCATCAGCTCCAGGAAGCGGTTCTGCTCGGCGGGCGCCAGTTCGGCCAGCAGGTCGGCGGCGTCGTCGGGGTCCATCGCTTCGAGGATGTCGGCGGCGCGTTCCTCGGCGAGATAGGACAGCAGTTCCTTCTGGTCGTCCTCGGGAAGCTCCTCGATGACGTCGGCGAGGTGCTCGTCGTCCATCGCGTCGGCTACCTCGTGCCGTCGTTTGAGCGGCAGATCGCGGACCGTGGCGGCGACGTCGGCCGGGCGCATCGTGTCGAACAGCATCAGCAGCTGCGCCGCGCCCTGGGTCTGGCCGGTCAGATCGGTGAGCCCGAGCCCGGACACCTCCGACCACGGCAGAACCTGCATCGCCGAACGTCGCCTGCCGAGCCCGAGCCTGCTCGACCGTTCGCGGATCGCGAGCTTCGCGAGCACCCAGTCCCGCGTCCGCGTCGGTTCCATGGCGGCGTCGACGACGGTGATCCTGGTGTCCGAGCCCGCGAGCGTGGCGTACGCGTCGAAGAGCTGCCCGACCACCAGCACCTCGTTGGGCCGCTGGTGGAAGCGCCGCATGTTCACCGATCCGGTGGCGAGCGTGACCGCGCTGGGCTCGATCGAGGTCACCCGCAACATCGGCACGAACACGCGGCGCCTCGTCGTCAGCTCGACCACGATGCCCAGGATCCGCGGCGGCTGCTGATCGAGGCGCAGGCCCGCCACCAGGTCCCGCACCTTGCCGATCGATTCGCCATCGGGCCCGAAAACCGGCAAACCGGCCAGCTGAGCTGCGAATACCCTGTTCACGGCTGCCATGCCCGAAGGTTATCCGCTCCCGGGGCCCGCGACGATTCGTGTGATCACCGCAATGCCCAGGCCGCGATTCCGGGGACGGCGGCGTAGGCCGGGTCTTCGGCGATGGTCTCGGGCGAGGCGCCCTCGGCGAGGTCTTCGTACAGCCAGGTCCAGTTCTGCACCGCGCGCACGAGCGTCCACGCCCGCGCCCGCTCCGCGTCCACCCCGGCCGCCGCGCAGAACCACTTGAGCTTGTCGTCCATTGTGGACTCTTCCGCGCGGTTCCAGAGGATCGAGATCGCGCCGAACTCCAGATCACCCGAAAGCGGCTTCGGGTCGATCACCAGCCACGGTTCGCGCGTCCCGGCGAGGACGTTCTCGAAGTGCAGATCCTCGTTCACCATCAGCTCACCGGCTTCCGGGCCGAGGTTCACGCAGATTTCCACCGCGGCGTCGAGGTACTTGCGCTCGAACGGTTCGCCCAGTTCGCTCCAGGTCTCCGGGAGTTCGGTGACCAGCTCCGCGGCCTCTTCTCGAAGAGATCGCTGCAGTGTTTCGGGAGCGGGGACGGCCAGCCGCCGCGCCAGCGCGCCGACGGTCTCGACGGCCTCCTGGATCGGCTCCGTTTCCAACGACCGGGTGGCGTCGAGCCGCTCCAGGAGCAGCACACCGTCCTCGGGCACGTTGTCGTACATCAGGACCGCGCCCTGACCGGCCCAAGTGGACAGTGCGAGCGGTTCGTCGCCGGACTCCTCGTGCGGCCAGCCGAGTTTGAGGATCGCGGGGGAGCCGTCCGCCCGGCGCACGGGCTGCGCGACGCCGACGAAACCGTGCATGGCCTCGCCGTCGTATTCGAGTTGCCACTTGGCGGTGTACTTCTCGGCGAGGAACGGGAGGGAATCGAGCCACTCGGCGGCTCCGGGGCCGAGTTCGGCGGCGCGGTCGAGGAACTTCGGCGGGATCTTGAAACCGGTCACGGACCCACCTTGGCAGGCCTGTCCACCGTGTTTCCCTCGTGACTCGCCGGGCGTACCGTGAACAGCGAGAACAACCCCGGGAGCAGCCATGGTGGTGGAGATTCTCAGTGCGGTCGCCGTCGCGGGCGGAGCTTGGCTCGCGGCCAGCCTTCGCGTGGTGAAACAGTACGAACGCGGTCTCGTGTTCCGGTTCGGGCGGGTGCGCCCGGCCATCCGGGAGCCGGGGCTCGCGCTGCTGGTGCCGATCGCGGACAGACTGCAGAAGGTCAACATGCAGATCGTCACGATGCCGATCCCCGCACAGGACGGCATCACCCGCGACAACGTCACCGTGCGGGTGGACGCGGTCGTGTACTTCAAGGTGATCGACCCGGTGCTGGCCGCGGTCAACGTGCAGGACTACCGCTCGGCCGTCGGCCAGGTCGCGCAGACCTCGCTGCGGTCGATCATCGGCAAGAGCGACCTGGACGACCTGCTGTCCAACCGCGAACGGCTGAACGAGGGCCTCGAGCTGATGATCGACAGCCCGGCGCTGGACTGGGGCATCCACATCGACCGGGTCGAGATCAAGGACGTCGCGCTGCCGGAGTCGATGAAACGCTCGATGTCACGCCAGGCCGAAGCCGAACGCGAACGGCGGGCGCGGGTCATCTCGGCCGACGGGGAGCTGCAGGCGTCGTACAAGCTCTCGCAGGCGGCGGCGACCATGGCCGACACCCCGGCGGCGCTGCAGCTGCGCTTGCTGGAGACGGTCGTGCAGGTGTCGGCGGAGAAGAACTCGACGCTGGTCCTGCCGTTCCCGGTGGAGCTGCTGCGCTTCCTGGACGCGAACACGCCCAAGAAGGAGGCGCTTCCGGAGGACGCGCCGGCCAACGGTCAGGTTGCGCCGGCGCCGAGGGAACCGGGCGACGTGGGTCAAGTTCCGTGAGCGGTATCCGGGTTGCGAAAGCCACTTTCGCAACGTTGAAGGTTGCGAAAGTGGCTTTCGCAACATCGGCCGTGACCGGGCCCGGCCCCGCCCGGACGAGGCCCGCCGCTCACTCGAGCTCGCCGTTCACCCCGAGGATGATCATCGTCCCGATGAACCCGACGTACAGCGCGATGACGACGTACGCGATGACCACCGCCGCGAGCGCGATGCCGCGTCCGCCCGCTTCGCCGCGGTTCGCCTTCGCCAGCCCGATGTGCCCCAGGATCAGCCCGACGATCACGGTCACGCACGAGCAGATCCCGACGAGCGAGCACACCAGCCCGGCGATCGCCATCCCGTTGTCCTGCGAACGCGGGGGTGCCGCCATCGCGTACGGGTTGTACGGCTGCGGCGGCGGATAAGCGGCAGGCAACGGCACGGGCGTGTACACCGGAGGAACCGAAGTGTCCGGAGCCGTGAAGGGCGGCGGGACGGGCTCGGCGGTCAGCGGGTCGATGGTCTGCCCGTACGTCTCGACCGGGACGGGAGTCTGCTCGGGAACAGGAGCCGGGTCGGGCGTGGAAGCCGAAGGCACTTCGAACGGGGCGGGCGGCACGAACGGCGGGGGCGGGGTGAACGGCTCCGGCGGCTGGAACGGCTGCGGGCTCGACGCGGTCTCGGACGCCGAGGACGCGGAAGTCGGATCCGAGAAGGTGTTCGAGTCGGTGTAGGACGACGTCGACGGTGTGTCCTGCGAGTCGGAACTGCTCATCCGGTTGGCCCCCTGGTTCGTGCGGGACACCACCGTATCGTCCGGGGACGGGTCACGAGACGCCCGCGGCACCGATCGCGAGCACCACGAAGATGAACCACAGGATGACCGGGATCAGCCACAGCCCGGTGACGACGTACCCGATGATCATGCCCGCCTGCGCCATGCCCTGGCCGCCGGCTTCACCGCGTTTGGCCTTCGAGAGCGCGATATGCCCGAAGATGATCCCCAGGATCGCCGGGAAGCACATGAGCAGCCCGATCAGCGAGCACACCAGCGACGCCACCGCCATGCCCTGGTCCGGCGGCCGCACATAGGCCTGCTGGACGTAGTACTGCTGCGGCGGCGGCTGGTACGGCTGGAGTCCGTAGGGCTGCTCGAACTGCCCGGACGGCTGATGCCCGTACGGCTGCTGCCCATACGGGTCGTGCGGATTCGTCATGCTGGTCCCCTCGTAGACGAGGACCGTATCGCTACCGGAAAGCGCCGTGTTTCGCGGCGACGTTGAGCAGGACCGGGATCGCGATGGCGCACAGGACGATCATCAGGTAGCCGACGATGAACGCGGCGAGCGCCATGCCCTTGCCGCCGGCCTCACCGCGCCGGGCTTTCGCGAACGCGACGTGCCCCAGGACGATCCCCGGGATCACGGACACCAGCCCGATCAGCCCGAAGAGTGAAAAGATCAAGGCGACCGTCGCGAGGCCGGAATCCTTGCTCCGCGCCGGAGGCTGGTTCGGGAAGGCGTACTGCTGTTGCGGCGGGAACCCGCCGAAAGGCTGCTGAGCCACGTTTCGTCCCCCTCGGACTGTGATCGGCTTGTCACTGTAGTGGCATGCTCACGGATGGCGTACGCGTGACTGCGCTCATAGCGAGGTACCACGTCAGACGGCATACTCACCGGTAACCCAGCGCCGGGAGCCCGGTGCGCGCGAATTTAGGAGCAGCGATGGCTCGCCTCGCCCAGACCGCCGGCTTGACCGACGTGCAGTCCGAAATCCTGGCCACGGTCCGCCAGTTCGTGGACAAGGAGGTCATCCCGCGCGCGCAGGAGCTCGAGCACTCCGACACCTATCCCGCCGAAATCGTCGAGGGGATGAAGGAGATGGGCCTGTTCGGGCTCACCATCCCGGAGGAGTACGGCGGCCTCGGCGAATCGCTGCTGACCTACGCGCTCGTGGTCGAGGAGATCGCGCGCGGCTGGATGAGCGTCTCCGGCGTCATCAACACGCATTTCATCGTGGCGCACATGATCTCCCGTCACGGGACGCCGGAGCAGAAGCAGCACTTCCTGCCGCGGATGGCGACCGGCGAGGTCCGCGGCTCGTTCTCGATGTCCGAGCCGGACCTCGGCTCCGACGTCGCCGCGATCAAGACCCGCGCCCGCAAGACCGACGACGGTTACGTCATCGACGGTTCGAAGATGTGGCTGACCAACGGCGGCAGCTCCAACCTGATCGCGCTGCTCGTCAAGACCGACGAAGGAGCGGAGAAGGCCCACCAGAACCTCACCACGTTCCTGATCGAGAAGCCCGAGGGCTTCGGCGAGGTCGCGCCCGGCCTCACCATCCCCGGCAAGATCGACAAGATGGGTTACAAGGGCGTCGACACCACCGAAGCCGTGTTCGACGGCTACAAGGTCGGTGCCGACAAGGTCCTCGGCGAAGCGCCGGGCAAGGGCTTCGCGTACATGATGGACGGTGTCGAGGTCGGCCGCGTCAACGTCGCCGCCCGCGCCTGCGGTATCGCGATCCGCGCGTTCGAACTCGCGGTGGAGTACGCCCAGCAGCGCAAGACCTTCGGCAAGGCGATCGCCGAGCACCAGGCGATCGCGTTCAAACTCGCCGAGATGGCCACCAAGGTCGAGGCCGCCCACCTGATGATGGTCAACGCCGCCCGCCTCAAGGACTCCGGCGCGCGCAACGACGTCGAGGCCGGCATGGCGAAGCTGATCGCGAGCGAGTACTGCGCCGAGGTCACCCAGGACTCGTTCCGCATCCACGGCGGCTACGGCTACTCCAAGGAGTACGAGATCGAGCGCCTCATGCGCGAGGCGCCGTTCCTGCTCATCGGCGAGGGCACCAGCGAGATCCAGAAGACCATCATCAGCCGCGGTCTGCTCCGCGAGTACAAGTCCCGCTCCTGAACGTTCGCGCCTTTCGCCCGTCCTTGAGAAGATGGACCAGGACGGGCGAGAGGTGATTACGTGAGTGCTCCCTTTGGCGGAAGCGGCCGGGCCGCGGGTGGGCTGCCCAGGCTGCCGACACCGCCTTCCGGCTGGCCGATCGGTTCCTACGCGACGTACGGCGAAGCCCAGCAAGCCGTCGGCTTCCTCGCGGAGAAGGAGTTCGGGGTCACCGACGTGACCATCGTCGGTGTCGACCTGATGCTCGTCGAGCGCGTCGTCGGCAGGCTGAGCTGGGGACGGGTGCTGGGCACCGGCGCGGTGTCCGGCGCGTGGTTCGGACTGATCATCGGACTGCTGCTGGGCATGTTCAACAACCAGGGTTTCGCCTGGCAGCCCATGATCGGCGGGCTCGTGCTCGGCATCCTGGCGTGGACGGTCTTCGCCGCGATCAGTTACAGCATGTCCCGCCGCGACTTCTCCTCCGCGAGCCAACTGGTCGCCGGCCGTTACGACGTGCTCTGCCAGCCGCGTTCGGCCGAACAGGGCCGTGAGCTCCTGGCCCAGCTGGCGTTGGGCGGCCGCCCCGCCGGATGACATTCGGCGGTACTCGTTCACCTGTTCGTCGTGCAGTCCGCTGAATCGTTACCGATACTGCTTGCGGGCGGTGATCGCCCGGAATAGGTTGCACAACACCAGTCGGGCGGTCATGTACTCCAGCGTGTCCGCCCGAGCACTAGCACGTCGGGGTGCTGGCGCGCGGGCTTCTTCAACGCGTCCTAGTGCCGCCGTTCCCCAGGCGTGCGCGGGTGAGGAGGCCTCATGGGGAAGAGGATGAGCGCGAGCCGGAGGGGCCGCTCACCAGGCCGCACCGGCTCGCTACTCGGCGCGACAGCGCTGACGGTCGGCCTGCTGGCGGGCTGCGGTTCGGATGCCGGACTGAAGATCAACGTCTACTACGCGCCCGAAGACAATTTCCAGTCCGTTGTGGACGATTGCACGAAGGCCTCGGGCGGGCGGTACGAGGTCGTCTACAACAAGCTCCCGCGACCGGCCGACGGCCAGCGGGAACAGATGGTGCGCCGCCTGGCCGCCGGGGACGATTCGCTCGACGTACTGGGGCTGGACGTCACGTGGGTCTCGGAGTTCGCCGAGGCGGGCTGGATCGACGAATGGACGGGCGAGGCCAAGGCCGAGGCGACCGAGGGTGTCCTGCCGGGACCGCTCGAAACCGCCACGTGGAACGGAAAACTCTACGCGGCGACCAAGAACACCAACGTCCAGTTGCTCTGGTACGACGACCGGCTGACGCCGACGCCGCCGAAGACCTGGGACGAGATGATCGACCAGGCGAAGGCGCTCAAGGCGCAGGGCAAACCGGCGAACGTCGTGTTCACCGGCGCGCAGTACGAGGGCCTCGTCGTCATCTACAACACGCTCGTCGAGTCCGCGGGCGGCAAGATCCTTTCCGACGACGGTAAGTCGGTCGTGATGGACGCCGGTGCGATCAAGGCGCTGGAGATGCTCAAGAAGGTCACCACGGCCGGGATCACCGACCCGTCGCTGACCAACTCGAAGGAGGACGAGGTCCGCCAGTCCTTCCAGCGCGGCAACGCGGCCTTCGAATTGAACTGGCCGTTCGTCTACGCCTCCTACGCCAAGGAGAAGAAGGACGAGCTGAAGCACTTCAAGTGGACCACCTATCCGCAGCTCGAAGCGGGGAAGCCCGCCAAGACCACGATCGGTGGCTACAACCTGGCGGTCAGTTCGACCTCGAAGCACAAGGCCGAGGCCACTGAGGTCGCGCTGTGCCTGCGCAGCGCGAAGAACCAGAAGTTCTCCGCGCTCAAGGACGGCGTCCCGCCGACGATCGAATCGCTCTACACGGACACGCTGCCGCTCGACGCGACGGCGCCGCAGAGCGACGACAACCCGAGTATGGAAACGAAGTACCCGATGCGGGAGACGATCCTGGACGCACTCAAGGACGCGGCGGTCCGTCCGCTGACCCCGGCGTACCAGAACGCTTCGACGGTGTTGTCGAAGGTGCTTTCCCCGCCTTCTGAAATCGATCCGCAGAAGACGGCGGAGAAGCTGAAGGAACAGCTCGCCGACGCGCTCCAGTCGAAGGGAGTGATCCCGTGACCGTGCAGGAGACCGCCGGTGCGGCGACCGCGAGCAAACCGGGCAAGAAGGCGAAACCGGTTCTCAGCGAAGGAAAGAAGGCCGAGCGCAGGCTCGGGCTGTGGTTGTGCGCCCCGGCGGCGATCGTGATGATCGCGGTCACCGGGTACCCGATCATCTACTCGATCTGGCTCTCCCTGCAGCGCTACGACCTCAGGTTCCCGGCGCAGCAGGAGTTCGTCGGCCTCGACAACTACATCGCGGTGCTGTCCAACGGCTATTGGTGGACGGCGTTCGGGACGACGATGGGGTTGACCATCGTCTCGGTGGTGATCGAGTTCGTGCTGGGCATGGGCCTGGCGCTGATCATGCACCGGACGCTCGTCGGCCGGGGCCTCGTGCGGACGGTCGCCCTGATCCCGTACGGCATCGTGACCGTGGTCGCCGCGTTCTCCTGGTACTACGCCTGGACGCCGGACACGGGCTATCTGGCCAATCTGTTCTTCCCGGACAGCGCGCCGCTGACCGAATACTGGCCTTCGCTGGCGATCATCGTGCTGGCCGAGGTGTGGAAGACGACGCCGTTCATGGCGCTGCTGCTGATGGCGGGGCTGGCGCTGGTGCCGGACGACCTGCTGAAGGCCGCGTCGATGGACGGTGCGACGGCGTGGCAGCGGTTCACGAAGGTGATGCTGCCGGTGATGAAACCGGCGATCCTGGTGGCGCTGCTGTTCCGCACCCTGGACGCGTTCCGCATCTTCGACAACATCTTCGTGCTCACCAACGGGGCGCAGGACACGTCGTCGGTGTCGATGCAGACCTACAACAACCTGGTCAAGGGGTTGAACCTCGGGATCGGGTCGACGATGGCGGTGCTGATCTTCATCACGGTGGCGATCATCGCGTTCATCTTCATCAAGGTGTTCGGCACGGCCGCACCCGGTAGTGACAATGGGGGTAAGCGCTGATGGCCATCGGTGGAGCGGTCACTCCCGGCCGCAAATTCAAATGGGGCCTCGTCGACCTCCTGGTCCTCGTGTTCGCGCTGTTCCCGGTGCTCTGGGTGGTCTCGCTTTCGTTCAAGACCAAGGAGACCTTGGACGACGGGAACTTCATCCCGTCGGAATGGACGTGGCAGAACTACGCCGACATCTTCGAGACCACGGAGTTCATCAGGGCACTGGTGAACTCGATCGGCATCGCGATCATCGCGACGGTGATCGCGGTCGTCCTCGGCACGATGGCGGCGTACGCGATCGCGCGGCTGGACTTCCCCGGCAAGCAGGTGCTGGTCGGGATGTCGTTGCTGATCGCGATGTTCCCGCAGGTCTCGCTGGTGACGCCGCTGTTCAACATCGAACGTGAGCTGGGGTTGTTCGACACCTGGCCGGGGCTGATCCTGCCCTACATCACGTTCGCGCTGCCGCTGTCGATCTACACGCTTTCCGCGTTCTTCCGGGAAATCCCGTGGGAGCTGGAAAAGGCGGCGAAGATGGACGGCGCGACCCCGGCGCAGGCGTTCCGGAAGGTGATCGCGCCGCTGGCGGCACCGGGCGTGTTCACCACCGCGATCCTGGTGTTCATCTTCTGCTGGAACGACTTCCTGTTCGCGATCTCGCTGACCTCGACCGAGGCCTCGCGCACGGTCCCGGCGGCGTTGTCGTTCTTCACCGGGTCCTCGCAGTTCGAAGACCCGACCGGGACGATCTCCGCGGCCGCCGTGGTGATCACCGTCCCGATCATCCTGTTCGTGTTGTTCTTCCAGCGTCGCATCGTGGCGGGGCTGACGTCCGGTGCGGTGAAGGGCTGACCCATGGCTGAAATCGTTCTCGAAAAAGTGTCCAAGAAGTACCCCGACGGCGCCCTCGCGGTGTCCGAAGTGGACATAACGATCGCCGACGGTGAGTTCATCATCCTGGTCGGCCCGTCCGGCTGCGGCAAGTCCACGACGCTGAACATGGTCGCCGGCCTGGAGGACATCTCCTCCGGCGAACTGCGCATCGACGGACAGCGCGTCAACGAGAAGGCGCCCAAGGACCGGGACATCGCGATGGTGTTCCAGTCCTACGCGCTGTACCCGCATATGAGCGTGCGGGAGAACATGGCGTTCCCGTTGCGGCTGGCCAAGGTCGACGACCGGACGGTGCGGGCCAAGGTCGAGGAGGCGGCGCAGATCCTCGATCTGACCGGGCATCTCGACCGCAAGCCGGCGAACCTCTCCGGCGGGCAGCGGCAGCGCGTCGCGATGGGGCGCGCGATCGTCCGCAACCCCAAGGCGTTCCTGATGGACGAGCCACTGTCCAACTTGGACGCCAAGCTCCGCGGCCAGATGCGGACCTCGGTGTCGAAGATCCAGAAACAGCTGGGCACGACGACGCTCTACGTCACGCACGACCAGACCGAGGCGATGACCCTCGGCGACCGGGTCGTCGTGCTCCGGGCGGGCTACGTGCAGCAGATCGGGTCGCCGCAGTTCCTCTACGACAACCCGGCGAACCTGTTCGTGGCCGGATTCATCGGCAGCCCGTCGATGAACTTCGTACCCGCCACGCTGGAGAACGGGACCGCCCGCAGCGCGCTGGGCGACATCCCGCTCACCGACCGGGTGCGGCAACTGGCCGAAGCCGCCGACGCGCCGCGTGAGGTCATCGTCGGTATCCGGCCGGAGCATTTCGAGGACGCCGCGCTGGTGGACGCCAACGCCCGGCAGGGTGCGACGTTCACCGCCCATGTCGACGTCCTCGAGTCGATGGGTTCGGAGAAGTTCGCGCACTTCTCGGTCGAAGGTGAGGCCGCGTCGTCGTCCGACCTCGCGGATCTCGCCGCCGACAGCGGATCCTCGGACGTTCCGGGCGCCGAGTCGCAGATCGTCGCCCGTCTCTCGGCGGCGTCTTCCGCGGCGGAGAACCAGAACGTGGAGCTGTGGTTCGACGCGGACAAGATCAAGTTGTTCGACGGGGCCAGCGGCAAGAACCTGACCTACACCGACTAGGTCTCCTGTAGCGCGTGAAGACCCCTTCCCTCGGCTCAGCCGCGGGAAGGGGGCCTTCACGCGAGTCACGTGCGCCTAGGCGTAACTCGCGTGATTGAAGCCGTAACTCGCGTGTCTCGAGGCGGAAGGCTCGGTGTGGTCCGGTTCGCCGCCCAATCACGCGAGTTCCGCCTTCAATCACGCGAGTTCGCCGTCCGATCACGCGTGTGCGGCATTCACGCGACTCCCCACCTTCAGCGGTTTACGTCACACGAGGTGATCGGGAATCCTCCCCGGTACCGAGAGAAGGGCGCCTGCCTTGCCGAAGATGCTTTCACGCCGTCTCCTGCAGGGCCTGATCGGCGCGGTCCTGCTCACCACGCTCGCCCCGGCCGTCGCCTGGGCCGAACCCCCGCAGGCACTGCCGTCGAACGCGACCGAGGCCGACCGCACCTGGCAGCCCGCGTTCGATTACGACACCGACGGCTGCTACCCGACCCCCGCGATCTCGCCCACCGGCGCGGTGGCGACCGGACTCAAGAACTCCGGAGCCCTCAACGGGCAGTGCCGGGACCGGTCCGACCTCGACAACACCAACTCCTACGCGCGATCGAAGTGCAACAACGGCTGGTGCGCCCACCTGTACGACCTGTACTTCGAAAAGGACCAGGCCGTCCCGCTCGTCGACTGCTGCGGGCACCGGCACGACATCGAACACGTCGTCGTCTGGGTCAACGAGGGCCAAGCCCGGTACGTCTCGACGTCCGCGCACGGCAACTACTCGACTTACGACCGCTCGAAGGTCTCCTGGGAGGGGACGCACCCGAAGATCGTCTATCACAAGGACGGCGCGAGCACCCACTGCTTCCGCATCGCGAGCGCGACCGAGCCGCCGGAGAACCACTACAACGCCTGGCAGTACCCGGATCTCGTCAGCTGGGACGGATTCCCGCCCGGTATCCGCGACACGCTCGTCCGCGCCGACTTCGGCAGCGCGAGCCTCGCGATCAAGGACGGCTCGTTCGCATACAACCTCGGCAAGGCCAAACCGGCAGGCATCCCCTTCGATCCCAACGCCTGAGGCCGGCTCAGTACTCGCTCTCGGGCAGGGCGAGCCACAGCACGAGATAGACGATGAACTGCGGCCCGGGCAGCAGGCAGGACAGCACGGCGAGCAGGCGGACCTTGCCCGGCGTGGTGCCGAAACGTTTGGCGATCCCGGCGCAGACGCCGCCGATCATGCGGCCCTGGCGCGGTCGGGTCAAGCGGGCGGCTACGGGGTTCGTCACGGGTCTTCCCTCTCTGTCATCACTGTGTGTGAAACCCATTTTCGTCGAGTGGCGGTCGGCCCGCATCCCACCGCGGAACGAAACGCACCCCTAAGGGCGTGAAATCGAGGTAAAGCACCCACCTGGGAAAACGCGGCGAGCCCTGTGTTCTTCGCCCGTAGGGGGTGGTGTTCCCGGATCTTTTGACGATACTGCTCCGGTGCCCCCGAAGAGACTGAGCGCAGTACTCTGCGGCCTGTTCCTCACCGCGGCCTGTGCCACGCCCGAACCGGCGGTGCCTTCGCCGACCACGGCGGGCGACGAGGCCTTGACCGCTTCCGAGGCGCTCGGCGAATACTCGTCGCTCGATTACTGCAGCCTTGTCGACCAGCGGAAAGTGATCGGCGGCGGAAACGCGGTCAAACCGCCGCTGTCCTCTTTCGAGTTCTGCCGCCTCGAATTCGTCGAGGGCGCCAATCGCTACACCGTGACCACCGGCCCGATCACTTCCGGGCAGGATCCGAACAATCAGCCCTACGAATACGCCGGGCCGCTGCCGGAGGGCCTCAGCGTCCAGCAGTCGACGTTCAACGAGGACACCGTCTGCACGCGGCTGCTCACCTTCGCCGACGGGATCCGGCTGTCCGTCGCCGTCACCTCCGACGACAAGGCGCCTGCCGACCAGGCCGACCGGTGCCGGACCGCGGACGCGACGGTCGGCAGCGCGGCCGGGGTGATCGCAGCGCGCACGGTCGGGCGGCTGAACCTGGACCAGCGCTCGTGGGGCCGCGTCGCCCCGTGCGCGCTGCTCGACCAGCACGAACTCGACGCCGCCGCCGGAGCGGAGACCAAACCGGCCCCGGCGCTGTCCGGGCACAGCTGCATCCGCGGCAAGGTCAGCTTCTCGCTGTCCGTCGGCGCGGACACCACGCCGGGCGCGACGGAGGCGCTGGGCGGGCGGCAGGCCCAGGTCGCCACTTCCGGCGCGTTCTGCCAGGTGACCACGCACCGGCCGATCCCGGGCACCCCGGACCGGGTCGAGCAGGCGGCGCTTTCCGTGGTCGGTGTCGACGGGGCGGCGGAGGACGTCACGTGCGGGGCGGCACGGGAGGTCGCCGCCGCCGTGTTCCCGAAGCTCCCCTGACGCATTTCGTCCTCTGGATGCGGTCCTTGCACGCGCAAGGATCGCATCCAGAGGACGAAATGCGGGGTCAGGAGCGCAGCTTCGGCAGCCGGAAGGAACACATCACTTCGTCCAACGCCTCGAAGTCCAGCGGCGGATGCGGCAGCGGGGTCGCGCGGCCGGGTTCGGCGCGCAGGCCGTCCAGCAGCATCGCGAGGCACCGTCGCCACAGGTCCGGCTGGATACCGTGCGTGAACTCGATGACGGAGCCGATCATCTGGTGCAGGAGCGGCATGTCCGTCGGCACGAAATCGGCGCGGAGCACTCCGGCCGTCTGAGCCCGTTCGACGAGCTGTGTGATCAACGGCACCATGCGCGATTTCGCCTCGGCGACGCGCTCCTGGCCGAAGACGTTCGACAGCATGACTTCCCGTAACCCGCGGTCACCGGCGTGCAGTTCGGCCGCGCGCCAGGTGAAGTCCGCGAAGCCGTCCCATGGGTCTTCGGCGCGAAGCGCTTCTTCGGCGAACTCGCGGATCGTCTCGAACTGGTCGACGAACATCGCCTCGACCAGGTGTTCCTTGCTGGGAAAGCGGCGATAGACGGTGCCGACGCCGACGCCCGCGTGATGCGCGACGTCGTCGAGTGTCGCTTCGAGCCCGCGCTCGCCGAAGACATCGCGTGCTGCCGCGATGATGCGTTGCCGATTGAGTTCAGCGTCGCGCCGCAGCGGCCGCGCCGGTGCGGCGGGAGCGAGGTCCCGAGCCATTCGTCCAGCTTAACAAACGAAGTAGAGGACACTTCTCCACTTCTTGTGTACCTTGGGCGCGGAAAGGGGAGATACCTACTCCACATAGCTTCTTCGTCACTATCGGTGAGGAAACCGCCCGTATGTCTGACTCATCCACCGCTGTCGCCACGCCGCCGGGGGACGCGGCCGCGCAGCACTCCAACCCGCACCACGCCAGGAGATGGCTGATCCTGGTGATGATCGGGCTCGCCCAGCTGATGGTGGTGCTCGACGCCACCGTCGTGAACATCGCGCTCCCGTCGGCGCAGCAGGACCTCGGATTCTCGAACGACGCCCGTCAATGGGTCGTCACCGCCTACGCGCTCGCGTTCGGCAGCCTGCTCCTGCTGGGCGGGCGGCTCGCGGACCTCTTCGGCCGCAAACGCGCGTTCCTCGTCGGGCTCGCCGGCTTCGCCATCGTCTCCGCGATCGGCGGCGCCGCGAGCAGTATCGAAATGCTGCTCGTCGCCCGCGCGGCACAGGGTGTCTTCGGCGCGCTTCTCGCCCCGGCGGCCCTTTCGCTGCTGACCACGACGTTCACCGATCCGAAGGAGCGCGGCAAGGCGTTCGGTGTCTTCGGCGCCATCGGTGGTGGCGGCGCGGCGATCGGCCTGCTGCTCGGCGGCGTGCTGACCGAGTACCTCGACTGGCGCTGGTCGATGTACGTCAACATCATCTTCGCGGTGATCGCGTTCGCCGGTTCGTTCGTGCTGCTGAAGAACTCCGAGACCGAGGGCCCGCGCCCGAAGCTCGACATCCCCGGCACGATCACCGCGTCGGCCGGCCTCTTCGCACTCGTCTACGGTTTCGCGAACGCCGAGCGCGACTCGTGGTCCTCGATCTCGGTGTGGGGTTTCCTCGCCGCCGGTGTCGTGCTGCTCGCCGCTTTCGTGGTGAGCCAGCAGCGTGCCGAACATCCGCTCCTGCCGCTGCGCGTGCTGCTCGACCGCGACCGCGGCGGGTCGTACCTCGCGATGTTCCTGCTCGCCATCGGGATGTTCTCGATCTTCCTGTTCCTCACCTTCTACATCCAGCTGAACCTCGGGTTCACGCCGGTGCAGAGCGGTGTCGCGTTCCTGCCGATGGTGGCCACCCTGATGGCCAGCGCGACGTCGGCGACGGCCGTGTTACTGCCGAAGTTCGGCGCGAAACCGTTGGTGTCATTGGGAATGCTGATCGCGGGGGCCGGACTGTTCTGGCTCTCGGCCATCGACGTCACGAGCACGTACACCGGCGGGGTGCTGTTCCCGCTGATGGTCATGGGCGTCGGTATCGGCCTCGCGATGGCGCCCGCGATGAGCGTCGCGACCTTCGGCGTCGACACGCACGACGCCGGTGTCGCGTCGGCGGCGGTCAACACCGCGCAGCAGGTCGGCGGCTCGATCGGGACCGCGCTGCTGAGCACGCTGGCCGGTAACGCGGCGACGTCGTTCACGGCAGGGAAGGTGCCTTCGGCGCAACTGGCTGCCGAAGCGGCGGTGCACAGCTACACGACCGCTTTCGTGTGGGGCGGGTGGATCTTCGTCATCGGTGCGGTGATCTGCGGGCTGCTGCTGCGGTCGGGTGCTCCGGCGAAGGCTCCTGAAGGCGCTTCGGAGGGTGCGCCGGTCGCCGTGCACATGTAGGCCCCTCGAATGCTAGGAAAGGACCGTTCCTTGCAAAATTTGCAAGGAACGGTCCTTTCCTAGCACGGGGTGGGGGCGTCAGCGGGACTGTGACCGCACCGCCTCGAAGACCTCGTCGTCCCACCGGTGCGTCCGGATCAGCCGGTACCGTTCGCACGCCACCCACAGATACGCCTCGGCGTCCGTCCGCGCACCGATCAGGTCCGCCTGCCGCAGCATCGCCACCACCGGCACGAACTCCTCGTCGAACCACCGCTGCGCCAGCGTCGCCCGGTCCGAGTACGCCCCTTCGTCCTGCATCAGCCGGAAACCCCACGCCTCCACGTGCTCGCCGAGCCGCGCGTAGTCCCACGGATCGGTGAACACCACCGAAGCCCGCGCGTGCCCCGAAAGCGGGACGCGCTCCAGGAACAGCCGCCGGTAGTCCTTGACGATCAGGTCGCCGCGGTACCGGATCCCGCTCGGGTCCAGTTTGGTCCGCACCTCGGTGACCATCGCCTCTATTGTGGACAGTCGCATCGCGTGCGCCACCGAGACGCGATGATGCCCGTCGATGATGAAATGCAGTTCGCCGACGCGGTACACCTCGATCGGCGGGATCGACTCGCCGCGCCGGGTCGCGAGCGCCAGGCGCTCCCAGCGTTCGCGCACCCGCCCCGACGTCGGGCGGAAACGGCGGTCGAAGTCGCGGCCGCGATCGACGCTGCCGACGATCGAGTCGAGCCGGATCACCCGTGCCCCGATCTTCCGCTCGCCGAGATAGCCGAGCGCGTCGACCACCTCGTGGAACGGCAGCATGATGTTCACGTCGTCCGGCTCGCGGCGCAGCCAGTTCGCCAGCCGTGACAACACCTGACGTCGTCGCGCGCGGAGGAAGTCGTGTTCCGCGTCCGCGCGGGGAAAACCGGTGTCCTTCATACGAACTCCATGATCCGGTGCCCGACCACGTTGCGTACCGTGGTCCCGCCGACCACCCGGTCCGGCACGGGTTCACCGTGCGGGTGGATATGCCCGTGCAGCAACCATTTCGGCCGCAACAACTCGATCGTGCGATGGAGACAGTCGAACCCGCGATGCGGCGGATCCTCGCGGTCGCCGCAGTGCCGCGGAGGCGCGTGCGTGAGCAGGACGTCGACGTCCCGGCCGTCCCGCCAGCGACGGAACCGGGCTCGGCGCACCAGCCTCCGGGCACGCCGAGCCTGCTGGCGTTGCGTCCACTGGTTCGGGCCGTCGTTGTAGCGGACCGAGCCGCCGAGCCCGGCGAACCGCAGCCCGCCGACGTCGACGATCCGGCCATCCGCGTTCACCCCGCCCGCTGGCCCGGGCCACACCGCGGGGAAACCGTCCTTCATGGACAGTCCGCCGTAGCGGGTGTAGCCGGACAGGTCGGGGTCGTGGTTACCGGGGACGAACACGCACGGCACGTCGAGCGCGCCCGCCAGGAACTCGAGGTAGTCGTACGGCAGGTCGCCGGCGCCGATCACGAGGTCGGCCGGGTGGTTGCGGACGGCGGACGTCCACAGCCGCTCTTCGACCTCGTCCGCGACCACCAGCGCTTTCATGCGCTCCAGGGTAAGCCCGGCGGCGCTACTTCGGGCCGTGCGCGAACGCGGGGTCCTTGGCGATGATCGCGATCACGATGCCGAGCCAGACGACGCAGAAGGCCAGCGCCCAGAACTTGAGGTTGGTCAGGATCCTTGGCATGAGGGAACTCCAGAACTACCGAAAGGGGAAGAAAGGTCAGAGCCAGCGGTTCTTCCTGAATATTCGGTAGAGCAGGATGCAGACGCCGAAGATGACCGTCATCGCCACCGGGTACCCGAAGCGCCAATGCAGCTCGGGCATGTAGTCGAAGTTCATCCCGTAGATGCCGGCGAGCGCCGTCGGGACCGCGATGATCGCCGCCCACGCGGTGATCTTGCGCATGTCCGTGTTCTGCTGGAGCGTGATCTTCGCCAGCGTGGCGTCCACCAGGGTGGTCAGCAGCTCGTCGAAGTTCGAGACCCGCTCCGCCACGGTCGTCAAGTGGTCGGAGACGTCGCGGAAGTAGGAACGGACCTCGTCCGGGATGAGCCGCGTGTAGCCCTCGGCGAGCCGCTGCAGCGGGGTGCCGAGCGGCATGACCGCGCGGCGCAGTTCGAGCACCTCGCGCTTCATGAAGTAGATCTGCTCGGCGCTCACCTTGGAGCGCGGCGCGAAGACGTGCGTCTCCATCTCGTCGATGTCCGACTCGATCGCGGTGGTGACGTCGAGGTAGTGGTCGACGACGTGGTCCGCGATCGCGTGCAGCACCGCGGACGGCCCGAGGTCGAGCCGCTCCGGATCCTGGTCGAGTTCGCGGCGCAGCCTCGCGAGCCCCGAGTGGTTCCCGTGCCGCACGGTGATCACGAAATCACGGCCGAGGAAGGCCATCAGCTCGCCGGTCTCGACGATCTCGTTCGCCGTCGCGGGCGACTCGTGCTCGACGTACCGGACGGTCTTCAGCACCATGAACAGCGTGTCGTCGTAGCGCTCCAGCTTGGGCCGCTGGTGTGCTTCGAGAGCGTCCTCGACGGCCAGCTCGTGCAGTCCGAAGGTGTCCGCGATGCCCTGGATCTGGACCGCGTCGGGCTCGTGCAGGCCGATCCAGACGAACCCGGCGTGCCGCTTGCGCACCTCTTTGATGGCCTCGGCGTGCGTCCAGCGCCCAGGCAGGCGCTTGCCCTCCACGTACACCGCGCAATCGACGACGTACGCCGAAAGGGGGACGGGCAGCGGGCGTTCGGGGACGCTCTTGGCGCGGCCGTTGCTCCGGCCGCGAAGGCCGCCGAGCGAGGGGATGGCAGGCATGGGATCTCCTGGGCAGACGTCGTGCGTTGGTGCGCGAAGACGACGGGCCAAGCGGTCGGGGGGCCGCTCGGCTAGGCCAGCGTTCCCGGTTTCGTCAGCCCTGCCAGGTGGGGATCCGGCGAGATGTGAAGGCGGAAACGCTGCGACTACTAGGAAGCGGACTATCGCCACTGGACATCGGGTTCCTCACCTCCTTCGGCTCGGCGGACGGTTACGCAGTGGTGTGGGTCGCGTTGACGACCCGACACCAATGGTTGAGGGTACTCCTCAACACGAAGGCCTGTCGTTCCAGGCTCACGCCGCGTTACTCGTGCAGGAGGAATGGGTGCAGTTCGGTCGCTATTACGAAGAGTTCGAGGTCGGTGCGGTCTACAAGCACTGGCCGGGCAAAACGGTCACCGAGTACGACGACCACCTGTTCTGCCTCATCACCATGAACCACCATCCGCTGCACCTCGACGCGCATTACGCCGAGGAGACCACCGACTTCGGCAAGAACGTCGTGGTGGGCAACTACATCTACTCGCTGTTGCTGGGGATGTCGGTGCCGGACGTGTCCGGCAAGGCGATCGCCAACCTCGAGGTCGAATCGCTGAAACACGTGAAGCCGACCTTCCACGGCGACACCATCTACGGCGAGACCGAGGTGCTGGACAAGACGCCGTCGAAGTCGAAGGACGACCGGGGCGTCGTCTACGTCGAGACCCGCGGTTACAAGCAGGACGGCACGATCGTCTGTGTGTTCCGTCGCAAGGTGATGGTGCCGAAGCGGTCTTACGGTGACACCCGGGGCGGTGAACAGCCCGGCCGTCCCGTGCCGCACGAATAATGGGTGTCACGAACGGGAAAAGGGAGCGCGTCGATGCCCATCGGGCTGGATGAGATCAAGAGCCGCCTGCGGAAGTTCGCGACGGTCGAAGCGGCCGGTGTTTCGCCGCTTTACGAGCACCTGGCGGCGAAGGCGGCCGAGGACGACGACGTCGCCGGGCTGCTGGCCGACGCCCGTGGCGGTGAAGCACGCGGAACACTGCTCATGGCGACCGCGCACCGCCTCATCCAGGCCGACCCCATCCACCCGCTCTCGCGGTACTACCCGTCCGTCGGCGGTTTCGACGGCGTGGACTCGGAGACGTGGCCCTTGTTCCGCTCGTTCCTGCTGGAGCGGGCGGACAAGGCGCGCGCGATCATCTCCTCGCGGTACACGCAGACGAACGAGGTCCGCCGGGCCGCGCTGCTCTATCCCGCGGTGACGGCGGCGGCGAAGGAGGCGGGCGGCAAGATCGCGCTGCTCGAAGTCGGCTGCAGCGCGGGCCTGCTCCTCGGCCTGGACAAATACGCCTACCGCTACCAGTGCGACGGCGGCGAACAGCTCACCGCCGGGCCCGCGAAGACCGCGGTCGGCCTGCACTGCGCGCTGGACCTCGCGCCCGGCGCCGTCACGCCGAAGGTGCCGAAGAAGCTGACGATCACGGCCCGAGCCGGACTCGACCGCGCCCCGGTGGACCTGGCCGACGAAGACGAACTCGCGTGGCTCGAAGCCTGTGTCTGGGCCGACCAGCCGGATCGGATCCGGCTCCTGCGCACGGCCGCGGCGGCACAAGGCAAGCAACGCCCTGAGCTGATCGCCGGCGATGCCGTCGACGATCTCGCCTCGGCGGCCGCCACGCTGCCCGCCGACGCGCCGCTCGTCGTGCTGACCAGCCACGTGCTGGCGTACCTGGGGGAGCGGCGGGCCGGCTTCCTCGAAGCGCTCCGGAAGCTCGCCGCGGACCGGCCGTTGTGGTGGGTCAGCGAGGAGTTCTACGCCGCCGCGCTGGAGCCGCTGATGCCCGGCAGGACCGATCTGGCCGAACCGGCGGACCAGGCCGTGCTCGGGCTCGTCCGCTGGGATGCCGGCGTCCCGGACGTGCGGGCGCTGGCCAGAACGGCGCCGCACGGGCAACGGATGACCTGGCTGCCGGTTTAGCGTTTCCGTGGGTCGCTGACGGCGGCGGGCAGGCCGAGAGGCGTTGCGCCGCACTCACCGCGCCTTATGTGCCCAGTCCGTGAAGGCTTCCTTGAGGGACTCTGGGTCCCTCAAGGAGGCCTTCACGGACTTCGGGCCGGTAGGACAGAGGTCAGGCTGGGGTTACGCGTGATCAGACGGACGGCGTGCGTGAGCGGGCGGTCGGCGCGAACCCGGCCGGAGTCCCGTCAGCGACTGATGGTCGTTAGCGTTTCCGCTCGTCGAAGATGACGGGAAAGCATCGGCGAGGATAATTTTCACCTCTCGCGCCGCTTTATCCCCGCGTCTTTCACGAGCGCCCGGTCGGCAGCACTCCCCAGTCGCGGAGAGTGACGAACAGGAGTTCGGCCAGGTGGCCGCCTTTGTCGAGTTCGATCAAGGTTTCGGCGTCGATCCACCGGGCGTCGGTGGCGTCGTCCCCGGCACGGAGAGTGCCGCCGGTGACCGTGCAGGCGTAGTCGTGGATGTCGTACGGGCCGCGGCGGACGTTGCCGACAGGTGTGCCCGGTATCACGTCGAGCCCGGTCTCTTCGCACATCTCGCGAATGACGGCCGCTTCGTCCGTTTCGCCTGGTTCGACGCGTCCGCCGGGGACCGACCACAGTCCACGTCCGGGTTCATTCGCGCGCCGGATCAGCAGAATCCGGCCGAGTTCGTCATGGACGATGCCGCCGACACAGCGGACGGTGCTGTCCGAAACGGTGTTCATTCCCGAATGGTAGACGCGGGCTTCCTGACAATGGCTGTCCTGTACACGGAGAGTAGCCGTGCGGTACACTTCCCCCTGCCGGCTGACCCAAGCGCGGGACTTCTCTCCCGCGCCGGTGGAAGGTGCGGTACAAAATGAATGGTCAGTATCCGCAGTCAGTCACCGTAAGAGACAGGATTGATCGCTGTGAACGCGAAAAAGCTCCTCACTTTCGCAGGAATCGCGTTGGTGCTGTTCTTCGTGATCGCGCAGCCAGGTCAGGCCGCGGGCCTCGTGGGAAACATCATCGGCTTCCTGCGTGACTCGGCCGAATCGGTGATCACCTTCGTCAGCAACGTCTTCAGCTAGCGGAGGAGCGGATACTCTATCGGTATGTTCGCCCCACGCGATCCAGACGAGTATCTCCTCGACACCGAGCGGCGGGTCATCAGGATCCGCCGTCACTGGGCGGTGCTGCTGTGGGACACCTTCGAGGCGGTGGCCTTGCTGGCCATCTGCGTCCTGGTGTCCTACCTGCTGCCGCCCGCCGCGTGGGTCATCCAGAACATCCTCTGGTATGCCGCGTTGCTCGTCATCCTGCGCTTCGCGTACGTGGTGATGGAGTGGTGGGTCGAGCGACTGGTCGTCACGGACAAACGGTTCGTGATGACGACCGGCGTCTACACCACCAAGGTGCTGATGATGCCGATCACCAAGGTCACCGACCTCACCTACGAACGTTCGGCGTGGGGCCGGATGATGGGGTACGGGACGATGGTGGTCGAGTCCGCCGGTCAGATCCAGGCACTGAACCGCATCGACTACCTGCCGAAGCCGGAAGAGTTCTACGACACGATTTCCGAGCTCGTCTTCGGCGACAAGCAGAAGCAGGCCGAGCGCTTTTCGATGATCAAGGCGCAGCGTGCGGCCCGCGGCAAGAAGAAGGTCGGTTAGCGCAGGTCCCGGGGTCGCTGTGACCTGGCGCATCGTCGATACTGATCCGCGATGCGCATCGACCTGCACGCCCACTCCACCGCCTCCGACGGTACCGACAGCCCTGCCGGGCTGGTCGCCGCCGCCGCGAAGGCGGGCCTCGACGTCGTCGCGATCACCGATCACGACACCACGGCCGGCTGGGCCCCGGCCGCCGAGGCACTTCCGCCGGGGCTCACCCTGGTGCCCGGCGCCGAGCTGTCCACGATCTCCGTCGACCCGGTGACCGGGCGGCACATCAGCGTCCACCTGCTCGCGTACCTCTTCGACCCGGAGTCGACGGCGGTCGTCGCCGAGCAGACGCGGCTGCGGTCGGAGCGGCGTTGGCGGCTGCGGGTGATGGCCGAACGGATGGCCGCCGACGGTCTCCCGGTGGATCCCGACGAGGTCATGTCGCTGCTTCCCGAGGACGGTTCCGCCGGACGACCGCATCTCGCGCAGGCTTTGGTGCGTGCCGGTGTGGTCTCGTCGGTGAACGAGGCTTTCGGGAGCTACCTCGGCAATGGCAGCGGGTACTTCGTGGCGCGGCAGGACACGCTCGTCGAGGACGCGATCGACATGATCGCGGAGGCGGGCGGGGTCACCGTCATCGCGCATCCCTTCGCTTACACGCGCGGGGCGACCATCAGCGTCGACGTGCTCGCCGGGCTGGCCGAGCACGGGCTCACCGGTGTCGAGGTCGACCACCCGAACCATGACGAGGAGACCCGCGTGCGGCTGCACGGGCTGGCGGGGGAGCTGGGGCTCGTGCGCACCGGGTCGAGCGACTACCACGGCACGAACAAGACCATCGACCTCGGCGACGAGACCACCGATCCGCTCGCGCTCGAAGAGCTCGTCGCGCGGTCCACCGGCTATCAGGTCGTGACCCCGTGACGATCACGGACTTCTTCGACGCGCGCCTGTTCATGAGCGCGACGATCACGCTGATCGTCATCATGGACCCGCCCGGCACGGTGCCGGTGTTCCTCAGCCTGACCGGCCGCAAGTCGGTGGCGTTCCGCGCCAAGGCCGCGCGGCAGGCGGTGCTGGTGTCGTTGCTGGTGATCTCGCTGTTCGCCGTCGCGGGACAGGCGATCCTGTCGTACCTCGGCATCGGGATCCCGGCGTTGCAGGGCGCGGGCGGGCTGTTGCTGCTGCTCATCGCGCTGCAACTGCTGACCGGCAAGACCGGCGGCGAGGCCGAGGCGGCGGGTGACGACGTCAACGTCGCCCTCGTCCCGCTCGGGACGCCGCTGCTCGCCGGCCCGGGGGCGATCGCCGCGACCATCGTCTTCGTGCGGCAGGCCGATGGCCACGTCGGCGCGTACGTGGCTCTCGCGCTTTCGATCGTGACGGTGCACTTCGTGCTGTACCTGTGCATGCGGTACTCGGGCGTGGTGATCCGGCTGATCAAGGAAAGCGGGATCACGCTGCTGGCGAAGATCGCCGGTCTGCTGCTGGCCGCGATCGCGGTCGAGCTGGTGGCGAACTCGGTGAAGGGCTTCATCTCGGGCACGTGACGGCCGGGTGGTAGCAAAGGTCCCTTGCTCCTTCCGCCTCGCGCTCCCGCCTGCCCGATGCAATGAAAGGCTCTTTCCTTGCAAATTTTGCAAGGAAAGAGCCTTTCATTGCACGCCCGACCCTCCCGCGCGGACCCTGTGGCCCCGTGCGGCGATAGCAAAGGTCCCTTGCTCCCTTCGGCGGGGATCCCCTCGAAAAGTGTCGGTGGGGGTGCGTAGCGTTGCGCGCGGGGTGATCCGATGGAGCAGATTGGTTTCGACTTCGGCGTCGAAGCGCCGCGCAAGCTGACGAAGGTCTCGCCCGCGCGCCTCGCGACGTTCGAAGACTGCCCGCGCCGCTACCGCATGTCGTATCTCGACCGCCCGTCCCCGGTACGCACCGGCGCGTGGGCGCACAGCACGCTGGGTGCGGTGGTGCACAACGCTTTGCGGGCGTTGTTCGACCTGCCGGTGGTCAAGCGTGTGCCGCAGCGGGCGATGGCGCTCGTCGCCGAACACTGGAAGGACGCCGGGTTCGAAGACGCCGACCAGGCCGCCCGATACCGTGCCAGGGCCAAGGCCTGGGTCGCGGAGTACGTCGAGCACAACGACGTCAGTGTCGATCCGGTCGGGCTGGAGCGCTGGGTTTCGGCGCCGGTCACGCTCGAGCCGGGCAGCGGGCCCAGCCTCATCATCGAGGGCCGCGCCGACCGGATCGACCAGCGTGGCCGGGAATTGGTGATCATCGACTACAAGACCGGCCGTCGAGAGCCGGACGAGTACGAGGCACGTTCGTCGCAGGCCTTGGCGCTGTACGCGGTCGCGGCCGCCAGGACCCTGCGCACGCCGTGCTACCAGGTCGAGCTGCACCACGTGCCCACCGGCACCATCGCGGCCGCCGAGCACACCGAGCAGAGCCTCAAGCGGCATCTCCAACGCGCCGACGAGACCGCCGGGGACCTGCGGCTGGCAACGGATACCCTGGACGCCGGCGGCGACGAGGACGTGTTGTTCCCGGCGCGCCCGGGCCGCCGTTGCTCATGGTGCGACTTCCGGCCCAGCTGCGCGGCCGGCCAGGAGGCCGGTCCCGCGGCTCAGCCGTGGGAGTTGCTGGCGCCCTAGATTCTCGAGACCCGACGATTGGACAGGCGAGGACGTGTCGTCACCGGACACCGAGGAGCTCGCGACCACCCCACCGCCCGCGGGCGAGCCCAAGACGCCCGAACGCGGCCGGTACTGGCGCGGGCTGACCGGATCGCTCGCGGCAGGGATGGTCGTGCTCGCGGTGTGCGTCCTCGCGATCGCCGGGATCTGCCTGCTCACCGGTGCGCCGGGGCCGGGGCCGCTGATGCTGATCGGGCATCCGGTCGCGGCGGTCCTCGCCTTGCTGGCGCAGCGGGTCGCCGACACGCGTAATGGCCGCGTCGCGGGCGTCGCGGGCCTTGGTGTCGTGGTGAGCGTGACGGCCGCGCTGAGCCTGTTCTGGTGGAGCTGAGCACGGCAGGAAAGTGCCAGTTTGGGCGAAATCCCCGTCCGCCCCTGCGAAACTGTGGCTCACTGGGCAGGTCGTAGATGAACACGCTGCCCCGCAGCGAGGACGAAGGGCACCGTTGATGACCTACCCACCCCAGCCAGGACCGCCCGACCACGGCCAAGGCGGGCAGCAGTACCCGGGACAGCAGCCGGGGCAGCCGTACCCGGAGCAGCAGCCGTACCCAGGGCAACAGCAGTACCCGGGACAGCCGCAGTACCAGCAGGGCGGTTACGACCAGAGCGGCGCGTACCCGCAGCAGCAGTACCCCGGCTACGGCCAGCAGCAGTACGGCCAGGGCTTCGGCGGGCCGCCCGCGCCCCCGAAGAACACCAAGACCGGCCTGATCGTGGGCATCGCCGCCGCTGCCGTCGTGGTGGTCACGTTGGGCATCACCGGGTTCGTCGCTCCCGGGTTCTTCCTCGGCGACGACAAGGCCACCGAGAAGGCGTCCGGCCCCGAGGGGACCGCGCAGGCGATCATCGACGGCATCAACGCCCACGATCAGAGCGCGTTGACGGCGCTCAAGTGCGGCGCGGCGGAAAAGGACATCGACCAGGTCATCGAGCGGGTCAGCGAGGCGTCGGACGCGTCGCTCGGCGCGGTCACGAAGGTCTCCGAAACCAAGTACACGGTGGCCGTCACGCTGAGCATCGCCGGACGGCCCGGCACCGCCACCGGCACGCTCGCCAACGAAGGCGGCAAGTGGTGCTGGAAGGAAGTCAGCAGGCTGCGGACCAGCAGGACTTCGACGACGCGATGACGGCGAGCCGGTAGCAAGGGACCTTTGCTACCACTCGCCGGTCACTTGAGGGCGACGACGGTGGGGCCGCGCTGCTCCAGCAGCACCGGCCCGACCGAGGAGAGCAGCACCGGGCCGGTGTAGCCGCGCCTGTCGACACCGACGGTGCGGATGGTGGCGCCGGTGGCCTCGTCGAGTACGGCCAGGCCGCCCTGGATGGGCACGACCAGCTGCTCCCCGAAGGTCACGCCCGGACCGGTCGAGTTGTTCAGCGTCCAGCGCGGGGTGAGATCGTCCCGCGAGAACGCCATGGTCTTCGAGCCGGTGAACCAATAGACGCCCTGTGCGGTCCACGAGGTCGTCATGACGCCGCCCACCGGATCCTGCGTGATTTCCGCTTCGGGCAGGTCGAGCGGGTAGGCCGACTTCTGCAGGCCGTCGCCGCCATAGATGACCAGCAGTTTCTGTTCCGGCAGCACGATCAGCGCGAGATCGCCGGACATCGCGACGACCTTCGCGTTCTTCCCGGCGAGCACGGTGCTGTAGTCGACCTTCGGGTCGTCGGCCTCGTCGTTGGTCGCGCGGTAGACGGTGAACCGGTCGGCCGGGTCGCCGGGGCAGCGCTCGATCACGCCGATCTTGCCCGCCGCGGCGGCCACCGTGCCGTAGGTGCAGCCCGTCCTCGGCTGCTTGTTCGGGTTCACGATGGCGGGGACCTGGCCGTACTCCATGCTCTTGACCAGGTCGTCGCGCCAGGTGTTCAGCAGTTTCTTGCCGGTCGTGGTGACGTGCGATCCGTCGACGACCAGCCTCGTGCCGAGCTCGGCGTCTCCGTTGCGCTGTGCCGTGCGGCGCCCGGTGCCCGCGTCGAGCTGGGTGACCTCGCTGCAGCCGGTGTCCTTGCGGTACACCGCGTCCACCTTGATCCCGGCGAGCGCGACGGTGCACAGTTCGAGATCGCGCGAGTAGCGCCAGCGGACTTCGCCGGTGTACGGATCCCGGCCGAGTACTTCGCCCTTGTCGGCGGTGACCACGCTGTTGGCCTCGCCGATCGGGACGGGTGTCGACGCACTCGGCGCCTGCCACAGTTCGCTCAACGAGCCGGGAACCTGCGCCGGCGCGGGCGGAAGCCCGGGCGGCAGGGTGGTGGCGACCTGCGCGACCGTGGCCGCGTTGTCGCTGGTCACGCCGATGACGACACCGGTGACCGCGACGACCACGACGATCGCCGCGGCCATCACGCGATCCCGTTTGCGATTCCACGGCGAGGGCCGGGCGCGTTTCCCGCCCAGCGGCGGCTCGGTGGCCACCGGCTGAGCGGGGTCGGCGTCCAGCACGTCCTCGGTGCCGATCGCGTTCTCGGCCGTCTCCGGCTCGCTGCCGTTCGACTGCTCGGGATCGGCGGGCACGGGCCGCGCCGGTTCGTTGTCCGGCGCGGCGTCCCAGCGTTCGCTCACGTGCCCCTAGCTCCCCATGTCCGCAGTATGAAAGCTCAGTCTGCCGACGCAGGTGTATCAGAAGTCGCCGACGGACGGCGACGGCGGCGTCGGCGAGCCGGACGCTCGGCGCTGTCGCCTGCCTCCTTCTCGACCGCCGGACCACTGACCTCGGGGCTCGGCTTCGCGGCACCTCGGCTGCGGCGACGGGTCCGCGTGCGGCCCTCAGCCGCGGCGTCGCCCTCGGTGCCCTCCGCCGAAGCCGCCGCGGCGGCGTCCGCCGCCTCGATCTTGGCGGCCGCGTCGGCACCACCGCGAGTCCGCTTGCGCGGTGCGCGGTTCCGCTTGCGAGGAGCCTCTTCATCCTTCGAGGCCGGGCCGTGGCCGCGGCCCCGGCGCTTGCCGCCGAGATCCTCTTCGACCTCGGCCGAAAGACCGGCGCGGGTCCGCTTGGACAGCGGCAGGCGCCCGGTGGTGCCCTCGGGGATGCCGAGGTCGGTGAACAAGTGCTTCGACGACGAGTACGTCTCCGCGGGCTCGGGCATGTCGAGGCCGAGGGTGTCGGAGATCAGCTTCCAGCGCGGCTCCTCGTCCCAGTCGACGAGAGTGATCGCGACGCCGGTGCGCCCGGCGCGGCCGGTGCGGCCGATGCGGTGGACGTAGGTCTTCTCGTCCTCCGGCGTCTGGTAGTTGATCACGTGCGTGACGTCGTCGATGTCGATACCGCGGGCGGCGACATCGGTGGCGACCAGCACATCGACCTTGCCGGAGCGGAACGCGCGCAATGCCTGCTCGCGAGCGCCCTGGCCCAGGTCACCGTGTACGGCGGCGGCCGCGAAACCGCGCTCGACGAGTTCGTCCGCGACCTTCTGCGCCGTGCGCTTGGTGCGGGTGAAGATCATCGTCAGGCCGCGGCCCTCGGCCTGCAGCGCGCGGGCGATCAGCTCGGGCTTGTCCATCGAGTGCGCCCGGTAGACGAACTGGGTGGTGCGCTCGTGGATGGCGCCGGCGTCGTTCTCCTCGGCGCGGATATGCGTCGGCTGGGTCAGGAACGTGCGGGCCAGCGTGATGATCGGGCCCGGCATGGTCGCCGAGAACAGCATCGTCTGGCGCTTGTCCGGGACCATCCGCAGGATGCGCTCGATGTCGGGCAGGAAGCCCAGGTCGAGCATTTCGTCGGCCTCGTCCAGCACCAGACCGCGGACCTTGCCCAGCACCAGGTGCTTCTGCTCGGCCAGGTCCAGCAGACGGCCGGGCGTGCCGATGACGACGTCGACGCCGTTGCGGAGCGCCGCGATCTGCGGCTCGTACGGGCGGCCACCGTAGATGGCCAGCGTGCGGATGCCGAGGTGCTTGCCCGCGCCCTTGAGGTCGTTCGCGACCTGGATGCACAGCTCACGGGTCGGCACGACGACCAGCACCTGCGGGGTGCCGTCGCCGGGGACCTCGACGCGGTGCAGCAGCGGGACGCCGAAGCCCAGCGTCTTGCCCATACCGGTGCGGGCCTGGCCGATCAGGTCGTCGCCGGCCATGGCCAGCGGCAGCGTCAGTGCCTGGATGGCGAAGGTGCGCTCGATGCCGGCCTCGCCGAGGGCCTTCACGATCTCCGGCTTGACGCCGAAGGAGGCGAAGGTGGGGGATTCGGGCTCCACCGGGGCGCCCGCCTGCAGCGGGTGCGACGTGTCCAGCGCGGCCGGGCCGGTCTCGCTGTGCTCCAGCGCGACGGCCTCCGGGACACCGGTGGTGATGTTCTCTTCGGTTGTGGTTTCGTTCGTGGTCAGGGTGCTCGCCTCTCTCGTGACCAGCGCGCACTGCCCTGGTCACCGATCGACACTCGACCACGAAATTTCGCTCGGGCTCCGCGCTACTGGCGCTGGAGCGGCCCTTCGTGGGAATGCCGCAGGATGGCGTGCACGCACATCATTCTTGTGCTGACCGGGGCCACACCGGCTGTCCTTCAGCCGCAGCGGCGTCCCGATCCGGGACGGAAGATCCGTCGTATCCGGCGGCCAGTCTACCTGATCTGCGGTTTTTCGATAGCCCCCGGCGCGCCGACGAAGGTGGGATCGGTCTCTTCCGGACCGGGCGGGTGTGTTCGGCGATACCCTTTCCGCCGTGACCGAGGCAAAGCAGATCAGTGAAGGCGTAGTCGATTTGCTCGGCGTACTCGCCTATGGGGAATTGTCCGCATTCGATCGCATGGCCGAGGACGCGCGCACCGCGCCGACGCTGTCCGGCCGGGCCGCGCTGGCGTCGATGGCGGCCGCCGAGATCGGGCACTACGACCTGCTCGCCAAGCATCTCGGGGGGCACGGCGTCGCGATCGAGGACGCGATGCGGCCCTTCGTCGGGCACATCGACGCCTGGCACGCCTCCACGGCGCCGCGTTCCTGGCTCGAGTCCCTGGTGAAGGCCTACGTCGGCGACGGGCTCGCCGCGGACCTCTACCGCGAGATGGCCAGCTGGCTCGACCCCGAGACCAAGGACCTGGTGCTCACCGTGCTCGCCGACACGGGCCATTCCGCGTTCGCCGAGCGCGAAGTCGCGGCCGGTATCGAGGCCGACCCGAAGGCGCGCGACAAGCTCGCGCTGTGGGGCCGCCGTCTGCTGGGAGAGGCGTTGACGCAGGCCCAGTACGTCGTGGCCGAGCGGGACGGGCTCGCCGAGCTGATCGTCGAGGGCTCTGGTGACCTTTCGGGAATCGCCGCGCTCTTCCGCCGGTTGCAGCAGGGGCACACCAAGCGCATGCAGGTGCTGGGCCTCGGCTGAGGTCACTTCGGCTAGCCTTGGCGCACCAGTAAATTTCGAACTTTCAAGCGGAGGTCCCACGTGGAGGTCAAGATCGGCATCAAGGACACGCCGCGGGAGCTCGTGGTGTCCAGCAGCCAGTCGCCCGACGAGGTCGAGGAACTGGTCGCGAACGCCTTGAGGGCCGGCGACGGGATCTTCCGCCTCGACGACGAAAAGGGCCGTAAGTACATCGTGCCCACCGACCGGATCGCCTACGTCGAGATCGCGCCGTCGGATGTTCGCAAGGTCGGCTTCGCTGTTGGTGGCTAACCCGATCGGGTTGTAGTCGGATGTCACAGTGGCGTCACCGCCGCGTCTCAGCCAGCTCTCAGATTTGATCGTCACGCTAAGGCGGGGACGGCAGGGGGCTAGCCGAGAAATGAGGTGGACGGCGTCACTGTGATGGACCGCGCGCTGGTCGACGGCGTGCGCACTGTTCCCGAACAAGGCAAACGGGCCGTAGGGCGGCTGACCGGTATCGACGTCGCCCGCGGCCTGGCCGTACTCGGCATGTACGCGGTACATGTCGGCCCCGATCCGGCCAAAGGCGGCGTCGGGGTGCTGTTCAAACCGTTCGAAGGCCACTCCGCGGCGCTGTTCGCGGTGCTGGCCGGGGTCTCGATCGCGCTGATGTCCGGCGGACGCCGCCCCAAAGAGGGCCGCGACCGGACCCGCGTCGCGCTGAAACTGGCGACCCGCGCCCCGCTCCTGGTGGTGCTGGGGCTGTGGCTGACCAGCCTCGAGACCGGCTACATGGTGATCTTGGCCTACTACGGGGCCTGTTTCCTCTTCGCGATCCCGTGGCTGCGCGCGGGCGCGAAGGCGCTCGGGATCGCGGCGGTCGCCGTCGCCGTCGTGGGCCCGCTGGTCTCGCATCTGATCCGGGCCCAGCTGCTGCCCCGTGACCTGCTCTTCTTCGCGCCGGACCTGACCGCGGACGACGTCACGTCGACCGGGCTGCTGAAAGCCGCGACCGTCCTCGTCCTGACCGGCACGTTCCCCGCGTTGACGCTGATGGCGTACGTGTTCGCCGGGATGTCGATCGGGCGGATGGACCTGACCTCGCGCAGTGTGTGCCGACGGCTGTTCTTCGGCGGATCGGCGCTCGCGGTCGGCGGATACTTCGTTTCGTGGCTCGCGACCGGGCCGCTCGGTGGCATGCAGGCCATCCACCGCTCACTGGAACCGGCCGCCGCGCAGATGGGAATGACGCCGCCGGAATTCCTGCGGCTCCACCAGACCTGGATCCACGGCACGCCGCCGACCACCAGCTGGGCCTGGGAACTGCTGCCGACGGGGACCTCGTACACCCCGTTCGACCTGCTGATCTCGATCGGGATCGCGGCGGCGGTGATCGGCGGCTGCCAGCTGCTGATGCCGAAATTCGAGCGCGTGCTGCGGCCGCTTTCGGACCTGGGCGGGCGGGTGCTGAGCGCGTACGTGCTGCATTTCGTGGCGATCGCGCTGCTGTGGGACGAGAGCGACGGCGATTCGATCTTCAGCGTGCTGCACTTCGTCGAGTTCTCGGTGGTGGCGCTGACCGCCGCTGTGCTGTGGCGGAAGTTCATCGGGCGCGGGCCGCTGGAATGGACGATGAACAAGCTGTCGAGCTGGCCGAAGTACCTGGTGCCCAGTACCCGCGTGCCCGCTCAACGGCGGGGCTGACCTGCGAAGTGGTAGCAAAGGTCCCTTGCTCCCCGCGCTCACGGAAAGTACATGAAGGCCCCCTTCCTTGCGCTAGACGCAAGGAAGGGGGCCTTCATGTACTTCCGCCTGGTCAGGCGTTGAGTTCGTTCAGTTCTTCGAGGCTGGTCGGCACGTGGAAGGGCGGCGTGCTGGTGCCCATGATGCGGTAGCGGTCCCACGGGTCCGGGTCGGAGAGCTCGCCCTTCGCGCTGTACTCGCCCGCGCGGATCTCGACGGCGGTCTTCTTGCCGCCGGCGGCCGCGGACACCTGTTCGTTGGTGGCGACGCGGCCGTACCAGCGGTAGTACCCGTCGATGGGCTGGAAGTAGCCCCGCAGATCCACCGTGGTCGCGATCTCGGTCCCGTCGATCACGAGGACCGCTTCGCCGGCGTAACCGTCTTCGTCGTGCTCGCTCACTGTGCCTCCGATTCCTTCCGCATTTGGACGACCTTGTTCTCTTCGAGCGGCAGGTTCGGGTCGATGACGATGCCCTGCTGCCGGGAGAGGCCGTCGATCGCGGCCCAGATGATCTGCGTCAGGTACTCGACGACGCTGTCGCGGCCCATCGAGCGCCGGTCCAGCCACCATTCGCCGGTGCTCTGCACCATCCCGACGATGCCGTGCGCCCACGGTTCGGCGGCGCCGGAGTCCATGTTGAACATCCGCATGTAGTCGCCGAGCAGCGCGGTCAGCGCGGTGGCGATCAGTTCCTTGTCCTCGGCGACGACGTCGGATTTGACGACCACCTTCTCCTGGAGGCCGCCGCGTGCGAGCAGGCGGTACAGGTTCGGGTGCTCCTCGATGACGCTGAAGAAGGAATCGAGCGCCATCCGGATCCGGGGGACCGGGGCGAGCTCGGAGTTGATGGCCGGGATCAGCCGCTGGAAGAGGATCTCCGTGCCGCGCTGCCCGAGCGCGACGTACAGATCCGCCTTGTCGTCGAAGTGCCGGTACAGCACGGGTTTCGTGACACCCGCTTCGGCGGCGACGTCCTCCATGCCGAGGTCCGGGCCGTGCGTGTCGAGCGCGCGAAGGGCGGCCTCGACGAACTCCGCGCGGCGGGCGATCCGGTGCTTGCGCCAGCGGTCGCGGCGGGCGTCGCCCGTGTCGGCCTCACCCGCCGTGGGGTGCTTGCTCGACTGCTTGCTGTTGCGCTTGACACGTTCGATCACCCCAGTCATGCTACCAGAGGTAACTGTTACCACGAGTTACAGATAGGGGTGTGTCGGCAATGACGCGGGCGCTGAAGGAAACAGACCGGGAGAAGACGGCCGAGCGGCTGCTCAAGTCCTCCGCGAACAAGTTCTACGATCCCGACGTCGACATCGACTGGACCGCCCCGCTCGTCGACGGGAAGCGCTTCATCCCGGCACACCGTTCTTCGCTCTACGGCACGAAATTGTGGGACTCGCTGTCGGAAGAGCAGCGCATCGAACTCGGCAAGCACGAGGTCGCGAGCGTCGCCACGACGGGGCTGTGGTTCGAAATCCTCCTGATGCAGATGCTGCTCAAGGAGGTCTACGAAGAGGATCCGACCAGTTCGCACGCCCAGTACGCGTTGACCGAGATCGCGGACGAATGCCGTCACTCGACGATGTTCGCGCGGATGGCTTCGCGGATCGGCTGCCCGTCCTACGGGCCGGTGCCGTGGTTGCGGCGGCTGGCGAAACTGATGCCGGCGATCAGCTACGGCCCCGCGCGCTACGGCGCGATCCTGGTCGCCGAAGAGGTACTCGACCGGCTTCAGCGCGAGCAGATGAACGACCCGGACATCCAGCCGCTGGTCCGCATGGTCAACCGGATCCACGTGCTCGAAGAAGCCCGGCATGTCACCTTCGCCCGCGAAGAGGTGACTCGCGGGATGGCGAAACTGTCGAAGAAGGAAATCGTCTATCAGCAGTTCATCATCGCGCTCGTTTCGTATTTCGTGACCCGGGCTTTCATCAATCCGAACGTCTACAAGGCCGTCGGCATCCGTCCGCGTGACGGCGTCGAGGCCGCGCTGAACAACCCCAACTGGCGCGAAAGCATCCAATGGGCAGGCGAGAAGATCATGCCGTTCCTGCAGGAATCCGGGCTGGTCGGCAAACCGGGCATGTACTTCTGGCGCAAGTCCTTCCTGCTGCCGGGGAAGCGATGAGGAGCGTCAAGCAGCGCGACGCCGTCTCGTGGGACCCGTCGCGGCAACATCGGTTCGTGACCGGTGACGGCACCGCCCTGCACGTCGAGACGAGCGGGCCCGCCGACTCCGAGCTCACGCTGGTGCTCGTGCACGGCTGGACGCAGGACCATCGGACCTGGGACGGCGTGGTGGCGCGGCTCGGCGACTCCGTCCGGACCCTGCGCTACGACCTGCGCGGCCACGGCGGTTCCGCGCCGGCGAAACCGGGGACGGCCACGATCGCGACCCTCGCCGACGACCTCGCCGAGCTGATCCAGGACCGCGTCCCGAACGGGCCGATCGTGCTCGCCGGACACTCCATGGGCGGTATGACGATCATGGAACTGTCCCGCAGGCACCCCGATCTCGTGGCCCGGCGCGTCGCAGGGGTCGCGTTCGTCGCCACGTCGTCCGGTGAGATGGACCGGATCACCCTCGGCCTGCCGGGGATCGCGGGCAGCGGCGCGGCGAGGTTCGAACGGAGGCTCGCGAAGCTGCTCGCGAAGAACCGCCGGGACGCCTTGCCGCTGCCGCTGTCGGTGGTGCGGCCCGGTGCGCGGCTGCTCGTCTTCGGGCGGCGGCCACAGCGGGCCGACGTCGACTCGGTCGCCGAGCAGTTGCTGTGCGCGCATCCGGCGAGTGTCGCGGGATTCCAGGACGCGATCTCGCGGCACGACTGCCGGGTCACGTTGGCCGCGCTGCAGGGCAAGCCGGTGATCGTGCTGGCGGGGGAGCGGGACCGGCTCTGCCCGCCGCCGCACGCCAAGGTCATCGCCGACGAACTGCCGGAGGCCGAGTTCGTGCGCTACCCGGGGGCGGGGCACATGCTTCCGCAGGAACGGGCTCAGGAGGTTTCGGACCGCATCGCGGCACTCGTCCGCCGCGCCGCGAGGGTCTGAAAGAGGGAGCAAGGGACCTTTGCTACCACTTCTCTCGACATTGAGACAGGTGGTAGCAAAGGTCCCTTGCTCCCTTCAGAGGTTCGTGTAGCCGTTCGCCAGGAGACGGACGCCCACCGCCTGGTAGGCGTCCTGGTCGTCGACGGCGAGCGTGGCCAGCCCGTCGACATAGCGGTTGAACATGCAGAACGCGGCCGCGATCAGGACCGTGTCGTGGATTTCGACGTCTGTCGCGCCCTCCGCGCGGGCGGTCTCGATCAGGTCTGCGCCCACCGACTTCCCGCTTTCGCGAACGGCGACCGCGATATGCAGGAGCGCCTTCATCTTGGCCGAGACGGGGGCGCCGTCGACGTCCTTCCACACCGCCTCTACGACCGCCATGCCGCCTTCGAGCGCTTCGGCGGCGACGGCGGCATGGCTGCGTGAACAGAACGTGCAGTCGTTGCCGCGCGAGACGACGGCGCCGATCAGTTCGCGCTCGCCCACGCTGAGGCTGCTCGGGCCGCGAAGCAGGACATCGGCGAGTTGCCCGAGCGGCGCCGCCGTCTCCGGCCGGTACGCGAACAAGGCGATGATGCCGGGAAGGTTCTCGTCGAGCGCGATATGCGGCATGGTGACTCCTCGCGGATCGGCAACGTGGTCACTTGATTCATAGCCGAAAACGAGGGGGCAGTGTGATCGTCAGAATCCGGGGCCGTGCGCTTCCCGACGGCGAGTACGTCGATCTCTACGCCGACGGCGACCGATGGACCACCGATCCGGTCCCGGGGGCGGACCTGGTCGCCGAGGGCTGGCTCTTGCCGGGCCTCGTCGACGCCCACACGCATCCCGGCGCCGAGGAGCCCGGCGACCCGATGGACGAGGAGATCCTGCGCGCCGATCTGCACCGGCACGTCGACGCCGGGGTCACGATGATCCGTTCGCCGGGGCTGCCCGGTGAGCCGCCCGAGTGGTTCGGCGCCGAACCCGGCGTGCCCCGCGCGGTGCACGCCGGGCCGTGGATCGCCCAGCACGGCCAGTTCTTCGACGGCTGGGGCCGCCGCGCCACGCACGCGGAGCTCCCTGGATTGGCCGCGGCGCAGGCGAAACGCACCGGCTGGGCCAAGATCATCGCCGATTGGCAGGTCGGGGACGAAGCCGTGCCGTCCGACGTAATGACCGCCGTCGTCGAGGCGGTGCACGCGGTGGGCGGGCGGCTCGCCGTGCACTCGCAGCACGCCGCCGGCGGTGAAGCGGCGGTGGCCGCGGGAGTCGACTCCGTCGAACACGGGATGTGGCTCGATCCCCGGTACCTGCCGGACATGGCGGCCCGTGGAACGGCGCTCACCCCGACGCTTTCGGTCTTCCAAGCGGCGCTGGGACAGGCGCGGAACCGTGAGGACACCCCGCGGAAACGGTGGTTCGTCGGCGGGGCGGAGGCGCATCCGGGGTTGATCGCGGCGGCGGCCGAAGCCGGGGTGAAGATCCTCGCCGGAACCGACTCCCGGCCGCATGGCCGCGTCGGCGTCGAGATCCGCGCCCTCGCGGAAGCGGGGCTGCGACCGCACGACGCCCTCGCCGCGGGTTCGTGGGCCGCGCGCGAATACCTGGGGTTGCCCGGGCTGGTCCCGGGCGCGCCCGCCGACGCCGTCGTCTACGCGGAGGATCCGCGCGAAGATCTGGCACGGCTGGAGCATCCCGTCGCGGTAATTCTGCGGGGCGTCCGCGTCAGGTGAGCTAGCGTGATCTTCTCGACTGGGGAGTTGAAACGATGAAACGAAACAGATCGATCCTGTCCGTTTTCAGCCTCACCATCGCCGTCGTCCTCGGAGCGGCTCTGCTCACCGATCTGGGTGGCGAGACCACCGAAGCCGGCGACGCGGAATTCACCGGCGCAGGCCGGGTCGTCATCCGTGACGCTTCGATGGTGCTCACGATGGATCCCAGCCTCGGCGAAGGACCGCTCGGCGCCCTCGCCGACGCCGACGTCGTACTGGAAGGCACCAAGATCAAGCAGGTCGGCAAGGATCTCGACGCCGGCACCGCGAGAGTCGTCGACGGCCGGGGCAAGATCGTGCTTCCCGGCTTCGTCGACCTGCACAACCACCTGTGGCAGTCGCTCATCCGCGGTTGCGCGGCCGACAAGGAACTCATCGGCTGGCTCGGCAAATGCGTCATCCCGCTGTACCGCGCCCCCGTGACCGACGCGGACGCGTACGCGGGCACGAAACTCGCCGCGGCCGACGTCGTCTCGACCGGGATCACCACGGTCACCGACTGGTCGCACGCGTTCAACGCCGACTTCGCCAAGGGCGGTCTCCGCGCGCTCGGCGAGTCGAGGCTGCGGTTCCTCTACTCCTACAACGGCACCACCGATCCCGCGCTGCAGAACGAGATCCGCCGCGTGAAGCGCGAGGTCATCGACCCGAACCCGTTGGCACGCCTGCAGATCGGCACGCATCCGTCCACGGGGAACTTCCCGAGCGTCGAAGCCTCGGAGAAGCTCGCGCGCGAACTCGGCGTCTCGTTGAACGTGCACCTGCTCGAATCGAAGGCCGATCTGACCGCGGGGCAGATGGACGCGCTCCGGCGCGCGAACGCTTTGCACCCCGGGCTGGTGGCGAACCACGTCATCCAGACCACCGACGCCGATCTCGACGAACTCGCGGCCGCCGGGGTCGGCGTGGCGCACAACCCGCTGTCGAACATGCGGCTCGCGTCGGGCGTCATCCGGCTGCCGGAGATGAAGAAGCGGAACATGAAGGTCGGGCTCGGCCTCGACGGCGGCACCAACGACACGAGCGACATGTTCAACGTGATGCGCGCGGCCGTCGGTCTCCAGCGGGCGACCACGACGGATCCGGCGGTCTACCCGACCACGGCGGACGTCCTGCGCATGGCGACCCTCGGCGGTGCGGAGGCGCTCGGGATGGACAAGGAGATCGGGTCGTTGACGCCGGGCAAGCGAGCGGATCTCCAGCTGGTCGACGCCCAGGCGGTCAACTTCGCGCCGAAGGTGGACTGGGTGAATCAGCTGGTCTTCAACACCCAGCCCGCGAACGTCTCATGGGTGTTCGTCGACGGGCGCGCCCTCAAGCGCGAAGGCCGCGTTGTCGGTATCGACACCGCGAAGGTCGTCGCCGACGCCCAGGCCGCCGCCGACCGCCTGAAGAAGCTCCTGCCCCAGTGACCTGACGCAATTCGTCCTCTGAATGCGGTAGTTGCACGCGCAAGGACCGCATCCAGAGGACGAAACGCGGGTCAGTGCTGGAGCGGGAAGCCACCGCCGATGCCTCGCCAGGCGAGGTTGGCGGTGAGCGCGACGGCCTCTTCGCGGCTCATCGACTTGTGGTGCGCCAGCCAGAACCGCGCGCTGACCTGCGAGAGGCCCACGAGGCCGACGGCGAGGAGCCGGGCCTTGTCCTCGTCGAGGCCCGCGTCGGCGGTGATGGTCTCGGTGATCGCGTCGACGCTGGCCGACGTCGCCCGGTCCACCGCCTCCTGGACGGCGGGCTCGCCGCGCAGGTCGGACTCGAAGACCATGCGGAACGCGCCGGCGTCGTTGTTCACGAAGTCGAAGAACGCGCCGACGGTCGCCGGCACGCGCTGCTTGTTGTCCGACGTGGAGTCGAGCGCGTCCTTGACCCGCCGCACCAGTTCGTCGACGTGGCTCTCCAGCAGCGCGATGTAGAGGTCGAGCTTGCCGGGGAAGTGCTGGTAGAGGACCGGCTTGCTGACTCCGGCCTCTTCGGCGATCTCGTCCATCGCGGCGGCGTGGTATCCGTTCGCGGCGAACACCCGCTGCGCGGCGGCCAGCAGCTGGGCGCGGCGTTCCGTTCGGGGCAGGCGGACGCCTCGGGCCTGCAGTCGCGCCATTTCTGTCATCGTTCCTCCAGTAGCCGCGGGCTCCGCGGGGCGGGGTCACCGCCGCGTGAAGTGAGCTCGAGATTACTCGCCGGTACGGCCGGACCGCCAAGGGTCGGGCATCCTTGATGCTGTGTCTTCTTCAGTTTCCCGTGCCGCCGGGGGCCGCTCTCCGCTGACCCATGTGCCGCTCTCGCGCAGGTCATTGCCGTCGCTGGACCCGGCGCCGCCCCCTTGGCCCGGGGAAACAATAGGTGTCGGCGGGGTGAAATTGCACATCCGCCGGACGCCGGGCGGTCCCGAGACGGCCGTCTACGTCCACGGTCTCGGCGGATCGTCCACGAACTGGACCGACCTCGCCGCCCTCTTGGCGCCCCAAGCCGCAGGCACGTCAGTCGATTTGCCGGGTTTCGGCTATTCGGAGCCGCCCGACGACTTCGACTTCAGCCTCGACGCGCATGCCGAGGTCGTGGCGAGCCACATCGAGAGCCTCGAAGCGGGGCCGGTGCACCTGTTCGGCAACTCGATGGGGGGTGCCGTCGCGCTGCTCGTCGCGGCCCGCCGCCCGCAGCTGGTGAAGACGCTGACGCTGATCTCGCCCGCCATGCCGGACCTCCGTCCCAGCATGAAGCGGCTGTCCGACCCGCGGATGGCGTTCGCGTACCTGCCGCTGATCGGCCCGGCGGTACGCCGTCAGCTCGCCGCGCTCGGCCCGCGCGAACGAGCCATGCAGGTCATCAAGCTGTGCTTCGCCGACCCGGGCCGCTTCGCCGAGAGCAGGCTGGACGAGCTCGAAGAGGAGCACAGCGCCCGCGCCGGGTTAGCCTGGGCCGCCCCCGCGCTGGCGCGCAGCACGTTCGGCATCTTCCGGACGTGGTCCGCGCGCGGTCCCGCGTCGCTGTGGGCGGTCGCGCCGACCGTCGACGCGCCGACGCTCGTCGTGTGGGGGCAGCACGACCGGGTGATCTCCGTCCGGCGCGCCGAGCGCACCGCTCGGCTACTTCCGCACGCGCGGTTGCTCGTTCTGCCCCGAACCGGCCACGTGGCGCAGATGGAACGCCCGAATGTCGTAGCGAAGGCCGTTTTGGGGATGTGGGAATCGGTCGAATCGGGCACCTGGTAGCCCATTCGGGTGGGTAGGACACGCCGTGCGAAGCGCCGGTCGCTCACAACATCACAGTTCGGTTATGGCACCCTGGTGCGCGTGGATCGGGTAAAGCAAGGCGCGCAGGGCGAGGGTCGGCGGTCTCAGTACTCCGCATCCGCCCGCCGTCCGCCGCGCGCCCAGCCCCGCTCCTCCGACGTGCCGCGCACGGGCCAGTACCGGCCGACGCCGCCGCCGTCGCAGCGGCTCGACGAGGACCGCTACCGTCCCGGCGGCCGCCGGACCAGCGCCCAGCCGCTCAGCGCGTCCTGGAAGCCGCACGAGACCGGCGCCGCCAAGGCCAAGGCCGCCAAACGCAAGGGCGGCATCGGCCAGTTCGCCAAGACCTACGGCTGGCGCGTGTACGCACTGCCGATCCTCGTGGTGATCACCGCGCTGGTCGTGTTCAACACCGCCACCGGCCCGGCCGAGCCGATCGCCTCCGACGGGACGAGTTCGGCCGGAGCCGACGGAGCCGACGGATCCGCGGGCAACGGCGGTGAGCCGGGCGCGGGTGTGGACGGGGGCGGCGACGTCCTTCCCGAGAACCCGGCCAAACCGGTCGACCTCAAGATCCCGACCGCCGATCTGCCCAAGGGGCCCGACTTCACCGAGGCCGGTAAAGGCACCTACCACGTGGTGCCGGGCAAGGGCGAGAAGGTCGGGACGGGGCAGCTGTACACCTACACCGTCGAGGTCGAGGACGGCATCGATCCGGCCAGCTACATGGGTGACGACAGCTTCGCCAGGTCGGTCGAGCAGACGTTGTCCGATGGCAAGAGCTGGACGTGGGATGGGAAGAAGGCGCTCCAGCGCGTCGACGCGAGTTTCCCGAACCCCAGCTTCCGGGTGAGTCTCACCACACCGAACACGACGCACCGCGCGGACGTCTGCATGTTCCAGATCACTTACGAGACCTCGTGTTACCGGTCGAGCTTCGACAAGCGCGTGGTGATCAATCTCGCCCGCTGGGTGCGCGGAGCGGTGGCGTTCCAGGGCGACATGGTCTCGTACCGCCAGTACGCCATCAACCACGAGGTCGGGCACGCCCTGGGCGGAAAGCACGTGGGCTGCAAGGAGAACGGCGCGATCGCGCCGGTCATGATGCAGCAGACGTTCGGCGTCTCGAACGACTTCGTGGCACAGCTGAACGATCTTCCCGGCGGGGACCGCGGCAAGGTGCCCGCCGACGGCAAGGTCTGCAAGCCTGGGTCTTGGCCGAACCCGTCACCCTAGTCTCCGCCGTCTCACCTGCTGGAACATCCCAGGATGTGAAACGGGGGAAGGCGTTTCCGTCTCTTCGTGTTGTAGATACTGGGATGCGACCCGCGATCCACGCGAGATGGAGGACCCGATGTCAGGCACGCTGCCGCCGCTCGTAGAGCCGGCCGCCGAGCTCACCAAGGACGAGGTGGCCCGGTACAGCCGTCACCTGATCATCCCGGACGTCGGGGTGACCGGGCAGAAGCGGCTGAAGAACGCCAAGGTGCTGGTCATCGGTGCAGGTGGCCTCGGCAGCCCGGCGCTGCTGTACCTGGCCGCGGCCGGGGTCGGCACGCTCGGCATCGTCGACTTCGACGAGGTCGACGAATCGAATCTGCACCGCCAGGTCATCCACGGACAGTCCGACATCGGCAAGCTCAAGGCCGCGTCGGCGCAGGAGACGATCGCCGAGATCAATCCGTTCGTGAAGGTGCACCTGCACACCGACCGGCTCGAGTCGTCGAACGCTCTCGAACTGTTCGAGCAGTACGACCTGATCCTTGACGGCACCGACAACTTCGCGACGCGGTACCTGGTGAACGACGCCGCCGTGCTCACCGGCAAGCCCTATGTGTGGGGCTCGATCTACCGGTTCGAGGGCCAGGCGAGCGTGTTCTGGGAGGACGCGCCGAACGGCAAGGGCCTCAACTACCGCGACCTCTACCCCGAGCCGCCGCCGCCCGGCATGGTGCCGTCGTGCGCCGAGGGTGGCGTGCTGGGCGTGCTGTGCGCGTCGATCGGCTCGATCATGGTCAACGAGGCGATCAAGCTGATCACCGGTATCGGCGAGCCGCTGCTGGGCAGGCTCGTCAGCTACGACGCGCTCGAGATGAAGTACCGCGAGGTCAAGATCCGCAAGGATCCGGAGACCCCGAAGATCACCGAGCTCATCGACTACGAAGCGTTCTGTGGCGTCGTGTCGGACGAAGCCGCTTCGGCCGCTTCGGGAAGCACGATCACTCCGGCGGAGCTCAAGGCCAAGTTCGACAACGGCGACAACTTCGCCCTCATCGACGTCCGCGAGCCGCACGAGTACGAGATCGTGAACATCAAGGGCGCGACGCTCATCCCGAAGGACAAGATCCTTTCGGGCGAGGCACTGTCGGAACTGCCGCAGGACAAGCCGATCGTGCTGCACTGCAAGTCGGGCGCGCGTTCGGCGGAGGCGCTGGCGGCGCTGCACAAGGCCGGGTTCAAGGACGCGACCCACCTCGGTGGCGGCGTGCTGGCCTGGGCGCGGCAGATCGACCAGAGCCTGCCGACCTACTGACGTTTCGCGCGTGAAGGCCCCCTTCCCTCGGCTGAGTCGAGGGAAGGGGGCCTTCACGCGCGGGTGGTAGCAAAGGTCCCTTGCTCTCTTTCTGCAGGTTGGCGTGGTGACCGTGTGGGTTTCGGGTCATCTGACGCACCAAAATCCACACGGTCCCCGACAGCGCGCACGCCACAAGACTGAGTACATGAAGGCCCCCTTCCTTGCGCCTAGGTGTATTGACCTGGGAGGTTGGGGACGCGGCTGGCGGGTGGTTTGCCGGCGAGTGCGGTGTGGCCGCGGTGGTGATTGTAGGTGTGGAGCCAGTCTGG